>JAWLEB010000001.1:0-151301 GCA_041686375.1 Bacteroidales bacterium
TCTTCGTGAACCACAAAGTGGGAAGAAAAGAGCAAATATAATTATCATTACAAAATCGCCATCAGACCTTCAGCCCATCCAGCGGCGGCTGATGCTTAAAAAGCTGAAGCCTTTCCCATACCAGAAAGTATTTTTTACCACACTTGTGTATGGTGAGCCTTTACCTGTTTTTCCGGATACCCCGGAAAAGAAGAAAACTGAAAATACCGGGTATGGCATTGAATTAAATGCTGAGTCATCAATACTGTTGATTACCGCCATTGCCAATCCCGCTCCGTTAAAAAAATATCTTGAAGAAAATATTTCTGAAAATATCTATCCTGTTACATTTGGAGACCACCACAAGTTTTCAGTTAAGGATATTGATAAGATACAGAGACGGTTTGAAAAGATGAAGGGGGAAAATAAGATTATCTTAACAACTGAGAAAGATGCGGTCAGGCTTAGAGAATATACTATTCTGAAAGATTCATTCAATGAAATATTGTTTTATATACCGATAAAGATCAAATTTTTAAATAACAGAACAGACGATTTTAACAGGGAAATTATTGAGTATGTTAGAAAAAATAAAAAACACAGCTTCCTTTATCCGCAGTAAAACAGGAGATGATCCTGAGGTTGGAATTATTCTGGGAACAGGCCTCGGTGGAATGGTTAATGACATAGACATTAAAGTGACCATTGATTATGAAGATATTCTGGATTTCCCGGTTTCAACGGTGGATGGACACCACGGACGACTTATTTTCGGAGAACTGGGCGGAAAGAAGATTATCGCCATGCAGGGAAGGTTTCACTATTATGAGGGTTATAACATGCAGGAAATTACCTACCCTGTGCGTGTGTTAAATTTGCTGGGTATTAAGAGCCTTATTGTATCCAATGCAAGCGGGGGGATGGATCCTGATTTTGAAATCGGCGATATTATGATTATGAACGACCACATTAATTTACTGCCGAATCCGCTGATAGGAAAAAATATTGACGAGCTGGGTCCGAGGATTCTGGACATGAGTGAAGTTTATGACCCGGAACTTATCAGGATGGCTGAGGAGATTGCTAAGGAAAACAATATTAAGGTGCAGAAAGGTTGCTATGTTGCTACTTCCGGCCCAACACTGGAGACTCCTAAGGAGTATGAATATTTCCGCCTTATTGGCGGCGATGCCGTGGGCATGTCAACCGTTCCGGAAGTCATAGTAGCGCATCATATGGGCATCCCCGTTTTTGCGGTTTCTATAATCACCGATTTAGGTGTGCCCGGTAAAATAGAAAAGATATCGCACGAAATTGTACAGCAAGCAGCAGAAAAGGTAGAACCAAAACTGACCAAAATAATAGGTCTGTTGATTTCAAGACTTTAGTTGTTAAGAACTTGGTCTCCATTGCAATTTTCCCGGTTTTGGTTTAACTGGTTGATGTGTCTTCTGTTTGTGTTTATCATGTAACATAACGATCAAGTTCTTCAGCACCTGCAAACGAAGCCTGCAACGTGGAACCTGAAACAGTCATCAACACAGATTTTTTAGCAGTAGTTCCTCATAGCTGCTGGAATTGTTTAGTCTGGGGTGGTGTGCCCTCCCCAAACCCCTCTCTTGTCTGTGAAGAGAGGGGCTAAAGCCACAGCTGTTGTCTGTATCTTGGGGTATTAGACTTATTATGTTATTGCAGACTCTCATCCTGCCAACCTGGAACAACCACCGAATAACCACCTGGAATTTGGCACTTGTTGATTTATCGCTTTATCGATCCCTCCTTCATTTCCTTCCTGTTCTTTCTTGCCAGTATTAACAAGAAAGGTATCGCCAGGAATGCCAGACCTGCTGAAACCTGGTATGTTTTTACCAGTCCTATTAAATCACCCATTTTGCCAACACTCAAGGATGCGATGGAATCAGACATGAACATGATGAACATGTATATTCCATTTATGAAGGAGTGGTGTTCCGTTGCTTTGTCCATTACCAGGGCAAGGACAACAGGTCCGGTGGCAAGCATGAAGAAGCCCATGATTATCAGTACCGGCAGTACCCAAAAACCTTTTGACACCACAAAAAGAATCATGAGCAACGGAGTGGCTATGGTAACAAAAAGCAGCGTGTTTATTCTTCCAAACCTGTCAGAGAGGGTGCCTGAGAGGAATGTTCCCGCTGCTCCTGCTATCTGGTATATGGATAGCGACATGCCTCCAAACCAAAGGCTTTCGCCTTGGTCACTTAAATACGACGGTAGGAAATAGAGAATGGAATTTTTCATGAATGCCCGGAAGAATATGATGCCTGCAATCAGCAAGAAAAAGGGCATGTGCTTTCGAAAAGTACGTTTAAAGGCTTCTTTGGTATATTGCTCCGTTTGAGTCTTCGGGCGTATGTCAATATTGCCGAAACGGATGTATAAAAAGGCAGAGGCAGCAACTCCGAGTGGGATCAACCTGTATGTTCCTTCCAATCCCCACAGTGAAATTGCCCCGAGGATGATTATGGGACCTGTTGTTCGCGCCAGCTCTCCTCCGACCATATAAAAGCTCATTCCGCGCCCTGTTTTGTCTCCTGAGAATGCTTTTATCATTACGGGAGCCGGGACGTGAAAGAAGGCGCTGCTAATTCCCATGAAAAGCAGAAGGATAACAGCAACAATGAAAGTGGGCGCCAACCCCAGGAGACTCATGCAAATGCCTGTGATGGCAGGGGTAAAAATGACAAAGTATCGAATTTTTAGCCGGTCAGCAAACATCCCGATTAATGGATTGAAAAGCGACGGGAGTCGCTGGGCTACAGTTAAAACACCGGCAAGTGAATAGTTAATGGACAGTTTCTCAATAAGCAGCGGCAGCATTGGGGACAGGAATACAGAGTGCACATCATGAATAAAATGTGCTATGGATACGGAAAGTACATTTTTTAATTGAAAAATTTTCCCTTTCATCTGTTTTATGGTTGCCGCACCAGCTTTAGATCGTCATTTTTACAGGCTTGATTTAATTGAAAAAGCCGGTATAACCGACTTTTTGCGTTTTCTTATTACCAGGGTAGGCTGGTTAATGATTGATTTTATTCATTTCCGTATGGTAACTTTCTGGAATACCTTACAAAAAAGAAGCCATTTTATTCAGATTTTTTATCGTCTTTAGGTTCGTCCTTTTTTTCTTCAGTTTTTTTCTTTGTTCCTGAAGTTTTCTTTGTATCGGAGGCTTTCTTTGTATCAGAAGCTTTCTTTGTTCCTGCCGCTTTTGTTGTTCCGGAAGCTTTCTTTGTTCCGGTAGTTTTTGTGGTTCCTGAAGTTTTCTTTGTGTCAGAGGTTTTCTTTGTGTCAGAAGCCTTTTTTGTATCAGAAGCCTTTTTTGTTCCGGCAGCTTTTGTGGTTTTGGTTGTTTTTGCTTCTTTAGGCTGGCTTTTGTTTTCAGTTGATTTTGCAGCAGTCTTTTTCTTAGGTTCTTCCTCCTTCTTTGTCTCTTTAGCTTCAACTTTTGATTCTTCTATTTTTTCTTGCTTCTTTACATCTTCCTTGGTTTTTTCTACATTGATGCCCTCCATCTTTTCCACTAATTCCGGTGCATTATCCTGTGGGTTTTTTACCAGAGCTTTTTTCTTGATTTTTTGTTTCTTCTTTGGTCTTCTTACTCCATACGAGCCAATAAATATTTTTCCTTTCTTAGTTTTTTTATCACCTTTTCCCATAATATATACATTTTATTGTTTAAGTCTTTTTTAGAGGATATACAAAAATACAAAAAATTCCACATTGTTAAAATATTATTGGTTATTGCTCGTGGTTACATTGTTTTATTATCCTCCGCAGCTCCAGCGAACAAGGACTGCCACTGCCACTGCCACTCCTCCATGCATCAAACATTCAAAATCGATCATCCCGGATCGACCCTTCTTTCATAGACAATTATAGAGAAAGGATATTGATGTTTTTCATCCTTCTCATGGTATATCCGGCTTTTTTCTTCCCATTCTTCCATATTAATTTCAGGGAAAAAGGTATCCGCTTCTTTTTCTGTGTGTACTCTTGTCAGGTAGATTTTTTCTGCAAGCGGCATGGCCATTTTGTATATTGTTTCTCCCCCGATTATAAAAGGTTCCGGATCCTTTTCGGCAATTTTTAATGCTTCTTCGAGAGAATGGACGACTATACAGCCTTCCGCCCTGTAATTGGTGTTTTTCGTTATGATTATGTTGGTCCGGTTAGGGAGCGGACGTCCTTGTGACTCAAAGGTTTTTCGCCCGGCAATAACATGATGTCCCTTTGTGGTGTTTTTGAAGAATTTCAGGTCATCAGGCAGATGCCATAGAAGTTTATTGTCTTTGCCTATTGCATTATTTTCGGCCGCTGCAGCAATCATTGATAACATGGGAATAGTGTTTTAAATGATTTGTTATATGTTTGGTTTTCCTTGTAATTGCAGAATTTATTCAGTCCCCTGAACCATGCTCATACCCTGACAAGTGCTTTTCAGACGGCAACCTTTCCTTTTATATGTGGATGGGGATCGTAGTTTTCCAACTGAAAATCTTCGTATGAAAATTTAAATATATTTTTTATTTCAGGATTAATGCTCATGTTTGGCAGCTTTCTGGGTTCTCTTGTGAGCTGCAGTTTCACTTGCTCGGTGTGATTGAGGTAAATATGTGCATCACCGATTGTGTGAATAAACTCAGCTGCTTTGAGTCCGGTTGCCTGCGCTACCATCATGGTCAGCAATGCGTACGAAGCAATGTTGAATGGTACTCCGATGAAAAGATCCGCACTTCTTTGGTATAGCTGACAGGAAAGTTTGCCATTGTTTACATAAAACTGGAACAGGATATGGCACGGCGGCAGCGCCATGTTGTCCAGATCTCCGACATTCCATGCGCTTACAATATGCCTCCTTGAATCCGGATTGTTTCGAATGGAATTGATGACTTCTGTAATCTGATCAGTGTGTCCGCCGTCAGGATTTGGCCATGAACGCCATTGGTAACCGTAGATATGACCGAGATCACCATTCTCATCGGCCCATTGATTCCAAATCTTTACATTGTGGTCATTGAGATATTTGATGTTGGTGTCTCCTTTCAGGAACCACAAAAGCTCATATATGATCGATTTTACGTGTAACTTTTTTGTTGTCAGCAGAGGGAAGCCTTCCTGCAGGTCAAAGCGCATCTGATAGCCAAAAGTGCTTATCGTGCCGGTGCCTGTTCGGTCGCCTTTTTGTTCCCCTTTGTTTAACACGTGTTGTAGGAGATCCAGGTATTGTTGCATGGCTTTATGATTTTTCTGTAAAGGTAAAAAATTTGGACGATAACGGGCCGGTTTTGAACATTTGATAATATTGGTCGAAAAATTGGTCGAAAAATTTTGTTGAAAAAACGGAGGATCGTATATTTGAATAATAAATTAAAAGAGTCGAAACGTCAATTGGTTTAAGATATGAACGAAAATATTGATAAAGAAGGGATTAAAGAACAGATTGTCACTATTGCAATGAATGTTTTCAGTAAGTTTGGGTTTAAGAAAACCACTCTTGATGATATAGCTGAATCACTGGGAAAAGGGAAAAGTTCAATCTACTACTATTTTAAGAGCAAAGAGGAAATTTACAAAGAAGTAATTAAGAAAGAAGCCGATTTGCTGAGAAATGAGATATATGAGAAGGTTATAAACAGGGATATCGATCCCAGGGAAAAGCTGCGTGATTATGTTCTGATACGGATGCGTTTTTTACGTGAGCTTGTGAACTTTAATGAAGCGCTCAGGAATGATTATCTGAAAAATTTTGCCTTTGTGGATAAAATCAGGGAGCGCTATGACAAAGAGGAACACGAAGTTATCGAGGGCATACTCCGGGAAGGCAGGGATAAAGATATTTTTGTTGTGGATGAGACCAATTTCGCTGCTATGGCATTTGTTACAGCGATGAAGGGCTTTGAAATCCCTTTGTTTATCAAACAGGAATTGTCAGTTGAAGATTTGGAAGAACAGTTGGATGCAATGTTACACATTTTGTTCTATGGCCTGGTAAAAAAATAAGGTATCAATTGTTAAATAATAAATACACGAGGAATGAAGATAAGAGATTTTATTGTTATTTGGCTGATAACTATCCCCTTTCTTCTTCATGCTCAGGATGAGTATTCTCTTGAGCGTTGCCGGCAAATGGCTTTGGAGCATAATAAAAAGGTGAAGATTGCCAATGAAAATATACAATCTGTAAGTTCATTGAGAAAATCAGCCAAAACCCGGGTTTATCCTAATATTCAGTTTAATGGTGGGTATATGCGGTCAAACAAAGACTTTCAGTTGTTCAGTGAGGATATGTTTTTACCGGTGGTTCCTAGCGAAGTCTACCAGGAAGGCTTTGAGGTTTTACGGGATAATCCTGAATTGTTGAGGGAAACATTTGTTACTACTGAGATTCAGGGGAATCTGGTGCCAGTGGAAGATCCGAAGACGGGAAATCCTTTGTTTCAGGAATATGCTTATCTTCCAAAAGATGAAGCAATATTAGATATGCACAATGTCTTCTTCGGGTCGGTTGACTTGTTTCAGCCGATATATATGGGAGGGAAAATAAAGGAAACCTATAACATGGCTAAGCATGGTGAACAGATGTTCGAAGCAAAAAAGGATGTGAGCATCTCAGAGGTTATTGTTGAAACAGATGAACACTACTGGAAGGTTATTTCGCTTCAGGAAAAAGTGAAAATGGCTGAAGATTACCTGACAAGGCTGGATACTTTACTTAAGGATGTGAAGAATTTACAGGAGGAAGGGATTATTACCCGCAATAAAGTTATGAATGTGAAAGTGAAAAAGAATGAAGTGGAGTTGCAATTGCTTAAAGCCAAAAACGGACTTAAATTGTCGCGCATGGCGTTAAATCAGACTATTGGTTTGCCGCTGGATACGGTGATACAACTGTCTGATTCTTTTGATGAAAAACGTGAAATCCAGGATCCTTCGGAATATTTGCATACGGCATTGAATCAAAGACCGGAGATTGAAGCGTTGAACAGTGGTGTAAAACTGGCAGAATCAGGAGAACGTTTGATGCGGTCAAGGTTTTTGCCAAATGTGGGCTTAAAGGCTGGCTATACAATGATAAACCCGAATCCATATAACGGGTTTGAGGCTGAATTTGGCGGCGATTTGAATGTTGGGGTTATGGTGAATATTCCTATTTATAACTGGGGTGAAAAAAAACATACACTAAATGCGGTGAAACATCAGAAACAGGCCAGTATGGAAAAGCTGGAAGAAACCAGGGAAATGATTTCCATGGATGTGCAGAAGGCTATATTTGAGTATAAGGAGGCTTTTGAAAGGGTGGAAATGACCAATTCATCTCTGGAGCAGGCTGAGGAAAACCTGAAAATGACCAAAGACAATTTTGAAGAAGGCATGAATAAGTTGTCGGATGTCCTTGAGGCTCAGTCATTATGGCAGGAGGCATATGCGGAGCATATAGAGGCAAAAACGGATTTACGCCTTCAGAAAACCAGGTTAATTAAAGCTTCTGGCCGTATGAATGAATTGATTGATAATATTGAAGTTGAAAATAAAAAATAAACATATGAAGAGGATAATAATTGCTTTAGCTATACTTGCAACACTGCATTCCTGCAACACTGCAGACAATAAAGACCCGGAGGGCGATGAGAAATCTCGTGTTGTTGTTACTACGGAAAAATCAACAGAACGATCCTATTTTCCGCAATTAAATTATACCGGAGTATCATATGCTGTCCGGGAAGCTAACCTTGGTCCTACACTGCCGGGGAAAGTGGAAAAGATACATCACAAAAAGGGCGACTATGTGGACAAAGGCGAATTGCTTGTTGAGTTGTCAGGGGAGATGTACGCACAGGCCCTGGCTGAAAAAAAGACGCTGGAAAAAGATTATGAAAGGACTGCCAGATTGCGGGAAAAGGGTAGCGTAACGCAGCAGGATTATGATCATGTAAAAGCTAAATATGAGGCTGCTAAAGCCAAAGCAAGAATGATGAAAAAAAACAGCGAGGTCAGAGCTCCGTTTGCAGGCACGATTGTCGATTACCTCGTTAAAGAAGGGGAGAACTTTTTATTTTCTCCTGGCTTGAAGGTTGGCTATTCTCATACTTCCGGTATTGTTCAGCTGATGAAACTGGACAAATTGACAGTTGAGATTGATGTAAATGAAAAAGATATAGGTAAAGTGCACGAGGGACAGGAAGCTATTGTGGTTTTTGATGCTTTCCCCGATGATTCTCTGAAAGGGGAGGTGAAGAATATTGACCCCGCACTTTCTACTGCTACACATACCGGAAAAGCAGAAATTGAAGTCCACAATAAGGATCGTAAACTAAAGCCCGGAATGTATGCCAGGGTGATTCTGAAACAGGATGAAACAACGGATGTTTTTGTCCCTATGAATGCTGTTTACCGACAATCAGGAACTGGAAATCGCTTTGTATTTGTTGAAGAAGATGGTGTTGTAAAGAGAATACCGGTAGAGCAAATCTACACCCGGGGAGATTCGGTTGCAGTAGATGGACTGAAGGGCAATAAGAATGTTGTTGTCCACGGAAAGAATAAAATTATGGATGGAGATTCGGTAACTGTTGAAAATTAAAACGAAACTTTATGCGATTACCAAAAACATCTGTTAATAGACCCGTAGCTACTGTTATGGCCTTTATGGCAATCCTGCTGTTTGGGTTAGTATCATTATACAGACTTCCGTTGGATATAATGCCGGAGATGGAACTGCCTACTCTTACCGTAATGACTGTTTATCCCGGGGCATCGTCCGGAGAGGTTGAAGAACAGGTAACCAAACCGCTGGAAGAAATCCTTGCTGGCACGGAAGGACTGAAAAAAGTTACCTCAACATCAAAGGAAAATGTGTCCTTTATTGCCCTGGAATTTGACTGGGGAGCTGATATTTCAGAAGCATCCAACAATGCCCGCGACCTGATTGAGTTAGTCAAAAGAGACCTGCCTGATGATGCCGAAGCACCGGTGATTTACAAGGTTAATTCATCCATGTTCCCTGTCCTGGTTTATGGAATAACTGCTGATGAAAATTATTCCGGCATTAACAACATTATTAAAGATGATGTTGCCGACCCGATTAAAAAAGTGGAAGGTGTAGGCTCTGTCATTTATGTCGGTCAACCCGAACGGGAAATAAAAATTTATGTGGATCCTTATAAGATGAATGCCTATAATCTGGCTATTGATGAGGTCTCAAATATTTTGAAAGCTGAAAACGTCAGTATTCCGGGCGGCAATATTAAAGTCGGTGCGAATGATTTTTCGGTTAAGGTTCCGGCAAAATTTGATGAGGTAAGTGAAATCGAAAATATTCCCCTGGTGAATTTTGAGGGGCGGATTATCAAACTTAGAGATATTGCTACAGTTGAAGATGACTTTAAGGATAAGGACGAATATGCCAGAAACAAGGAAGGTTTGGGTGTTGCATTGATGATACAGAAACAAACCGGGGAAAATACCCTGAACGTTACCAGGGCTGTACGTGACAAGGTCGATGAACTGGATGAAGACCTTCCTGACGATGTTCAGTTATTTGAAATAATGAACACCGATGAGTTGATTGTACAGTCCATCGGTAATCTGACAACAACGTTATGGTGGGCATTGCTTTTCGTTAGCATTGTTGTGTTTCTCTTTCTGCGTGAATGGCGCAACAGCCTTATTGTATTTCTTACCATCCCCTTTTCGCTTATTGCAGCCTTCATCATAATGTTTTTAGCCGGATATACCATCAACATTTTTTCCTTGATGGCTCTGATTATTGCTATTGGAATGGTTGTGGATAATGCAATTGTGGTACTGGAAAATATCGTTCAGCATATTGAAAAGGGCGCCCGACCGAAACAGGCTTCTATTTTTGGTTCTGGTGAGATGAGTATGGCGATAACAGCCTCTACTGCCACTACACTGATGGTGTTCATCCCCATGATTTTTGTCGGAGGTGTAGTGGGGATTCTTTTCAAACAATTGGCAATTCTTACATCAGTGACAATGATTGCTTCCCTCGTAACCTCCCTTTCTTTAACACCGGCGGCAGCTTCAAATTTATTGAAAGGACTCAGGGAGCAAAGTCAGCAATATCATAAGTCAAAGTTTTATCAATGGAGTGAACGGATTTTTATAAGGATTGAAACATTTTATAAACGAACCCTTCATTGGGTGCTTTATCATAAGGCTTTTACACTTATAACAGCGCTGTTTGTTTTTATTGTTACCATGTTTTTTGGTCAGCGTTTGGGTACCGATTATATTCCTGAGTTTGATGCTGGGGATATAGTTGTCGTTATAGAAACAGACGTTGGGGGTACGGCAGCGGAAACAGACAAAGCAGCCCAAAAAGTAATGGAGATTGTAAGGGAGGAAGTGCCTGAACTGGTTCCCGGAACTCTGGCATCCATAAGCGGCCAGACTGAAGAGGGAACCTTAAGCTCTGTTGGTTTTGATGAAGGTAAAAATGTAGCTACAATTCTTGCGCACCTTGAACTGCCTTCAAAAAGGAACAGGAGTGCAAAAGAAATAGGTGAGGTTCTCAGACGAAGAATTAAGAAAATACCTGAAATTGAATCTTTCCAGGTTACGGCGGGAAGTATTCTTTCTGAAGCGGTAACCGGAAATGTTAAGCCCATCGAGGTGGAAATTACCGGGAACAACTACGAGGAGCTCAATAAAACCGCCAGTGAATTGTATGACAGGATTAATGAAATTGACGGCTTAGCCGATCAATCTACTACTATTGATGAGGGAAAGATAGAAGTGCAGGTCATTATTGACAGAGATAAAGCTACGGCAATGGCTTTGAATGCTGCCATGATAGGAAAACAGGTTCGCAGCAGTATTTATGGAGCAGAGGCCGGGGAACTTACACAGGGCGGAGATGAATATGAAATCAATATAAGATACGGACCGAAGTTCAGAAACAGAATAGAAGCACTGGAGGATCTGACGGTTACCAATCTAAAAGGAGAACAGGTGGCTTTATCCTCTATTGCTGAAATAAAAGAGGGAATCGGTGCCCAGCAAATAAATCGCAGCGAACAACAAAGAATTGTTAAGGTGACGTCTAACCTGGATGAAATATCCCTTGGAAGAGGGGTAAACCTGGTGCAAAATGAGCTGGATCAGATGGATATACCATCCGGTGTGGATGTGCAGATTGCCGGACAATTCACAGAGCAGGAGGCATCTTTTGAAGATCTGTATTTGATTCTTTTCATTGGAATTTTGCTTGTTTATATGGTGATGGCAGCTCAGTTTGAATCTTTTAAAGACCCTTTTATTATTATGTTTGCCATACCATTTACGTTTGTGGGAATTATCCTGGCATTTTTTGCTACGGGATTAACATTGAGTGTTACTACTTTTATAGGCGTGATTATGTTGATGGGTATTGTTGTGAATAATGGTATCGTTTTGGTGGATTATATCAAATTGCAGAGAAAAAGAGGACTGTCACTGTATGAGGCTGTGCTGGAAGGCGGGCGCTCAAGAATGCGGCCGGTATTGATGACATCGTTCACAACAATGTTAGGCATGCTGCCAATGGCTCTGAGTCAGGGTATGGGAAAAGAAATGTATTCCCCGCTTGGTGTAACGATAATCGGAGGACTCTTGATTTCAACCATTGTTACATTATTAGTGGTGCCAACAATGTACACAGTGTTCCATCTGAAAGAGAAGTGAGAGTTTAGAATTAATAAGTTATAAAGATGAATAAGGAAAATATAATTCAGGAAAAAAGTTTTGATTTTGCATTAAGGATTGTAAATCTTTATAATATTTGATTTCGGAACGCAGAGAGTATGTAATGTCAAGGCAGATTTTGAAAGCCGGGACTTCAATAGGGGCTAATATTGAAGAATCCATTGCCGCAGAAAGCAGGATTGGTTTTATTTATAATTAAAAAAAGGATACGTATGAAAATGATATATGTAACATGCAATGTCAGTGTCCGCGAACCATTGCTAAAGATGCTGGAAGAACATGATATAAGCGATTACCAGATTATAGAGCAGGTACCGGCCAAGAATGTTAAAGGGGAGCCCAGGCTTAATACAGCCGTGTGGCCCAGTCACAACTCTTCACTTTTTATGCAGTTCAGTGACGAGGATAGAGCAAAGAAGGTTATGAAACTTATCCGGGATTTTAATAAAGCTGCTTATAACGATAATGAGTTGGTGACAGCATGCATGTGGACGCTGGATGATTATTTTTATGAGTAGTTTGTTGGGATTAACGGGTTGAATTTTTCTAAATTTGTCTCATCAATTATTTGCTTTGGGAGAAGTGGCAGAGTGGTCGAATGCGGCGGTCTCGAAAACCGTTGTCCCGAAACCTCGGGACCGGGGGTTCGAATCCCCCCTTCTCCGCAGTCTTTAAGAGAGACCATGAATTCCTACTGGAGAAACTTCCCAATAGCTTCAGCTATTTGCCTTGCCGCATAATATAATTTTGTCATTTTTTTTACTTTCTTCGGTTTTTTTCACGCAATAGCCCTGTAAGGGCGGAATATAGGTAGCCACGGGTGTCAACCCGTGGTTTGAAGTATCCTTCCTATCCAGCGCTCCATCCTACAGCCTTACCAAAAACAACGGCCTCAGCATGGAGCGCAACGTAACGTGTAAGAATATAATTCTTGACAGAAGGGGACTCTTATAAAAGAAATAATCCGCATGGCGTTTCTAGCATTTCCAAAAAATCACTGAAGCATGGTGCTTTACTCATGGAGTGTAGCAACTGCGGTTAGTTTGGCAGCATAAGAATAGCATCACGATTTATCGTGGTGATCCAAAATATCTGCCATACCCCACTCCCGGCCCGTTCACGGGCTCCAAATCAATAACGGAGGCCAGGAATTTTTCTAAACACAAAAAAAATAAGCAGGTATCATGTATCTTTTCAACAAATTAATCTGTTGAAATAAAGTCTGTTAAAACGTTTATGTATACGGGAGTCCTCCAAAAAGCGGTCTTTTTTCTATTAGTTTTTATATATTGGGTTTTAGCAGAGAGGCTTGATGAAACCATTGTTACTCCTATGCCTTTTGAGTTTGTAGCATCATTCCGTCATGTTGCACCAGTCTTTCTTTTTTTGCATTGCCCAACTAGCGAAGCGATTTCATAGCCTGTCCCGCCATGGCGGGAACCGAAGAAAATAAAAAAAGTATAATTTTGTTTTGAACTAAGACTGGTAATTTATAACGCTATTAATGCTCTATCAGTCAGTAGCATAAGAGATTTATGTATAAAGAAGGCTGTCCAAATGAACAGCCTTCTGTTGTATGATTGTTGTTTTACCTTTACTCTTCTGACCTTTCTTCACCTTTCAAGTGTTTATCCAGAAAGGTTAGTATCTTTCCATATGCCTCTATTTCATTCTCTTTTTTACTGAAACCATGTCCTTCATCTTCAAAAACCACATATTCTACGGGAACGTCATTATTCCTCACTTTTTCAACGATCTCGTCTGATTCTACCTTCAGTACCCTTGGGTCATTAGCTCCCTGTAGTACCATCAGGGGCTTCCTGATTTGTTCTGCATGGAAAAGGGGTGAAATTTCTTTCAGGTAGGTGGAGTCTTTTTCCGGGTTTCCAAGTTCATCATATAATGCCTGTCGCTGACTTTCCCACCATGATGGTATGCTCCTGAGTGTTCTCAACCAGTTCGTAACGCCGAAAATATCCACGCCTGCTTCAAATTCATACGGCTCAAAAGCCAACGCTGCAACAACCATGTATCCCCCGTATGAGCCGCCTATTATTCCAACCTTTGATGTATCCGCCCATTCTTTTTCAGCCAGAAAATCTTTTGCATAGATACAATCTTTCAAGTCTGCATCTCCGTGTTTTCTGTCGTCCATTTTATAAAATTCTTTCCCATATCCGCTGCTGCCCCTGTTGTTTACAGCTATCACTGAATAGCCATGATTCACTAAATATTGAATGGTGGCGCTGTAACCTAAACGGGACTGGCCGCCGGGACCTCCGTGTACCCATACCAATGCAGGTACCGGGTTTGATTTTGATGCTTGATGGGGTTTGTATAGTATTGAAGGGATTTCAACATCATCAAAGGATTTATATCGGACAACTTTTCCGGATACAAGGTCTTCCTGGTCTATTTCAGAATTTAATGTTTCGGTAAGTTTCTCATATTTTTCAGTACCGAAGTCATATGCGTATAAATTCTGTGGCGTTTTCGAACTGGAAACATAGAAGGCCATTTTTTCTTCACTTTCAGAGATGTTTACCGAAGTTATGTTTTTATCGTCAAAATCCGGAAAATCAACCTCTTCATCCGTTTCCATGTCGAAAACTTTTACGACAGTTTGTGCATCCTTATTAATTCCGATAACCCTGTATTTTTCATTAAATGAATGATAGGCGTACATCACATCCCAGTCTGATTCATAAACCTTTTCACTTTCCCATGTTTCAAGGTTAATCTTGCTCAGGTATTTAAAATCACTGTTTACATCGGTTATGTAATACAAAAATTTCTGATCATTGCTGAAATCTACCGGTGAAAATGATGCGTCACCCTCAAAATCTGATATTTTTTCTGTTTCTCCGGTTTCCAGGTTATGGAGAAACATTTCATTTTTTGTGTTTGTAATGGTTTTTGTGAGCGCGATAAGGTTTTTGTCATTGGAAACAGGACCAATATTGTAGCCTTCCTTATTTTCATATATTAACTCAGGCTCCATTGTTTCCAGGGGCATCTCATAAAGATCCATATATTTGGGATCACGCTTGTTACAGATGAAAAAAAAGCTTTTTCTGTCGCGACTCCAGCCGGAGAATGAGGCACGGGATCCTTCATAAGGGGTAAGGTCTT
Organism: Bacteroidales bacterium; assembly: GCA_041686375.1. Classification (GTDB taxonomy): domain Bacteria; phylum Bacteroidota; class Bacteroidia; order Bacteroidales; family UBA12077; genus JAGXLC01. The sequence goes on from JAWLEB010000001.1 coordinate 14,863, forward strand.
TTATTTCCCCATCTTCCTCCCGGAGATAAATATGATATATTTCATTGCCCCCCTGATCAGAAGACAATAATATGCGCTCATCTTCAGGGAAATAAGAAACAGCCCGTGTGGTCTCTTCCCTTTTTGTTAACTGGGTTGGCGATTCTTCACCGGGTTTAATCTCATAGGCATTGTATACACCGGATTCATTGCTGGTAAATAGAATTTTATCTTCATCCGGGGAAAAAGAACTTCCATGAACACTCGTGTTATCCATGAATTGTTCGATGGAGTATTTTTTAACTTCCTTCCCCTCTTCCTGGCTACAGGAAATGGCCAGTAGGGGAATGATAAATAACAGAAAAACAGGTTTTTTCATTGATTTAATTTTTTAGGGTTAGATCATCTATCCAAAGATAATAAAATTGCTATATTATTGCCCTTAATTTATGAAGAGGGAGATATGAAAAATGTTATTTCCCAGCTATTTAAAAATTTGCCATTGGGGTGGAAATTTTCCAGTAGTCATGTTGCCTTGATATTTATTGTTATTTTATCAGGTATAAGGGCAATCCTGATTTTACAAAATTTTATTGAATTATAACATAAGGTGAACAATAATTTTTTAATTTTGTATAATTAACGGTTCTTTTAAATATTTCTATATAATTCTGGGGTGCTTGCAATAAGCAGGCTGAGAATATACCCTTTGAACCTGATCTGTTTAATCACAGCGCAGGGAAACGGATATGAAATTATTTTTATATTGTTTTAAGCCGTTTTGTTGTGCTGTCATAATCAACAAAGCGGCTTTTTTAATTATAAATATTTTTATTTTATGGAAACAAAAACAAACACCAGAAAGAAACTTTCTTTTGACCAATATGCCAACAAGTATGACGCCTGGTTTATGGAAAATGAAATACTGCTGCGTTCAGAGGTTGCATTGGTGGCACGTTCACTGCAAAAACCCGGCAGAACACTATCTGTAGGCTGCGGGAGCGGACTTTTTGAGTCATTTTTAAGAAAGGACTATGGTATTGAGATAAATGAAGGAATAGAACCATCAGAGGCAATGGCAGATATTGCCCGGAAAAGAGAGATGGATGTTCGAATAGGAACTGCAGAAGAAGGCGAATTCGGGACCGAAGAATATGATACCATTCTTTTTAATGGAACCCCCAGCTATATCAGCGATATAAATACAGCTTTCGAAAAGGCTTATTATGCTCTCAAAAAAGATGGGCATATTGTTGTAATTGACGTACCTAAAGAAGGTTCTTTCGCTTTGTTGTACAACCTGGCAAAGACTTTGGGTACCTGGGAGAATGAACTTTTCAAGGGCGTTAAACCGGATTCTGTATACCCTATTGAGTTTGTAAAAGATGCTAACTGGAGAACAACGCTTGAAAAAGTTGATGAGCTAAAAGCAACAGGCTTTTCTGACTTTCAGTTTTTTCAAACATTAACCACACATCCTTTGTATTCCAATGATGAATTTGAAGAGCCCAAAGAGGGTTACAAAGAAGGAAACTATGTGGCTATTCGTGCAAAAAAATAAAAACAGGAGGTACTATGATTGATAAAGAACAGTTTATCACAGATCTTAAAAAAGTGCGGGAGAATGCACCACTGATTCATAATATCACCAATTATGTTGTGATGAATACAACCGCAAATGCCCTTTTGTCAATTGGGGCATCTCCGGTAATGGCCCATGCTAAAGAGGAGATGAAAGAAATGGTCTCTATTGCCTCTGCCTTAATTATCAACATCGGAACGTTGAGCGAAAAATGGATAGAGGCTATGCATATTGCCGGTAAGGCTGCAAAAGAAAGGGATAAGCCAGTGATTCTTGACCCGGTGGGAGCAGGAGCTACCAGCCTGAGGACAAATACCACCAAGGCGCTGATTGAAGAGGTAAAACCTGATATTATCAGGGGAAATGCTTCTGAAATTTTGGCTATTGCAAAGGCGCAAAGTTCAACCAAGGGTGTTGACAGCACGGCGTCCTCTGATGAAGCTGCTGAGGTGGCTGGAGAGCTGGCAGATCAAACCGGCGCAGTAGTTAGTATTAGCGGTGCCACCGATTTTATTACCGACGGCAAAGATGTTCACGAGGTGAGCTTTGGTCACCCCCTTATGGGTAAAATTACGGGTACTGGCTGCACTGCAAGCGCACTATCAGGTGTGTTTTCTGCTGTGAACAAAGATTTTCTTACTGCTTCAACTGAGGCAATGATTACTATGGGAATAGCAGGAGAGATGGCCGCAAAGGAGGCTGATGCTCCCGGAACTTTCCTTATCAAATTTTTAGATGCTTTATATAAAATTGATGAAAAAGCAATAAGTAAGAGAATGTGAAATGAACAGGGAAAAATCATTTAGTATTGATTTGTATCTTGTCACCGACCGTGACCTTTCTCTGGGCAGACCCCTGGCATGGGTGGTGGAACGAGCACTGAAAGGGGGAGTTACAATGGTTCAGCTCAGGGAGAAGGATATGGCTACAAAAGATTTTATTGAGGAGGCTCTTCTGATAAAAAAGCTGTTGCGGCCCTTTAAAGTACCCCTGATCATTAATGACAGGGTGGATGTTGCTCTTGCTGTACATGCTGATGGAGTGCATCTGGGACAGGGGGATATGCCTCCTCAGATGGCACGCCATTTATTGGGTAATAACAGGATAATAGGCTGGTCAGTCGAAACTTTTCAGCAAGCCGAAGAAGCCAACAAACTGCCTGTTGATTATGTAGCTGTAAATCCTGTTTTTACAACTCCAACAAAAAAAGAACTGAGAAAGGAACTGGGCATTGAGGGCGTGAAAAGAATTAGCGAAATTTCAGCTCATCCTGTCGTCGGTATCGGGAGCATAAAAGAACATAATGCGGCTGATATAGTTCGTGCAGGAGCGGATGGCGTTGCTGTGGTGTCCGGTATTTGTTCCGCTGAGAACCCTGAAATTGCGGCCGAAGGATTATTAAACGAAGTAAAAAAGGGGAAAGGTTTGGGAGAATAAGTATTTTTGATGAACTTTAGAAACTGTTTTAATTTCTTTTAGAAATCATAGACCAGGAGGCGCATTTGAATCTCCGCCCTAAAACGGGGCTATAAATAAAACTAATTTGTTAAAGTAGGACAAAATCAAAACAGTTTCTTAACAGACTAATTAATAATTTTTATAAAAAGTTATGAAGCTCTCAAGGTTAGGTGAATTCGGATTAATTAATGATGTTATCGTTCCGGAATTTAAAGCGCTGGTCAGCAAAAATTTTACAGGAATAGGAGATGACTGCTCCATTATTCCTGTAAACGCTAATTTATCGCATATTTTTACCACGGATATGCTTGTGGAGAAAACACATTTTTTAAGAGATAAAATAACTCCCTATCAGCTGGGTTTTAAGTCGCTTGCTGTTAATTTAAGCGATATTGCTGCAATGGGAGGAGCTCCAACAGCTTCCTATTTATCAGTAGGTTTTACTCCTGATTTGGAAGTTGAGTGGGTTGAAGAATTCTTAAAGGGATACAAGGATCTTAGTGAAAAAGAGAATGTTCCTCTTCTTGGGGGTGATACCACAAGCAGTGAAGATGGTATTGTAATAAATGTTGGTGTTGAAGGAGAGATTAGTCCTGACAGAATTAAGCTGCGAAGTGCCGCCAGAGAAGGAGATGTCATATGTGTTACAGGGATGCTGGGTGATTCAGCAGGCGGACTGCAGTGTATTCTTGAGGATATTCCGGGAAGTTCTGAAACACAAAGTCTTTATCAACAACATCTTTCTCCCTGGCCCCACGTTTCTGAAGGCAGGTGGCTGGCAGCTCATGAAGGCGTTAATGCTATGATAGATGTTTCAGACGGTGTTGGTTCTGATTTGAAGCATATACTTAAAGCATCAGGGAAGCAGGCAACAGTTGAACTGGAGTCCTTCCCCATATCGGATGAGCTGATAAAACTTTCCCGGAAATACGACTGGAATCCTTTTAAATTAGCTGTATCAGGAGGAGAGGATTATGTGCTTTTACTTACGGTCAATGCTGATCATTATGACGATACAGCACAAAGTTTTCAGCATTATTTTTCAAAACCACTTTATGCAATCGGGCGAATATCCGGGGGAAAACCTCAAATTCGATTTCAGCATAACGGAAAAGAAGTTTCTAACTTGAATAAAGGATACTCACATTTTCGTGAATGAGAGTTTTTGTTAATCGCAGAAGAGGGTAATTATTGCTTAAAAATATTTCCTTCGTAACCGTCAGTCAGATGTTTTATCATTTATTAATAAAATATATTCAGAAAAGAGACAATGTTTATGGGAATGCGGAAACAATATACAAAAGCGCTAACAATAGCGGGTTCTGATAGCGGAGGAGGCGCAGGCATACAGGCTGATCTTAAAGCGTTTTCTGCCAATGGGGTGTTTGGAATGTCAGCAATAACAGCTATAACTGCTCAAAATACCCAGGGAGTTACGGGAATACATCCTGTTCCGACGGATATGATACAGAAGCAGATTGAGGCAATAATGGACGACATAGGAACAGATGCTGTGAAAATTGGTATGCTTCATAGTTCCGCGGTCATTCGTACTGTAGTAAAAACCCTGGAAAAATATAAAATGGGGAATATTGTAGTAGACCCTGTAATGGTGGCTACATCAGGAGATAAACTATTACAGGATGAAGCCATAGATACATTGATAAAAGAATTGCTCCCCCTTGCGAAACTTATTACTCCTAATATTCCTGAGGCTGAAATCATACTGAACAGAAAGATTATAACCAAAGAAGATTTTATAAATGCGGCAAAAGACCTTTCTCATACGGGAGCTGACTCGGTGCTGTTAAAATCCGGGCACTTTGAGAATGATTCGTTAAGTGATATGCTTTATATTCCGGCACGAGATGAGTTGGTTGAATTTTACGAGAGCAGGATCATTACGAAAAATACACATGGTACCGGATGTACATTGTCTTCAGCTATAGCCGCTCATATCGCTCAGGGAATAGAGCTTAAAGAAGCTGTTAAGGCAGGTTTGGAGTATATACACAATGCCATAGAAAAGGGCGCTGAATATGAATTAGGGAATGGACACGGGCCTGTCCATCATTTTTATAAATTTTGGAACATATAATTTTTTGCTTATGATACTGGATTACTTTTGGGGAGATACTGAATCGATCTATAAATCCATTATACAACACCCATTTAATGTCGAGCTGGCTGAAGGTGCACTGGATGAGGATAAGTTCAGGTTCTATGTTAGTCAGGATGCAATTTACATTGGTGAATATTCAAGGGCTTTGGCGGGTCTGGCGACAAAAGCTCCGGATTATGATTTATTGCTGGAGTTTGTGGCTTTTGCAAAAGAAGGGCTGGAGATTGAGAGAGAGCTTCATTCTTATTTTATGAAGGCTTTTGATGTTAAAAAAGCAGGGCAGACGGCTATTGCTACCGAGGCATATGCAAATTTCCTCCTGTCTTCAGTGGCATATAAGAGTTATGAGGAAGCCCTGGCAGCCCTGTTGCCTTGTTTCTGGCTATACAACAAAGTTGCAGTTTATATTCACCAAAATGCTTCAGAAAACAATAAATATCAAAAATGGATTGATACGTATTCAGGGGCTGAATTTGATAAAACCACCGAAAGGCTTAAAGAGATTACAGAAAATCTTGCACAAGGTTCTACCAGAAAAACCGTTGAATTAATGAAACAACAGTTTCTCAGATCATCACTTTATGAATGGTATTTTTGGGATAATGCATACAAAATGTCCATGATATAGTTTTTATGTATCCGGGAGGTAGCATTATTTGATGGTTTGAGAAAATCAGTTGGACATACTATAGAAAAGTATTTTCAATTTTTTAACGAAGATTAAGATTTATCAAATTGAATTGACAGAATGTTGATTTATTTTTGTTGTGGCAGGAATTTTGTTATTGATATATCCTTTGTTAACTATTTGGTAGCCATTAAGCTAAATTATTGATAAATACGAATAAATTTACTATTTTTGCGGGAGCTTTTTTGAAACTAATTTGTCAAAATAATGGAAAAAACCAGGGTTTTATTCGTATCACAAGAAATAACTCCTTATTTGCCTGAAACAGAGATGTCTAAAGCCGGACGTTATTTGCCTCAAGGGATTCAGGAAAGAGGAAAAGAAATACGCACTTTTATGCCGAAATTCGGTAGTATTAACGAAAGACGTAATCAACTTCATGAGGTTATTCGATTATCCGGAATGAATCTTATTATAGACGATACGGATCACCCGCTTATTATTAAAGTTGCTTCCATACAGTCAGCAAGAATGCAAGTTTACTTTATAGACAACGAGGATTATTTTCAAAGAAAATATACCCTGCAGGATGAGCACGGAGAATATTTTTCTGATAATGATGAGCGTGCAATTTTCTTTGCCAGGGGTGTTCTGGAAACTGTTAAGAAATTACGATGGTCCCCCGATATAGTGCATTGTATGGGATGGTTTACTTCTTTAGTACCTTTTTATCTTAAAAAAGCGTATAAGGAAGAGCCTTTATTTACAGATTCTAAAGTCGTGTATTCAGTATATGACGATGAATTTGATAAGCCTTTAAGGAAAGAATTTAAAGACAAGATTAAAATTGATGGCGTCACCAATAAAGATCTCAAACAGCTTAAAACTGAACCCAATTACGTTAATTTAAGTAAACTGGCAATTGATAATTCTGATGGCGTTATAAAAGGCAGTCAGAAAATCAATCAGGAAGTGGAGGAATATATTGGGAAAGCAAAAATATTAACATTGGATTATCAACCTGAAGACAAGTATATTGACGCATATTCTGAATTTTACGATAAACTTTTAACTTAATAGTATGATTAACAAAAACACAAGAAGTTATTTCCGAATTAGAAAATCCTTCCCGGGGTTATTATACATTTTTCTGTTGTTTTTTATTGCATTGTTTACCAGTTGTGAAGAAGACCCAGGTGAGCTGGGTAAAAGCCTGATTGAACCGTTCGACTCTTCTAATGTATTTATTGATTCTAGTTTTTCTCTGGAAACGTATCTCCATCAAAGAGATTCCATAAATACCACGAATTTGCCATATGCGGTAATGGGGAAAACAGAAGACCCGTTTTACGGGAATACATCGGCTGGCTTCTTCACACAAATTGGTTATTCCAGTGATTACGCATTCGGAGAAAATCCCGAAGCAGATTCTGTTTTTCTCCATCTGCTTGTAAATAATCAATATCAAGACAACAGAAACGCAAATATTAAAGTTTATAAATTAACTACCCCCCTTTCTTTTGATACTGATTATTATTCAAATGTAGATCCATCCGATTTTTATGACCCTGAACTTATAAATCTGGAATCAGAGTATATCGGGGATGATACAATAAAAGTTACCCTTAGCCCTGAGTTTGGGGATTTTCTCCTTCAATATGATTCTACTAATATCGACTCAGCAGCAATGTATTATGAAGAAGGGGTGCCGGGAATATATGTTACCTTTGATGATGTAATTGGAGAAACCGGTTATCTTTCTCAGGTTGATATTAATGATTCATACTCCAGGTTGAGTCTTTATTACCAAAATGAAGAGACAGAAGAAGAAATTTCAGACAAACAGGAATTTGCTATCAGTCAGCTTCTAACAAAATTTAATTATTACAACTATAATTTTGATGACTTAGAAAGCGGCGCAGGAAATGTCAAAACCTACCTTGAAAATGATTCGTTAGTTTCTGATAGTTTGTTGTTTATTGCTGGTCTGGGCGGAACTTATGGAAGATTGGTTATTCCGGAGGAATTAAAAGAAAAATATGCTGATCAAGACAGCCTTTTACTTGCTAGTGCTGAAGTGATCCTTCCTGTTGCATCTGAATATAACGCATTTACGCCATCTGAAGAGTTATATTTTTATAATTATTCATATGATACTACTTCTGTGGCGACTAATGAAGTTAGATATTTAGATGATTACTTTATTGCGGATATTACTGACTATATTGAAGGATATATAAAAGGGGAAGAAAACCAAAATTTATATGTAAACATCCGTAATTTTCCTTATGAACCCGGAAGAGTAACCATTACAGGGGCGAATCATTCCAATCCTGTTAGATTTAAAATGACATTTTATAAACCCTAATTCATATGTGTGGAATTGTTGGCTATATTGGAGAGAAGGAAGCCTATCCAATTATTGTAAATGGGCTTAAAAGATTGGAGTACAGGGGATATGATTCTGCCGGTGTTTCCTTACTGCTTGATGAAGATGTTTCCGTTTATAAAAAGAAAGGAAAAGTTTCCGAGCTGGAGGAATTCATTAAAGATAAAAATTTGAAAGGAAAGATTGGAATTGGACATACACGTTGGGCAACACATGGTGAACCAAATGATAAAAATGCTCATCCCCATTCATCACAAAATGGCCATTTTATAATTATACATAATGGAATTATTGAAAATTACGGACGGCTGAAAAAACGTCTTGAAGACCGCGGATATGAGTTCAAAACAGAAACCGATACCGAAGTTCTGGCAAACCTGATTGAATATATTTACCTTAAAGGTCAGGTGTCAGCGGAAGTAGCTGTTCGATTAGCATTGCACAAAGTTATTGGCGCTTATGGACTGGCAATAATTTGTAAAGATGAACCTGATAAGCTTATTGGAGCGAGACGGGGAAGCCCTCTGGTAATTGGAGTTGGCGACAGAGAATATTTTATTGCGTCTGATGCAACACCCATTGTGGAACATACAAAAAGTGTGATCTATCTGAATGATAACGATGTTGCTGTCCTTGGTAAAGACGAGCTCATACTTAAAACCTTGAAAAATGATTATCTGACACCGAAAGTTCAAAAACTTGATATGGAGATCGGGGATATTGAAAAGAATGGCTATGATCATTTTATGCTGAAAGAAATTTTTGAACAACCTCGTTCTATCAAAGACACTTTCCGGGGAAGAATAAATGCTGACAAAACAGATATTTCACTTGGCGGCTTATACCACATACTTCCCAGATTGGAAAATGCAAAAAGAATTCTTATTATAGGTTGCGGAACATCATGGCATGCCGGTTTGGTAGGGGAATACATTATTGAAGATCTGGCAAGAATATCAGTGGAGGTGGAGTATGCATCCGAATTCAGATATCGAAATCCGATAATTAATAGTGATGATATTGTTATTACCATCAGCCAGAGTGGGGAAACGGCCGATTCACTTGCGGCTATTCAACTTGCTAAAGAAGCTGGGGCCACTGTTCTGGGTATTTGCAATGTTGTAGGGTCCAGCATACCAAGAGAAACCCATGGGGGTGTTTATACCCACGCAGGACCGGAGATAGGAGTTGCTTCAACGAAGGCTTTTACGGCCCAGGTTACTGTGCTTTCGATGATGGCTATATTACTGGCAAAGAGACGGGGGGAAATTGATGAGAAAACTTATCATAGCTTGATTAATGAGTTGTATGATATCCCTTATAAGATTGAAAAGATCTTAACATATAGTGATGAGTTTAAACTTTTGGCAGAAAAGTACAAGAATGCCACAAATTTTCTTTATCTGGGAAGAGGTTACTTTTTCCCTGTAGCTTTGGAAGGAGCTTTGAAACTTAAGGAAATTTCATATATTCATGCTGAAGGATACCCTGCTGCTGAAATGAAACATGGTCCAATCGCTCTTATTGATGAAAATATGCCCGTCGTGGTTATTGCTATCAAAGATAAATCTTATGACAAGATTGTCAATAATATACAGGAGATTAAAGCACGTAAGGGTAAGGTAATTGCTGTGGTTACAGAAGGCGATACTACCATTCGGGAAATGGCCGATCATGTCCTTGAAATACCAACAACACTGGAATCACTTGCGTCGCTGCTCACTGTAGTGCCTTTGCAATTGCTTTCCTATTATATTGCAGTGCTTCGGGGATGCAGCGTTGACCAACCGAGAAACCTTGCAAAATCTGTAACTGTCGAATAGACTAGCGCTCCAGGTATTGTTTCCGGTAATATTCTTCATATTCACCGGTTAGAACATGCTGAAGCCATTCGTCGTTATTAAGGTACCAGTCTATTGTTTTAGACAGACCTTCTTCGAAGTTTATCCGCGGTTTCCAGCCAATCTCATTTTTCAGCTTTGAACAATCTATGGCATAGCGCTTATCATGGCCGGCTCTGTCTTTTACATAGGTGATAAGTTTTTCTGAGCTGCCCGGCGCTCTGCCAAGCTTTGTGTCCATAAGCTCACACAGCTTTTTGATCAGATCAATATTTTTCCATTCATTATCTCCACCGATGTTATATGTTTCTCCTGTTCTGCCTTTGTGGCATATAAAGTCGATAGCCTCTGCATGATCTTCAACATACAACCAGTCCCGGATGTTCTCTCCTTTCCCATAAACCGGGAGATTTTTGTGGTTGCGAATGTTATTGATAAACAAGGGAATCAATTTTTCCGGGAATTGGTTGGGCCCGTAGTTGTTGGAACAGTTGGATATGACAACCGGCAATTTATATGTGTTGTAGTAGGCCCGCACCATATGGTCTGAGCTTGCTTTTGATGCTGAATAAGGACTGCGCGGATCATAGGGGGTTTCTTCAGTAAAATATCCTTCTTCTCCAAGTGATCCATATACTTCGTCAGTCGAAATATGATAGAAAAGTTTTCCGTTGAAATCGTTTTCCCAGTATTTTTTTGATACATTTAGCAGATTGACCGTGCCGACAATGTTGGTTTTAATAAACTCATTCGGATCTGTGATTGAACGGTCAACGTGTGATTCCGCTGCCAGGTGTATGACAATATCGAAAGCATACTTCTCAAACAATTCGTCCAGAAAAGGTGCATCATAGATATCTCCCCGTACAAATTCATAGTTCGGTTTACCTTCGATGTCTTTAAGATTCTCAAGATTTCCTGCATATGTCAGTTTGTCGAGATTTATGATTTTATAATCATTGTATTTGTTCACAAAATATCTAACTACATGTGAACCGATAAATCCTGCACCTCCTGTAATTAGTATTGTCCTCATATAATTATTTGTTTCGGTATTTTTTTTCCCATTCCCATGCAGATAGTAACGTTTCTTCGAGTGAGCTTTCTGCTTTCCAGTTTAATTCTTTATTTGCCAGTGTAGTATCTGCATACACTTTTTCTACATCTCCGGGTCTTCTGTCTGTTATTTTGTATTTAATTTTTTGTTCTGTAGCCTTTTCAAAGGCATTTATAATTTCCAGCACAGTGGTACCTTTGCCGGTGCCGACATTGAAATATTCATAGTTGTCCTTATTATTCTTCTTTAATAATCTTTTAATTGCCTGTACATGAGCTTTTGCTAAATCCACAACGTTGATATAGTCACGTATTGCTGTTCCGTCCGGGGTGTTATAATCGTCGCCAAAAACTTTCAGCTCTTCCCTGATTCCCAGAGCAACCTGTGTCAAAAAAGGGAGTAAGTTATTGGGTATTCCCTGTGGTTTTTCTCCTATATGGGCTGTAGGATGTGCACCAATAGGGTTGAAGTATCGCAGAGAAAGACCCTGTAACTCTTTATTTGCTTGTGTGGTATCTGCTATCATTCGTTCTGTAACTTGCTTTGTACTGCCATAAGGAGAAAGTGGGGGCTTGAAAGGAGCAGATTCATCTACGGGAAGGTAGTCGGGTTGTCCATAGACCGTACAGGAAGAGGAAAAGACAATATACGAAATCTTGTGTTCAACCATATTTTCCAGCAAATTAAGCGAGGAGAGAATATTGTTCCGGTAATATTTTAGGGGCATTTCAGATGATTCTCCAACTGCCTTATATGCGGCAAAATGTATGATTGCTTCTATATCTGTGTTCTCTTCAAAAAATGATTGCAGACTTTCATTATTGCATAGGTCAATTTGATAGAATGTGGGAGTTACACCTGTAATTTTTTTGATACCGGCTAAAACCGATTTATCTGAATTGGACAGGTTGTCAATAATGACCACATTAAATCCTTCCTTTATTAATTCAACAGCAGTGTGGGAACCAATATATCCTGTTCCCCCTGTGACAAGGATTTTTTTCATTGCTTTTGGGGTGTTTATTCCATTATTGCAAAACAAAAATACATTTTCTAATTTATTTCCTGTAATATTTTTTCTCTATCTTTGTTTGAAATTAATAGAAAAGAGACAATTGGACGTATTATACCTCATAAAAGATCTTCTTTATTCTCGCAACGGGCTTGTAATCCCTGAAATAGGAAGTATTACAGTACATTACTACTCTGCCGGTATTGATCGTCAGAGAAATAAGATACTCCCTCCACGCAGAAAGTACTCTTTCAACCCTTTTATTAAGAATGATAGTGATAAAATTTTATTGAAACGACTGGTAGCAACTTACAATATAACGGAGAAAGAAGCCAGAGAGCAGATCCAAAAGTTTGTTAAGGAGGTAAAAAGCAAACTGGATTCCGGAGATAATTTTGCTATTGACGGCGTAGGGTATCTAAAGAAAGATGAAAGAGGCAATATAAAATTTTTCCAGCAGGAAAAAGAGACAATGGGAATGGAGCCGGTTAAGGCGGAACCTTTTGAACTGGAAAAGAGTGACCAGCCCATATCTAAAGAGGATACAGAGAAAACAAAGAAAAAGAAGCAGAAAAAAAGGAAGGGCAGATTTTTTATTAAGATTTCTGCTTTGATATTGTTGGTGCTTTTTGTAACAGCTGGTTTTTTAACTGGGTTTTTCGAATTTTACATAGATAAATATACTTCAGGGGATATTAAGCAGAAACAGGAGGAAAGAACTGTACCCGATGAAGATAGTGAAAAGGGAGAAGAACAAAATGTAGATAATCAGATAGAGCAGGAACTAACCGGGGTGACCGATAAAAGGGAAGCCCTGATGTATGAGAATAAAAAAGGACGAGAGGAAGAAAAAAAGGAAGAGAAAGCAAAAGAAAAAGCGGAATATCACCTTATTATCGGAAGTTTCCAGCACAGAAAAAATGCTGAACAATTTCGCAGCCAATTATCTGAAAATGAAGATAATGCTTCCATAATTGAAAAAGATGATTTGTACAGGGTGAGTATAAAGTCATTTGTAAATAAGCAAGAAGCTTTGGACTCTTTGTATCAAATGAGGGATGCCTCTCCACACAGGTCTGTTTGGCTACTTAAGCATAAGAAAACAGATCGGTAATGTTGTAGTGTGAATTGACTAAGATTGTTTTTATTCCGAGCTTCTGAGCGCCTCTGAGGTTTGCCTCTGAATCGTCGATAAAAAGTGTTTTTTCTGGTTTTAGATTACTCTCTTTTAGCACATATTCAAAAATTTCTTTGTCGGGTTTTCTCATATTTATTTCGTGGGAAAAGTAGGCTTTTTCAAATAGTGATTCTACCCCATTAACTCCAAACTGATCTACGAGCATTTGGTTGTAGACCTTTTTATGAATGCTGTTAGTATTGCTTAGCAGATAGGTTTTGTATCTTTCCGATTGCTTTAGTTCTTTTAATAGCTCTATTCGCTCAGGAGGGAAATCCAGTAACTGGCAATTCCAGCATCGTCTAATCTCTTCCGGCGTGGCTGCTATGCCTGAGTATTTCTGTATTGCTTCAACAAATTCCTGCTCATTTATCAATCCTTTCTCTAGTTGGTCTAAAACATGATTTTGTTTGATCTGACTGTAAAGCCTGTCAAAGTCTTTTACCCCCAGTTTTTCCATTTCATCTATGGTACGCTGTGGGTCTATGTTAAGAATTACGCCACCAAGATCAAAGATTACATGCTTTATATTTGTGAAATCGATCTTCATTCGTTTAGTTTTTGTTAAAGTAATGATTATATATGCGTTTCATAATAATACACCGTATGGGATTTGTATGTTTGAACGCTTTGAATCCGCAAAAATAATTTTATTTGTTTATATACAATATTTTTTTATAATTTAATCCAGCAAAAAGCATAAACGTATAACATTCATTTTAATTTATCCTTTGGTATGAAGATTTACGGGGAACCCTATCAAACCATATGGCAACTGGATGAAACGACGATACAGGTCATAGATCAGCGGGTATTGCCTTTCCGATTTAAGATTTTTGATTTGAAAACTGCAAAAGATGTTCATCATGCAATCCATGATATGGTTGTGCGGGGAGCTCCTCTTATCGGTGTAGCAGCTTCTTATGGCATGTATCTTGCAATGGTGCATGCAAAAAATAATGACAACTGGAAAGAGGAGTTAAGAAATGCCGGAAATTATCTGAAATCAGCCCGGCCAACTGCTGTTAACCTCGCTTATGCGGTTGATCAACAACTTTATAAACTTGTGGGTACCGATGATTATGAACAAGCGAAAAACTTATCGCTTGAAGTTGCAAATAACCTTAGAACCAAAGAGATTGAAAATTGCAGATTGATTGGGGAGCATGGGTTTCCTTTAATTGAGAAAATTGCACGGAAAAAACAGGGTAAACCGGTAAATATTCTTACGCATTGTAATGCCGGCTGGTTGGCTTGCATTGATTATGGCACGGCGACGGCTCCGATATATAATGCTTATGATAAAGGGATTAAAGTACATGTCTGGGTGGATGAAACAAGGCCACGCAATCAAGGCGCCCGACTGACGGCATGGGAGCTTCAACAACACGGGGTTCCGCATACTGTGATTCCGGATAATACCGGTGGGCTGCTTATGCAGAAAGGTATGGTGGATATGGTAATCGTTGGAAGCGACCGGACATCCGCCAGAGGAGATGTTGCCAACAAAATAGGTACATATCTGAAAGCACTGGCGGCAAAAGAAAATAACCTGCCTTTTTATGTGGCACTACCATTGTCAAGTATTGACAGAAATATATATGATGGAGTGAATGAAATTCCTATTGAACAGAGAAGTGAAAATGAAATAAGGTACATCGAAGGGTATGACGAAGGACAAATCAGAAAAGTTCGTATAACACCTGCGAAAAGTCCGGTTGCAAATTACGGTTTTGACGTTACGCCGGCAGACTACGTCAAAGCATTAATTACCGAAAAAGGGCTTTGTAAGCCTGATGAGACAGAAATAAAAAAACTGTTTGGTGATGAAGGAAAATGAAGGCTATATTAAGTTTAAATACGAATGGGAAAAGAAGCCTTTTACATTTCCAAGAAAAAGTTTTCAGCGGATAAATTTTTGGAGGCAAAAGCTTTATAATATGGGATTAATAGGAATGTGTGATGGTGGAATTGGCTTTGGAAATATCAGCATAAGGATAGATAATACAAATGAATTTATCATCACAGGATCTGCAACGGGTAGATACCGAACCCTTAATAGTATGCATTATGCATGGGTGGATTATTTTGAAATTGAGAACAATTTTCTTCAGTGTATCGGGGAGACCAAAGCCAGCTCTGAGTCATTGACACATGCGGCTGTGTACATGGAAAATCCCTCGGTAAATGCTGTCATTCATACTCATAACAAGGATATGTGGAATAAATTTTTGAATAATAAACCAACTACTTCACCGGAAGCTGAATTTGGCACCCCGGATTTAGCGAAGGAAATTCGTAAACTGATGAAAAGTGAAGAGGTGGAAAAGGAGAAAATAGTTGTAATGGGTGGACACGAAGAAGGGATCCTGACTTTTGGCACTGATGTTGACGAAGCAGGAGAAGCAATGCTTGAATATTACAACAAAATTTATGGATATTGATACTGTTTGGTATGATATGCTGGTTAAGGAAATAACATGAAGATATAAACAATCGTAAAACCTAAAAATAAAATATTATGGCAAAAGTAGGTATTATTGGCGGTTCAGGACTTGAAGATCCTTCTGTTCTCAAACGAGCAGAAACAGTGGAACTGGAAACACCTTTCGGAGAACCCAGTTCACCTTTGACCACAGGCAAAATTGACGACACCGATGTGGTTATTTTGTCAAGACATGGGAAAAAGCATACCATACCCCCCACGCAGGTCAATAACAGGGCAAATATCTATGCCCTCAAACAAGTTGAATGCGATTATGTTATCACCACAACGGCCTGTGGAAGTTTAAGAGAAGAAATCCACAGGGGCGACCTTGTTATCCTGGATCAGTTTATTGATTTTACGCGCCTGAGAAAATTGACTTTCTTTGAAAGTTTCAAGCCGGGTGATATGAAACATACGCCAATGGCAGATCCCTTTTCAAAATATATCCGGGAAAAGTTAATTGATTCGGCCAAAGAACTTGATCTGAATTATCATCCCCGTGGAACAGTGGTAACCATTGAAGGGCCAAGGTTTTCCACAAGAGCGGAGTCAAATATGTTCCGTGCCTGGGGTGCTGACGTTATCAATATGTCAATCGCTCCGGAAGCCATACTGGCAAATGAACTGGAAATCCCTTACGGGACAATAGCAATGAGTACAGACTATGACTGCTGGAAAACCGATGAAGAACCGGTAACCTGGAAAGAAATACTGGAAATTTTCAATCAGAACGTTCACAATGTACTTGAACTGTTTTTGAAAACGTTGCCTAAGTTAGAGTAGGAGTGTAATAGAACACATATTGTTTAGATGATGCGGATAATCGCTGATTTGAAATTCTTGTTACCTGTGTTATTAGTGGTCTATAAAGGTAGTTTACACTAAATTAAAATACTTCTGCCAATAATAAAACCAGTGATTTATTTGAAGAGCAAAAAATGCAGATTAAAATATTCAACAAACAGTTGCTTATTTCATAACAAAATATTAATATTGCACTCCGATTTTTAAGAAGTTCTTAAATTCAGGATATCATTATACAGGGCCCATAGCTCAGTTGGTTAGAGCACCTGACTCATAATCAGGTGGCCCTTGGTTCAAGTCCAAGTGGGCCCACCCTTAAATTTTAAAGCCGTTGTTTTACAGTGAGTTAAAGCAACGGCTTTTTGGTTTTACAAAATAAGTATTTTTTAAAAAAACTGACTATTATTCTATTTGTATTGCGCTATCACCGGAAATGGTTTCGGTGATTCGTTATCATTGTAATTATCTATGAACATTATGTAGTACTCGTTTTTTGTATCAGGTATTTTAAGTTCTGCCGGGAGTTCCTCCCAATCGCCAATTTTTTCCAGTTTGTTCTTTCCCGTTGTATCCTTCATTGCTAAATGCACTTCAGGTGTTATTTTTTCATAACCTTTGGCTTTTAGACTAAGGGTTCCGGTTTGATTGGTATTTAACTTATAGATATCTTTATCGCCTTTTGGGAAGATAGCAATATTCAATGTGTCGGGAATAGTAAGTGTTTTAGCATTTTCGAGATCGTTATTTGGCTCTGCTTTGTCCATTTCCGGTATAAATTCAATCTTCCAGTCAAATAGTGTCTCCGATTTGGCATCGTTGTAATTATCAATAATATGAAAATAATACTCTCCGGGCTCCGGGATTGATGCTGAATGAGGCAATTCACCATAGTCCCTGAAAACATCTACTTTGTCGCCTTCATACTCGTCATAATTCGCATATCTTGCTTCAAGTTCAAGTTCATCCGAAACATTTTTTGCTTTTACCGTTACATAACCTGGTTCATCAGTCTTGAATTTAAACCAATCGGTATCACCGACCGGATATATTGCAGATTTGTATTCCTCGTCAAAGTTGACTTTTTCTGACTCTTTTGGGGTGTTATTTGGTTCAAAATCATCAAATTCTTCGATAAACGAAAACTTTACTTCAAATTTATCCTCTGACATAGCATCGTTGTAATTATCAATTATGGCGATGTGGTATGTGCCTTTTTCATGAATAGCCGTGGCAAATGGGAGCTCTGTCCATGATTTCATGAATTCATTCTCATTGCTTTGCCATTCCTCAAATACAGTAATAGCCCCTTCGAGTTCTAATTCTTCAGGTACATTTTTGGCCATTGTTTTTAAATACCCCTGCCCGGGAAGCTCAACCTTATACCAATCTCTGTCACCTTCTTCGTCAATTTTCATTTGAAAAGGTTCGTCAAGACTTACAGAATTAGCCTGTTCAATTTTATCATTGGGTTCACCAACATCTCCGCCATCACCACAAGAATACAAAGTAAATATACCAATGAATAAGAATAGCAATGGATTTAAATTGAAAAGTTTCATAATGGAGTCCTCTAATTCGGGTATTAAAACTGAAATGCTTTGCGTCTCCCCGTTTTAAGACACAATTATCTAAAGGATTAATTTTACACAAGTTAAAAAAAATGAATGTGTAATTCATTGCTAAAATTTTATTTTTATTCTTGTTTATTATAAAAAATAAACCAGGAGCTTTAAATTATAAATACCATTATCCAGTTTCTTCATTCATCCACAGAGGTATTGTAAATTTGAAATTGCTTCCTTTCTCCAATTCACTTTCTGCCCAAATCTTTCCACCTTGTTTTTCTATAAATTCCTTACAAAGGATTAATCCTAAACCCGTACTTTTTTCATTTTCTGTGCCTTCTTTTGAGAGGCTGCAATCAATCTCAAATAGTTTGCTAACATATTCAGGAGGAATGCCCATTCCAGTATCTGAAATGGTGAATTGAACATAATTTTCAATTGATTCGGTCAGTATCTTAACAACTCCCCCTGAATAAGTAAATTTTATGGCATTGCTTACCAAATTTCGTAATACGGTTTTTAACATTTCTTTATCTGCAGAGATATAATCATTGCTATTAACTTTTGTTTGCAGATTAATGCCTTTAGAATTTGCAAACTGTTCCGATGCTTTTTTTACTTCATCTATGATTTCTGATGGAGTCACTTTCTCAAAATCAGGTTCTAATTCTCCTCTTTGTATTCTTGACCATTCCAATAGATTCTCTAATAAATTAAAGGCACTTTTAGAAGAATCATACATTTGCTGAGCAAAATACTTGATTTTTTCTGGTGAATATTTTTCTGCTTTTGTTATAAGCAACTCACTCAAACCAATCAATGAATTAAAAGGGTTCCTCAAATCATGACCAATGATTGAAAAAAACTTGTCTTTTGTGGCATTAAGCTCTTTTAATTCCTCATTAGCAGTATTAAGTTGTTCCAAGGTATTTTCAAGCGTGTTTCTTTCACGTATTAACTCTCTTTGAAGATCAAGTATTTCATGATTTAGCTGATGGAGTTTTTTATTCTGTTCTAAGCACTGTTCTGCATCTACTCCACCCATTATAAGCAATTTATTTGCTTTTCTATAAACCTGTGCCCAAATTGAAGTATTCACTGATGAATAATCGCCTAAAGTCATATATCCTTCAAAAACTAAGGGTGAAGAATTTTCTAATGATATAAGCTCGTTAAATGTTGGATTAATAAAGTTCTCTTTAGCTTTTTCTTTAAAGAGTTTTTTGATAAAGTCATTTGCAAAAAGAAATTCGCCATCAACAGTAAACAAGGCGATACCTATTGAGTTATTTTTGGTTAATGTAACATTAATTTCGTCTTCCCACTCAGCTAATATCGTTAAAATAGAACTTTCTGGCATAGATTAATGCATTGCATTTGGTGTTTCTATATCTTCATTTGATACTTTTACAAAGATAGGAATATTCGTTTGCATCCATTCGTAAAAAGGATAAATTGCGTTGAAAATATCAGGGCTAAACACTTCCTTTAAGATTTCCACCCATGTATTCATTTGAGCAGCCCAATAATTGGTAGTAAATCCATGACTGCGATACGCCCTGAAAACCCACAGTACCGTTTCTACAAATACATCCGGATTATAATTTTTCAGTATAGAGGCAATAAAACGAACATGATTGCCATGATTGTCCTGCATCATACTAAGATTGTGTTCTCC
This sequence comes from Bacteroidales bacterium, assembly GCA_041686375.1. Lineage (GTDB taxonomy): Bacteria > Bacteroidota > Bacteroidia > Bacteroidales > UBA12077 > JAGXLC01. The sequence goes on from JAWLEB010000001.1 coordinate 34,643, forward strand.
CCCGATAAGGTTATTAATTTCGGTTTTTTCCAACATCTTTTTGTTGATTTGGGAAATTAACTCATCGGATTTCTTACGATATTCTTCAGCAGTTTTCGTATCTACCTGCTTCAGTTCTTTTGCTGTTTTTAAAAGATAATTTTTGTCCATATTAATTGAATTTTTTTATAAATGACTCAGTACTAATCAAATCTGGTTTGTAAAATACATTTTCATATTTTTGTAATACCTCTTCTCCTCCGCGACTGAAGGCCTGGCCACCAACTAAAACAGGTTGGCCTGGAAATTCTTCCCGGACTTTCTGAAGCATTTCTTCAAGAACAGGCAAATGAAAATATATGCTCAATGAAATAGCAAGCAAAGCAGGCTTTATTAGTTTTGTATAATCAATAATTTCTTTTGTTGGGGTATTAGCACCTAAAAAGTATGAATTCCATCCATTCATCTCAAAAATATCGCTGATCATTTTTATGCCTATCTGGTGCTGTTCTTCTTCAACACAGGAGACTACAACTGTTTTTTCTGTTTTTCCTTTTGTGGCTATATTGTGATAAAATTCATTTAAAATTGCCTCTACAATTGCAGAGGCTAAGTGCTCCGTGGCAACACTGATCTTATTGTATTCCCAAAGTTTACCAATCTCATAAAGCGAACTTTTAAGAACATCCTCATAAAGAGCTTTGACAGAGTTAGTCTGTTTAAAATAATTATGAGCATATTCAGAACACCGGGAACGTTCTCCAGAGATCAATAATTTTACAAACTCTTTATGTTGATTATTTGCTAAATTTTTTTTCATATTTTGTATATAAATCTTTGTATTTAATGAAAAGCAAGTTATTTTAAAATTTTAGATTAAATCGCCCATTAACTTCTTTCAGATAAATTTTCCTGTTTTCTCCAGCAACTCCTTGCTATCAAAAGGTTTGCTAATATAATCATCACAACCTGCATCTATACTTTTTTGAGCATCTCCGCTCATGACATAGGCAGTTTGTGCAATAACAGGGACATCGTTATTGTAAGTTGAAGCCCGTATCTTTCGGATGACATCCAATCCACTTATATCCGGGAGTTTAAGATCAAGCAGTATAAGATCGATTTCGGGCATTTCCCTGAATTTTTTATATCCTTCCTCACCTGTCTCACTTAAAATGAGGGTAAATCCATGAGGTTCCAGCAATTCTTTCATATATTCGAGGCTTACCGAATCATCCTCAACAATAAGCAGGGTTTTGCCTTTGCCCTCATATTGCTCCTGCTTGTTCTCCTTGTGTTTCTTGTTTTTTTTGACCGACTCCGTTTTATAAGGAAGGGTGAAATAGAAAACCGAGCCTTCTCCCTCCTTAGAATCTACACACATCGATCCATTCATCAATTCCACCAGCTTTTTAGAAATGGCAAGGCCTAAGCCCGTGCCCTCTTGTATTTTGTCGGTCAAATCTTCCGATTGTCTGAAACGGTCAAAAATATGATTCTGTTGATCGTCAAGTATACCAACACCAGTATCCCTGACATAAAAGAGCAATGTATTTTCAGACTGCAATTTATAACCAAATTCAATGGCCCCTTCTTGGGTAAACTTGATGGCGTTTATGAGTAAATTGTCCATAATCTGTTTGAAACGGTAAGGATCAATGGATATATAACTACTTTTGCGATCAAGACCTTTATTTGCTTTTAATGTTATGTGCTCTTTTCCCTTGCTTTTAAGTTCATTAAAATAGATATTATACAATTCCTGAATAACATCATTCAAGCAACTGTTTTGAAATTCCAGTTGCAATTGACCAGCTTCAATTTTTGACACATCTACTATATCATTAATTATTTGTAACAATTGATTGCCTCGGGAATTAATGATATCAAGAAACTTTTTTTGCTTGTCTCTCGGGTATTCTTTTTCCTGTAACATCTGGGAAAAACCAATGATGCCGTTCATGGGCGTTCGTATTTCATGGCTCATGTTAGCCAAAAAGGCGGATTTCAAATGGTCGCTTTCTTCGGCTTGTTCTTTGGCTTTTTCAAGTTCCATGTTGATCCTTTGAAGTTCCTGGTTTTTTTCATTCAGCTCTTCATTCAGGGTTTCATATTCTTCATTCTGTAGAGCGATTTTTTCATTTTGTTTCTTTAATTTCTGATTTAATTTTACCAGTTGCGCTTTTGCTAACTTTCGGTCAGTAATGTCATGCATGGCTACAACTGCTCCTGTTATGCTTCCCTGAGCATTTTTAATCGGCTGACCGGAAACCAAAATAAATAATGAGTTTCCTTCTTTCGGTTTGATGACCGTTTCTATTTCATTGAAATACTCTCCTCTTAAAGCCCTGTAAAGCGGGATATCTTCAGTATTCATTTTGGTTTTGCCATCCACCGTAAATATATTATAATAATCAGCCCATTCTTCCGGTGGAAGATTTTTTTGAGGAAGACCATGAAACTCTTCGCTTTTCTTGTTGAAATAGGTTAATATACCTTCTTCGTTGCAGGCCACAACTCCAACATTGAGATTATCAAGCAAAGCAGAGATAAAATGTTCACTCTTTTCCAGTTGTTTCTCGGCTTCTTTACGTTCGGTTATGTCCTCACCTGAAGTAAGTATCCCAGTAATCTTTTGATTTTTATCTCTCAGGTAACTATTATGCCACAAGATGGTTTTCCTTTCTCCTGTTTTTGTGATAACCGGACTTTCTACTAACTTTACGTTTTCAATATTTCCCTGAACCGTTTTATTGAATATCTGTCTTACCGAATTTCTTGAATCTTCAGGGATACATGTTGTAAACCAATTTTTACCGATCAATTCTCCCTTTTCATATCCCAGTAAACGATGGCCGCTATCATTTAGCAGGGAAATATTTCCATCCAGGTCCAAAGAAAGAATAATCTCTGCCGCTATATTCAAATATCTTTCCGCAGTTTCTTTGCTTTCTTCAGCTTGCTCTTTTGCCTTAATGAGTTCTTCTTTTTGTTCTTTCAACTTTAAATTGACATCTTGTAGTTCTTCGTTTGATAGCTTGTCTTTATTCATAGTAAGTTTTGAGTCTGTGTAGATCCAAAATATTTTTTAAAGTTTCTTAAAACACTTTTTATATTATCATTATGATAGCTATATGTTTAGGGGTGATTGATACAGTCAATCATTTATTATGGTATATATAATATCCATATTATGTTTTAATATACAAAATTTTCACCAGAATTTGTAATTGATTTTCTTAACCTTGAATTTTCTTTCCTGCGATTTTTTAAATGATTATCTAAAAATTCATTGTAGGTTGAAATGTTTTGCAGTTATACAAAATGGATATAAATAGTTGCCTTTTTTAGATAAGATCGCGGCCGTCTCATTTGAATAAATTGTAGCTATTATGCTTATTTTGAGTATTTTACAAAAGGAATCTTAAGGTAATTATTATTTTTGATAAATAAATTCGCGTTTATCCGCTCAACCTGTGTCATCTGCGTTCTATTCATTTCCTTTTGTCTAAAGGGTGTGGATGAGGGTTTTATTTAACTCAATCAAGTTAATCAACAAACATATCTACATTAAAAGACGGAATAGGATTTCTTTATACGTGGACTGCTATAAAATCGCTGCTGGCAGATTTAATCCAGCGAAATTGTTTTTCCCCAATTTGTTTCCATGGCATAATCCATGATTTGTTTATAAAGCGGGTAATCAAAATGGGGACAATGAATATCCGAAGACTGAAGCAGCTGATCCGTTTGAGAAGTATCAAATATTCTGTCATCTGTCAAATAATGATTGTATTCTCCCAAATAGGAATAAAACAATTTTTCCATGGCATTTTTTTCTTCTTCGGACTTCCGTAAATTGTGGCGGGTTGTTATACCTGTAAGGTCAAGGTATCTGGATGTGTAATCCAGAAGAAGCTCGAGAGGAGAGGGGTGAGGGTTTGTAATGTGATGAATCCTTCCGGCATTTCCCTTATTAAAGAGGGCAAGGAAGGCTTTAACAAAATAATCTATGGGAATGAGGTTGATTCCCGTATGAGGTTTGGTCTCCAACTCAATAGGAAAGAATATGCTGCCGTTAACATCTTTGTAAACCCCAAGCTTTTGAGAATGGGTGCCACCATTTTCCAGATCTTTAGCGAACATTTTTTTTAACAGATGCAACGTTTTAATGGGGTAGTACAGCCCATTGAACCGAAAAGTTCTCCCGTTTAGTGAATTGCCATAAACTATGGAGGGGCGGTATATTTTCCATAGGATGCCTGAGAGCTCGCAAAAACGCTTCACTTTTTTTTCTGCCTTATATTTGGTTTCTTCATACACATTTAAAAAGCTTTCTCTTTCCGTGATTTCTTCTTTGCAGACATTCAAGCCGGTTGGACAGACAAAAGCAGTGCTTACCAGGTGAAAATGATTGACTGAGGCCTCCCTGGCAAATTTCAATACATGCTTCAATGCTTTAAGGTTGGCTATTTCCACGCTGCTTCTTACGTTATTTGAAAAAGAAGTGTTGGCGGCACAATGTATAATTTCCGAGGTATCGTTAATTAAATTACGGTATGCTGCATGAGAGAGGCCAAATTGAGGACGGGAAATATCAGCTTCTACTACTTTGCAAAATTGATGTGCCGAACCATTTAACTCAAACCAGTGAAAACGATTTTGCATCCTCTGCCGTCCAGATTGACGTCCCTTACTCCTGGTCAGGGTAATAATATCCTTTCCTTCTTCCATAAAAGCAGCCGCGAGATGGCTTCCTATAAACCCCGTTGCACCTGTTATCAATATCTTTTCCATATAATGATCTTCTTCAAACCTATTTAATCATAAAACCTTTATTCCATCGTTGTATGTCAGGTATAGAGCAGATTTTCCATCCTTGCAAACCCTTGATAAAGCATATACTTGAACCATCTAACGGCATCATATTGTTCACTGTATTTTTCTATCATTTCCCCGGCTTCCTTCATTGCATGGAGCATTCGCCTTTTTTCTTCCGGATCTTGATGATCGAGGTAATAATCGTACTCAAATACCGCTCTTTTGCCAAAATCTAACGGAGTAATGAAGCCGTAATCATTTTTCACCTGCCAGCTGTCTCCGATCCTTCTAAATTCGCTGTTTATCTCCTCGATTACCTCAGGCTTATCGAGTGACACATAAATAATCCAGGCAACTATATGCTTCTCTCTTCCCATCCTGGAGCTAAGTATTCTGAAATCGGTAAGCCAGACTAAATCCGTTAATTCCGGCCTATTATAGAGCTTCGCATAAAAACCCTTCATATCTTCTGGTACAATGTTCGCAAGTTTTTCCGGGTCTGGTTGAAGCGCAGTTTCTATTAAGGGTTCCATTTTTTCATCGGCCAGCATTTCATAAATGGAAGCTCCGGGCATCATCTCATTAAGGTGGTTCAATACTTCATTGTTCCGAAGTTCGGGAAGTGAGAGTACCAGTGTTCTGAAAACCCGTTGGGAGATCACCGGGTAGCCCATATCGCGAACCGCCTGCTCATCGTGTTGATCACCTATCATTTTTACCATAAAGGCAATTCCAAGGTCATTATACATAATTCCTTTGATTTCTTTGGCCAATTCGGTGGAGGGAGAAAGAAAAGTCGCCAGATATTCTCCGCCAAGCGATCCGGCAGCCAAACCGATCCTCCTTTGTCCGATCTCCCGGAGGAAAGCCAATGTGTCTTTGTGGTTAGAAAAAGGCACCATAAAACCTCGTTCATCAGGGAGACGTGGATAGAGCTTGAAAGAAACCTCAGTACATATTCCCGGTAAGGTTGTTCCTCCTTTTTCATAAGCAAAAATATTGGGAGCCGTTTTGCTTCCCATCCTGAATATCATGCCGTGGGGATCGACAAAACGGGCATCTATTAAATTTTGACCCCCTATTCCATATGCGTGGGAATAGGTTGAAAACATCCCGGAACACATCAGGTTCGCTGCAACTAGTGCTGAGGGTTCAGCTGCCTGCACACGGTAACCTTTTTCTCTGGCAGCCTGTTGGAGCTCAAAAGAAGAAACACCTGCACCCACTTTAACCAGTCCCCGCTCTTCATCTATTGCTATCTGCTTCATCCTGGTCATATCAATCACCAGATCGCTGCTCATCACAAATCCCATCACACTGGAGCCGTTGCCCCGAACTGCGAAATCCAGTCCATATTTTTTACACACTTTCATGATGGCAGAAATTTCTTTTTCACTACCCGGTAAAACCACATAGGAAGGTATGGTTTCCTCTGTAGCAGGGCAAGGATCATTAGCATAGGCTATACGGATGGCAGGATCAATGCTGCACCACCTATCACCTGTTATACCGGCCAGATCGTTAAAAACATCCTCAGCGGCGGTATTGTCGGTAACATCTTCCCTGTATTCCTCAACATAGTTCTTCAGAGCATGCATAACCTCCATCGGACGCAATTCAGTTATAAAATGGCATTGCAAATCGCAGATTCCACACAAATTACAATCATCGGCTATTTCTACAGCTCTTGTGGTTAATGGGATCCGTTCTTCCCGGAGAGCAGCATATAAATCCATTCGCCCCTGTGGATAATAGCTGACAAAATGTTCCTGAGCCCCGGAGGGACAAAGACCTGTCCCGAGAAAATCAATCTTACACATGGCATAATGCCTGCAATAAGAAGCTGTTTCTTTGGGATTTATTTTATTCTCTTTATCTTCTTTCTGATCATTCATCTTTATACTTCCTTGGTGTAAGTCACTTTTCATATATCTTTATTTTCGTTATGGCAGGATTTAAAAAGTTGTATATTTCAAATTTAGGAAAAACATTTGGATATTTAAGGAATTGGTCGGTTTCTTGGGTTATATTTATCATGTTCTCATGTGTTTCATTTTCCATCCCATGGAACCCTCATGCTTTATGCAAAAGCTTTTGTCTAGGCTAGTGGATGGGGTTTCATTTATTCATAATAAATTACTTACATTTTTCTCCATCATAGAAATTTGACTGATGATGTTTTTTTTTGCAACTTGAGTTCATTATAAATAAGAAAAAAAAAGGAAGTTCTTATGAAAAGATTAAATGCTTTAACGGTTGTCATGCTGCTGGTTATAACGCCTTTTTTTTCTTCAGGACAGGGCATGACAGCACAAAAAGTTATCGATAAGATACAGGAAACTTATCGCAAACAGATGAAAGATGTCAATGACATGACGAAGATTACTGACAAAAGCACCAGCTACCAGAAATGGGAAGGAAGTGGAGAAAGCGCTACTTATAAGCTTCGCAATGAGCAGGAGGTAAACGGGAAAAAGCAGATTTCGGTATATGATGGGACTCACTTCTGGTTTAAAGCCCCATATTCTGAGGAAGCAACCAAAACAGAGAGAGAATTGGACCCAATGGTATTTTATGAATATTTGGATTCATGGGACTTTTATTATCAAGGTGAAGAGCAGAAAGGAGGGAGGAATTGTCACGTGCTGGAAGTAAGTGGTGTTGATCTGAATGAAATGGTCGATCCTACTACCGGTGAGCCGATTGTTCCTGCTAACACCGGGGGAATGGAAGATGCTACGGTAGATGCAAGACTATATGTGGATGCCGGTGAATGGGTGATGGTTCAGATGGACTTTGACGTCAATGGATTGATGATGCAGAACCGGGAGAGAAGCGCCACAAGCACCATTAAGTATGAAGATATTCGTGAAAAGAACGGAGTGCTTGTTCCTTATCGTACGATCACAAAAACAGAGGTTTCGATGACCGATCAGGAGCGGGAGCAGGCTAAAAAAGCGCAAGAATCTATGGAACAGATGCAGGAGCAGATGAAGGATATGTCTGAGGATCAGCGAAAAATGATGCAACAGCGTATGGGTTCTCAGATGGAGCAAATGAAACAATCCATGCATTATATGACTGGTGAAAATGAAATAATAGAAGAAGTGGAGGAGGTGAAAATCAATACCGGTATCTCAGATGACCTGTTTGATGGAAGCAATCTGTAGATACGTTTTGTATTGAAATAAGGGGAAAGAGCATTATGTTATTCGTTTAAAATGCCCGTATTCCCCCTCTGAACTGCCGAACGGATCAATATCATTCGGTTGCTGCGTTGTCGGCTGAGGAGAACCCCCATGGTTATTGCCATGGCCCGGAGAAGTCTAAGCGATGAAGGGTGAGGGTTGGTAATGTGATGAATCTTTTCTCAATTATTTATTAAAAAGGGCCAAGAAGGCTCTCACAAAATAATCCACGGGAATGAGATTAATTTCCGTATGGGATTTTGTTTTCTTGGTCTCTAACCGCTTAAATCCGTGAAATTCGATATGCTTGCTTCATCGTTTTTACCTCCTCGCTATGCTGTTCAATTGACCTGTTGTTTTTTCATTTTATTGTTATTTTCCGGTTTTTAAATAACTTTCGTCCATCAGTCTTGTTTTAAAAGGTGTCACTCACTAACAAAAACGGTATTAAAAAGAAGTTTAAAGGTACCATGGGTTTGGTTTCTGTGCTGTGTTCTGAAACCTATTAAAACAACTTCACCGTCGCCGTAGCGGGCATTTACCATTGCCGGCATCCCGGCTATAATATCCTCGCCCAATAACCATCCGCTCTTAAGAAGGTTTTCATCCTGGTATCTTACCACTGTTTGATAATCGTGGTTGAATCTCCCCCTTGGTATTCGGAAAACCGGGCTTGACCGGAACAATACAACTCCTTCATCTGGCATTCCGTAAGCAAATGGGTGGCTATTGTCAAAATTAACTTTAACAGTTGAGCCCGGGCAGTAAAATTCTTTTGAGGAGACTCCCTTAACCTCATTTTGAATATCCAGCTCGAATTGTTCTACCGCAAACTCGTAAGAAGAGCCCAACACAACCAGTCTTCCTCCATCATCCACAAATTCCCTGAGATTTTTTATCCCTTCCTTTCCAATGCTGCTTCTGTACTCTTCCGGGTAATCTTCAGGATCAATTCTTGTTTCCTCGTAAAATCCGGTAATATGGTGAGGCGAATCATGGGGAATTATTATTACATCGTAATTCTGTCGTAGATTTCCCTCCTTTATCTCTTCGCTCATAAGAGAAGTGTAGGGAAAATCAAAGTTTTCCAGGCACAGTCTTGTCCAGCCCTCATCCATATTGCCACCGTAATATCTTTGGAAGAGTCCTATACGGCCACGCTTTACCTTATGCTTCTCTTGTGTGGTTTCCTCCAGCTGCTGGAAATCAACTCCGGTTGAGTCGGCAATTTCCTCAATAACCACGGATGAGACTTCCTCAACAATAAAGTCCCCGGAGCGGTAATCCTTATAAGATTCGTCAATCCGCTTCACTGTAGCCCCATTATTTATGAGCAAATTAACTGCTTTGAAACTTTGATTTTGAGTTCCGTCTAATACCATCGGGCTATTCTTCTGCTCTATTTCCCCTTTTGGCTTCTCGAAATCATCAAGCTGCACAAAATCGCCTTCAACCTCTTCATTTGCCTTGTCCACTTGAACTCCCATGAATTCAAACATTGTATGAGTTGCAAGATCATAGGGTCTCAATGGCGTACCGTCTTCCTTTATAGTCCATTCATTCTGGGGATAGCGCGTTTCGGTTAGCAAATTCAATATCAGCCCTCTCTTTGGCTGATCAAGAGGAATCAGATATGACCCTTCTCCGTATTGTCTTCTGCCGGCATTAAAGTCTGATTCAGCCTTTCGAATATCGAGGCCCGACCTCATAAGGGTGTTGATCATCTCCGTTGTGGTAAGTTCATCATGTTGCTTAGCAGGTACTATCAGCGCTTTTATATCACCTTCCTCACCTTTTTTTATCTGGTTTTTGGCTTTCTTCAATGCGTTTTTTAATACCGTTTCCCTGTTTTTTGCCGTTGTCTCAAGCAATGACCATGCTGCCACTTTTTTTTGCTTCACGATATCCCTCAGGTGCCACCAACCTCCTGGCCATGGATTGGGAAAACTTGCCTGGGGTTCATAATCCGGGAACATTCGGGCTCCTGCTGACAACTGGTCCGGGTGTATATAAATTGGGGTAGCAATGTTAACGCTGGCAGACTCGGTAAGCATTCCTGCAATATTGTGAAATGGCGTTATCCAATGCCATCCGAAATGACCCCATCCGGAAAACTGTGCATCATTGAGAACGCCTTTATGGCCCTCTTCTTCCAGCTTGTAAGCCATATTTGCCCCGTACCATTCTATTTCGCGCCATACCAAAGGGTCAGTATGAGGTCTTATAGGATCGCAGTAAGGTGGAACATAAAAACGTGCCCCGTATGATCCCATTTGGTGATGATCAACATAAGCCTGAGGAGGCCAGTCGACATACATAGCTTCAGCTGTGTACTTAGATTCCTGCAGGTTCAAAAAGTCGGCATCCCTGTTTGTATCATGACCACAATATTTATTATAAAGGTATGGCATCCTCATACCCTCGTATTCTGTCCCCACGGTTTCACTGTACCATTCATTTATCATAATATCCCCATCAGGATTAAGTGAAGGGATCATGAAGAAAAGGACATTTTCCAGAATAAGTCTCGTCTCTTCATCGTCCCGCGCCAGCAACTCGTAAGCCAGCTCGGGGGTCATCTGTGTGCCTCCAACCTCGTTTGAGTGCAACCCCATCGATTGAAAAACAACAGCCTTTCCTTCATTTATGTAATTTTTAATTTTTTCATCCGTGAACCCTCTTGGATCGCTTATCGCATGATTTATCTCCTGAAGGCGGTCAAGGTTTTTCATATTTCCAGGCGAAGTGATAAGAACAATCAAAAAGGGCTGACCTTCAGGTGTCGGTCCCATGTTTATCACTTTCAGCCTTTCACTTTTATTTTCTAGTAGAAAAAAGTATTCGGCAGTTTTATCCCAGTGGGCAAGCTTACGATCAGCGCCCATTTGAAAACCGAAAAATTCCTCGGGTGAGGGTATCCTATCTTGAGCATTTACTTCCCATGCATTTATGAATAAAAAAAAGGTCAGCATAGTAAGCCAAAAGATATGCGATAGATAATTAAAGGATTTCATATAAAAATGTTTTTTAGGGATAGTAACTTAAATTTAAATTGTTGAAGTAAAACTTAACTAAAATAAAAAAAATATTCATTGATTTTTAATAATCAGAAAAGTGAGACTAAAAATATAGGTGGGCTGGTATAATCGGAACCAGCCCACCGGGTGATATTGAATTATCAGAATGTTTGTCCAAAAAATACAGCATTTGCAAAAAGCAGGTTTGTACCATGCCAATGTGAGCGGAAGTTGGGGTTGTCGAACATTAGTACGACCCGACCCCTGCCTTCTCTGCGTGCTACTATAGAAACCTTCTCCTCTGCCATCTCATGTAGCTCCTCTGAAATATAGCCGCTTAGTAAGGGCTTTTCATTGTATACAGCCACGTTGGTGCCCCTCTCTTGATTCTTGCCGTAAAACGTGTTTAGTTTCCGTAATACAGGAACAGTTGTATCATATCCATAACCTATAGGATGTGTATTGTCAACCTGTGCCTCAAAAATCGACCCTTCAATATTTTGTTTATAATAAAGTTTTCTTTGGTCGGCATAACTGCTGTCAAGGTACATCTGGTCGAGATCCAGACTATAAGATTCAAGATCGGCCAGGTCGTTGCTGTTCAGCCACTCCGCACCACTTTCAATACCTATAACCGTACCACCCTGACGAACCCAGTCCTTTACGGTTTCCGCTTCCAATGCACCATAATAGCCTCCTGCCAACACCAATACATTATAGCGGTCAAGATTTGCTCTGTTCGCTTTGTCCACATCTATCTGACTGATCGGCATTTTATATCGCTCATTTAGCTGATGGCGTACCTCTCCTGCATTATATGACCTTGCACCGCTTCCCGTTAGTAATGCTATCGATGGTTTTTCCAAAATTTGGGAACTGGGAGAACCGAAATCAGGACCTTCCGGGAATAAGCCTTTTTCAAGTGCGAACACCCTCACATAGTCCATTTCAGGGAGTTTTTCAATAAGCTCACGAAGCTCCTTTTCACTTACGTTTGGTTGATCGAAAGGGATGGTAATGGAACCGCGTCCCAATTGGTAGGTATCATCACCTATAGGCACACTCATTGGTTTATGTAACATCCGGGTTACGACTTCTGCATCCTGCAAGCGGTATAGGGCCCGTGGTGAAAAATAACTGCCCCACTCCAATACATATCCAATTTTCGTATCCGGGTCACCTATGAATTCTCCTCCCTCGAAGCCGAATTGCGTAACCTCCGAACCCAGGAAACGGGATGGATCTTCTTGCATACAAGCGTAAGGTACTCCAAAAGTTAGCGGCATTGTCCATGTTGAGACATCATGAGAAGTCTCGGACGGGAATTCTTTGCGGGTTTCCATCATAGACCTGATGAATTGATTTTGAGGCTGATTCATCGGAATGATATATGCCTCCCCAGGTTTGAATGTCTTCTCTCGGGTTTCGAAATGTTGATTAAGCTCATAAACCTTTACACGGTGACGACGGATATTATCAACCATTGCCTGGGCCCTGTTCGGATATTCAGATTTATCGATCACATAGGCCTTTGTTTCATAATCCCTGTATCTTTTTGGAGCTTCGCCAAAAAAGTCTCGTTGGTAGCGTAGTAAATCCTTACGCAACTCCCATGCACCTTGAAGTGTTGACAGCGAGCTGGCTGTCTGATTGCGTACTGTCCTTTTATAGTGAAGCATGCCGTGTGGATAATTATCCATATCCGCCTCAAGCGACCTGGAGGAACGCTGTTCATATAAAATGCCTACAGTGCCTTGCACATCAGGATAGGTTGAGCCTTTACCATAGTAGAAATCGTCATAGGTTTCCCCTGTCCAGTAAGTTTGGCTCATCTTGTCATGAATATCGGCATGATACTCTGCAATGCTCATTGTCAGTTCCTGGTTTAGCCGGGGCGTCAGGGGATGAGTCCTTTCAGGTATACCTGGCTGGAAAAAATGAGTTGCGTTCGAACGCCCCGTTTCATGAAAATCAGAAAAAACCTGCGGACGCCACTTTTGATATGTTTCCACTTTTCCCTTGGTTTCAGGATGTGCAAGAGGAATATAGTCACGGTTCAGGTCGAACCAGTAATGGTTTCCCCTTCCGCCGGGCCACGCCTCGTTGTGTTCGCGATCTTGCCGGTCAGTTGTATGGACACCACCCCGGTTCATATTCACCCAGTTCACAAAACGGTCTCTTCCGTCGGGATTCATATTGGGGTCTATTATTACCACCATATCCTTAAGCATCTCCTCTATCCCTTCGCCACGCCCGGCAGTCAGGTGATAGAGCATCAACATTGCCGCTTCCGCGGAAGAAGCCTCATTACCGTGCACGTTGTAACCCATGTATATGACAAGGGGCATATCCTCAATCTCTTCATCGGTAACCGCGGAGGCATCCGTTGTAAGCCTGACATTTTGTTCTCGGATTTCGTCCAGCCGCTCATGATTCTCTCGTGAAGTAACTATGGCATATACCAACGCACGATTCTCATGCGAACGGGCATATTCATGCATAACCGCAATATCGCTTTCATCGGTTACGGCCTTAAAATAGTTGAGTGCCTGCAGGGATTCCGTGTGACGGGTACCTATCTCGTGTCCTATTATCTCTTCAGGCTTGGGTATGTTCTCATCATACCACTGGACTCCCTCAACAGGTATCTCCATTACAAAAGGAAGCTGTTGGGCTACAGCACTGCAAACTACAGTGAAAACAACTGATGTGAGAAAAATAAATCTTAGTAATTTCATATGTTTGTTTTTAATTGTATAATAATCTAATTATCATATGAAACTTATCCTGATAAAATAATTCTTCCCTTTACTGATATTACATGATTATTTTATTAAGGATGTTTCTTAACTATTCTTAGACATTATTCCAGCATAAAGTTTAAACAAAAGGCAGGATTTAGCAGTTCAGCTTTTTAGTAGGCTTACTGTCCTGTAAATCCTGCCTTAATTCCTGTTCACACTTTAGCTTTCAGGGTGTGATTTTCAGAATATCTTCTTTTGGAAAACGGGTTTTCTTCTTTGCTATAATTACTTGTTCAACTTTTCGTTACGTACTTTTTCCGCATCGAAGAATATCAACGGATTACCCTCTTCGGAGGAAAACATTTCAGCATTATTATGACCCACTCCGGGTACAGTTTCAAGAAACTTGGTCTCGTAAGCATCCGAACCGTACACCACTTCAAGATAATCATAGTACCGCTGACCTCTCTCAAGCCGATGCCTTCCCTGGGTCATTGCAGGACAACTTTTGTCAAGCGCACCATGTTCAGGGTTATTATCTTCCATACCCTGCAACAGATATACGTCACGTTCTTTGAATTCTTCGATCATTTGATCAACCGGCCTGCGTGTCATATATTCTACAACATCTCCGCTGAATCCGTATGCATAATCATTGAACTCGGGGCACTCCTCTTCATCAACCACTGGTACTTCGTCTGAATAATCAATGAATTCATCTTTGGTATCAATGTCGGGACGATGCTTGTCAAGATACAAAAACGAAGAAGGGTTGGAAATTATGTAACGGGGGAATACATCACGCTCAAGTAAATCATCGTAAATTGGAGTACCAACAGAATAACGACTTACAACCTGTCCTCCTGCTGAATGTCCGGCATGGACAACAGCTTTGACGTTTGGAAAATGGGAGGTAACGTGCATAACCATAGAATCGAGCAGCTCAAAATTGCTTACCTCGGGTTCAGTCTTGGAGTTGCTGCCTCCTCTCCATCCACCGCCCCAATAGGGGTAGTTCCCTTTTTCATAGCGATCGGGATTATCTTCGATGTGCCTTTGGCCTATCATGGCCGGCGCAACGATTAAAGTTTTGTTTTCAAATTCCTTTCCTGGTCGGTCGGTAGCAGCTGAATCCCGAGCAGCCTTCATATTTTCGAAATAGGAGGTCGGGTTTTGCAAGGCTCCGTGGTGGACAAACACAACGAGTTCCACGTCAGGATCAGGATTACCCATAAGATCGTGCGTAGATTCGTAGGTGAAAATGACGGTCTCTCCATCAATTTCCACCGGAAAGTCATAGGTAGCATGCTCATGTTCGTATTCCTCTTCCACTCCACATGCAGCAAGAAGAAAGATAAAAGACAAAAGGGATAGAATAGTCAATCGCATAATAAAGAAGTTTTAATTAGACAATAAAAAATATGTTCATATAGTATTTCCAAAAATAACTATAACTTAACAATATTACAAAATAAAAGCAACATTATGAAACGGGCTTTATCCATCAAACTTTTATTTTTATAACATAACAATCCAGGAATACATTCGGTGCCTTTTCTTACAGGCTTATTTTATTTTCTTGAGTTTTTTCCTGATCAATCACTTTATTTTGAGGGGTTACTTCAATACTACATCACCTATCTGTTATTTTTCTTTAACGGGCAGAGTTTAGATTGTGTTTGTATTTTAGCTTTCCGTATTACTTTCACCAAAATTAAAACAAAACATTTGGATCTTTAAAGGAAAAGTGTTGGAAATCAGATGGTATGGTGTTTAATTATTCTCCGTATTCAGTGTTTACCCAAAGATGAGTATACCAATACCAATCCCTTCCGGATTTTGAAGGTGCCGTGATAGTATATAAGGTCCGCCGGGTTTGGAGTTTTTCTTCAGCCTGTATTTGGAGCGTAACATGAGCATTGCTCTGTCTGGAAATTTTACAGGCTCTTCTGCCATTGATAAAGCACTGAATATGGTCTGTATTTATTTGTGTCGCATCAAATTGAAGTGTCAACTGCGGGGGATTGGTATTTTTTATTTCCGTATTAGCCGGCTTTTCTTTGATAACCGGTAAGGCTTTCATTCGGGCTTTGGAACGAAATTTCTCTAACTTTCCATAGGTCGAGTTCATGGGGAATCTTGGTAAAGCAAACAGATCACTTTCTGAATAAATAACACCGGATTTTTGAGCTGCTGCAGCCCGATATCCTTTCTTTTTGAGAATTTTTTGCATATCAGGGTTGTATTCTCCATAAGGATAGCAGTAAAGTCTGGGTTTAAAACCAAGCTGCTGTTGAAAAATCTTTTCGGCTTGAGAAAGATCCCTTCTGAATTCCTCTCTGGTTTGTTCGTCAGAATAATTTAAAAAATGATCGTGGGTATGAGAATGGTTGCCGAATTCATAGCCTTGCTGACGTAATTCCCGTATGTCATCCCACGATAAATAGTTGTTTTTGCCCACATAATCAGTGCAGATAAAAACGGTGGCTTTGTAATTGTATTTTTCCAAAAGCGATACTCCTTCAGTTTTAAAGGATTTATAGCCGTCATCCACAGTCAATACGACTGTTTTTTCCGGGATATCTTCCTTTGATTTCAATTTGTCTATCACTTCTCCAAGTGTTAAAACCGTATAGTCGTTTTCTTGAAAGAACTGTAAATGTTGTTCAAATGTTTTGAGGTCAATATTTGTGGAAGGATACTTATCTTCTCCAAACCGGTGATAGTTAAAAGCATTAATGTGATGATCCCCTTTGTTTTGTGCCTGCAAAGGTGTGGGTTGGTGTAACAGGACACAAACCGAAATAATAAATAGCAAAAGCGTTGTTTGGAAATGAATTCTGTATTGCATAAATCAAAATTTTAATTTTTTTAAAGAAAAGTAAAAACTATTATTCTACTTCGATATAGGCCGGATCAATCTGATATTCGTCGTATCTTGTCAAACGGGATTTTCGCATGACTGTTTTGAGTCTGTCTATGTACTCCTGTCCCATCTCGCTATATCGAAACAAGTATTCAACTAAAACGTAAGGGTCATCTGTCCTTTTCCTTGCTTCACGATACTCATCATAGGGGCCTTTAGCAATCACTTTGTAATAATCTATAATGCTTGCAGACAAATTGTCATATTTTCTTACATATATAGGTTTCCCTTCTCTAGTGCCAAGGGCCTTTATTCTGGATTCATTCGGGTTGAAAGACCAAACCCCAAAGGTATTATTAGCCGCCACAAAGAAACGTGAACTTCCCCAGCCTGTCTCTACAGCAGCCTGGGCCATCATAATACTATTAGGGCGTGTAATCAATTTTTTTGTCAGTAATTGCTCTATATCATCAGCATTCCAGGCTTTGAGCTGTTTCTGTAAAAACGCACTGTCTTCCCTGGAAATAGGTTGATTTTCTGCTTTCTTTTCCTGAATGGCAGATATGCGTTGACGGGTTTGTTTGATTCCGTAAGAAGCTGTTAAAACAGAAGGGAGCAGCATATCTATGAATTTATCCTTTCTTTTCTCCAAAAGCAAATATTTCAGATCAATTACATTCGTGTAAACATTCGGAACAACATATTTGCTGGTCACTTCTACTATATCCTCCGGGGAAGAGAGTGCTTTATACTGAATATCCACATTTTTTGATATGATCTTTTTGATTCGTCTGGCATCGGAAGAAACTATATTTTTATCTCTTTTGTTTTGTTCATCTATAATAGTCTGGATTTCATTTTTTGTCAATATATTAATATAGGATGAATCTATTTTATAGTTGTCATAGCGTGTCAGATCATTCTCCTGAATTACCTGACTTAGTAATTTTACGTATTGCCCGCTATATTTGGGAATGTAGCTGTCCATGTATCTAACCAGTTCCATTGGATCATCAGTTCTGTTCTTCTGTTTACGAAGTTCAGTCAGATCCTCTGCACGGTTTATATTTCTAAAGTAATCAATAATAGCATACGGCAGGTTTTTATAGTTTTTTAAATATATAATGTCCCTGTCTTTATCAAAAGTTTTAAGCCGTGCTTCTGTGGAATCATGTGATATTATCTGGAACGGATTGTTGGCTTCCCAATAACTTCTGGAACTTCCCCACTGTGACTCAACAGCTGCCTGGGCAAGTATAAGACTGGTTG
Organism: Bacteroidales bacterium; assembly: GCA_041686375.1. GTDB lineage: Bacteria > Bacteroidota > Bacteroidia > Bacteroidales > UBA12077 > JAGXLC01. The sequence continues at coordinate 52,527 of JAWLEB010000001.1, forward strand.
GAAGAGTAGTTAGCTTATCAATTAACTCTCCTGCATTTTCAGCATTGTGCTTTTTTTGTTGCTGCCTGATAAATGCTTGTTTTTTTTCATAATCAACATTTTTCAGAGAATCCTCATGCAATAAAAGTTCCAGTATTTTCCTTTGCTGGTTCATGTGAAATTTGGTGATTAATATTTGGGGCAGCATTTGCGCAATGAATACCTCTTTCTGATGTGCTTTTTCCATGTGTTTGGTTGACAGAAGCTGATCGTATACAACAGGCTTCACCTCCTTGCTCTCTATTGGTTCAACTTCATCGGCATTTTCCACAGATTTGTGCTGTTCAGAGACCGTCTTCCGTGCCATCTGATTCAGCAACTGGTGATCAAACTTTGCAATGAATTCTAATTCTTCGTCAGATAATCTTTGCCCCGTGGAATCTTCCTTGACATCCTCAGTGCAACTGAAAAGCGCTATCAGAATTACTAAAAAGATGGATTTATACATATATCTAAAGTTATATTATGCTGTGGATGTTTTCTTTACTTCTCATGGGGAAATAATGCGTTGCTACAATAAAAGTTATAAGAAAAAGCCACAGCCTAAGTCTTTCACATTAATAAAAATAAACAATATAAATGAAACAACAATAGCTTTTAATACATTTAAAATTGGCTTACTTTAAGAATTGTTAAGTCATTTGATAAGACTGATATTCTTTAAAACTATTTTTCTCATGTCATAGAAATGACCGTTGCTTTATATAAGTTAAAGTACGGCCTTGTTATTTCTTTGAACCCATAAGGTGTACAAAAAAGCTTTTATTTAGTTCAAAATCATTTTAAAAAATATTAATAAGACAGTAAAAAGGATCCTCTTAATAGAATTCAAGGTCTTTAGTTCCTAACTCCTCCTGTTTAGGTTCGTCCTTAACGTGATCTCCCAGGAAGAATTTCGGTTTAAAAGAACACATTAACGAATTTATTATCTGTTACATATTATCCGGTATCTGCAACCCATAATTTTTATGTAACAACTTTATTTATTCCTAATATCTGCGGAACTTTAGCGAGACTTTTTTATTTTAATGGCTGTGAAATTGCTGTAATAACATGTTTTTATCTGCCATTACTTTGATAAATGAGGTTTAGGTGATCAAGGCCTATAGGGTTTGATATGAGGCTGTGTTGTTAGGGGATCAAATCACACTTGCAATTGTTCACGACGTTGGACCAATAAATCTGTGAAGCGCTTCCGTTTTTTATCCATACTGCTGCAATCCATAGGGGATTAATTCATACGGTAGAGTTTTTTCTATGAATGCATTATCCGTGATGGTATCCTTTGTAAAGCTATCTGGCGTAACGTTTTGAAAGATGCGCCACAGGTCGGGGTTGATATTTGTTTCGCAAGCTATGGTTATTTGTTCTACATAAATTGTATTCCCGGGATTGAGTTCAATTTTCTTGCTTGTTCCGTATGGAGAATCATACGAACGCAGCGATGCTTTTTCATAGGCTATTCCGTGTTGGAGATGGGATGATTTTATCTTGTTAATAAGCTGATTTTGAAGGTAAAGTCTGTTTTCTTTTTCTGAGAGATAATAGTGTTCTTCCTGAACCCCCCGTTCCTGTAATTTTTCGGTTTGTTTTTTCAGATTCTCTGCGTTTCCGGATATAAACAATTTTCTGATGTATCCGTTTTCGGTGATTTCCGCATAACCCGGTTTTACCAGTCCGGCTGCCTGTGTTCTTGCGGCTCGTCCCTGGTACCGGTTTTTATACACGAAAGAACAGTAGTTAACAGGGAGTGGAATGTTGTTTAGAAGACCATGATGAATGAGTTCCAGGGCAGTTATTTCCGATTCTATAACCGTGACTTTTTCCCCGGGCAGGAAAGTGTAAGGTTTGTATGCAAGTTTATTGATGTTATGCGGTGTCAGTCTTAACTGATGGAGATTCAGGTGTTTTACGCCAATGTCGCTTAGTTCTTTCATCAATACTTTTATCTTTTCCAAATCTTCCGGTATTGCAGGTATTTCTACGGTCACTGCCGGAATTATTCCAATGGCTTTCTTAAGGTATTTGAGGTTATATCCGGTGGCGCCTATGTCAAATCTTATTTCGTTTAATCCTGCGTCATGAAGCATTTTTAGTTTGTCTTCCGTGACCAGTGTTCCGTTGGTATAAAGCCAAATGTATATTGAATCAAACTTGCGACGAACAGCAGCAATGAACTCAAGGCTTTTTTCGAAAGTAAGGAAAGGTTCTCCGCCACTTATGCTTACTCCCTTGAAACCGACTTTTTCAATGTAGTCAAGGTATTCTCCGGGTTCCGGGAATGAGAATGCATTGGTCGACGGGACACCTATTTCATCCTGCGAAGTGGGGCAATAAAAGCACTTCGCATTACACTTGCCGTTTATGAAGAGGCACGACCATTTTCCTTCAGCACATATCCTGCAACCGGGGGATAGATTGCGAATGTCTGTTTTGGTGCCGGAATAACCTGGTTTGGTAAATTTTGATATACTTTGTAACAGAGAATTCCTGGTTTCTGCAAATTTTGCAAGTTCTTCCTCTCCGGCCCAATTGAGAAAGTCATAGGCCCTCCCGTATTCTTCCCGGTTCCTTTTCTCGTAAAGGTCACTGAGTTTTTCTTGTACTTTCATGTCTGACTGTATATGCTAAATAAATTATTTGCCGGCAAATATACTTTTTTTTAATTATATTTTGATTTTTATTACTGGGAGCGAGGAAATTATATAAAAATCAGCAGGCGGGTTTTGATTGCATACATCAGGTCTTTCAAAAAGTTTATTCCTTTCAATTTTCCTTGCGATTCGAAATGAATATATTCCAGTTTTTTCTTGTTTTCAGTTATGGTTTCTGACAGTATATCCGCTGTTTTGGCAAATTCCAGAAACCTGCAAAAAGTGTTGACATTTATACTCGCCTCCTCGTCAATGTAATATCCTCCTCTGTGTTTTTCTTAGACAATTTCAATTCCGAACTTATCCCGTAAAGTTGCAATATCTCGTTGGATAGTTCTTTTGGAAACTGCGTAGCCCTCATCTTTATAATGTTCATAAATGGAATGAAAAGAAGGGAGAAAACGGGAGTTGTCCAGTTTTTCGATAAGGAGATAAAAGCTCGGAATGTACCAGGTTTAATAGAGGGTAAAATACCGCAAGAAGCTGCCAGTTTCAGCAAAGGGAAAAATGGAGAGAACTGGGTGCTATTATGAAGCCCTTGGCTTGAGGATATAACTTTTTAGACTAGTAATTTTTAATGAGCAATTCGTAAATTTTTCCTCTTTTTCTGCCGTTTGAATTGATAGCCCTTTTGGCTTTTACCCGCGAAATGTTAAATTCCTGATATAGGTTGTCAAAAAATTCATCCTCCGGGTCAATGTTCTTTAAGTCTGAATTGCTGAGAAGCCAGTAAATATTTTTTGCATTGAGTGTGTCCAGGAATTCCTTCAGTCTTTTTTGTTCTTCATCGTCAAAACCATTTTGGGAATAAGCGTTAAAAGCGGACGATTTGCTTATCGGCTTATAAGGAGGGTCCAGGTAAAAGAAACAGGGATCGTTATTAATTTCTTTCAATGTCTCTGTAAAATCTTTATTAAGAATAATGACATTACGGAGTGCCTTGTTAACCGCAAGCAGATTTTCTGTATCAAGAATTTTAGGGTTTTTATAATCTCCAAAAGGGACATTAAATTCATTTTTACTGTTTACCCTGTAGAGTCCGTTGAAGCATGTTTTGTTTAGAAAAATAAGTAAACCGGCATGTTGAATACTGTTTTTTTTACGCTTGTTAAATTCTTCCCGTTTCTCCAGGAAAAAATTCTTCCGGTCTTTTTCTTTAATTGAATAATATTTGTTTTCCATGTCTTTAAGACTCACTATTAACTCGTCAATGTTGCTTTGTATTGTTTTGTAACATTTTGTTAAATCCTCGTTAATATCGTTAATAACTGCCTTTTTAACATTATTGTAGTTATTAAGAATCCAGAATAAGACTGCACCGCTTCCCACAAACGGCTCCATGTAAGTAAAGCCCTTTGAATTATTAATGTCGGAAGGCAACTCTTTTGCAATCGGTTTTAAAAGCTGACTTTTCCCACCTGCCCATTTTACAAAAGGCTTAGCGGAAACATCTGCCTTTTCATTAGCTTTAATATTCTGTTTTACTGTTGCTTTATTGTTGTTTTCCTTGAGCATTCCTGTTTTGTTTAAGATTCAAAACTACTAAATCCCTTAGAAAAATCTAACTTAAATTATTGATGAATTATTCGGGTTAAAAACCTAAGTTAATGTACTCTTTTCCTGAATTTTTTTTCTCTCTGGAGAGCAAAGGACTACAGCAGAAGCCGTATTCCAAATCTTCTTGTACTACCGGCAAAAAAGGAAACTTGACTGCAGATTCAGCCCCTCTCTCACGGAGAGAGGTGTTTGGGATGAGTACATCCTTAAAAAAAGTAGACTTTAACTAAGGACGAAAAAAAGTGAATTTTATGGCATTAAACCGTTATAAGTCAGTAGAATAATTAGTTTATGTATATGGGAGTCCCTCTAAAAGCGGGCTTTTTTCTATTATGTAAATACATTGGGGTTTAGCAGAGAGGCGTAATGAAACCGTTGTTACTCCTATGCCTTTAGAGTTTGTAGCATCATTCCGTCATGTTGCACCAGTCTTTTTTTTTGCATTGCCCAACTAGCGAAGCGATTTCATAGCCTGTCCCGCTTTGCGGGAACCGAAGGGAACAAAAAAAGGAAAAACTTAGAGAGATTACAAACACTCTGTTTTACAGTTATCCCTGGTTTATTCTTTGTAAAAAAATTCACTTCTTAACACTGAATATCTGATTCATTGTCCTGGTGTCTGCTGGTGATAATTGTCAGCAATTTCACTTTTCCTCTAATGCAGCTATTGCTAAAATATGAATTTTCCGGGTAAGATATTTCCTAAAAGAAAAAAATCTATTAACGACATTATTTGACATAGATTGTTGTTAACTTTATATTCCTAATATCCCGCTTAATGGGTGTGAATAAATTATGCAGTAAACCGGAAAAAAGTTATACAGAAAATTGTAAATTCACTACTTATTTTATGGTAAAAATATTTTCAGTATGTCAGTAAAAATTTTAGCTACCGCGGATTTACACTTAGGAAGAAAATCATCTGCCTTACCAGTTGATGCTGAGGAAAGTTCAGCCAAATATACATGGAATCGTTTTGTGGAACTGGCTATACGGCAGCAGGTTGACATTGTCCTTCTGGCCGGTGATATAGTCGACAGAGACAATCGTTATTTTGAAGCCATCGGGCCGCTTCAGAATGGATTTACAAAGCTGAAAGAGAAGGGAATTCAAATATATGCTGTGGCCGGGAATCATGATTATGATGTTTTCCAGACCATTGTGGCGAGCAGAGAATATAGAAATGTTCATCTTCTTGGTGCACGGGGTGATTGGGAGAAAAAATTGTTCAGCAAAAACAATCTTGAGGTTCAGTTTGTGGGCTGGTCTTTCCCCAAGCAGCATTTTAAGCAAAATCCATTGCACTCATTTGATGACCTTCAACTGGATTCACATAGATTAACCATTGGTTTATTGCACAGCGAAGTAGACACCCTGGAAAGCAGGTACGCGCCGGTTACTACGGGTGAATTATCTGCAAAGCCTGTAGATGTCTGGATTCTTGGACACATACATAAGCCTACGGATTTTGATAAACAAGACCCCCTGATTGGTTATCCCGGGTCACCCCATGCATTCAACTCCGGGGAGAAGGGAGTGCATGGACCTCTTTTGATTGAATTGCAGGGGAAAGATGATGTTACAATTGAAAGAATTCCGCTTTCACCTGTGCGCTATGAGACCATTACGGTGAAAATTTCTAATGGCTTTGACGAGCCTGATGCGAGAGAAGCTTTAACCTCCAAAATAATTGATCATTCAAATGAACTGGAAATGGAAAATGTTTCCTGGCTGATATACGATATAGAATTGAAAGGAGAACATTCGTCAGTTAACGAGATTAATGAATGGCTTATATACGCTAAAGATGATTTCGAATTCCAGACAAGTACAGGAGCAAAAGTGGCTGTCCGGAAGATTGTTAATAACGTACAGCCTGCAGTAGAAAATCTTGAAGAGCTGGCTAAGCATCCATCTCCACCAGGAAAACTGGCGGAGACCATCCTTGCCATCAATAAAGGAGAATCCACATCCTTTCTTGAACAACTAATTGAAGAATGGAGTGAGACGCAGAAGAGATTAAATCACTCAGGAATTTATGCTCCTTTGAAAAATACAGAAGGAAGCGTAATTAAATCTGACAGAAAACAAGCAATAGATTATATCCAGCAAGAGTGCAATAGGTTGCTCAGTACCTTGATAAACCAACAGGAACAATAAAGCAGAGATTATGGAGAAAGTACCATTCATCATAGAAGAACTGTCGATAAACCAAATGCCCGGTTTGCAAGAAGGGCTGAACCCATATAAAAACTTGTCCCCGGCAATTAATATTATTGCAGGACCGAATGCTTCCGGTAAGAGTTCTACAGCTCGTGCGATTAAACAGATTATCTGGAGAAATAATACCAGGGATTTATGGGCCAATAGCAGAATTAAAATAGATGGTGAGCCCTGGCAAATTAATGTAAACTTCAGTAGTGTTTTGGTACAAAAAGATGGAGTGGACGCCTCTCTCCAGGGGTTACCTGCTGAAGAGGCCAAAGAACGTTATATGCTTGCACTTCATGAACTTGTACGTATTGAGGAGAAAGACCTTGCCCAACAAGTTATCCAGGAATCCCTCGGAGGTTATAACCTTGAAGAAGCAAGGCAAAAATTGAATTATAGTGACCATATTCCGGGGAAACAAATTGCAGAATATAAAAATGTTCAACATGCAAAGGAAAAGTATGAGGAAATTAAAAGTAATCAAGAGAACCTGAGGAATAGAGAAAACAGCCTGGGGCAATTGGAAAAGGAAAGGGAGAATGCAGAGCTTGCCGGTAAATTGAAAGAGTTTTATGATGCAATGGAAAAATGGCTTGAACAGAGGCAAAAGTTTGAGTTGGTTGAGGAACGCTATAAGCAATATTCTCCTGTCCTTGAGAACATGAATGGAGAAGAATTAAAGAATATTGAGAAGCATGAAAGAGAAATAGGGGAAGCCAATAATACTATTGCGGAAGCAAAACAGAATATTGAAGACCTACAGAAAGAACTGCAAGGGCTGGATATCCCGGAATCAGGTGTCGAGGATCGAATTCTGAAGGTTATACAGGACAAAGCAAAGCAATTGGAGAATATCGAAAGGGAAATCGAGCAAAAAGATCAGAAAATCGTCCGTGCTGAAAAAGAAGAAAAGGAAGCTTTAAAGAACCTGGGGAAATCTCTTGATTATGAGAACTGGAAGGGGATTAATCTTCAAGATGTAATAAAGCTGGATGAGTTTTTGGATAAAACCGTACGGGTTCACAGTGAAAAGCAATTTCTGGAAACAGAAATCAATAATTTGCAACAGGAGTCAGAACAGTTTAGTTCATGGGATATTGATGCCTTAAAGCAAGGTATAAAAAATCTTTCCTCCTGGCTGCGGGAAGTTTCTTTCAGGGGAATAGAGAAAAAATGGATCTGGATTATGTCAGGTATTGGACTGGCTACTGCTTTCGCTGCTTTCGTCTGGGGGGGTTACGGCCTTTTAGGTTTAGCGATAATGGCATTTTTTGCATTCTATATTACACGATCAGCATCAACCGGTGGAGCCGAACTTCGAAAACAGGATTATTTGCATACTGGACTTGAATCTCCTGAAAGCTGGACTATAGATGAAATAACTGATAAAATTGATGAGCTGTCTGTGCAAGTCAGCGATGTAAGGTATAAAGACAAGATAGAACAAAAAATTGATCAGCGGAAAGAAGAACTAAAAAGGCTTCAACCAGCCCTGCAACAAGTGGAAAAAGAACAAAAGTCTTTGAAAGAGAAACTTAAGGCAGCTCCCGATCTTCCTGGCGAAGAAGTGAAACATTATAGTGGTTTATATTATTTCCTGACGTATGTCAAAATATGGCAGGAAAAGCATACCGAGCTGGAAGCGTTAAAAGAAGAAAGGAAAGTATTGAAAAACAAATATTCCCAACTTTTGGAGAAGATCAATCATGTATTTACTCAGCACAATGCAGAGCAAATAGATGATGCCGTATGGGCCAGCCATACTCTGCAGAAAATTAAAGAGCAGGAAGATTTAAGACGGAAAAATACCGATAGAATTGAAGAACTGAAAACAGTTGTCGTCAAAGAAACGGAGAGGGTACAGGAAAAACAAAATGACTTAAAGGGAGTTTACAGAAAGCTGGGCTTGGAGGAAGGGGAGAAAGAAAGAGTAAAAAAACTTGTGGAAGATCTGGAAGAATATAAAGAGGCCAGAAAAGACTATTTCGAGGAGCAAAGGGTTTTGAAAGAAAAGAAAAAAGAAGTTGAAAATCATTCCCTTTACACTGAATTAGAAGGTGAACTGTCCACTGTTACTTTAGATGTGGCAAAAGAGCGAATTGCAGAATACGAAAAAGAAGCTTCCAGAAAGGAGGAAATCAGCAATGAAATTGCCACTATAAAAAGCCACCTGGAAAAAGTAAAAAAACAGAATGACCTGGAAAATGCTCTTAAGGAATATGAAAATGCCCTGAATGATCTTGAAGAGTTATATAAAAGCAATTTGTCTTCTCATACAGGCAATCTAATTGTTAACCACCTCAAACAACAAGCCCGGGAACACAACCAGACTTCCGTATTCAAACGAGCCAATGACCTTTTTAACAGGATTACCAAGGGACGTTACGAATTGCGAATTGAGGAAGGCAATAACCCGGTTTTCAGGGCTTATGATACGGTAATTGCACAAGGGCAGTCACTGGAACATTTATCCACGGGGTCACGCATTCAGCTTTTGCTTTCTGTGCGCCTTGCTTTCATAGAACAGCAGGAGTCAACGCTTAAACTACCCATTTTGGCCGATGAACTCTTGGCCAACAGTGATGATGTAAGGGCAAAAGCCATCATTGATGCATTGGTTGAGATTAGCAGGGGTGGAAGGCAGGTGTTTTATTTCACTGCCCAGGGCGATGAGGTGGCAAAATGGAAGTCGTATCTCGATTCATCCGGCAACTTGTCTTATAAGGTTTTTGAAATTTACGGGGAAAATACTGAACCTCAAGGCTTAAAAGATTATGAGCCGCCATTTGATTCGTTTGAACTCAAACATGCGAATATCCCTTCGCCTGAGAATAAAAGTCATGAAGCGTATAGGCAGGAATTGCAGGTTCCAGCTTTTAACCTTTTGACAGACCCGGTTGATAAAATACATTTGTGGTATTTACTGGAAGATACAGTCTTGTTGTATAATTGCCTTACAAGTGGTGTTTCCCGGTGGGGTCAGCTGAAAAGTTATTTGCAAAATGGTGGAATCCTTGAGGGCTTTGACAAGGATACCATTCAAAATGTTTATGAAAAGGCTGCTATATTGGAAGAGTTCCAGGAGTTATATCAACAGGGACGGCCTCGTCCTGTTGACAGAAGCCTCCTTGAGGAATCCGGAGCTGTTTCGGATACCTTCATTGATGCAGTAAGCCAGAAGCTGGAAGAGGTGAATTTCAATCCCGAAAAATTGGTTAAGGCGCTGGAAAATAAAGAAGTGCCCCGATTTAAGGCCGATAAAATTACGGAACTGAAAGATTTCTTTTTAGAGAAAGGTCATATAGATGATGAAAAACCCCTTGATAAAGATGACATTATGGTACGAATCCGTGCGCGGATTTCTCAGATGAATGTTGAGAGAAATGCAGTAGAGAGGTTGATAGGGAAAATTCTAAGTGTAGGTAAGTAGATTAAGCATATAAACATTTTTCATGAACAGTCTGAGTATCGTGTCAACGTAATTTATGTATAAATGGGAAAAATCTTGTCATTAGTTCCCGGTTTTTTACGAGTGTTAATCATTTCAGGAATTAATGAATTTTATTCCTCTCCTTCGCTAATAATATGTACTTCTGTTCTGCGGTTTTTCTGCCTTCCTTCCTTTGTGCTGTTTTCTGCAACCGGTATAGTTTCACCATAGCCTTTGGCTTCAATGCGTTCGGCATCGATGCCTTTATTTACCAGATATTTTTTTACCTCATTGGCTCTGTGTTGTGAAAGCTCCATATTGTTTTCTTCCGAACCTACATTATCTGTATGTCCTGCTATTTCAATACGTATGTCTGGCCTGCGTTGCAGGTAATCCAGTAGCTCATTTAATTCTTCGTATGATTCATCGCGGAGAGTAGATTTATTTACGTCAAAGTAGACATTATCAAGTGTAAAGATTTTGGGTGGCTCGTATTGTATGGTAAAACGACTTTTGCCATATCTTTTGTTATCCTGTATTTCCGGGATAGAAAAAGTTTGATACTCCTGTTCTTTCCCAATACCTGCAATTTTTATCATATATGTACTGCCGCCGGGTAGTTGTATATCAAATTTCCCTTCTTTATTTGTTATGCCGGTGAATTTTTTATCAGTAGTTTCATCAATAAAGATGATCTCTTCACCCTCTCGGGGGTTGTCCTGATGGTCGGTAACCAAGACTTCCATAGTCATCTTTATTGCTGTATCCTCTGTTGCTTTATCAGACTGAGCCCTAAGTGGCGAAAAAATTACTGAAAGCATCAGGAATATTATTGCTTGTGCAAATGGAATTAAATAACGCATAAATTGTAATTGTGAATAGATTAATTTTTACGTATAAACTCGTCTGAAGTTTGTTATAGTCTTTTAAATATTATTGCTCTGTTGTAAAAAGCTGTATTTCTTATTTTTTCATGTATTTAGGAACTACAGAAGGCATATTAAGAATATATAAGTTTCACTCTTTTTATGTGCTCTTCTATGGTTCAAGAAAAATAGTAATATCAACACTATTTCATATTATCAGTCAGGGCGTAAATTGCAAACGAACCAAGCCAATGCCCTCCTTCATAACTGTCGTCTACCAGATTGGGGAGAGAATATTTTACATGTTTATTGGCGGTTTTTACTAAGTGTTTGTATTCAGGGTATTGTTTTGCTAGCCCATATAATACCCATGCTCTGCTGAAATTTAATCCGTCCAGGTGCACCAGTTTTCCGTCAGTTCTGTCTGACACTTCACCTGTTTCTAATTCAAAATCTTTGTCTTTTAGTTCCGGCATGAAATCGCTAATCCAGGAATCAAACTCTTCTTTATTCAATACCCTTCGCATAAGGTCTATTTCTTCCAGGCAGGGAGATAAGAAATCATGTCCACCGGGTTCCCACTCAATGGGGCAATCCATGTCTTTGAGATAATAATCTTTTGCCCTGGATTTTATTACTTCCTTTAAGGTATCATTGTTGGTGGTGTGTGCATAATCCCATGCAAAAGTAAGTCCGAAAGCAGTATTCTCATGCTCTCCTATTCTGATAGGATACAGCAGCTTGGGAATATATTCCATGTACCTTTGAATGATAATATTTGTCAGAGGCTGTAAATTTTTTTCCAGTTTTCCGGCTATAGGATCATCCCATGTGTGAATTTCTTCAGCAAGCTTGAGCAACCATGCCCACCCGTAAGTTCTTTCAAAAGACTCATTGTGTTCTCCTTTGAAATACTCTACTTCTTGTTCTATATTTTTTTCTGATATATTTTCTGCCAGATGCTCCTTAATAGAATCGGCATTGTTTAGCTCAGGGAATTCTTTTAGCAATTTTACCAGTGACCAGTGCCCGTGTACCGCGGAGTGCCAGTCGAAACACCCGTAAAAAGCAGGGTGAAGCTCACTAGGTTCTCCCAGATCTTCTGTACCGCCTAAAACCATTCCCGGTTTATTCGGATATTCATTTTGTATGCAAGACATAGGCAATTGAGCGAGATTTTCAGCCTGTTCACAAGTCAGGTAAATTGGTTTTTTATCTGCACTTGTTTTTTCTTTTGGTGTATTGCACGAAATAACAGAGATAAGAGAAAAAATAACCGCAATGTTGAGGGAAACATTTAGTGGATGATTCATTGTAAAAAGTTTTTTATTTAGATTCAAATTTAATAATTTTTAATTTAGTATTTTGTGGAATGTAACAATACCAAAAATAATTCGTCTTATTTGATAATAAATTTATTTAACCCTAATAAAATCATTACTATGCAAAAAGCCCTGTTTTTACTAATCCTGATTTTTAGCGGATTTATTACTTTTTCTCAAACCGCTGACGAAACTTTATTGCTCCGAAGTCCTTCTGTAAGTGAAGGTAACATAGTTTTTAATTATGCAAGTGACCTCTGGATTTCTGATCATAATGGTGATAATGTGAAACGTCTCACGGTTCATGAAGGAGTGGAAAGCCACCCTGTATTATCTCCTGATGGAAAATGGGTAGCTTTTTCCGGTAACTATGAAGGCAATACAGATGTATACGTTGTTTCTTCTGAAGGCGGCACGCCTGTGCGGCTTACTTCCCATCCTTCCACAGATATTGTTCGCGGATGGAATGGAAATGATGAGATTATATTTTCTTCATCCAGGGAGTCGCATACTGGTAGATACACAAAACTCTTTACTGTTGACACAAAGGGAAGCTTGCCTCAGTCGATGCCTATGCCGGAAGCACATCAGGGAAATGTATCTCCTGGTGGTGATTTTGTTGCTTATATTAAAAATCCTGATTTTAATGAGGGCAGAGGGAGTTTTACACCTTTTAAGCATTATAGAGGTGGAAACATGCCGAAAATATGGATTTTTGACAGGGAAACCCATGAAATAGAGGAGATTCCTTCAGCCGAATCCAATAATACGCAGCCTGTTTGGGTAGATAACAACAGTATTTGTTTCCTTTCGGATCGTGATGGGATTGCAAATGTTTATTCCTACAACAGAGAAACAGGCGACATAGAGCAGATTACCCATTTTGAAGACTATCCTGTGAAAACGCTTCATGCAGATGGGGAGATGCTTGCTTTTGAGCAAGAAGGACGAATACACCTGTATGATATTGCAGAAGAAAACCATGAGGAACTTCATATAAAGCTTAATCCTGATTTGCCCTATAAAAGGCCGCATTATAGTGATGGGAAAGATTATATTCGTGACTTCAACCTTTCACCTTCCGGAGTTAGAAGCCTGATGGAAGTAAGGGGCGATGTGTTTACTATTCCTGCTGAAAAAGGAGACATAAGGAATATTACAGAAACTCCGGGCGCTCACGATCGCTCACCTGCCTGGTCGCCCGATGGTGAAAAAATAGCCTGGTTTTCTGATAAAAAAGGAGAATATCAGCTAATGATTATTGATCAAAAAGGTGAAGAAGAACCAACAGCGATTTCTTTTGACAATCCTTCTTTTTATCACGGACCTTATTGGTCTCCGGACAGTGAAAAACTTGTTTTCCATGACAAACATCTGAATTTGTATTTTGTGGATATGGAAGAGAAGGAACCTGTTAAAATTGACAAGGATATTTATGCTAATCCATCTCCAAAATTTACTCCCGATTGGTCGCCTGACAGCAAGTGGATTACTTATACCCGCAGATTGGATAACCAGTTAAATGCAGTGTTCGTCTATAACGTAGATACGAAACAAAAGACACAGCTCACTGATGGCATGAGTGAAGCTACTTACCCTGCTTTCAGTGATGATGGCAGGTATTTGTTTTTTGCTGCAAGTACGAATTATGGTCCGAATGCCAGTTGGCTGGATATGACCAATTATCCCCACCGGACAACCAGTAGTTTGTATGCGGTGGTGCTGGAAAAAGATACTGAATCCCCTTTTGCACCGGAAAGTGATGAAGAAAAAACAGATGATAGTGAAGAAAATGATGATAATGAAAAGAAAGACAAAGGAGTGCCGGTGAAGATAGATTTTGAGAATATTGATCAGCGCATAGTTTCTTTGCCTGTTCCACAGCGAACGTACTCCAAGCTTGATGGAAGTGTTGAAGGAAAATTGTTGTACAGAGAGGACGTTCCTGATAAACCGGGCTATACGCTACATGCTTTTGATTTGAAGAAGGAGAAAGATGAGACTTACCTTGAGGGGATACGGGATTATGAGATTAGCGCTGATGGAAAGAAAATGATATATGCAACCCTTGGTGGTGATTATTTTATTACGGATGCGACTGCTAAGCCTGAGCCAGGCAAAGGAGAACTGGATTTGTCGAATCTGGAAGTTTATGTGGAACCTGAGAAAGAGTGGGAGCAAATGTTTGAAGAAGTTTGGAGACTTGAAAGGGATTATTTTTATGTGGAGAACATGCATGGTGCCGATTGGGAGGCTGTGAAAGAGAAATACAGAAAGTTTCTGTCTCATGTTGGACATCGTGAGGATTTGAATTATTTGTTTGCAGAAATGATGAGCGAAATGGCTGTTGGGCATAATTATGTTGGTGCTGGCGATTATCCTGAAGAAGAGAGTGTTGAAACCGGACTGTTAGGGGCTGATTATGAAATTGAGAATGGTCATTACAGAATTAAAAAAATTTATTCCGGATTAAACTGGAACCCAACTTTTAAAGCACCCTTGACTCAGCCCGGCATAGATGTTACGGAAGGTGATTATATTCTTGAAGTTGATGGAGAGCCATTGACAGCAGAGGAAAATATATATAATCTATTTCAGAATACCGTGGATAAGCAGGTGAAGTTGAAAGTTAATTCAGAACCCGCTATGGATGGTGCAAGAGAAGTAACTGTAGTTCCTGTGGAAAGTGAAATAAATTTACGAACCATGAACTGGGTAGAAAACAATCGTAAAAAGGTTGCAGAGATGACCAACGGAAGGGTTGCCTATGTTTATATGCCTAATACAGGAGATGGAGGCTATACTTTTTTTAATCGCTATTATTTTTCCCAGTTGGACAAAGACGCGGTTATCATTGATGAACGTTTCAATGGCGGAGGTTCTGCAGCGGATTATGTGATCAACCTCTTGGACAGGGAAATTATGAATTATTGGGGTCACCGCGACGGGAAAGTTACTACTACTCCGGGAGCTGGTATTTTTGGCCCTAAAGCTATGATAATAAATGAATATGCCGCTTCAGGGGGAGATCTTATGCCATTCCTGTTTAAAGAAAAAGAACTGGGAAAATTGGTTGGAAAAACCACTCTCGGAATATTGATTGGAATATACGGCTATCCACCATTAATGGACGGCGGTTATGTTACGGCTCCTCGGTTTGGTATTTTTTCTAAAGACGATGAATGGATTATTGAAAATGAAGGTGTAGATCCTGACGTTGAGGTGGAGATGACTCCCAAGAAAGTCATTAAAGGGGAAGACCCACAACTCGAGAAGGCAGTGGAAGTTATCATGGAAGAGTTGAAAGAAGAAGAAATAGAGGAAAAAAAGAAACCCAATCCACCAGTTAGAGTTAAATAAAACAAAACAGTTTCTAAGATTATTTGAAGAGATACGTGATATAGCGCGTATCTCTTTTTTCTTTTTCTTAGGATTACAAGAGCAACAAATTCTTTATTAATTTTGTTTCTAACTTATTGCATGGGAATATGTTCGAATTTCCCGGGAAATTCAGACATATCAAGGCTTCAGTACAATCTGCTTAGCAGGGGATATAGATTTGAGTTATGAATAGTTAAACCAGCAAAACCAGAAATTTGGAATACAGTGTACTCATATTATTTCTTGCTGCACTTTTCTCATTGATTATACCTTCCCGGTATGATCACCTGAAAGGAGGGATTATGTCTCTTTTTCCTTTTGGAGTATTTGTGTATTTTGTTTTTCAGATACCAATTATTCAGGAAGTAGGAAGTGTGGAGTCTTTTTCCCAGTGGATGCCTTCTCTTGGATTGAATTTAAGTTTTACCTTAGATGGGCTAAGTTTGATATTTGCTCTTTTAATATCCGGCATCGGTGGTTTTATTCTTATTTATGCCCATGAATATATGCGTTCTTTTATTCATACAAGGCGCTTTTATCTTTACCTTCTTTTATTTATGGGTTCTATGCTTGGCCTGGTTATGGCCGGGAACCTGTTGCTTCTTTATATTTTCTGGGAATTAACCAGTGTGAGTTCTTTTTTACTCATTGGTTTTCAGCACCATAAGGAGGAAGTTCGCAAGGCAGCTCTTCAGGCTTTTCTGGTCACGTTTTTTGGTGGGTTAATGATGCTTTCCGGGTTTGTTTTATTGGGCATTTTATCGGGGACTTATGAGATATCGGAATTAGTGGGGAAACATGATGTTATTACACAGCACTCATGGTTTTTGGTTATCTTATTATTGGTTTTAGGCGGTGCATTCAGTAAGTCAGCACAGTTTCCTTTTCATTTTTGGTTGCCTGAAGCAATGCGTGCACCTTCCCCTGTTAGCGCTTTTCTGCATTCCGCTACTATGGTTAAGGCAGGAGTGTATCTCTTAGCGCGTTTGAATCCTGTGTTGGGAAACACACCTGAATGGCAAACCATTATTTCAGGTGTTGGTGGCTTTACGATGCTGATAGGAGCATTCCTTGCCCTTGGACAGAAAGATTTGAAAGCTATACTTGCCTATACGACAATAAGCGCTCTGGGAACATTAATCTTGTTAATAGGTATCAACACAGAATTATCCATTAAGGCAGCTTTGATTTTTTTAATTGTCCATGCCTTTTATAAAGGAGCTTTATTCATGATTACCGGTTCGGTTTATAGAGAAACCGGAACTAGAAATGTTGATCAACTGGGGAATTTAGTGCGGAAAATGCCAATAACCACTGTTGTAGCCATAATGGCTTTGTTTTCTATGGCTGGGTTGCCTCCTATGTTAGGGTTTATCAGCAAGGGAATTATTTATGAAGCTAAATTACAGGCGCCGAATATATCAAATTACCTGGTGTTTTTTGGTGTGTTGGCTAATATTTTTATGGTTTGGATTTCTTTATATCTGGCATATCAGGTGTTTTTAAAACCTTCCTTTTCTACTCCGCGGATTCCAAAAGAAACATCTTACCATTTTTGGCTTGGACCCGGAATATTGGCTCTTGGGGGGTTTATCCTTGGTTTTTTTCCTGATCAACTTGGCGAAAAACTTATCCGTCCGGCATTGGGGGTTGTTATGGCACAAAATGTTGAAGTAAGTTTAAGTATGTGGCATGGCATTGACCGAGTGTTTGTGATTAGTGCCTTTACTATTGTTGCCGGAGTTGGCTTATTCTTGCTTCGCGAAAGAGTTATACCTGTTCTCAGGAAGTTACAGGATTATCTTTTCCGGGTACAACTGAGTAATGTGTTTTTTAATTTTTTGGAATGGATTCTTCGTGTTAGCAGGGGTAATACGAAAATTATTCATCATGGGTATCATAGATTATATCTGATGATACTGTTCCTTCTGGTGGGTTTTTTAGGATGGTATCAAATCATAAGTTATCAGTTGCTGAATATTGAAGTTACTGCTGAAGGCGTTTCTTTTTATACCGTGATTTTAGCAATAATTATCATAGTAGCTTCTTTGTTTGCTGTGTTGTCTAACTCACGAATGACAGCCATTATTTCAATGGGTGTTGTGGGTTATGGATTGGCTTTGATCTATCTAATTTATAGTGCAATTGATTTGGCTATAGTTCAACTTTTAATTGAAAGTTTGATAGTTGTGACATTTGTTCTTGTTATTCTTAAGCTTCCTCAGTTTGCCAAGCTGTCCGGCAGAGCAACAAAACTTCGCGATGCAGTGGTTGCTTTGATTATAGGAAGTTTTATGACCATAGTGGCATTACAGGCGGAGAGTATTGAGTTATATAACCCTGTTTCTCAGCAATATATAAATAATGCTTTGACAAAAAGTTTTGGCGGTAATATTGTGAATACAATTATTATGGATTTTAGATCTTTGGATACTTTGGGCGGTATTATGGTGCTCGTAGTAGCGGCTTTAGGGATTGTTGCACTTTTAAAATTTGATAAGCGATGACACTCTCATCCACTAACATAGACAAAAGCCGATGTATAAAGCCATACTTGTCGGTAGAAAATGCATGAGGGTTCCATGGGATTAAAATTAATAAACGTTGACTTTGGCAGTAATGAGTCTGAGCGTATGAAACTAATAATTTAACTTTATACTAATGAATTCTGAAATACTGAAAATGGCAATTCCTGTACTGAAACCTCTATTTATTATTGTTTCAATATGGTTGCTTATCCGGGGGCTTAATTATCCCGGCGGAGGCTTCATGGCGGGCTTAATTGCCGGCAGTAGCTTTGTACTTGAGTTCCTTGCTTTTGATAAATTAGTACTCACCAGGAAAAGAAGAAATCAGGCATTGATTTTTATAACGCTCGGAATTGTTCTCGTTTTGTTTAGCGCTCTTGCTGGGTTGTTTATTAAGGGTCATCTGTTGGAGGGGCTTTGGGTAAATGCATATTTGCCTGAAATAGAATTTTCTTTAAAACTTGGGACACCCTTAGTATTTAATATTGGAATTTATTTTTCAATATTGGGCTTTGTATATATTGTATTTACATCAATGATGGAGGAATGGATATGGAAGTAATATTGGCTATAGTTGTCGGTGTGCTTTATACTGCAGGGGTTTATCTGTTGTTAAGGAGGAGCCTGGTGAAGCTTATTTTGGGAATTATTTTTTTCAGCAATGCAACAAACTTATTGTTATTCTTATCTGCGGGTTTAACACAGGGCAATCCTCCGTTTCTGGAAGAAGGCGAAATTGTATTACAGGATCAATTTGCTGATCCTGTTCCCCAGGCTATTATCATCACTTCCCTGATAATTGGATTTGGAATTATCATATTTACCCTGGTGCTAAAATATAAGTACTATAAAAAAACAGGAACCTATGATACAGATCAGGTAAAACAAACGGAGAAACTATGATGATCACCCTCCCCATATTAATACCGTTGTTGATAGTGGTGCTGCTGCTTATTTCAGCAAAAAGAATGCGCAGTATGAAAATTATTGGTTTCAGCGGAATATTTTTTGTTTTTATTGTAAGCCTCTTGATTTTTATCCGGGTAAAGACAGACGGTATACAAGTGACACAGTCTGCCGGGTGGAATGTTCCCCTGGGGATAACGCTTGTGGTCGATTTATTAAGTGCTGTTATGTTGTTGGTTTCGTCTTTCACTTCCTTGCTGGTAGGAATATATTCGTTTACTGCCATTTCTGAAAAGCACCATAAACACAGATTTTTCCTTTTTTTTAATACATTAATTATGGGTGTCAATGGTACGCTTATAGCGGGAGATATTTTTAATCTCTACGTCTGGTTTGAGCTTATGCTTATTTCTTCGTTTGTTTTGATAACATTGGGTAGTAAAAGACACCAATTGGAAGGCGCTATCAAATATGTTACCATGAATTTGCTCGCTTCATTTCTGTTTTTGGCAGGTATTGGATTGGTATATGGGAAGACTGGAACCCTTAATATGGCTGATTTATCAGAAGTAGTTAGATTTGATGGACAATCTGGAATAATGAATTTTTCTTTTGTACTCTTTTTTTCTGCTTTTGCAATTAAAGCAGCAGTATTTCCATTCTTTTTCTGGTTGCCTGCATCCTATCATACGCCACCCGTTACAGTAACTGCGCTTTTTTCCGGTTTAATAACGAATGTCGGGATTTATGTTATGATACGTTTCTTTACGCTCTATCTTGATGATCTTACTCCCTTCTGGAAGAGTATATTGCTTCTGCTGGCTGGACTGACCATGATAATTGGAGTTCTTACGGCAGCGTCCCGCTATGATATAAGAAGAATTCTTTCGTTTTATATAATCAGTCAGATGGGATATCTGATTATGGGACTTGGATTTTTTACTAAATTTGCGCTTGCTTCTGTACTCTTTTATATGGTTCATAGTAATATCACAAAAACAGCCGCCTTTTTAGTGGGAGGTTTAATTCGTGAGAAAACGGGAAGTTATGATTTAAAATCTATCGGAGGATTGTTTAAAGAAAATCCATGGCTTGGCTTAATATTTTTTCTTCCTGCGATGTCATTGGCTGGGATTCCACCCCTTTCAGGATTTTTTGGAAAATTTATGCTCATAAAAGCAGGTTTTGAAAATGGGAATTACCTGGTTACTGGAGTAGCCGTATGGGCAAGTATTTTTACTTTATTCTCAATGCTTAAAATATGGAACGAGGCTTTCTGGAAACCTGCCACAAATAATAATGTTCCATTAAAATCATCCAGACTTAATAATTCAATGGTAATTCCAGTTGTAATACTTGCGTTTTCTACTTTGATACTGGGTGTTTGTACAGAGCAAGTCATGGATATTTTATTTGAAGCAACCGAATTTATTAAAGATTCAGATGCTTATATCGATGGTGTGTTGAATTAATATATTATGTATGTTACGAATAATGAAGAAGATACTGTTGA
Source organism: Bacteroidales bacterium (assembly GCA_041686375.1). Classification (GTDB taxonomy): domain Bacteria; phylum Bacteroidota; class Bacteroidia; order Bacteroidales; family UBA12077; genus JAGXLC01. The sequence continues at coordinate 72,934 of JAWLEB010000001.1, forward strand.
TTTTTGATTTCGCTTTTTTTTATGTATTGAAAATCATTCAGGCGAATTTTCAGCTGTCTTATCAAATTTTAACGCCGGGGCTGAAAATGAACCCCGGTATATTAAAAATTCCTGTTCACCTGTCCCATCAACAAGCTATTTTATTGTTCATCAACTTGATTAGTATGACCCCCGGGACTTTTACAATGGATTTGTCTGCTGATAAAAAATATATTTTCGTTCATGCCCTTATATTATCTAATGAAGAGAAAATACGTAGAGAAATTGGGAAGCTGGAAAATAAAATATTAGAACTTTTTGATTAATCGCATATGATTGTTATTGGTGCTCAAATTGCTGTTTACATTATGATTCTTGCCATAATTTTGGTTTTAATAAGATTATGGAAAGGACCCGACTTACCTGACAGGGTTGTTGCTTTTGATTTATTGGCTTTTATGGCCCTGGGCATTATCCTTTTGATTATGATAATTACTGGAAGTAAGGAATATCTTGATATAGTTATCATCATTTCACTGGTGGTTTTTATCTCTACCATTGCTGTTTCAAAATTTTTAACAAAAGGAGATTAATATGATTGAATGGTTAGCATTTATTCTTTTATTGATGGGAGCCTTTTTTATGCTAGTTTCTGCGATTGGACTACTGATTTTACCCGATTTGTATATGCGTATGCATGCGGCTACAAAAACTACCTCAAACGGCATTATTTTGATTTTATTAGCCGTGATAGCTGCATTCCCTGAATTCACTATTCTCGTTAAGGTAATAGCCATCATCATTTTTATTTTTCTAACTACGCCTTTAAGTACACACATGATATCAAAGGCAGGATATAAGCTTAATGTGAAAAAGTGGAAAAAATATTCGAAGGATGAAATGGATGATAGTTAGAATTTTCTGCCTAATACACAATGCTTTTTTATCGCTTCAACATTTCCATCTAAGTCGAAAAGCTCAATGTAAATAAGATAAATACCCATCTTTGCCATTTGGCTGTTTTTATTCAAACCATCCCAAATAAGCTCTCCTTCTGTACTTAAGGTTTTGTTATTTACCAAATTACGAGTTACTCTTCCTTTATCATCAAAAATTCTGATGGTCGCTACATATCCAGGTTTTTTTAACTGGTAATGAATGGATAGAATGTCATCTTTCCCATCATTATCTGGAGAGAAAACTTCGGGTGACACTGTAAATCTCTTGTCTTTTGATTCCTTGTCAGTAAACTGGGAATTTTTATATCCTGGCGTGGCATATCCTGCTGAGCTTGCTGCGGAATGCCAGTTTTCTGAATTGTTTGTCTTGCGGTCAAAATGAATTCTTTCAAGTGATATACCCTTTGTTGAGTTTAATAGTGGGAAATGCATTTCATTGTCATAGTGAAAATAATCAATTGCGTTCAGAGCTTTATCATATAAGTAGACTGATCCGGATGTGCTGTTAAAATTGGAAATTTCTTTGGCTTCAACAAAATTCTTTTTTTGTGGAGTATAGTAGTATGTTGCAATGAGTTCTTTGCTTTTGGTAAGGATTAGATATTCTCCCGGGAAAAGCAGATAGTTATGATTAAACAAACAATATATTTTTTCATCTTCATTCGCCACACATAAGTCTGCGATTTCAAATGTTTTTTCAGACCTGTTGTAAAGTTCGATAAAATCTTCGCCACCGGGCCAGGGATCGTATAAGAGTTCATTTATGACAATATCGTTTCCCTTTGGTTTTTCGGGGATTTCAAATTTTCCTGTCAGATTTGTGTCGTTTATATTCCCTGCACAATCTGTTATTTTATTTTCAATCTCTAGCGTATATCTGACCCGTTTTTTAAAGGGTTTTTCAAATGTCAGTACAACAGTTTTATAGTCCGGAGCAACAGGCTCTGCAAATACCGGTTCTCCTATATCCCTGACAGAGTATATTGATTTATCTGTTGCATTTTTTCTTCCATAAGCCTCATTAAAATGAATTTTTATGGTGTATTCATCAAGTACAGAAATGGTTCTTATGAATAGAGGCTGATTATCCGGGTTATTGTTGTTAACAGAGTTGACTTCTCCTGGGGTTCCTCCGTTATAAGATTCCGAAGAGCTCCAGTTTGTTTTTTCACCGCAGGGATTATTGGGGTCTATCAATTCCAGTGACCATCCTCCACCCTCTTTGTAATCATTCTCGTGCCAGGATGACTTCAGTAGGGCGTAATCTATTATCATGTCTTTTTGGGTTTCCAAATATATCGGCGCTTCAGTATTGTTGATAACAGGAAATTTATTAATTCCCAACGTGGTGCCATATTCCTCAAAAAGCTCTTCGTGTTCAGTGTCGCAAAGTATGAGATATGATTTCGCTGGTATGATGTGTTGTCCCAGTTTTTTTGTCCTGCTTCCTGTCGTTATTGACCACCCGTCGATTGAAATATCGAAATCGGAACGGTTGAAAATCTCAATGTATTCTTCCTCCGGCAAACCTTTAGATGGATCGGGTTTAGCCATAACCTCATTAACGAGAATATCGTAAGGCTGAACTTCATGATATGTAAAGTCCATCTTGAAGGAGGTATCGTTAGCGCAAAGGTCATAAATATCATTAACCTGAAGCTGGTAGCTGCTGTCCTGTGCAAAAGATTGGTTAAACAGAAGTTCTATAGATTTTGCATCAGAAGAAGATTTTAATATTGAAAATGGATGACCTGCTGACGGGATGAAGAATTTATCTGGGCTGTCGAATATTTCAGGCGCAATTGATTCATTGAATATTATTTTTATCTGGTTTGGTGAGATACAGGAAAAATATACCGGTTTAGGAGCTATTGTGTCTATATTCGGAGCATTGACAGAATTTATGTTTCCCGGCGTTCCCCCTTGAGATGCTTCTGATGCTGTCCAGTTTAAGCTTCCGCTACAATTGTTCAGAGGGTCTATTTTTTCGAGAGAAAATCCTCCGTTCTCCTTTTCTTCATCCTTGTACCATTTGTCACTGTAGCTAACAGCGTTGATTGTCTTGCCTGAAGAATCTATAATGGAAATGCTGGCTTCTGAGTTATTAAGAGCGGGGAAACTACTGAAGCTATAGGTATCTCCATAATCTGATAGTTCCATTGCTCCTTCATCACTGCAAAGGATAACATATTCACCGGGATGAAGTATATAATTTTGAAAAATATTGGTTCTGTAGTTGACACTTAATTCCCAGCCTTCCAAGTTTATGGGTTTTTCATTCGGGTTCAAGAGCTCTATGTATTCCTTTTCTGGCAAACCTGCCGAGGGATAAGGGTCAGCCATGATTTCATTAATAATAACATCATTCTTTTCTGGTTTTTGAAAAAGGAATGAAATACTGGTATCTCTGATGGGATTCCCGTTTCTGTCTGTAACTTCCCTGATTTCCAGTTTATTTTCTACAGAGTCTGTAAAAGGACTTTCATAAATTAAACCTATTGATGAATAATTATCGTTCAAAGATTCTGTTTTTGAGGGTTTTTCAGTATTATTCAGAATATAGTTCCCGGTTTCAAACAATGTTACACTGTCAATGGGCTCTGAAAAAACAAGATGCAGATTGTTTTCTGAAACTACTTTATAGTCCTTCAAAACAGGCTTTGTAGTGTCAATCAGTTGAGTATCTACAGACAGTTCGTCAAACCATAATTTTGAATCGGCTGATGAGGTATATTCGTAATAAAGCCCAATAAATTCACTCTGGTTGTAATCAATATTTTCCCCGTCCCCGATTTTTGTGAGGTTACTGAAGCCGCCATTTTCATCAATTTTGATGGTCCACCAGCCGTTTTCGTCTTTTTCGACTTCAATGCCGATGGTTGTACCGGGTTCTATATTATCCTCCCAATTGTATTGGGTATTAATAATTTGGTATCCAGCGCCTGATGAAATTTTCCATAGTTTTATCATGTCATCAGAACCACTATAATTCACTCCAACCAGATAGCCGTTTGCTGTTCCTGAAGGATGCATTTCCTTCGCATTTTGATCCGATATTAAGAACAGACCCCAATTATTACTACCGGAGGGATTATAGTCGTATTTTACAAGGAATTGCCAGGTAATCCGGCAATTTGTAAGGTCTTTATTGAAAGGAAATGCAATGCGATCTCTGCTGCTTTCAGAGTTGTCATAATAATGTCTGAGCGAATATTCTCCTGCTAAGGGTGTTTGGTCGGTTATCATCCACCTATTTTCTGGATATTGATTGAAATCTTCTGGATTATGATCTTCAAAATCTATTGTTAATTGAGCTGCTGAGTTTTGGAACAGGAAAACAAAAACAGCAATATACACATACTTCACGTCAGTTGGAATTTAGTATTACAGTTATCTGAAAAAGGCCCGGCATACATAAGATTTTATAATTAAAATAATTGCAGCGACTTTTCAGGAGTAAAAAATTAATGCTTAAATTTGACATACTAATATATATTAAATATTTCTAAAAACAATATTCCATGAAAGTTGCAGTAATAGGTTCAACAGGCATCGTTGGTCAGGAAATGTTGAAAGTTCTTGAAGAGCGTAAATTTCCTTATAAAGTCGTATTGCCGGTTGCTTCAGGTAAATCCACCGGGCTAACGGTTGAGTTTGAAGACAAGCCCATTGAAGTCATTACTATAAAAGAAGCATTAAAAGAAAAGCCCGATTTGGCATTGTTTTCTGCAGGAGAGGATATATCGAAAGAATGGGCTCCTAAATTTGCTGAAGAAGGGACAACTGTTATAGATAATTCATCTGCTTTCCGTATGGATCCTACTAAAAAACTTGTTATTCCTGAGATTAATTCTCACGTCCTTACAAAAGAGGATAAGATTATTGCGAATCCTAATTGCTCTACAATACAACTGGTAGTGGCAATATATCCTTTACATAAGAAGTATAAGATTAAAAGAATAATCGTTTCTACCTATCAGGCAGTATCCGGATCCGGGAAGGCTGCCGTAGACCAGATGAAAAACGAAATTGCTGACCAGCCAGGAGAATCATGCTATCCTTATCCAATATACAACAACTGTATCCCACAATGTGGAAGTTTTCTCTTTAATCGCTATACAACTGAAGAATCGAAGATTATTAATGAAACGCAAAAGATAGTGGACTCCAATCTTTGGATTTCAGCTACAGCCGTCCGCGTTCCTGTATTCAGGGGACATGCTGAAACAATTAATCTTACATTTGACAAGGAATTTGATATACTGGATGTGAAAAATATTCTTAAACATGCACAGGGAATCGTAATTTATGATAATATAGAAGAAAATTTATATCCTATGCCGAAGACAGTCGAAAACAAGGATGAAGTATTTATCGGCCGGTTACGGCGCGATTTTTCTCATCCACAAAGTCTGAATATGTGGGTAGTAGCTGATAACCTCAGAAAAGGGGCTGCAACAAATGCTATTCAGATAGCCGAATACCTGGTTGACAAAGAAATATTGTAGCCAGTTGCCAGGGAATATTAGCAATTACTGTTTCCTATATTTCTCCAAAGAAATCAAAACAGTTTCTTAATAATAAAGATCGTCATAAGGATACCTTTGCACATGTATCTTTTTGACTTCTTTGTAGAGCAGTTCCCGTAGTTGTTCGATATTTGTCTTAGTTTTAGCAGATATAAAAAGGCTTTTTTTATTGGTTTTAGCAATCCAGCTCTTTTTCATTTCATTATAAGATTGAAGCATCATGTCTGAATTATCTACTTCATGATCTTCGGGCTCCTCTGTTTTTACCTTGTCTATTTTATTAAAGATAACAAACATTGGCGTTTTATCTGCCCTGATTTCATGTAATGTATTATTGACAATATTAATTTGTTCCTCGAAACTGGGGTGGCTGACATCTACAACATGCAGCAGAATGTCTGCCTCTCTCACCTCGTCCAAGGTTGATTTAAAAGATTCTACCAGACTGTGGGGAAGTTTCCTTATGAAGCCTACCGTATCGGTAACTAAAAAAGGAAGGTTGCCAATAGCAATTTTTCTTACTGTCGTATCCAGTGTTGCAAAAAGCTTGTTTTCTTCAAATACAGAAGCTTTACTTAATAGATTCATCAATGTTGATTTGCCTGCATTGGTATAACCAACCAGTGCAACCCTGACCAGTTTTCCCCTGTTTTTACGCTGGGTAGCTTTTTGCTTGTCAATTTTTGCCAATTGATTTTTTAACCGTGTTATCTTATCTCTGACGATACGTCGATCTGTTTCTATTTCCCTTTCACCTGGCCCTCTTGTTCCAATTCCACCCCTTTGCCTTTCAAGGTGTGTCCACATTCCTGTTAATCTGGGCAGAAGATATTCATATTGTGCAAGTTCAACCTGAGTCTTCGCATGGGCTGTTTTCGCCCTGCGTGCAAAAATATCCAGAATGAGATTAGCCCTGTCCATAATTTTGCACTTGAGTATTTTTTCTACATTTCTTAATTGCGTTGGTGTTAGTTCTTCATCAAAAATAACCGTGTCAATTTTTTCCTGATCTATAAATTCTTTGATTTCCGAGAGCTTTCCTATGCCTATAAAAGTTTTGGGATTAGGTTTATTCAGTGCTTGAGTGAATTTTTTGATAGGTGTGCCACCGGCTGTTTTGGTCAGAAAAGCCAATTCATTTAAATATTCGTTAACCTGCCAGTCATTCTGCTCACTCTTTTTTATCCCTACAAGCACAACCCTTTCTACGCTTTGTTTTGTTTTTTCTAGCATATATTTTTTATTTGTACAAATCTACATTTTTTTAAACAGAGAATAAACTCAGCTCCGCATTGGAACAAATACCTCTTCATCTTGCACCCTCAAAAAAACATTCAATTTCACATGCATTATTCTTAACTTATCAATATTTTCAAGATTGTATTCTTTCTTTTATTATTTTTGAAGGAAAACTTAAAAATTTTATCCTATGAAACAATTAAACTATTTATTCTTTTTTACAATGATTCTACTCATGTTGTTCCCAAATTTGGCGGAATCTTATACGGGGGAAATTGTTAAAAGGTTTAAAACAAAGGGAGAAATCCCTACAGGATTGACTTATGACGGAGAACATATTTGGATGGCCGACCGAAAAGACAAAATGTTATACGCGGTTAATCCGGAAAGTGGGGAGGTAACCGCTAAATTAGAGTCGCCTGCCTATTGGCCTATGGGATTGACCTGGGATGGTGAATCTCTTTGGAATATCGATGTAAAAGGAGGTATACCATTGTATGAAAACTATAAAGGGGTGGTGTATCAAATTAATCCTGATGATGGAACGATAATGCACAGTGTTACCGTTCCTGCCAGCCAACCCCGTGGTCTCACCTGGGATGGAGAATATCTTTGGTGTGTTGATAATGACAATAACAAGGTAATTCAGTTTAATCCGGAAGACGGCACTACCATTAAATCATTTAAATCACCTGCGACCGACCCCAGAGGATTGACTTTTGATGGCAATTATTTATGGATTTCTGACAGAATGAGAGATGAAGTTTACATGGTTTCGCCTGAGGATGGTTCTGTTATTATAATTACAGAATCGCCCGGTGAGTTCACCCGTGGCTTGGCATTTTTTGATAATCATCTTTGGGCTGTTGATTCAGAGGAAGATATGCTGTTTCAATTGACCGTGAGAGACGGTGAAAAATATAGACGAAGTAACCCCCATAAGGGTAAAGTTACACATAATCACCAGATTACAAATTTCGGACAAGGAAATATCAAAGAATCAGGAATTCATTTCGCTATTCCAACTGATCGCAATAACCAGGAACTTGATTCCAAAGTAACATATAGCGAAGATTATGATAAAGTTGTAACCGATGATTGGGGACAGGAAACTGCATTTTTTAAAGATGAAAATATTGAACCCGGCACTACTATTGATTATGAGATGCAAGTAGAGTGTACTTTATATGATGTAAGATGGTTTATTTATCCCGATGAGGTGGGTAGTCTTGATGATGTGCCGGACGACATCAAAGACAGATATCTTGCTAATAATGAGAAATATCAGTACGATCATCCGATTATACAGGATGCCCTGAAAAAAGCTATTGACGAAGATGAGACCAATCCTTACTGGATGGCGCGGGATTTATTTAATTATCTGATTGATAATATGTATTATGAAATGGTTGGAGGCTGGAATACTGCACCAGCAGTTCTTGAGAGAGGAAACGGATCGTGTTCTGAATATTCTTTTGCTTATATTTCAATGTGCCGTGCGATAGGAATCCCTGCTCGATATGTTGGTTCCCTTGTGATACGGGGAGATGATGCGAGCATGGATGATGTTTATCACAGGTGGGTAGAAATTTACTTGCCAAACTATGGATGGATACCAGTTGACCCAAGCGGAGGAGATAAAAAGTTACCCAGAGATCAGGCGAATTACATAGGGCATCTGGGTAATCGCTTTTTGATAACAACGCAGAGCGGCGGCGGTTCTGAAACAATGGAGTGGACTTATAATTCCAATGACTATTGGATTACTGAACCAAAGACTTATGTCGTTTCTGATCATTTTGCAGATTGGGAGCCGGTAGAATAATTTATCCAATATCCCGGCCGTTTGAGGTGAACGGCCGGGTTTATACTATTTTGTATGGAAGAAGACAAGAAAAGGTTTTATCGCAGTTTATTTTTTCCTGCATTTTTTGTTGTTTTGATTTGGTTTATTAAAATATCTGAGTTAGTGTTGAATGAGCGGTTCATACAACTGGGATTATATCCGCTTAAAATTGAAAGATTACACGGGATAATAACATCTCCTTTGGTACACAGCGATTTAGGGCATCTGATAGCCAATACACTTCCTCTCCTTGTTTTAGGTGTCGGATTGTTTTTTTTCTATCGACCCATTGCCCCTAAAGTTTTTATTTTAATATATCTCTTAAGTGGTTTAATGCTTTGGCTTGGTGGGCGAGCCGGTAATCATATAGGTGCCAGTGGCATAATATACGGACTGGCTTCATTTTTGTTCTTTAGTGGTGTTTTACGGAAGTATGTCCGGTTAATGGCCATTTCACTGCTTGTGGTGTTTTTATATGGAAGTTTGGTCTGGGGCATTTTACCTGTAGATCCTGCTGTTTCATGGGAAGGACATCTTTATGGGGGTATTGCCGGGTTGGTTCTGGCTTTTTATTACAAAGAAGAAGGTCCCCAGAGGAAAAAATATGAGTGGGAAATTGAAGAAGAAGAACAGGAAGAGATGAATAAAGACTGGGATGAATACGACTGGGAGATTTATTATCATTATAAGAACAAAAAAAGATAGATGCCTTTTATGAAAATAATCTCCTCTATATTCCGTATGTTTTGTATTAGCCCTGTGTCCTGAAATTATCTCCTATAGACAACTCTTTTGGTGTAATACTTAATACCGGAAATGGTGATTTATTCAGCATGTCTTGAGCATTACCACCAATTATCAGTCCGGTAAGGCCCAGTGATTGTTCAGTCATTATTGATATGAGATCAGCTTCCATTTTTGAGGCATAATCAAGCGTTAAATCGGTAATATTATCGCCGGAAAGTGTTTCTGATGTATGTAATATTTCATGGCGATCAAGATATTCTTCGGTTTGTTTGGAATACGAATTTAATTTTTTTTCTATTTCGTTGGTGAGATTGGAGCAGACCTTAACTATATGAATCTTTGCATTGAAAAATTTTGCTATCTGGGTGGTAAAGACTATCTTTTGTCTGGTGTCATAGGTATTGTCAAGGGGTAAGACGATTTTTCTTATATCTTCCGGTGGTTTAGTTTCACGTATAGTGAATACCGGTTTTTTAGTAGCTGTAATTATTTTAAATGTATTACTTCCTATAAAAAGATTCTCAAAACCCGAAGCTCCGTGGGTCGATGATACAAGGAACGAATCTTCAAAGGAGGCAGCCTGATTCACAACTTCCTGATAGATCTTGCCGGCCTTAACTATGTAACTTAGTTCTGCATGGGCTGGCAATAAGGGCTTGTATTGACTAACAATATTGTCAAATTTTTTCTTTGCAAGCTTTTTTTCTTTTTCTTCACTGACATGGAAAAACTCGTTGGTTTTTTTCCTTACATACACCATTTCTACATATGAAGGAATTTTTTTAGCTAAAGTAAAAGCAAGTTGTAAACCTTTTAATGATTCTTCTGAAAAGTCTATCGGAACTATGATGCGCTTTGACATAAAACTGTATTTTTCACGAAAAAGTTTAAGGCTAATTTGAATGATATAAAATTACTTAATAATAATGTAAGATAAAAATCTTTTCCTTTTCGAACCTTAGTGATTTATTATTATATACTTGTTTGAGTTCTGTGATTATGCTATATAAAGGAAAGAACGACAAGCTGAAAAATTTAATTTTGAAGTAAAAATGTGCTTCTGTTTCTATGCAAATATTATAAATATGTCTTAAATATGAATTGTTTATCATTTTTTTATTGAAAGATTCAAAAAACAGGAAAAACATTTGCATGGAAACGTATTTCTGTTTACTTTCGGGCTATATAAGTTCTGGCAATTTTTATGGAGTGAGATAACTCCTCTGGTCAAAGGAAAAGGCGTGTCTTTATTTTGTTTAATACAGGATTGTTGATTATTAAAAACTCAATTTCCGGAAATTATAAACAGATGGATTACACTACAAATCTGAAGATAAAGGACTGGGCGGTAGAAGACCGTCCTAGAGAAAAGATGGTGAGTAAAGGCGCAGACAGCTTATCGGATGCTGAACTGGTAGCTCTTTTAATCGGTTCGGGTTCACGTGAAGAAACGGCTGTAGAGTTAGCAAAACGTATTCTGAATAGTGTAGATAATAATTTAAATGAGCTTGGCAAACTCAATCTTGAAGATTTGAAAGAGTTTAATGGAGTGGGAGAAGCCAAGGCTATCAGCATAGCAGGAGCACTGGAATTGGGAAAACGAAGAAAGCTTGCTGAGGTTATTCACAGGCAGAAGATATCATCTAGTATTGATGTGTTTGAGAGATTTGCTCCAAAGCTACAGGATTTAACCCATGAAGAATTTTGGGTTGTATATTTGAACAGGGCAAATAAAGTGATATTTGAAAACAGGATAAGTAAAGGAGGAGTTGCCGGTACGGTAATTGACGTGAAGATTATCCTGAAAGCTGCACTTGAAAGGAAAATTGCCTCTTCATTAATTCTCTGCCATAACCATCCTTCGGGAAATATTAACCCCAGTAAGGCCGATATTCAGATTACCAACAAACTTAAAGATGCTGCCAAATTATTGGATCTCCAGGTGTTAGATCATTTAATCATAGGAGAGGATAATTATTTTAGCTTTGCTGATGAGGGATATTTATAAGAGCAGCTAGCGACATGCGTTGATTAGGAAAGATTATTTTACCCTTCCCGGATTTTTTGTAATAAAATCATGCCATGATTTGTATTTATTATCTCTACTTTCATTGCCAGGATTGTAAAAATGACAGACAGCTGCTGCCAGTCCATCTGTTGCGTCCAGGTTAGTGGGCATTTTTTCAATGGATAGCATTTTTTCCAGCATGCCTGCTACCTGTTCTTTTGAGGCATTGCCATTACCTGTAATCGACTGTTTGATCTTTCTCGGAGCATATTCATAAATTGGTAGTTTTCTATAAAGTGCAGCAGCCATCGCAACTCCCTGAGCTCTGCCCAGTTTCAGCATCGATTGCACATTCTTGCTATAGAATGGTGCTTCAAGGGCAACTTCGTCGGGGTGGTACGTATCAATTATCTGTAGAACACGGTTGAATATTCGCTGCAATCTTTCATAATGATTTGGTATCTTTTGTAGTTCAATTACACCAAGATACATCAGAACGGGCTCTTTTTCTTTTTTCTTTATTAGTCCGTATCCTGTTATTGCTGTTCCCGGGTCAATGCCTAATATTATCATAAATATAAAATTACCATGCCCCAATCATGTCATGCAGACTTTTGTATTCAACCTTATTGTGGCGTGATCGGAGTACTGTTTTTTTGAGATCAAAACTTCCGTTTTCTATGTGATATAAAGCCTGTTGCAAACATTCTTCATCATCGCTGCCAAATACATTTTCCAGATCATCATTCGCCTCTACGCTAGTCTCCAGTCCGTCATAATAATCTGCTTCCTTATCGGCATTTGCTATACTAAAGCATACAGGTACAAAAGCATAACGCTTATTGTTTTCATAAAATGCATACATTCCAACGGGTTTCCCGTACGTATTTTCGCCGATTATATGCACATCCTGGTAGGGTTTTAGCCCGTTTATTAAAGCTTCACTCGCAGATGCTGTTTGTTCTGTAGTAATAAAATATATTTTCGGTAGATTCAAATTCAGATTAAGGTCATCCTGTTCAAACGTATGATCAAAATTTTCATTCTCTTTATTATTGTTGTGCAGAATTTGTGCAAATACCTTGCCAATATGTTCATCCTGAATAACATAGTCCGCTGTCTCTTTTGCTTTCGCAAGCATTCCGCCTCCATTATAGCGCAGGTCAATGACTATGTTATCTATATTATCCTCTGTTAATTCCTCAAAGGCATCATATAATTCGTCAGATGTTTTTTGAATAAAGTCTTTTATAACTATATAGCCTGTAGTTTTTCCGTTATTGTTTACCGTTTCTGAGTGCAGAACTGAATTGATTTGGATATCTTTTTTAGCGAACGAAGTGTCAACGGTGTCTCCTTGTGGTGATTCGAAAAGAAAGTCGTTTTCTATTCCTGTTTCTTCAGGGCCTAATATATCGCTCATATCAACCGATGGAGTTATTTGTTGCCCATTGATCTCACGAATAATCCATCCACGAGTTATCTCCATATTGTTTAAAGGAGAATCCTGATAAATGAAAGAAATTCTCAGGTTATCGTCTGCGTCCCACTTTTGTCCGTATCCGTATCCAATGTATGCACCCTCCTCATAATACTGCTCGAATTTTTCGACAGTTGTAATGTAACTCCATCTGTCTTTTTTGTATCGAATCTCTTCTAAAACATCCATTGGAGTTTTATAGTCTTTTGGATTGATCTCAGGGATTTTGTCGTTCCAGAGATACCATTCTTTCATTAGGTTATAAAATGGTTCGTTGGCTTCATCGTATCGCTGGGAGTCATCGGGCATCACTTTTTCTTCCTCGCATCCAGTGTAAAAAATACCAGCAATAATCACTATAAATAATCTGAAGTATATGTTTTTAGCTTGAGGCATATTTTCTTTTTTGTTTGTTATGTATTTCTTGCATTATTATTCCTGAAACGATGAATATGAGGCCTATAACTGTCGTCAGGAATATAGTTTCTCCAAGGATAAAGTTAATAAATATTAATGCAAAGAATGGTGTCAGGTATATAAGATTACTTACATTTGCTGTTGAAGGAGCTGTTTTAAGCGCTTTAAGCCATAAGACAAATGTTATCCCCATCTCGAATGCACCTACATATAAGCAGGCAGCTATTCCATTAATTGAAGGGATTGTATGGTCGGTGAACAGAATAAAAAATGGAGTAATGAAAATTAAAGAAAACAGAAAATTGAGAAATATTTTTGATACTTCATCTCTCTGGTCTTTCACGTTTAATATCCAGAACATAGCCCAGATAACCGAACTGCCAACGGCAAGAAATACACCAAGCGGTTCTGCAAACTGTAAGTTAAAAGGTGAACCTTCTGATGAAATTAAATATACTCCTATAAAACTGAGGAATAGCGCAATATAATTTATGACGGTTACTTTTTGCTTTAGAATTATTCCGGCCAGAAAGACAAGAACAATTGGCCATGTGAAATTCAGAGGCTGTGCTATTTGTGCCGGTAGAAGAGAATAAGCTTTTAGCAGGATCATATAATAAAAGAAAGGATTCAGGAAACCCAGAATGATGGAGCTTTTGTATTGTTTGCCAGTATAGCTGCCTAATTGTTTCAGTCTCCCCTGTGCCAGCAAGATAAAAAATAGTATAACAACTGTCGTGAGAATGGCATAAAATAATAGTTCTATATAATTCACATGTCTTAGGGCTATTTTAAAGGCAGAGGGAATCGTAGCCCAGAAGAATATGGTGAGACCGGCATATAAATAAGATTTGTTCATCGGTACGTCGTGTTTTTAATTTTGATCTGATTTTTTATTCAGGTATTGTTGTTTAATATTATTAATTTCTTGATCCAGCTTTATTATTTGTTCTTCAATACGGGGTTTCATGTTGGAAAAGATCGTATCTTCTTTTTCGATTTTATTAAGCATCGTTGAATCATTTATTTTGCCGGAAACTGCTTCCTTTTTTGTTTTTTCCAGAAAATTTTTATTCAAAATTACTTCTTGATATACATCATCATACCATTGTATTATTGTATGGGTGTGATTTTGGATGGTTTGTAACTTTTTTGTTTTCTGGATACTTGAAGTATTCTCTATTTCTTGTTCCACCGAGTCGTTTAGTTGTATAACGGGTTCAATGTCAATTTTTTTTAGTTTGCTGTTTAACGTATCAATTTCGGTTAACAGGCTGTCAATATGTTGAATGTGCTGGTTTCCACCGTTTTCTTTGGTGCATGAAATGGTTATAAAGGTCCCTAATATGATGAGGTAAACTAAGCGCATGGATTTTTTATTTGTGTATAAAATTAGGAAAAGTTATATCATTAAACAATAAGCACCGGTTTTATCAAAAAACCGGTGCTTATATCTATGATTGAGGAAGGTTAGTAAATATCTATTTTGTATGGAATCCTTGCCTGAATTCCAGACATATTTTTTATTTCTTCAATTTGTTCGTAATATCTGTAATTATCTCCCAGGCTACTTTTGATTATTTGTGCTTTTGCGCTAACAGTAAATTGTTTCATAAATTGTTCGAATGGATCTTTAAGTTTCGGGAGTTCAACCACACGATATTTTTTAAGCTTGGCTTTTTCGCTGGCCAGGTCTACGGCTTTATTCATCCCACCGAGAAGGTCAATAAGCCCTATTTTTTTGGCATCTATACCGCTCCAGACGCGTCCTTGCCCAATTTCATCAACTTCTTCTTTTGTCATATTTCTACCATCTGCAACTCGTCCTACAAACGTGTCATAAACATCTTCGATACCATTTTTTATTACTTGTCTTTCTGAAGCTGTTAATGACCTGAAAGGACTGCCTATGTCTGAATGTTCGTGAGTTTTGGCCACATCTACATGAATGCCCAGCTTATCATTCATCAGTTCTTTAGCATTTGGGATTATTCCGAAAACACCAATGGAACCGGTTATTGTGTTAGGATTGGCTACAATTGTATCTGCAGGCGCTACAATATAGTAACCCCCTGAAGCTGCTACATCACCTAAAGAGGCAATTACCGGCTTGGTTTCACCCGCAAGTTTTAATTCCCGCCAGATTACCTCTGATGCCAGTGCACTGCCACCACCTGAGTTAACTCTGAAAACGATGGCTTTAATGCTGGAGTCTTTCCTTGCTTCCCGAATTGCCCCTGATATTCTGTCTGAGCCTATTGTTCCTTCTCCTCCTTCTCCCATAATTACAGACCCCATAGCATATACAACAGCAATTTTGTCTTTTGCCAGCCCTTTGTGTTCTTTGATTTTTGGAACCCGATTGTATTGTTTCAAATTCACAAATTGAGCATCATCCTTATCTGTTTTTGAGCTGTCTTTTAGCTCCCGGAAAATTTCATCTTTATATTTTAGTCCATCAATAAAGTTGTTTTCTAATGCTGCATCCGCATCTTCTAATGCCAACTCCTCTGTGAGACCATTTATATTTTTAATATTAATTCTTCTCTGGTCAGCAATCCCTTCTGCCATTTTGTTCCACAAATCTGAGACGTATTCCATAATTTGGGTTCTGTTTTCATCGCTCATTTCTTTTCTTGTAAATGGCTCTATTGCACTTTTAAATTTACCGTGGCGAATAATCTGCGGTTCCACACCCAGCTTGTCAAGTGCATCTTTGAAAAACATAACCTGTGAATTCAGGCCTGTGAGGTTTACCCGCCCTGCAGGATTTACATAAATTTTGTCTGCTGTCGAGGCTAGATAGTATGAGGTTTGCAGGTAGTCATCGCTGTAGGCGATAATAAATTTACCTGTTTCTTTAAATTCAAGGAGGGCTTCTCTTATTTCCTCAATCGTAGCCATGCCTGCTGGTATAGCAGTTAGTTCAAGGTAAATCCCTTTTATGTTTTCATCTTTCCCGGCTTTCTCTATATTGGCTAAAATTTCATTTAAACCTAATGATTTCTGGGGTTTTAAGCTTTGAAAATCAAAATTTTCAAAGGGATTTTTCGGACTGCGATCCATAATTATGTTGTCAAGCTCCACTTTTAATACTGTGTTGGGTTCAATTTCAACCGGTTTATCTTGCTTGGACATAATGGTTCCTATTGTTGTAAAGAAAATAAGAAAGAATAGTAACCCTGCAAGGATAACACCAACAATGGTCGCTAATGTGTATTTTAAAAAGCTTTTCATAGAGTTTTATTTTTAAATGTTTTGACTATTTGACAAATTTATAATCTTCCTGTTAAAAAAGAAAGTTGCGTTTTGTTCTTCGAACTGCTCGAATACCTTATCCATTATTTTTCATAGGTTGAATTTTACCATAAGTTAAACTTCTCCATAACCACTCGAAAGGCCCGAATCTGAATCGTTTTAACCACCATTTACTAAAGACTATTTGCGCTGAAAATATTATAATTACCAGTACGATACCTTGCCAGGCCTCAACTTTACCAATTAGTCTCAAACCATGTGAGTAAAATAAAAAAGCGCTAATTATCGATTGCAATAAATAATTTGTTAGCGCCATTCGTCCAACTGGCGCCAACAGGAAGCTAAGCCACCCCGATTTCCCTTTTGCGAATAATATAGCCATAGCCGATATAATGGACAAACCAAAGGCTATTCCACCAAAGGTGTGCATGATAGAAGTAAGTAACATCCAGCCATCCGGAATGCATAAAATGGAATAGTGCGAAGCGATGGTATAAAGGGTGTTGGTTGGTACTCCAACACCAACACCCCACCAGAAGACTTTCTTAAAAAATGAAAGATTATTCACATATTCCGTTAACAATTTTTTTCGTGCAAATAAGACTCCTAATAAAAACATACCAAGAATAATCGGAAAGAAGGTCAATGTGCCGGGTAATAATGTTAAATATTCATCGATCCGCACAGTGATTATTTCAGAAAAACTCCCTTTTGCGTATATAGCAGCGGTATGCTCAACAAATTGGGTTATTTCATGAATTGATTCCTGAAAGGCTGAGTCCATAGCTTCTTTCGCTTCCGGGATTTGTGAAAGTGCCCAGATCATTGAAACTAGTAAGGTGATTACTACTGGCGGCACCAAAACCAAAGAGATTATCCATTTTTTTATTTTTTTCTCTGATGCTTTTTTAAAAAGTATCAGTATAAAACCTAATAAGGTATAGTAAAGGAGAATATCGCCAACCCATAAAAGTACTATATGAGCAATCCCAAAAAGCATCAAAAAAAACAGTCTTCTTCGGAAAACAGGAACAACACTTGAACCGTCAGAAGTTGATTTGTTTAAAAAAATCCAAAAACCAAAGCCAAACAGCATAGAAAAAATAACATAAAATTTCCCTTCAAAAAAGAATTTAATAAATGATTCTGAAATCAATTGGTGTATAGGAGCATCCTGAGAAGAGCTAATTAACATTTTGGTCATGGGTTCATACATGTATTGCATGTTTACCATGAATATGCCAAAAATTGCCAGTCCTCTCAGGGCGTCAATTAAAACAATTCGTTCTGCAGGTCTCAGTGGTGAAACTCGTGTGCTCATTTTTCCCGTTTAATAATACATTGCTGATGTTAGTTGAACGATTTACAGTTATTAGTATTAATTTTTCTTTTGGTATTACATTTTTAGATAGGATAAATTTTTATGGTGATAAAATTTTTAGAATTTTACCCCATGAAAAAGTATTTCCTGTTAACAAATCAACTAGTTAATCTTTGTCAATTATTTTTAATGTTTTATGGATAGGCTATATTTATTATTGGGAAGTAATCAGAATAACAGAGAAGCTTTGCTTCAGACTGCAACAGAACAAATTAAATCCCAAATAGGGGATCTTATACAGTGTTCGTCTATTTATGAGACTGAACCATGGGGGTTTAAAGATGATATGTATTTTTTAAACCAGGTTGTTGTTTTTGAATCCGGGAAACCACCCTTGCAAATTCTTGATCAGATTAATGAAGTAGAGAAGAAATTGGGCAGGAAGAGAGAGAATGTTGATCAATATACCAGCAGACCTATAGATGTTGATATATTGTTCTATGGGAATCGCATTTATAACATGGAACAATTAAAGATTCCCCATCCGTTAATTCAGGAGAGGCGATTTGCCCTGGTTCCAATGGTTGAGATTGAGCCTGATTTTGTACATCCGCAATTGCAAAGGAGGATATCTGCCTTGCTTGACGAGTGCCCAGACCCTTTGGAAGTGCACAGGTATAAATAGATTTGACAGGTTATTTATCTTCCTTTACCGGCAGAGTGTCTTATTTATCAGAAAAACCCAGAGTGGCAATGCTAATGGAAGTATTTTTGGTCTCCAGAATGGTATTTGCACATGCCTCAAGTGTAGCCCCCGTGGTTAATATATCATCTACCAGGAGGATATGCTTATTGCGAAATGTGAACTTGTCTTTGAGTTTAAAGACCTTTTCTACATTTAACCATCGTTCATATTTACTTTTCTTTGTCTGGCTGTCTGTATATTCTGCTCTGTAAAGGATGTCGGTTGATAAGGGTTTGTTTAATTTTTCAGCCATTCCTTTTCCAATCCATTCACTTTGGTTAAATCCTCTTTTCCTCAATTTCTTTTTATGCAGGGGCACAGGAACAATATAATCTACTTCAGAGAAAGGAGAACTTTTTAATTCGTTGCCCATTTTTCCTCCCAGCTCATAACCTATGTTTTTTTTTCCGTTATATTTCATTTCGTGTATAAGCCGCTGATATCTGCTTCCTTTGGTATAGAAAAAATAGGAGGTCGCATACTGAATTGGAATTCTTCCCCAGAATATTTGCTCAACTGGATTTTCAGGCTCCTTGTGATAATTCGTTTTGGGTAAGTCCAACAAACAATGTGGGCACAGATACTTTTCTTTTGGGGGCAGTTCTCCACCACATGCAATACATGTTTCTGGGAAAATTAAATTGATAAAATCATTTATAAATTGAGGTATGGTCACTTTATACCGGATTAGTTAGTGTTTTTATTCAGATAGAGCATCCACGGCCGTGGGGTCGAAACTTTTTTCTTTTGCAAATTCTATGCATTTAGACCAGTCATCATAATAATAGGCTTTAATTTTTTCCAGTTCTTCATTTCCTATAATTTTTTCATCCAAAAACCATTTTTTTGGCAGCAAATAGGCTGCATATAATATTAAGTGGCATAAAAGCCAACGCGAACGAAAATTAATATAATGAAGTGTTTTATTTTTGATTTCTTTTTTTTCCCGTGGGAAGATTTTTGTACTGATGCGCTTTAATACCTTTAGTTGTTTTGTACTGTAGGATTTATGTTGAGGATTTATATCTATTTTGTTTTTCTCATATTCGGCTCCGGTATATTTTGCAATACGGTCAATGAAAGAGAAGGGATCATTTTTTAATTCATCGTGAAAGAGCACCAGTGGTTTGTTGGGAAATATTTCTTCTATCAACTGAAGTTTCTTATGAAAGAATCCTTCTTTTAAGTCCCAGTGTCCCTGGTTATTCTCAATATCTACAAATTCACCAAAGGATTTATATCCTCCGTTTTTTACATAACGTCGGTACTGTGAAGCGAGCCAGCTGTCATTTCTGCGCAGAACAATAATGATGCTGGCATATGGATAGTGGGATGCCATCCTTCTGACTTCCCGTTCAAATTGACGGTCAAATTCTCGTGAAATCAGATATGTTTTGTGGTTGGTTTGTTCAATAATTTTTGGGTACTTTTCGTACCGGGTACGTTGTATATAATAAATTCCTTTAAATTTTGGAAAAACTTTATACTGGAGATATGTGGATGCGGTTTTCCCGAGTCCTACATGAAAGTAGATTTCTTTATTGAGATTTTCCATAGTTATTTGTTGTGTGTCCAAAAAATTTAAGTTTCCAAATTTACAGATTTTATGATAATTTATAAATGAGGCCTGAGTAAAAAGGATGCTAATCTTCCGTATTCTTGGGATAATATTTTTGACCTAATTATTTGTAAAATTAAGGTGTATGATAGACCTTAAGGAATCAATTTGTTTAACTTTGCAAGGAAATAAATCTTGAATGAATGGCTATAAAGGTTTTAGTTATAAGTAGTTATGAGGGTCCTCTTACATCTGTTCGGCCAGAAGCCGAAATGGTTTTGGGATTGAAGCATGCAGGTGTGGATATTAGCGTGATGACAGGGAAGGATACTTTTTATGCCCGGAAATTTGAACAGGAAGGTATGACAATTTATCCTTATGAACCTGGTAAGAAAATTGCTGTCAGTGAAATCAGGTATATCAGAAAAGTTCTGAAAGAGGGCAATTATGATATAGTGCATGTTTTTAATAATCGCGCAGTTACCAATACTGTTTTTGCCTCTCTTGGCTTACCCGTCAAAGTTGTAACCTATAGAGGCTTCACAGGCCATGTTCTTTGGTATAAACCTTCTTCTTATATAAGCCACTTGCACCCGAAAGTCAGTAAAATTACATGTGTTTCAAACGGTGTGAGAGACCAGGTAAGGGATCAGCTTGCCTTTAATAAAGAAAAAGCGGTTACCATTTATAAGGGCCATAATAACCAATGGTATGAGAATATAGAACCTATTTCAAAAGAAAAGTATGGAATACCAGAGAATAGTTTTGTTGTGGGTTGCATAGCCAATGTACGCAGAATGAAAGGAATTATTTATCTTTTGCAGGCAACGCACTTTCTTAAAAAACATAAGGATATTCATTTTCTCCTGATTGGTAAGGGCATGGATAACCATAAATTCATGGGAATTATTAACAGCTCTCCGTTATCTGAGAATATTCATCTGTTGGGTTTTCGTGATGATGTTTTGAATTGCCTGAAAGCATGCAATGTTTCTGCTTTACCTTCGATAAAGGGAGAAGGATTGTCTAAAGTTACCATCGAATCTATGAGTCTTGGTGTTCCTGTGATTGCAACTGATGTTGGTGGAAATTCAGAACTGGTGATTAGTGGGAGGACAGGAAAACTAATACCTCCCCGTTCTCCTGAGAAAATTGCCAGTGCTATTATTGACTTTAAAAGGAATCAGGACTGGACTAAGGAGTTGGGTAAAAATGCTCAGAAACATATCAAAGAACATTTCCATGTGGATAAAACTGTCCGGAATATACTGGAAATGTACAATGCATTAATAGATAAAGCTGGATAAGCCAATAATTTAATAATGCTCCTATGACTAAGAATAGTGATAAGATAGTATTTTTTCATGTAGGGCTTCCGAAAACAGCTTCTACCTTTCTACAGGTGAAGGTGTTTCCGAATTTTTCCGGAATTGAATACATTAAGAAGCATGATTTTAAACGGAAAGATAAGATAATTGAAAAATCAGATTTTGAGCGGATATTGCTTTCTATTGAACTTGATCTGGATGTGAAGGAAGGAAGGCGTAAAGCTTGGGATGTGGCTTCAAAATACCCCAATAGTTATCCGATTATTGTGTTGCGAAAGCATGGTTCCTGGTTAAGCTCAAAATATAAATATTATCTAAGAAAACACGGAACAAAAAGATTTCAGGAATATTATCAACCTGATGAGGAGCAGAGTGTGTTGAAAAATAAACATTTACGTTTTTTTCCGAAAATACAGTTTTTGGAAGATACTTTTAACAGTACTCCATTAGTCCTTTTTCAGGAAGAACTGCAAAATGAACCCTTTAAAGTGATTGACCTTATTGCTGATTATACCGGAGCAACTTATTCAAGGAAGGAAATAAAAGTCAAAACCGTTAAAAAGGCCTATTCTGCCAAACAACTTAAAGTGGTACGAAAATTTAACAAAAAATATAAATTTGATAAGTCCGGCAGAAAATCAGGTTTTGCTAAATTCATTTATAAAAAATTCAGTGCCTTTTTATTACATTTGGTAGCTTACTTAAGTGTTTTGTATCCAAAGCATCTTGATGAGAAGGAAACGTTAATTCCCAGGAAAATGATAGAAAAGGTTAATTATGCTTTTTCAGAGGATTGGGAGAAGTGCCTGGAATATTCGAAAAAACAAAGAGAAAAACTTTATCTATAGGAACCTATTGATTAATAAATTTGGAATACTAGCTTATGAGCCCATTAAAATATTTATTTAGATATATTTTCCCGTATTGGAGAAATGGATTATTGAGTGTTTTCTTTAATATACTGGGAACCATGTTTTCTTTGTTTTCTTTCACAATGGCCATACCTTTTCTTGGCATTCTTTTCAATACCAAAGAAATGGTTACAGAGCCTGTTGCTTTTGAATTTTCGGCCAAGGCAGTGCAACATAATTTTAATTATTTTATTACACAAATTATTCAAAGTGAAGGACCTAGTACTGCTTTGATTTATATTAGCATTTTTATGGTTTTCATGGTTTTTTTGAAAACTTCGTTTAATTATTTGGGTAACTTTACCATTATACCATTGATTAATGGAATAATTCGTGATATTCGCAATAAGCTCTATAAAAAAATAGTTAACCTTCCGGTTGCTTATTATTCTGAGGAGAAACGCGGTGATGTGATGCTTAAGGCTACAGGGGATGTGCAGGAAATTGCCAATACAATTTTCCGGCCGTTACGAAAAGCTATTCCTGCACCTATCCAGATTATTGTATATATTGGTGCTCTTTTTTATATGAATTATAAGCTTACCATTTTTGCCTTGATATTGATTCCGGTCAGTGGCTATGTTATTGCGTTGGTAGGGAAAAATCTTCGTAAAGCTTCCGTGAAAGGACAGGATTCACTGGGTGTTTTGTTGTCAATTATTGAAGAAACCCTATATGGGTTGAGAATAATAAAAGCTTTTAATTCAGAAAAAAGATCAACTCAGAAGTTTGGTAAACAGAATCAGCATTATACGGATATCATGAATAAGGTGTTGCGGAAGCGAATTCTTGCCCATCCTTTCAGTGAATTCCTTTCGACAACCGTGATAGTGATTATCATGTGGTATGGAGGTAGTCTTGTCCTTCAGAATGCGACAACTTTAACTCCACAGGCTTTTATCGCTTATCTGGCGATTTTTTCACAGATAATTCAGCCATCAAAGACATTATCCAATTATTATTATAATGTTAAAAAAGGTTTGGCTTCATTTGACAGAGTCAATTCAATCCTTGATGCCGAGGAGACTATAAAAGAGAAACCTAATGCCCGGTCGATTGAGAATTTCGAACAGTCTATTGTTTATAAGGATTTATCTTTTAGATATAACACTGACTGGGTGCTTAAAGATATCAATCTTGAGATTAATAAAGGCGAGATGGTTGCTATTGTAGGCCAGTCAGGTGCAGGGAAATCTACTTTGGTGAATTTATTGCCGCGCTTTTATGATGCAACCCGTGGTGATATACTTATAGATGGAAATTCCCTGAAAGACTTGAAGATAAAGCATCTTAGAGACCTGATGGGACTTGTAAGTCAGGAATCCATCTTGTTTAATGACACTGTGTTTAATAATGTTGCATTTGGACGAGATGAGGTAGCAGAAGAAGATGTAATTCAGGCTGCAAAAGTTGCCAATGCTCACGTATTTATAGAAGAACTACCAGAAGGATATCAGACTTATATTGGAGACATGGGCAATAAACTTTCCGGTGGACAGCGGCAGCGACTGAGCATCGCAAGAGCGGTATTGAAAAATCCACCTATCCTGATATTGGACGAAGCGACAAGTTCGCTGGATACAGAGTCTGAAAAACTCGTTCAGGATGCTTTGAGCAGGCTCATGCATAACCGTACGTCTATTGTTATTGCTCATAGATTGTCTACAGTCAGAGAAGCAGATAAAATAGCCGTTATGTATCAGGGTAGCATTTCTGAAATTGGTTCACATGACAAGTTAATCAAAAATGATGGGATCTATAAAAAGCTGCATGAAATGCAGATGTTTTCTTAACCTGAAAAAGACAGCAGAAAAAATATATATACCTGTTATAAGCGTTTTTATTTATGGATAAGGTATCAGTTGTTATTCTGACATTGAATGAAGAAAAAAATATAGGCCGGTGTATTGACTCGGTTAAAAACACGGCTGACGAAATTATTGTAGTAGATTCTTTTTCAGATGATAGTACAAGAGCGATATGTGAAAGTAAAGGAACTACATTTATTCAACATGAGTTCGAAGGCTATATTGAACAAAAGAACTGGGCTAAGAACCAGGCAACCTATGATTATGTTCTGTCACTCGATGCTGATGAGGCGCTTTCAGAAAATTTACAGCAACAAATATTGAATCTGAAAACCAATGGATTTCAATACGATGGCTATATTTTTAACAGACTAACGAAATATTGTGGCAGGTGGATCAGGCATTGCGGATGGTATCCCGATAGAAAATTAAGACTTTGGAATCAACACAAAGGTGACTGGAAAGGTCAGAATCCTCATGATAGGTTTGAGATGGAGAAAAATGCAAAAATTCAGTCTATAAACGGGGATATTCTGCATTATTCATTTTATACGGTTGAACAACATATAGAAACAATTAACAAGTTTTCTTCCATTTCAGCTAAAGTTCTTTATGGGAGGGGGAAAAGGTTTTCTTTTCTGAAAATGATTTTTAGCCCGGTTTGGAAGTTTTTTCATGCCTATTTTATTAAAGGCGGTTTGCGTGATGGATTTTATGGGTTTGTAATTTGTTGCAATTCTTCTTATTCTAAGTTTCTGAAACAAGTTAAATTATACCAGCTTTGGAATCAACAAAAATAAATGGGGTTGTATGTTTTTTTAATTCTTGCAAAGCATGGGGAGGAGGAGAAAAGTGGCATTTTGAAATGGCCAGAAGATTGCAGGAACAGGGAGTAAAGCTGATTCTCTGTGCTTATCCCGGGAGTCCTTTGTATAAAAAAGCCATTGAAGCGAATCTTAGGGTCTTTTCTTTTAAAGTTGGGAACCTGAGCTTTCTAAATTTGATACTATTTCAAGAGCTTGTTGAATTTTTTAAAGCGGAGGAAATCACCCATCTGATTGTGAATATGTCTTCCGATGTGAAAACAGCGGCCAGAGCTGCTAAGAAAGCTGGTGTCCCCAATATCATCTATCGAAGAGGAAGCGCAATACCGATAAATAATTCTCCATCCAACAGGTATTTGTTTAGGCATGTTGTTACTCACATTATAGCAAATTCTCAGGAAACCATGCGTACAATTCTGGCAAATAATCAGAATCTCTTTGATGAAAGGAAGATTCAGGTGATATATAATGGTATTGATTTGAGTGATCTTTCTTTTGATACGAAGTGCAGTAAACCTGATCATCAGAAAGAAATTGTACTGGGTAACGCTGGAAGATTGGAGAAACAGAAAAATCAGGAATTTTTAATTGATCTGGTTGTACGTCTAAGACAGAAGGGATATCCTTTAATACTTAAAATAGCCGGGACAGGTCGTTTGGAGGATAAATTGAAAAAGGCTATAGAAAATAGAGGATTAAACGCTTATGTTGAACTTACTGGCTTCAGTGAAAATATCAGCTCTTTTCTGGAGTCTGTGGATATTTTTGTTTTATCATCTCTGTGGGAAGGGTTTGGCTATGTTCTTGTGGAAGCTCACGCTTGCGGAAAACCTGTTGTAGCTTTTGATGTTAGTAGTAATCCTGAAATAGTTAATAATAATGAAGATGGTATTTTGGTTCCTGTGAATGATTTAGAGGGATTTGCTGATGCTGTTGAATATTTAATACAGAATCCGGAGATAAGGTTTATTATGGGGAAAAATGGACAAAATAAGGTTTTGGAAAAATTTGATATAGAGGTAACTACGCATAATCTGCTAAACTATTTGAAGAGTCTTGAATAAATTAACTTTTTGTGGAAAAATATTTTATGAATTATTTGGGATAAAAAAATTGGTTCTTATTGTAAAGTTTTATATTTTTGCCCACCGCAAATAAAACATTAAAGTATTAGAATGATGTATGCAATTGTAGATATAGGAGGATTTCAGTACAAAGTACAGAAGGATGACAAATTGTATGTTAGTCGTCTGGAAGGCAAAGAAGGCTCAGATGTTGAGTTTGATAAAGTTTTACTTGTCGACAATGAGGGCAGTGTAGCAGTTGGAAAACCAACTGTGGAAGGCGCAAAAGTCTCTGCAAAAATACTTTCTCATTTAAAAGACGATAAGAAAATTATATTTAAGAAAAAACGCAGAAAAGGATATAAGAAAAAGCAGGGTCATCGTCAGTCACTGACGCAAATTCAAGTAGAAAATATTGTTGCTTAATATAAAAAATTTTTAACTATGGCGCATAAGAAAGGAATGGGTAGTACCCGTAATGGACGGGACTCTGAAAGCAAACGCTTGGGTGTAAAAATCTTTGGCGGTCAATATGCAAAAGCAGGAAACATACTTGTAAGACAACGGGGAACAAAACATTATCCCGGTAAAAATGTTGGTATGGGTAAAGACCATACACTTTTCGCTCTTGTGGATGGTAGTATCGAGTTCACAAAAAGACGTAACAAGTCTTATGTAACAGTCAATCCTATAGAAGAATAATTTAAAATACCTAACAAAAGTTACACCTGTATTTGCTATTTTTGTAAGTACAGGTGTTTTTATTTAAAATCATTTATTATGCTTTCATTGCAATACATCCGGGAGAATTCAGAGTATATTATCCAGCAGCAAAAAGTGAGAAATAAAGATTTTTCTGATATTATTCAACAATTGTTGCAACTTGATGATGACCGCCGTCAGACACAAAAGTCCCTGAACACGGAGCAATCTGAGTTAAATAAGTTTTCGAAACAAATTGGAAAACTTTTTAAAGAAGGTAAAACCCAAGAAGCCAATCAGGTTAAAGAAAAAAATTCACAGCTAAAGGAAAACATAAAGGACAAAGAAAAAAGGCTGGATGAAATAAAAACAGAAATAGACAGCCTTCTTGTTCAGGTACCTAACGTTCCCCATGAGTCTGTTAAACTTGGCAAAGGGGAAGAGGATAACGAAGAAATAAGATCGGATGGAAAAGCCCCCAAATTAGAAGGGGATGTACTTACACACTGGGAATTGGCTAAAAAGTATGATATCATTGATTTTGAACTGGGTAATAAAATTACAGGACGTGGATTTCCTGTCTATAAAGGAAGTGGAGCAAAGCTGCAAAGGGCTTTGATAGCGTATTTTCTTGATAAAGCATATGAAGCAGGTTATTATGAGGTCATACCACCCCTGATGGTTAATGAAGATAGTGGATTTGGAACAGGACAATTGCCAGATAAAGAAGGACAAATGTATCATGTGCCGATTGATAATTATTACCTTATTCCTACCGCTGAAGTTCCGGTGACGAATATGTACAGGGATAGAATTCTGGAACATAAGGAATTACCGCTTAAATTGACTGCGTATACACCATGTTTTCGACGAGAAGCGGGTTCATGGGGGAAGGATGTTCGTGGACTGAACAGGCTGCATCAGTTTGATAAGGTTGAGATTGTTCAAATCCAGCACCCTGAGAAATCCTATGATACACTGCAGGCAATGTTAGAATATGTAGAAAGTTTGCTGAAAGAGCTTCAGTTGCCTTACCGTATGATGAGATTATGTGGGGGAGATTTGGGTTTTGCTGCTGCTTTGACCTATGATTTTGAAGTTTATTCGGCTGCACAGGATAAATGGCTTGAAGTAAGCTCAGTATCAAATTTCGAGTCTTATCAGGCAAATAGGTTGAAACTCAGATATCGTGATGAGCAAAACAATAAGCCTAAGCTTGCTCATACCCTGAACGGAAGCGCCCTTGCATTACCCCGCTTGCTGGCTGCTATTCTGGAGAATAATCAAACTGCCGGGGAGATTGTCATACCTGAGGTGTTACGCCCTTATTGCAAATTTGATTTTATTAAATAAATCTTAGCGTTTTTTCATAATTCTGACCGGTAAAGCTTTTTTCCGGTTTGTTTACGTTATGTATTTTCAATGGTACCTGCGTTTAAAGGGTTATGTTAATAAATTACAAAACTTTGGAAACTTTATCCTCTTAAATAGTTTCTATGGTATTAAATTTTTATATATTTGCGACTTATTATTTGTCAACCAAATTGTTTTGAAATTGTTAAGAATCGAAATGTATGAATGAAGAATTTAAATTTATTATCGATAAGGTAAGCTCTTTATACCTTCAATATGGGATTAGGAGTGTTACTATGGATGATGTGGCGAAAGAGTTGGGCATGTCGAAAAAAACTTTGTATAACTATGTTACAAATAAAGATGATCTTGTAAATCATTTTGTCGATTATCTTCTCAACGAGAGGCTTTGCAATGTCCGTAAAATACAGCAGGAAAACAACAATGCTATTGAAGAACTATTTAAAGTGAATGAGTTTGTTATAGAGATGCTGAAGAATTATAATCCTTCTACGGAGTATGACTTGAAAAAGTATTATCCTCAGTATTACACGAAAATTCGGGAGCATAGACGAACCAATATGTATCAGGCTGTCCTTGAAAATATTCGAAAGGGTAAAAAGGAAGGTTTGTTCCGTAGCGAATTAAACGAGAACATTATTGCCAAGGTGCATGTCAGCAGGATTGAAAATAGTTTTGCCAATGAGATGTTCAAAATTGAAGAGCTGACTTCCCGGGAGTTTGTTTTGGAGATGATGGGATACCATATTCGCGGTATTGCCAGCAAAAAAGGCATAGAATTTTTTGAAAGCAAAATGAAAGAATTTAAAATAAAATGATACAAACATATTCAGAAAGAAAAATATTAACCTGTAAATCAAATTTTATATAGCTATGTGCAGAAAGATGAGTTTATTACGGATGATTTTAATTTTATTATTCGTATTGCCCGGTATTGTTTATGCCCAAGAGACTGCGGATACTATGCGATTAACACTTGATGTAGCATTAGACAAGGCTTTAGAGCATAATACCGAAATAAAAAATGCTGAGCTTGATGTTAAGATTGCCGATAAAAGAGTTTGGGAGACAACAGCACAGGGATTGCCTAAAATTAGTGGCAGCAGCTCTTATAATAATAATTTAAGTCTGGCAACACAGTTGTTTCCAAATTTTATTGAACCTACTATAATGCAGATTCTTATGGAAGAAGGTGTGATAGACCAGCAACCCATACCGGAACCGGAAAAGATAGAAGTTCAATTTGGAAATCAGCATACTTTTGCAGCAAATCTTGAAGTTTCGCAGCTTGTGTTTAGCGGACCTTATATTGTCGGACTTCAGGCTTCCAAAGTGTATAAAAGTCTGGCCAAGAAGCAGTCGGAGCTCACAGCGTTGAATGTTAAGTCTAATGTTATAAACACCTATCAT
This sequence comes from Bacteroidales bacterium, assembly GCA_041686375.1. GTDB lineage: Bacteria > Bacteroidota > Bacteroidia > Bacteroidales > UBA12077 > JAGXLC01. Next base: position 102,441 of record JAWLEB010000001.1, read on the forward strand.
TCCATTTTACTTACCCAAAAAAATATTGATATTCTTGGTGAAAACCTGGATAATTTGGATAAAACCCTGAAAGACACAAAGTTAATGTATGAAAATGGGCTGGCAGAGGAAACGGACGTAAACCAAATTCAGATTAATGTTACCTCACTGAAAAACAATCTTAAATCAACTGAGCGACAATTGGAGAGTCTGGAAAATTTGTTGAAAATTCAGATGGGCATTAGTCTCAATACTCCTTTAGAGTTGACCCAATCTCTCGATCATTTTATTCATGAAAATAATTTGGAACATTCTTATGGCACTGACTTTAATGCTGAGCAGAATATAACATATCAACTAAATCAAACAGAAGTAGAGCTCTCTGAATTGGATCTTAAAAGAGAAAAGTCCAATTACCTTCCTTCAGTTTCAGCATTTTATAATTATTCTCAAAATGCTATGCGCGATGAGTTCAATGTTTTTGACTTTGATGAGCCCTGGTATGAATCAAGCGCAGTTGGATTTCAGCTTAACATTCCGATATTCAGTAGTTTTGAAAAACGCTCCAAAGTGCAACAAGCCAGGTTGAATTTGAAAAAATCCAGGAACGATCTGGAAAATACACGCAAGGCGATGAAAAACAATTATCTCCAGGCGCGGAATGATTATTTAACAGCTTTGGAAAGGTATCAGAGCGATGAACAGAATAAGGAACTAGCCAGGAAGGTTTTTAAACAGACCAATAAAAAATATAATCAGGGTATGGCTACCAGTATGGAGCTAACTCAGGCAAATGATAAATATCTTCAAATGGAATCAGCATATATTAATTCTCTTGTAGAATTATTACAAGCTAAAGTTGAACTTGAAAAGATTTTAAACGAATTATAAAATTACAGACAATGAAGAAATTATTGATTGTTTTAGGAATTCTATCCTTGATTTCGTGTGAGCAGAAATCAGAAAGAGAAAAAGTGCAAGATAAATTGGCAGACAAAAAAAAGGAAATGAGTTCCCTTCGTAAAGACATAACCTCTTTAACACAACAGTTGGAAGAATTACCCGGAGAGCGTGGAGGGGTGTATCAGATACCTGTTTATGTAAAAGAAATAGAGCAGGAAAGGTTTAATCATTTTATCAAAACCAGCGGAAAGGTGGAAGCCGTCTGGGAAGCGGTTATGAGTCCTGAGACGAGCGGCCAGATTACTGAGATTTATGTTGAGGAAGGTGAGCGGGTGCGAAAGGGGGAACCCTTGTTCTCACTGAATACAAAAGTGATAAGAAGTAATATTGAAGAAGTAAAAACGAATCTTGAACTGGCGCAAAAAACTTATGAGAAACAAAAGCGGCTTTGGGAAGAAGAGGTTGGTTCGGAAATGGAGTATTTGCAGGCTAAAAATCAAAAAGAGAATCTTGAAGGGCGTCTGGAAACCCTTAACGAGGAATTAGATATGGCACGCGTCAAAGCTCCCTTTGAAGGTTTTGTAGAGAGTATAAGTCAGAAAGAAGGTGAATTGGGTACTCCCGGCATAGAAGTATTGCATCTTGTTAATATGCAGAAATTAAAAGTTAAAGCAGATATTTCAGAACAATATCTTACTCACGTAAACGAAGGGGATATAATAGAGGTTACTTTTCCTGCATACTCTGATATAAAAAAGGAAATCCCGGTAACAAGAAAAGGGCAAACCATAGATAATGAGAGCAGGACTTTTGTGATTGAATCAAGAATAAACAATGAGGATGAGATTATCAAACCTAATCAGATTAGTGTTGTGAAAGTCAGAGATTATTCCAGGGATTCTGCCTTGGTTGTTCCTGCTGAGGTCATAAAGCAGGATATGAAGGGAGATTATGTGTATGTAGCAGAAGAGGAAGAAGGAAAAGTTATTGCTGACAAGGTTTATGTTAAAACCGGACTTTCATATAATAATAGGACAATGATTTCGGAAGGACTGAATCCCGGAGATAAGATTATTACTTCCGGGTACACACAGGTTTCTGATGGTGCTGAAATTACAGTAAAAGAAAATCAAGCGGACGTTGATTAATCGTCTCTGGTAAATTAAAAATGAAGAATAGACAATGGCTAAAGAAAATACTTCAATCAAAAAGAAGGTAGTAAGACAATTTAAATTAACTACATTAGCTTTAAACAATAGAAATACCATTTTGTTGTTGGCAATTGCTATAGTGGGCTTTGGAATATTTTCCTATAAGAATCTACCTAAAGAATTAACTCCGGAAGTCGTTATTCCTACTATAATGATCCAAACTTCTTATCCTGGCAATCCACCTGTCGACATTGAAAATCTTATTACCCGCCCGATAGAAAAAGAAGTTGAAAGTGTTCGCGGTATCAAAGAAATCAATTCCACATCATCTCAAGGATTTTCTCTGATTTTTGTGGAGTTTAACACTGATGTCAATATAGATAAGGCGCTGCAAGATGTTAAAGATGCTGTAGATAAATCTAAGAGAGATTTGCCTAACGACTTACAAAGCGATCCGAATGTTGAGGATATTGATTTTTCTGAATTTCCGATTATTAATATTAATCTTTCCGGAGATTATAGCATTGAGGCGCTAAATGATTATGCTGAATACTTTGAAGACATGATTGACGAAATTGATCAAATTTCTAAGGTAGAGATAAAAGGGATTAATGATCAGGAAATCCAGATTAATGTGGATCCTCATAAGATGGAATCCGTGGGCTTGAATTTTGTAGATATTGAGAATGCCATAAAGGCTGAAAACCTATCTATGCCAGGAGGGGAATTGCGTTTTGACAGGACCAACCGGTCGGTGAGAACCATAGGGGAGTTTGAAGATGTTTTGGAAATCAAGGATATAGTTGTTAAGAATGACAATGATAAATTAGTGTATCTTAAAGATATAGCCGAGGTACAAATGGGTTATGAATATCCTGAAAGTTTTGCCAGATTGGATAATAGCCCGGTTGTTTCTTTACAGGTTATAAAGAAAAGTGGAGAAAATTTATTGGCTGCGACAGATCAGATATTTGATATTCTGGATGAGGCTGTAGAAAATCGTGAAGTGCCAGAAGATTTGAAAATTTCTATAACGAATGATCAAAGTGATATGATTCGACAGCAATTGAATAACCTGGAAAATTCAATCATTCTCGGTGTTATCTTCGTTATCCTGGTTCTTTATTATTTTTTAGGTACCAAAAATTCCCTTTTTGTGGGAACGGCAATCCCGATGTCAATGTTTTTGTCTTTTATAATAATTGGCCTGTTGGGTGGACGGTTAAATATGATTGTATTATTCTCGCTTATACTTGCCTTAGGATTACTTGTAGATAATGCCATTGTTGTGGTAGAAAATATTTACCGTTTTGTGCATGACAAAGGACATGATGCATATAATGCTGCATGGCAGGCTGTTGGAGAAATTGCCTTGCCAATTATTACTAGCACAATTACAACACTCTCTGCATTTTTACCGCTGGCCTTTTGGGGAGGAATTACAGGTGAATTTATGAAAAACCTGCCGATTACTCTAATTATCGTACTTTCTTCGTCTCTTTTTGTTGCATTGGTCATAATCCCTGTACTTGCAGCTACCTTTATTAAGTATGGCAAAATGAAAAATGATGGAAAAATAGATAAAAGGAAGAATTATAAGATAATTCTTGTATTAGCTGCCCTGGCAGGAATTTTCTATCTGCTTAAGGTTTATTCTATTGCCAATATATTGATGATTATTGTGCTGATTGTTTTATTTAATGTACTCTATTTCCATCGTGCACAATACTTGTTTCAGAATGTCTTTCTCACAAGACTGGAAAATGGCTATAATAAATTGCTTCTGTTTGCTCTTCGTGGTAAAAATCCTGTTAAATTCTTTTTGGCAACTATCTTAACCCTGGTTTTAGCTGTGGTTTTTGTTGCCGTGAGAAGTCCGGATATTTTGTTCTTCCCGGATAATGAACCGGATTATATCAATGTTAGGGCTGAATTACCTATAGGGACTGACATTCATGCCACAGATTCAGTAATGAGAAACATTGAAGACGATATTGTTCTCTTCCTTGAGCCAAATAAAAAAATAATAGAATCAGTACTTACAACAGTGGGATCTGGTGCAGGAGAAGGAATTTCAGCAGATGCAACTCCGAATATGGGCCTCACAACAATTTCATTTGTTGATTATGAAGACAGGAAGTATGAAAATACCTCTGAAATCATGTCTGACCTTAGCGACAGACTGATTGGTGAATATCCTGGAGTGTCAATTTCGCTTGAAAAAAATAATATGGGCCCCCCAGCCGGCGATCCAATAAATCTTGAAATCAGTGGTGAAGATTTTACAGAACTTATTCAACTGACCGATTCTTTAAAAAATCACATAGATGATGCTAAAATACCTGGAATTGAAGGTCTTAAAATGGATTTGGATGTGGGTAAGCCTGAGGTTCTTGTGGATATTGACAGAGAGAATGCACGAAGATTTGGGTTGTCAACATCTCAAATTGCAAATAAAATCAGAACGGCGCTATTTGGAAAAGAAATATCCGATTTTAAGGTTGGAGAAGATGATTACCCAATTCAATTGAGAATGAAGGAACCTAACCGATATGATTTGTCTACACTTCTGAATCAGAAAATTTTTGTGATGCACAATGGCACTAGGAAAAAAATACCCATTTCTGCTGTGGCTGATGTTAAATATAGCACTACTTATGGCGAAGTTCAGAGAAAAGATCTTGACCGTGTTATTACCTTGTATTCAAATGTATTAGAGGGGTATAATGCTACAGAGATTAACAATCAGATGAAGATATTACTTGAAAACTTTGATATGCCGGAGGGTTATGATTATGAATTTACTGGTGAACAGGAAGAACAGAGGGAATCTATGGATTTCCTTTTTCAGGCTTTAATTATTGCTGCTGTTTTAATCTTAATTATCCTGGTAACTCAGTTTAATTCTCTGGTAAAACCATTGATCATTATTTCAAGTGTTATTTTTAGTACAATTGGCGTGTTTTTGGGTATCGGAATATTCAATATGGATATAGTGATTGTTATGACAGGTATAGGAATAGTTTCTCTCGCCGGAATTGTGGTAAATAATGCTATCGTACTTGTTGATTATATAGAATTGCTTAAAACACGCAAGCGTAAGGAATTGGGCCTGGAACCCAGGGAATATTTACCTTTGAGAGAAGCTACAGAATGCGTGGTGCAAGGTGGAAAAACCAGATTAAGGCCTGTGTTGCTTACTGCAATTACAACAATTCTGGGATTACTCCCCTTAGCAATAGGTCTTAATATTGATTTTGGAGGACTTCTGAATGAGTTTAAACCAAATCTCTATATTGGTGGAAACATGACTAGTTTCTGGGGGCCCATTTCATGGACAGTAATTTTTGGCCTGACATTTTCAACTTTTCTTACACTCGTTATTGTTCCAGTTATGTACAGGATAACAATTATTATCCAAAAAAAATTAACGAAGTTGTTGAATAAGAGTATTACGGGATAAAATTTTATTTGTTTTTAACTTTAAAGTCTGGTTTGATATTATTTTCGGACCAGGCTTTTTTTATAAATGATTAGTATATCGGAAAACTGGTAGTTTACAGGAACAAAATATGAATTGTTTTGTTTTAAAGTAATATTAAACTTAATGTTTCCGTATGTATTTTGAACAAAATATTAAATACCTTTGCAGTTAAATTTGTTAATTATGGGATTAAAGTTTTTTCACATACCAAGAGCCAGAGAATATGGGTACAAACCCATTTTTTACGATGAGCGGAAAGAGGAGCTTGAGAAGAGGAAAAGAGCGATTGACCAGGAATTGGCTATGGAAGAACGAATGGGCAAAGAAACTTATATTGCAAATATAAAGGGTCATATGCGAGGCCACATGAGGATGGCAAGAAAAGAACGGAAAAAATATAATATCCGCGTGGCTGTTATATTGGCAATCCTAATTTCTCTTGCATATTTCCTTCTTCGTTAATAAGTTCATTTCTATGGCAGATATTGTTCAGGTTCTCCCGGATTCAGTGGCAAATCAGATTGCAGCAGGAGAAGTTATACAGCGTCCTGCATCTGTGGTTAAAGAAATGGTTGAGAATGCTGTAGATGCAAATGCTACTGAGATAAAAGTCATTTTAAAAGATGCCGGCAAAACTTCTATTCAGATTGTCGATAATGGAACGGGAATGACTGATACTGATGCTCGTTTGGCCTTTGAAAGACATTCTACTTCCAAAATTAAAAATGCCGAAGATTTATTTGCTATTAAAACAATGGGTTTCAGGGGAGAAGCGCTTGCTTCAATTGCTGCGATTGCTCATGTGGAGATGAAAACAAGAACCAAGGGAGACGAAATTGGCACGTATATTCGCATTGAAGGAAGCAAAGTGATTAGCCAGGAACCCGCACAATGCCCTGTGGGAAGTAATTTTACTGTAAAGAATCTTTTTTTTAATGTCCCGGCAAGACGAAAATTCCTGAAAAAAGATTCTACGGAGTTAAACCACATAATTAAAGAATTTCAGCGAATTGCTCTTGCTTATACACATATAAAACTGTCTTTGTACCATAACGAAAACGTTCTTTTCCATTTGCCTGAAGAAAACTACGGTAAGAGAATTCTTTCTGTTTTCGGATCCAAGATGAAAGATAATCTGATACCCCTTGAGACGAATACAAATATTGTGAAAGTTTTTGGTTATGTTGGTCTTCCGCAGAAAGCCAAAAAGAGATATGGAGAGCAGTTTTTCTTCGTGAATAACAGGTTTATGAGAAGCCCATATCTCCATAAAGCTATAATGGAATGTTACGATAATCTTGTTCGCCCGGGGAATGTTCCTGTATATTTTATATATCTTGAAATTCCACCCGGTTCAATCGATGTAAATATTCACCCTACGAAGACAGAAGTTAAATTTGAAGACCAGCAAGCTGTATGGCAAGTACTGCATGCTTCGGTACGAGAAGCATTAGGAAAACACAATATAGCTCCTTCTATTGATTTTGACCAGGATGGGAATATTGGAATCCCTACACCAACACGAAAGAGAGAAGTGCAAACCCCGCGCATTGAAGTTGATCCTACATATAATCCTTTTGAGAACAATAAGTCAACGGAACAGTTTGATTCAGCGAATGCGGGAAAATCAAAAAAGAACAGTGATTTTCTGAACTGGGAAGAACTTTATGATACTTTTGAGAATAAAGAGAATCAGCCAACTCTTAAATTCGAATCAGCAGCAGGCAAGGAAAATAAAATGGAAAGGGAAGAGTTTTCTAACACCGAAGGAAACAGGTTTTTTCAATATAAATACAAGTATATTCTTACTCCTGTCAAATCAGGCTTGATGCTGATACATCAACAGCGGTGTCATGTTAAGATTTTATACGAATACTTTTTAGCAAACCGGAAAAAGGAGAGCAATATAGTGCAGAAGCGTTTATATCCGGAAGAAATAGAACTTAATCCTGCTGATTTTGCAGTTTTTCAGGATATTTATGAGGATGTTAAAAAAACAGGATTTCAGATAGAACTAAAAGATAATCGAATTGTTGAAATACATGGTGTTCCTGCTGAAACTGATTTTACCAATGTTAAAACGCTTATGGAAGATTTCCTGGCAAGATATGATACATTGAAGAATTCAGATATCAGTTCTCATGAGGGTATAGCTTTAAGTTTAGCCCGAGCTGCTGCAATATCTTCTGGAACTCCGCTGACATATGAAGAAATGCGCGAGTTGGTTGATAAATTGTTTGCATGTTCAACCCCAAATTATACTCCTGAGGGACAAAAAATAATATCTTTGATAAAATTAGAGGAAATTGAAAAATTATTTTAAAAGAATTATAAAATAACTGAAAGATGATAAACTACAGGACAAGCGGTTTTATGGGAACTCCTCCCGTGGTAAAAAATTTAATTATCATAAGTGTTTTGATGCTGTTAGCTAGTTTTACGGCTGAGCATGTTTTTCATATACGACTGAATCAGGTACTCGGCTTGTATTACCCTGGCTCACAGAAGTTTGAACCCTATCAGCTTATTTCTCATATATTTATGCATGGGGGATTAGCCCATTTGTTTTTTAATATGTTTGCTTTATGGATGTTTGGTCGTGTTTTAGAAAATGTATGGGGGCACAAAAGATTTTTCCTCTACTTTTTTATAACAGGTTTAGGGGCGGCCTTTCTGCATATGCTGGTTAATCATATTCAGATACAAGTTTTATTGAACCAGATGGACTCACAGCAAATATCTACCGTGGTAACAGAAGGGTTTGATACCATAAGACAAGGGAAAAACTTTTCTGATCCACAGATGGGGCGACTGAATTTGATGATGAATATTCCTACAGTTGGAGCCTCTGGTGCAGTATTTGGTGTTTTGTTGGCATTTGGTATGTTGTTCCCGAATACTCAGCTTTTGCTTATTTTTCCCCCTATTCCTATTAAAGCAAAGTATTTTGTGATTTTTTATGGAATTCTTGAATTATGGCTGGGAATTACCCAACCGGGTAGTAATGTTGCGCATTTTGCCCATCTGGGAGGTATGCTTTTTGGCTTTATTATGATAAAATTCTGGAACATGAATAAACATACTTTTTATTGAGTCAGTCTGTTTTTCTTATATGTGTCCTGACAGTATAAATATGCTCTTAAAAACACAAGATTATTGTATGTTAAAAGAAACTTTTGTAATATAGTTAATGTTTCTTTAATAAATTACATTTTATGAGTGATATTGGACAACAGATAAAAGATAATTTTAAAAAGGGAAACTCACTTATTAAGTTGATTTACATTAATCTTGCCGTTTTCCTGGTGATAAAACTTATACAGGTGATTGCTTTTCTCTTTGGATTTAGTGGCATTTCTTCCTTGTTTATACCATGGCTCGCTGTACCGGCAGATGTAGAGGTTCTATTGACACGACCATGGACGCTTTTTACCTATATGTTTTTACATGAGCAATTTTTCCACATCCTGTTTAACTTATTGTGGCTTTATATATTTGGACGTATATTTTTGATGTACTTGAATGAAAAACGCCTTCTAAGTTTGTATTTGACAGGTGGACTTGCCGGCGCTGCTTTATATATTATTGCATTTAATATTTTCCCTGCTTTCACCGATATGGTGCCTCATGCTATTGCATTAGGCGCCTCAGCTTCTGTTATGGCAATTGTTATAGCAACAGCAGTTTATGCCCCTGATTTTACTATTCATTTATTATTTCTGGGCCCTGTAAAACTTAAATATATCGCTATCGTTTCCATTGCACTTGATATTTTGAGTATAGCCGGTTCAAATGCAGGAGGGCATATAGCCCATTTGGGGGGTGCACTTTTTGGCTATTTATATATTGCTCAATACAGAAAAGGAAAGAATTTAACTTATGGCTTTGACCGTTTTATGGATAGTGTGTTTTCTTTATTTAAGCCCAAACCAAAAATAAGGGTGACTTATAAAAAACCTAAGACGGATATTGAGTATAATAAAGAAAAGGTTAAAAAGCAGGAGCGAATCAATAAAATATTGGATAAAATATCTAAACATGGATATGAAAGTTTGACCAAAGAGGAAAAAGAATTGCTTTTCAGGGCAAAAGATGAAGAATAAAATCAAGTCTGTCAAATTGTTTTCAAACGTTGAAAAAGCTTATTCATAAATTTTTAGTATATCTTACTTACGTGTTGGCTGTTTTTATCCTGCTGGCGGATATTTCTGTCTTTATATCTCCGGCGGAAGTCTGGCCTGCAGCTTTTTTCGGATTAGCTTTTCCTTACCTGATGATTCTGAATTTTGTTTTCTTTGTCTACTGGATCATCACTCGAAAGAAAGTATTCATGATTTCTTTGATTGCCTTACTTTTAAGCATCAATAATGTGAGCCACACTTTTCAACCCCCAAAATCTAACCGGGAACAAATTTCATCTCAAGGAATTGACAGCGCTGATAAGTCTATGAAAATTTTAACATATAATGTGCAGATATTTAATTTGTTTGGAAATAGTCTGTTTGGGGATCAACAACAGAAGATTTTTGATTTTATATTTAAGGTAGACCCGGATATTATCTGTTTTCAGGAATTTTACGTAAATGAGCTCAAGAATTTTAGCATATATAGGGTAAATGGTTTATTAAAGCAATATGAGCACCGTCATATAGTTTGGATACAAAAGGGTGAATATTCGCGGTATGGTATAGCTATCTATAGTAAATTTCCCCTTATAAATAAAGAAGAGCTTTCATTTCAGAATTCCAGTAATATAAGTATTTATAGTGATGTAGCCATGGGCTATGATACGGTAAGAATATTTAATAATCATTTGCAATCTATTAATTTTGACAACAAAAGCTACGAGTTTATTACCAACCAGAAAACTTATTCACAGAGCGAGAAAATCAGGGAACTTCAGAATATATCTGTCAGGCTGAAGGATGCATTTATTAAGCGGGGACAGCAAGCAAATTTTTTAGCGAAAAAAATAGATGAGTCTTCTTATCCAGTTGTGGTTTGTGGCGATTTTAACGACACTCCTGTATCCTATACCTACAGAACTATAAGAGAAGACATGAAAGATGCTTTTATAGAAGCAGGTAGTGGTTTTGGAAGCACTTACGGCGGACGGTTCCCTTCATATCGGATAGATTATATTTTGCATAGTTCATCTTTAAAAACACAATCTTTTAATACGGAAAGAATTAAACACTCCGATCATTATCCTGTGATGGCCAGAATATTCTGGAGCACTGAGTAAACTGGTGTTTAGAATGCATTTTCTTTATTGAATGGCAGCTCATTAAGATTCAGGTTTCCACCTGAAAGGATTACTCCAACCTTTTTTGATTTAAATATAAATCTGTTATCCATTATTGCTGCAAGGGCTACTGCTGCCGATGGCTCTGTTACGAGTTTCATTCTTTCCCATAAAAAACGCATGGCTTTTACTATAGTATCTTCTTTCGTAGTAACGATATCGTCAAGATATTTGTTAATAATTTTGAAGGTAAATGGACTTAAGGATGTTAAAAGTCCATCGGCAATGGTATTGGGTCGGTCCACCGGGATGAGAAATCCCTGGTTAAATGATCGATAAGCATCATCTGCCATTTGAGGTTCTGCAGCATAGACACGTATATTATTTTTTATATGCTTTGCCGCAATTGATGTGCCGCTTATTAATCCCCCCCCGCCTACCGGTGCGATTATTACCTCTAAATCCGGAATGTCTTCAAGCAATTCTTTGGCTGCTGTTCCCTGGCCACAAATAACATTGGCATCACTTGAAGGATGAATAAATTTAGCATTTGTTTTTTTGCTTACGTCCCTGTAGGTTTCTTCTCTCGAGTCAAGAGAAGGTTCACAGTAAGTAATCTTGGCCCCGTAATGTTCTGCTGCTTTTCTTTTTGAAGGACTGGACGTTTTTGGCATAACAACATAGGCATTGATTCCTGCTAGTTTTGCTGCAAGGGATAATGCTGCAGCGTGGTTCCCCGAGGAATGGGTACCTACCCCGTTTCCTGACTCTTCTTTTGTCAGCTTAAGTATAGCATTACTGGCTCCACGAAACTTAAAAGAACCTGTTTTTTGAAAATTTTCACATTTGAAAAATAACTCTACATCAATAATATCATTGATACTGGAACTTGTATGAATTGGTGTTCTTTTGATTTGCCTATATATACGCTTGTGAGCGTCTTCGATTTCTTTGAATGCAGGAATCTTATTTTGCATTGTTTTGAGTTTTGATTGAATCTTTATAATGTTGATATTTTTCTTTTACTCTTTCAAGAATATCATATTTGCTTGTTTCAAGCAAATATTCATCACTGAAGTTACAAAACTCCATAAATCTTATAACTTCTTCACCTTCTAAACCTGTTATTTCACTTACAATTTTTTGGTTATATTTTGAACGAATTTTTTTCTGGATTGTTTTTTCTATTTGCAATTCCTTTAGTTTTCTTTTTGATTTACCTTCCTTGCTCAGCAGCGAATAAATTAATGAGATGGGATTCCCTATATTTGGTTCGTGCGGTATAACCGTGTCCGGCGGCTCTTGAATGCCATCCCAGAATAATGGATGTATTTCATCTCTGGGGTTTACAGTTTCCAGGTTGAAAAATTTTTCTTTGAAATCGTTATATGTTCCCCAAGGTGTAATTTCTACCTTTTCAATTGAATATGTCTTGTCAGACATAGGAATACTCTCAAACACAAAAGTTTGATGCTTTCTGTCATTAACGAATTTTTCATTTTCATAGCCAATGGAAGTAATTAAAAGGGTGTCGCCCGGGAAGGCATCTATTTTAAAATTCCCAGAAGTGTCCGATATTGTTGCAAAATAGTTAGTGGTATTGATAATATGTGCATACTCTATAGGTTTTAAGGTCTTTTTATCGTAAAGATTCCCCATTATTGTGATTAAAGAATCTCTCTCTTGGGCATTTAATGCATCAATACCTGAAAACAGAATAAATAGGACAAATGCTATGTGAATTTTTAACTTCAAAATATTAGCTTGTTGTAAAAGTATTATAGTATTCTCAATTATGCAATTTGTTTTTTATATCTTAACACTAGTTAACATAGTTTCTGTTTTGTGACTTACCCTGAAATTGATGCATGATTATTATTGATTTTACAAACTTCTTTTTTTGTTTAATTTTGTCAGCAAAGAAAAAAGGAATTTAGAAAAATTATTCATCATCAGCTAAAAAATGGTAGATTTTCCGCTTTTGGTAGAATTACTGCCTTCGGCGGACAAACATCTGTAAATAAAATATTTAAAAATAAACATATTAATTTAAAAATATAGCTATGAGTATAAAAGATGACATTGTACAGATATGGAATAATCGTGAATTGTTGAAGGAAGAAAAATACCGAAGGATAATTCGGGAGGTGATAGAGAAGCTTGACAAGGGCCGTCTCAGAGTGGCGCAGCCTGATGGCGAAAAGTGGAAGATAAATGATTGGGTAAAAATGGCTGTTATTCTGTATTTTCCTATTCAGGAAATGCAGAAAATTCAAGTTCCTCCGTTTGAGTTTTATGATAAAATAGGATTGAAGAAGGATTATGACAAGATTGGTGCTCGTGTTGTGCCCCATGCAATAGCCCGTTATGGATCATTTTTGGCTGGTAATGTGATTATGATGCCTTCTTATGTTAATATTGGTGCTTATGTTGATAGCGGTAGTATGATTGACACATGGGCAACTGTGGGTTCCTGTGCACAAATTGGGAAAAATGTTCATATTAGTGGAGGCGTTGGAATAGGAGGAGTGTTAGAACCTGTTCAGGCAGCGCCTGTCATTATTGAAGACAATTGCTTTATCGGTTCACGATCAATTATTGTTGAAGGAATACGGGTAAAAAAAGAAGTGGTAATAGGAGCCAATGTGACAATTACGAAATCTACTCACATAATCGATGTTTCTCAGGATACTCCGGTTACTTTGCATGGAGAAATCCCGGAAAGAGCTGTTGTAATTCCGGGGAGCTATACAAAGAAGTTTCCTGCAGGTGAATATCAAGTGCAATGCGCATTGATTATTGGAAGGAGAAAAGTGTCCACAGATGTAAAAACTTCTCTGAATGATGCTCTCCGAGAATTTAATGTTCCTGTTTAAAAAATTTTTTAAAGAATGAAATTTTCATTCACTAATGTAGACAATAAGACGATGCATAAAACATGGGGCTTCTATGGGCTGCAGAATCAAAAAAATACTGACTTTAGTAGTAATAACCCTCAGGGTGAGAAACTAATAATCTAACTTTATCCAAATGAATATAGGTTTTGATGCCAAGCGTGCATTTTTTAATAAGAGTGGTCTTGGCAATTACAGTAGAAGTACAGTCCAATTGTTGAGCAAATATTATCCTGATAATTCTTATTTTTTGTATACACCCAAATTTTCTGAGGCTAATAATGAATTTATCGATAGTTCAAACATACATGTGAGAACACCCCGGCAATGTTTTTTCCGTGCCTTCAATCCATACTGGCGGAGCTATAGGATGGCTTGTGATTTTAAATATGATGATATAGATCTGTTTCATGGCCTAAGCAACGAATTACCCATGAATATCCGGAAAAGTAATGTCAAGTCAGTCCTTACGGTTCATGATCTGATTTTTATGCGATACCCTACATTATATAAAAAGGTTGACCGTTGGATATATGAGAAAAAGTTTAAGCTGAGCTGTCAGAGGGCTAATACAGTAATTGCCGTAAGTCAGCAAACAAAAGATGATCTCATTCATTATTTTAAAATAGAGGAAGATAAGATTAGGGTGGTTTATCAAGGATGTAATCCTATTTTTTATGATGCAAAAACAGAGGCGGAGAAAAATAAACTAAAACAAAAGTATAATCTTCCCGAATCATTTTTATTATATGTAGGTACAATCGAAGAACGAAAAAACGCCTTAGGTATAGTCAAAGCACTTCATGAGGGTGGTATTGACATCCCTCTTGTTCTTGTTGGGAAACCTACCGCCTACAAGCGCAGAATTGAGCAATATATAGCTGATAAGAACGTAAAGAATGATATCCGCTTTTTTTCGGAGATACCCTATGAGGAATTACCTGTTTTTTATCAATTGTCAAGTGCTTTTATTTATCCTTCATTTTTTGAAGGTTTTGGGATACCCATCCTTGAAGCGTTGAATTCAGGAGTACCTGTGATAACATCCAGCGGAGGATGTTTCCATGAAACAGGAGGTCCAGCTTCTATGTATGTTGAGCCTTCCAGTACAGAAGAAATTGCGAATGCTATAAGGAAAGTTTTATTTGATGATCAACTGAGGCAAGTTATGAAGGAAAAGGGTTTCGCACATGCTATGAAATTTAGGGATGGAAATGTTGCTAAGGCAATGATGCAAGCTTATCTCGACACCTTTAAAAAATAACCGATTACTATGAATTTTGAATATAAAAGGCTCAATAAAAAATCCCGCTGTTTGGCGGGATTTTTTATTGAGTTATTCTATTGTAATTGAAATACAATCGGAATAGTAAACTGTACCCTTACTGGTTTACCTCTTTGTTTCCCAGGTTCCCATTCTGGTGCATCTCTAATGGCTCTTACGGCTTCTTCATCCAGAGCAGGGTCAACTCCTCTTAATACTTCTACATTTGATATGGATCCATCTTGATCGACAACGAATTTTACAAAAACAGTACCTTCAATACCATTTTCAGCAGCTACAGTTGGATATTTGAGATTTTCCTGGATATAATTCCTGAAACCTCCAATTCCGCCGCCTCGGAATTCCGGCATATCTTCAACTTTCATAAAGACCTGGTTTTCCTCTTCTTCCTCTTCCTCCTCATCACTGAATGAATCGTAGGAAGTTTCAGTTTCCTGGTCAGCTTCAGTCTCTTCCAACATAAGTTCGTCCTCAATTTCAACATCATCATCTACAATGTTGATTTGTTCTGTACTTTGGGGTGGAGGTGGAGGTGGCTCTTTTTGCTGTTCCTGTCTGGTTACAGGTACTTCTTCCTGTTCAACCTCCTCTTCTTCCCCGCCAGTAAAGGAGTCATTTTGTGAGGGTTGTGTTGTCCACTCAAATGCTAAAAGCACTAATCCAAGTGCTACAACAAAACCTATCTCGAGGAAGAGGCTTTTTTTCTTTTCTAAATCGGCTTTTGGTGACTTTTTAACTTCCATATATTTAATATTTTTGCTGGGCTAAAATTAAATAATTATTCGTTTATTATCAAAATATATTAAAAAATTAATGTATGATTTTTATTATTTTTAAGTAGCTATTTGTTAATTAGCTTTTTATAATTTAACGAGATTATTTTGTATAATATTTTAGAAACTGTTTTGATTTTGTTCTACTTTAACAAATTAGTTTTATATGCAAAATATCATCTTCAAAATTTGGTAAAGCAAAATTTCTAAAAGAAATCAAAACAGTTTCTTAGAAAGCAGCCATTAAAAGATCAATATCTCTTGATGGAATGTCAAAATGCTTTCCAATTTGATTGCTTGTCAATATGCCATTGTAAATATAAACTCCGTTTCTTAGTCCTCTGTTTTCTTTCAAGAAGTTTATGATACCTCCGTATTCTCCCGTTTTAACCAAGAGTGGGCAGAATACATTACTTAATGCGATTGAAGCTGTGCGTCCAACTCTGGATGCTATATTCGGAACACAATAATGAATGACTCCGTGCTTGATATATGCGGGATTGTCGATTGTCCTGGTTTCAGATGTTTCCAGGCAACCTCCCTGATCGATACTTAAGTCAACTATGACGGAGCCTTCTTTCATCTGTTTTATCATGTCTTCGTTAATCAGTATTCTGGGCTGATCATCTTTGTGATACATTGCTCCAATAACTGCATCTGCCGACTGTAGATCTTTCATAAATACACTTGGATGAAAAACTGAACTATACAATCGCGTTGATATTCTTTTCTGTAGCCTTCTTAGCTTAATAAGAGAATGGTCAAAAATTTTCAATGATGCTCCCAGTCCTAAGGCTGCCCGTGCTGCATATTCTGCGGCTGTTCCGGCTCCAAGCACAACGATTTCTGTCGGAGTGATGCCTGTTACGCCTCCCAGCATAACACCTTTTCCATTGCGTGATTTACTTAGATATTCAGAAGCGACAAGAATTGCGGTTGTTCCTGCAATTTCACTCATGGCTCTACGGACAGGGAAACTATTATCTTCATCTTTTAAATATTCAAAAGCTATTGCAATAATTTTTTTTTGCATCATTTTTCTGATACATCGCTTATCCTGCTGGGGGAGGTTCAAGCTTGTAATGACTAACTGATCCCCTCTTAGCAAGTCTATGTCTTCCTCTGTCAAAGGTGAAATTCGTAAAATGATGTCACATTGATATACCTGATTCTTACTATCTACAATAAATCCCCCTTTTTCGCTGTAATCTGTATCTTTGTATTTAGCTTCTTTGCCGGCATCGTTTTCAATAATTACTTCGTGTCCCTGGTTAACTAATAATTCAACTGCTTCCGGAGTTAAAGCAACTCTGCTTTCAATGTTCTGATTGTCTTTAGGCATCCCAATTAATAATTTTGAGCTTTTTCGGCCTATTTCGAGCATTTCTTCTTTAGGAAATAATCCCGTATTGCTGAATGGAATATTGTGAGAAACCCCTCTTTTACTCATATGTTAATTTTTTAAGGTATTACAAAGTCTGTTTGTCCATTAAAATTGAACAGTCCGTTTCCCTTCTTTCCCTTCTTCTATTTTTACGAATAGAATGTCGTCCGGTAAAATCCCTTCTATTTTTTCCGGCCATTCAATAAAACAATAGTTGTGTGTATAAAAATAGTCCTCTAAACCTATATCTTGAGCTTCACTAATATTTTCTATTCGGTAGAAGTCCATATGAAATATTTTTTCCCCTGATTCTGTTTGGTATTCATTTATCAATGAGAAGGTAGGACTACTAACTATATCTATTACCTCCAGTTCATTGCAAAGCGCTTTAATGAATGTAGTTTTACCAGCCCCCATATTCCCGTAAAAAGCAAATTTTCTTTTGCCTTTTGTATGAGACAGGAACTTTTCTGCTGTTATAGAAAGCTCATTTAATGTATTTAATTCTAGTCTTTCCATTTCTTTAATGTAAGCAAATTACATTTTTGGATTTAAAATTACAAATGGAATCATCATTTCTTCCATGGATATCCCCCCATGTTGAAAGGTGTTTTTGTAATAATTGACAAAATAATTGTAATTATTTGGATATACGAGGTAATTCTGGTTTGTTGCGAAAATATATTTAGAGCTTACATGTCTTTTAGGAAGGTGGATCTTATAAGGATCTTCAGTCTCAAAAACTTGCCCTTTTTTATAGGATAGGTTTTTACCTGTTTTGTATCTCAGGTTTACAGATGTATTGCGATCGCCTATTACTTTTATCGGATTTTGAACCTGGATACTGCCATGATCTGTGGTAATAATGACTTTAATATTTTTTTTGTCTGACAGGCTTTTTAATAAAGCTAATAAAGGAGAGTGCTTGAACCACGATAAAGTTAAAGTTCTGAATGCGGATTCATTATTAGCCAGTTCTTTTATTACCTCCATTTCAGTCTTTGAATGGGATAACATATCTATATAATTAAAGATTAGAACAGATAAATTATAATTGAACAAATCCGTTATATTCTGGAGGATTTTTTTTCCTGTTTTGGCATGGTTAATTTTTTCATAAAAGAATTTAATGTTGTGCCCTGAACGTTCAATTTGTTTTTTAAGCAATTCTTTTTCTTGTAAATTTTTTCCGCCCATTTCTTCATCGTCAAGCCAGAGATTAGCGTATAGTTGAGATATTTCAAGGGGCATTAAGCCTGCAAACATTGAATTTCTGGAATATTGAGTTGCTGTTGGCAGAATACTTGAGTAGATTTCTTCTTTTTCAATTGAATAATATTCATTGATATATGGCATTATTACTTTCCAGTGATCATAGCGGAAGTTGTCAATCAATAACATGATTACTTTCTCCTCGTTCATCACTAGAGGGAAAATCCTTTCCTTGAAAAGATTTGGAGATAAGAGAGGCCTGTCAGCTGCTGTATCTTCGTTAAACCAGTTGTTGTAATTTTTTGTAATATATTTAGTAAATTCATTATTGGCTTCCGTTTTTTGCATCTGCAAAACTTCATGCATTCCATCTTCCTGATTATCTGATAGTTCTAGTTCCCAGTATACAATTCGTTTGTAAATATCAACCCAGCCATTCCATGATTTTGCCTGGGCTATTAAACCACTCAATTCTTGAAATTGCGATTGATAAGCGGATATGGATTTTGCCGAGATTAATTTATTAAATTCTGTGTTTTTTTTAATTGTAGATAGAATTTGTTTCGGGTTAACTGGTTTGATCAGGTAATCATCAATTTTTGAACCTATAGCTTCTTCCATTATATCTTCTTCTTCACTTTTGGTTATCATGACAACCGGGATATTTGGTTGTATGGATTTAATTATCCCAAGAGCTTCAATTCCACTTGTTCCTGGCATATGTTCATCCAAAAAGATGATGTCATAAGAATTGTTGTTAATTTTTTCTATTGCATCATCGCCGTTGGTTGTAGTCGATACATGATAACCTTTTTCCTCCAGAAACAAAATGTGAGGTTTTAATAGATCAATTTCATCGTCTACCCATAGTATTTTTATTTCTTTCATCATTTTTTTATTATGTACACATGTAACGTCAACAGGGAATTACTTTCGGTATCTGATGTCTTACTTTATTAATTGTTTGCTACACTTTTTTGGAAAAAATCCATATATTCCATTACCGATTTATTTTCAAGTAATGTAAGATAATTTTTTACTGAGATGTAGAAATAGCTGTAATCTTTAGAATTTACCTCAGAAAAGACCCTGTCTTCCCTTTTCTGTAAAGTGCTATAGTACTCCTGAGTTTCTTCCACGTCTTTGAATCGTTTCACAGTAATAAGTGTTTGATAGTCATTTAGCTCTTTGGTTTCTGTGCTATAATCCTTTTGTAAAAAGTAATCCAGGTTGAAATTAATTAAGTCAAAATTGAGCCTTCCTATGTCAATGTTTTCTTTATTTATTACGACTACACAATAATAATTATCTTCCTCTCGTATTTTGTATTTACTCTTTTCTTCTTCGCTTTCCTCTTCAGCTTCTTCTGAATCCTGTGATTGTTTTTCTTGGTTTGCTTTATTAGCAGCAAAGTGTTCTCCTAGTTTTTCAAGTTCGGTTTTATTTAAATAGGAAAGCATGTCGTTTGCCGTTGAGCCAACTTCTGTGTCGGGATACTCCTTGTTTATTTTCTCCAGCGCTCTCCGATACGATATTATATCTTCTGTTTGGCCAATGGATAAAGCTTTCAAAAATTCAAAGCGAGCTAAATATTGGGAATCTGAATAATTTTCTTTTGCAAGTTCATCGTTTTGAATGACTTTATTGAAATTTCCTTTTTTGAAATCTTTTAGTGTACTGGCATAAAAATTCTTTACTTGATTTTGTTCTTCTTCTAATTTTTTAAAATAGTCCGGGTCTTTTAAAACTTTGGCATGATTACTCTCTGGGTATTCGGATATTATTTTATTTTTGTAATTTTCTGCCATAGAAGAATTCCCTTGTTCGTTGTATAGTTTGTACAGATAATAGAAGCTTGACAATTTATGGAAATGTTCCTTATATCTTTCGTTTAGCTCTTCAAATGTTTCAATTGCTTTTTCATTGTTTCCCAGTTCATTCATATAGGTCATTCCTACATTGAAATATGCATCCTGAATTTTGTTATGTGAAGCTTCCATGGCTGAATCGGTAAGCGGGAGTTTGTTTATATAATATTGTCTGTCTGTTCTGGGGAGTTGCTCAGTTGTTGTGTCTTCAACTTCTTTAGGAATTTCTTCTCCAGAGAAGTCAGCAAAATCACCACCCCCTTTCTCTGCTCTTCTCCAATTGTCTTCAAGCTCTCTTTCACCCCATTTTTGTCTGAAAGATGCCACTCCTCTTTCAGTTGCCGTTTCGCTGTAGAAATACCATTTTGACTGGTCTTGAAGGTTGTTACGTGTACCTGATGCTTGCCTGCTTGTCTGGCTTAGTTGTTCCTGTCGTTCTTTTTCTTTTTTTGCTCTTTCTTCGTTTTCATATTTAGCAATCATATTGTTAATGGCTGAGTTGCGCTCTGAATCATTCATTTGTGCTATCCTCTGAAGGCTATCCTCCATGCGGATTATATTAAGATTACTCACAAGCTCGCTCAGATTGGTGTTTTTTATATACAAATCTGTATACCCCGGATAATCTTTTTCAAGTGAGGTAACTGCGCTGTCATAGTAGGCCTGAGCGTTTTCATATTGTTTTTCTTCAAAGAATATATCTGCCAGCGAGAGGAATGCGAGTCCTTTCTGATTAGGGGTTTTAGAGTTATGTTTTGCTGCAAGTTTATAGTTCTCTATTGCTTCATCGGTATGGTTATTATTTTCGGCAATTTTTGCCAGAGCATAATAGATTTGGTCCTTGAATTCAGCATTTTTATCTTCCTTCAGCATTTTTTCGAGGTCTTTTTTTATCCCTTCATTTTTAATTTCCGCTGAATGTGCAAGTTTTGCTTTTTGAAGTTTAGCGTTAAAATTCATTTCATAATCAGGCTTGAGCTTTATCACCTGGTCGTAAGTAGCATATGCTTCTTCATGTTGGTCATTTTCCGCGTAAAGTTGGGCTAAAATATAGGTGTACCTGACTTTTTTGCTTTCTTTTCCGGTCTTATTGATTGCCTTTTTAAGCGGTGGTATGGCTTCCTTTTTTTTGTTTTGCTTCAGGTATAAATCTGCATATGTTGCAAAGAATTCTGCTTTTATTTTTTTAGGCAGGCTATCTATTTCATCTAAATCCTCTAATGTTTCTTTCCCATCCCGGAACCTTTCTCTTTCGATATAACTTCTTGCAAGCCATATATAAGATTCAAGTACGGTATTATTTTCTTCAAAGTTATTTACTGCATATTCTAATATTTCGGTGGCTGTTGAATAGTCCATTTGCCAAAAATAGGCTTGCCCCATTAGGAGGTAACTGTCATCGACAAATCTGTTATATTCCGTTTTGTTATAAAATTCTTTTTCTTCCTGAGTGAGTTTTCTTTTATTTTTTAGTTTCTCTGGTTTTTCTGTGATGGAATGTAAACGAATTACTTTACTGGATTTTTCTATGGTTCTTTCCATTTGAGGGGTTATGCTTTCCGATAATTCCTCATCTCCGTGTATAAAAATTGGTAGCGTTCTGGTATAGTCGTATTGATAATTTTCAGTATAGCGATCTATTCCTTCTTCAAAACTTTCGTTGCCGTTGAAAAGGATATTAAAATAGGCAGTTAGATTATGATATGACCTCCGCAGGGGAGTGTTTTTTTCTGTTCCGCATTGCGAAAACAACACTATAATCCCCACCCCTAATATTATGAAGCTGTAAATGTTTTTATTAATCTTCAATTTTTATACCCTTTTTGTAAAATTAACTTAAAAAAGTTAATGTTATTATACCCCTTAGTTGCGAATTTTTAGAATGCAGAATTAAAAATAATACAGCAACTGTTTAACAGGGAGGGTAATTCAAACACAGATATTACAAGCATTAAGGCCCTATTATGTTATGAAACTCTTATCCACTATCGTAGACAAAAGCCTATGAATAAACCCGTACCTGTCGGTAGACAAATAAGCATGAAAGTTCGATTTGACCATTAATTAAAAAAATCCAAATGAAACATCTTATTAATTATTTTAGATAGCCGTTAACTTAGATTTACAGTATTATGATTGATTTATGGCTACAACTTCTTTAACCTCAGGTATCTCTTTTTTCAGGGCTTGTTCAACCCCATTTTTTAAAGTAAACATACTAAACGGGCATGTGCCGCATGCTCCTGTAAGTTCAACTTTTACTGTTAAGTCATCCGTAATTTCGTGTAATGTTATATCTCCACCATCTGCCAATAAATATGGTCTGATTTTTTCGATGATTTCTTTTATTTTATCGTCCATTTTTTGTTTGTCCATTTTTTGACTTTTTATTTATGTTTTATTTCAACACGTTTTGTTGGATCTATTTTTTTATTTCTTTTCTCAATTTCTTCTTTTAATTTTTGGGCCATTTTTTTAAAGGCTTCTCCCTCTCGTGAACTTTCATCAATTGCGGAAGGTTTACCTTCTTCTCCGCTTTCCATAATGCTTTGAACCAGTGGAATTTGCCCTAACAGTGGAATGTTTTCTTTTTCTGCTAATTTTTTGCATCCTTCTTTTCCAAAGATGTAATATTTATTATCTGGTAATTCAGCGGGTGTAAACCATGCCATATTCTCCACCAATCCAAGAATTGGGACATTAATCTCGTCATTGGTGAACATGCGTATTCCTTTAAGAGCATCTGCCAGAGCAATTTTTTGGGGTGTACTGACAATAACTGCTCCGGTCACTGCCAGTTCCTGGACAAGTGTGAGATGAATATCACTTGTTCCCGGAGGAAGGTCTATAATCATATAGTCAAGCTCTCCCCAGTCTCCTTGTTGTATGATTTGTTTCAGGGCATTTGTGGCCATAGGTCCCCTCCAAATCAATGCATCTTCTGGATTTACAAAAAAACCAATGGAGAGCATTTTCACATCATATTTTTCTAAGGGGATTATCCTTTCGACACCATCAACTTTTTTTCCTGTGGGTTTTGTATCCTCAACATTAAACATTTTTGGAATGGAAGGACCAAAAATGTCTGCATCAAGGAGTCCAACTTTTACGCCTGTTTTTGCCAGAGCCACAGCAGTATTTGCAGCTATGGTGGATTTACCAACACCTCCTTTCCCTGATGCTATGGCAACGATATTTTTTACACCTGGCAACATTTCATCTTGTTTAGGATCCTTACTGCTTTTTCTTTCAGGTACCTTAACATTGATGTTACCACGGATATGAACATTATTTTTTCCTAACTCTTCCTCAATTGCCTTTACACATGTTTTCTTAATTGAAGAAATCAGGGGGTCATTTGATTTTTTGACTATGAGGTTAAACCCTATCTTATTTCCTTCGATATTAATATCGTCAATCATTCCCTGTGATACTATATCCTGACCCGTTTCGGGGTGTTTTACTTTTCTGAGTATATTGAGTATTTGTTGATGTGAATAATTCATTGAATTTTAATTTGATTTAAATAAACGTCAAAATTAATTATAATATCTTTAACTTCAATGTTTTTGTCAAATTAATTCTTTGCCGGGATCCCAGAAAATTCGCTCGTAATCAACAACTTTGTCGTCTTTGACCTCAATTCCTTCATTTTCCAGAAGCTGTTTCATAACATCCGGCCCCTGAAAGTGACTTTTCCCTGTAAGCATGCCTTTTTTGTTAACTACTCTGTGAGCGGGAATGAAATCTTCTTTGTCTTTTGAGCTGTTAAGCGCCCATCCTACCATTCTTGCTGCTGCTGATGAGCCAAGAAACCTGGCAATGGCTCCGTAAGAGGTTACTCTTCCAGCAGGTATTTGCTTTGTTACACGATAAACTTTTTCGAAGAATGTTTCATCATTCATTGTCAGGCTCTTTGAGTATTTTGTTTTTATCCAGATTAAAGGCCAGATATTTGATTGTCTTGTTTTGTTCAATAAATTGTTCTTCGTAGAAGGTTTTGATCGTTCGCAACATTTGCAGACTTTCATCTTTTGTTCCATGGATATCTGTATGATCATGAATCAGGTTGAGATTATTGAGTTTGATAATTTCACCTGTGTAATGATAGAGGTCGTAGTTATCTGTTTTTAGGTGAATTATACCTTTATCCTTTACGAATTGTTGATATCTTGATAGAAACATTTTGGACATAAGCCTTTTTCTGGCTTTTTTGGGTTGTGGATCAGGGAAAGTAATCCATATTTCGTCTATTTCGTCTTCCTCAAAGAACGAAGTTATGAAATCTATTCTAGTTCTTAGAAAAAGTGCATTTTGAAGGTTGTCTTCCAGCGCTTTTTTCGCTCCTCTCCACATCCTGGCTCCTTTAATATCTATTCCTATAAAATTATAAGAAGGAAAATTTTTAGACATATTAACGGTATATTCTCCTTTCCCGCACCCTAGCTCCAGAATAACCGGATTGTTATTTCTGAAGACATCTTCTCTCCATCGTCCTTTTAATTTGTAATCTGTTTGAAATACTTCGTGAAATTTTGGTTCTAAAACGTTTGGAAACGTTTTCATTTCTTCAAAACGTTCTAATTTTCTTTTTGTCACTGTTCAGAGATTTTTGCTTTTTCGATTTGAATGCCAAAATCAGTAACATGTTTAAGCGGATTTGCACGCATTCCCTGCTGTATGTCAATTGTGTAAGTTCCGCTTTTTGGGAAACGCACATACTCTTTATATGGAACGGATACCTCAAATACATCTCCCCAACCTTTTCCGTACCATTGTCCTTTATCATTCGCCAGCATTAATTCCAGCGTATCTTTAACTGTAAATCCTTCAGGGGATGTGGTTTCAACAAACAAGTATAAGTTTTGGTACTGGTATTCAGAAGTGTGGCGAACATAGAAAAAGACATGATGTGCGTTTATGGTATCTTCTATGTTGAAACGGTAGCTAAGAACGTTGGAAGTATCCCACTTAGCATTTTTTAGATCAGTGCTTTCATTATAAATACGGTCTGGGTTGCAGCTATAAACAATAAGAAGTGTCGCCAATACTGTTATAGTTGTGCTAATTTTTTTTCTTTCCATTCGATTTTCTTTTTTTTCTTGTTGATTTCCGCTTTTTCTTATTCCTAGCCTTTTTATCAAAGCGATCCAGACTTTCTTGCCCTACATTATTTTCAAAATCGATGGAATCATTCATTAAACTTTCAGTGTCTATTAATGCATCTGGCTTATTTCCTCCCTGATTGATTGAGATGATTTGTTTCACTCTTTCGACTGACACCGGAATTAAACTTTCTGAGGAATCAGTACTGAATGAATACCAAAGTGTCTTTTTGAAAATATCTGTTTTTTGATGATAAGCCGTTCCTTGTTTCGTTTCCAGAAGAATCTCTGTATCCGGGAAATTCTTCTTGGCATCAATATAACAATCTAGTTCATAATTCAGGCAGCATTTTAGTTTGCCACACTGGCCTGCAAGCTTTTGAGGATTAAGTGATAGTTCCTGATGTCTGGCTGAATTTGTTGTAACAGAAACAAAATCTGTTAACCATGAGGAACAACATAACTCCCTGCCACATGATCCAATCCCGCCAATTCTCCCTGATTCCTGCCGGGTTCCTATCTGGCGCATTTCTATACGGATTTTAAACTCTTCTGCCAGAATTTTTATAAGCTCTCTGAAATCAACACGTTCTTCTGCAATGTAATAAAAGATGGCTTTTGTCTTATCTCCCTGGTATTCAACATCTCCAATCTTCATCTCAAGGTTTAAATCTCTTGCTATTTTCCGTGCTTTTATCATTGTTTTATGTTCCAGGGATACAGCTTCGCGCCATTTCTCAATGTCTGTTTCTTTGGCTTTGCGATAGATATTTTTAAACTCAGTCTCTTCTGGTGAGGTATCGAGTTTTTTCAGTTTTCTCAGCACTAACTCTCCGGTTAGGGATACGATTCCAATGTCGTGCCCTGGAGATGCTTCTACTGCCACTATATCTCCTTCTCTCAGTCTTAGTTGATTAATGTTATGAAAAATTTCTTTCCGGGTATTTTTAAAGTGTACTTCAACCAAATCGGTTGATCCGCTATACGAAGGGATATCCTTCAGCCAGTTGATATTATTCAGTTTTGTGTAATGCTCTGGCTTACAAAAGCTACATGGCCAATTTTGTTCCTGTTGCTTTGTCTTATCTATATATTGATTATTGTTTGTATTGTCCATAATTTATACTTTTTAACTCATTTTCATTAATAAACATGAGTTAGAAAATGGGATTTTAGTTCCTGCAAAATTAATGAAAATTATAGTCTTAACAATTTCATCAGTTTAATGGAGAGATCGAGAAAAAGGGTTTTATTATGCGCATTCATTTGAATATCACGTGATGCATTATTAATCTCAGTGAAAATTTTATGAGCATTGTTATTGTTAATAAACTGAGAAAATTTTATGGAGAAATCTTTTTCTTCCTGGGTAAGATATGTTATTTTTTCCATTTCCAAATTAAGCATAAAATTTTCTCTTACCATTCTTGCCGCATATTGAAGGAATATTTTTTGTCTTTCTCTTCCAAGTGATGACATTTCATCTACCCAGTTCAGGATGTCGGTTACCTTTTTGGCATAGCTTAGACGCATTAATTCAACAAAACGTTTGAAATTGTTTTGTTCTTCCTCTCCGGTACGAAAATAGTGTAGCGCATCCAGGTAGCTCCCGTTCGCCAGGTGCACAATCTCTTGTGCCTTTTTTACTTCCAGCCCCATATGGTCTGTTAATGCATTAAACATACTTTGATCATCAATGCCGGGCACTTTAATATTTTGGGTTCTTGAAAGTATTGTTGGAAGCAGAAGGTCGGAGTTTTCAGAGACCAGAAAAAACAATGTGTTTGGTGGTGGTTCTTCAATGATTTTAAGCAGCTTATTTGCTGCACTGGTATGCATTCTTTCCGGAAGCCATATTATCATCGTTTTATAGGGAGACTCATAACTTTTATAATTTAACTTTTTTATGATGTTGTGGCTTTCATTTGCCGGAATAATTCCCTGTTTGTTTTCCAGTTCCAACTTGTGGTACCAGTGGTTTGGGCTAAGGTATGGGTTTTCGAGTATGGTGTTTCTCCATAATTCTGCGTAATTGTCACTGGTTTCAGGATTGGTCTGTGATGCCTTTTTTACGGGATAGACAAAATGTAAGTCAGGGTGTACAAGCCTCCGATATTTTTTACAAGAATTACATATACCACATGAATCATTTTCCTGTCTGTTTTCACAATTAATATACTGAGCATAAGCAATTGCAAGGGCTAATTTGCCTGTTCCCTGAGGACCCAGGAAAATTTGGGTGTGGCTTATTCTCTCATCTTTAACTGTTTTTATCAGTTGTTGCTTTATTTTGTACTGTCCAATAATTTCTTTGAATTGCATATCTGTTATTTATGGCTATATTTCTATGTTTTCATTATCTTCGCTGTTTGTAACAACTCTTCAAAGTTAATTAAAATAAAATTTTTATATTTAACTAAAAAAATAATACCAACCCATGTATTCAATAGACAATTATAACTTTAAAGGTAAGAAAGTTTTAATGAGAGTGGATTTCAACGTTCCCCTCGATAAAAATCAAAAGATAACCGATGATACCAGGATAGTGACAGCTTTGCCCTCTATCCAGAAAGTTTTAAGCGAGAAAGCAGCACTAATTTTGCTTACACATCTGGGTAGACCTAAAGGCAAGTATGATGAAAAATTATCGGTAAAGCATATTGTTCCCTATCTTTCAAATATATTGGAACGTGAGGTTCAATTTGTCGATGGGTGCATAGGCGATAAAGTTAAAAAGAAAGTAAGTGAATTAAAGCCCGGCGAAGTTTTGATATTAGAAAACTTGCGATTTCATCCGGAGGAAAAGAGGGGCGGTAGTGAATTTGCCCGGCAACTTGCTGAGTTAGGGGATGTATATATTAATGATGCATTTGGAACAGCCCATAGGGCTCATGCTTCTACTTATACGGTGGCTAAATATTTTTCCAAAGATAAGATGTTGGGTTATTTGGTAGAAAGTGAAATTAAGAATATGGACAGGGTGCTGAATGAGCCAGAACATCCATTTACAGCAATTATAGGAGGGTCAAAGATTTCTACTAAAATACACATTATAAAAGCCTTAATTGAAAAAGTTGATAATTTAATAATTGCTGGAGGTATTGCTTATACATTTAGTAAGGCTACCGGCGGCAAAATTGGGAATTCCATTGTTGAGAATAATTATTTAGATGTGGCGCTTGAGATAATAGAAAAGGCAAATAAATTTAAAGTGAATCTTTATTTACCGACCGACTGTATTATTGCGGATGAATTTAAGAATGATGCTAATATTAAACATACTGAAATAGACAGCATCCCTGACAACTGGATTGGAATGGATATTGGAATTAAATCTGCCAACCAGTTTGCAAATGTTATTGAAAATTCAAAAAAGATACTTTGGAATGGTCCCATAGGAGTTTTTGAGATGTCTAATTTTTCTATGGGGACCTTAAAAATTGCTATGGCAGTGGCTTCAGCAACAGACCGTGGTGCTTTTTCTGTGTTAGGAGGTGGAGATAGTATTTCTGCTGTTAATAAATATGGACTATCAAACCGTATTAGTTTCGTTTCAACGGCTGGAGGCGCTTTACTGGAATATCTGGAGGGAAAAGAATTACCTAGTTTACGGGCAATTCGTGAACAACTGACGATTGATAATTATGATTTTAATGGGAAAAGAGTTTTAATGCGAGTTGATTTTAATGTCCCTATGGATGAAAATTATAATGTTTTGGACAACACCCGTATCATAACTGCTTTGCCAACTGTGCGGAAGATTCTAACAGATGGTGGTTCTATAATATTTTTGACTCACCTTGGGCGGCCGGTTGGCGAATATGATGAGCGTTTATCTCTCAAACATATCGTGCCTTATCTTTCCCGTATTCTGGATAAAGAAATAAAATTTGTTGATAACTGTCTGGGGCGCAGAGCTAAATTAGCTGCAGAAAACTTACAACCGGGAGAGATTCTGTTATTAGAAAATCTGAGATTTCATAAAGAAGAATTTGAAGGAGACGAACAATTTGCCAAAGAACTCGCTGAATTAGGCGATGTTTATATTAATAATTCTTTTGGTACAGCCCACAGGGCTCATGCTTCCACTTATACAATTGCCAAATTTTTCCCTGACAATAGAATGTTAGGATATTTGGTTGAAAATGAAATAAACAATATCAATAGAGTTCTGAAAAGGCCTAAAAGACCATTTACTGCTATTTTAGGAGGATCTCAGGTCTCTACCAAGATACATATCATTCTTTCATTGTTACAAAAAGTTGATAACCTGATTATTGCCGGGGGTATTGCTTATACTTTTGTCAAAGCCATGGGTGGAGATGTCGGCGATTCATTAGTGGAGGAGGATTATCTTGATGTTGCTAAAGATATCTTGGATAAAGCAGAAGAATTAGATGTAAGTTTATTATTGCCAATCGATTGTGTTATCGCCGACGATTTCAATAATAATGCTAATATAAAGCATAGTGATATTAACAAAATAGAAAAGGGCTGGAGAGGGATGGATATTGGTATTAAATCTGCCAACAAATTTGCAGAAGTAATAGAAAGTTCATCTTCCCTGCTCTGGAATGGGCCAATTGGTGTTTTCGAGATGTCGAATTTTTCCAGTGGTACACTTCGCATAGCTTTGGCTGTTACCCGTGCTACTGATAAAGGTGCATTTTCTTTAATCAGTGGAGGTGACTCTATTGCAGCATTGAATAAATATAATCTGGCTCATAAAGTAAGCTATGTGTCTACAGCAGGTGGTGCTCTGCTGGAATTTATTGAAGGGAAGCAATTACCTTCCCTGAAGGCTATTGAGGAAAATATTTAATTTTAGTTTATAATTTTAATGATTTATTTAACCCGAATTATTCAAAAATTTAAGTTCACCTAAGTCGGCATCACCTTTGCTTTGTCAATATTGCGGAGTAAGGGTTTAATCTGCATTTAATCCAAATATTTTATAAATATGAATTATGTTAGGTATTAATCAAATGAACAATTCATCGGAATATAAACTATTATATAGTAAGATGTAGAATAAAAAAGTTAAAGCCATGATAGAAAAATACAATTTACCCTTGATACAAAATGCCGATCTGGATGGAAAGGTCGTTTTGGTAAGAGTTGACCACAATGTTGTAAAAAAAGGAGAAATCCATGACCCTTATCGTATTGACGCTACAATTGGAACACTATATCATATCAATGCAAAAGGAGGAAAAATTATTTTGATGACTCATGTGGGTCGTCCCAGAGATAAGAAAACGGGAAAGATAGAAATTAGTGATGATTTATCAGTTCAACCCATTGTGGATTATTTGCAGAATAAACTTCATATATCTCTTAAAGTTCCGGAGTTTCAGCAACACGGGGATAAAGGCTATCTGGGAATTGAAACTTCCGTCAACCATTTAATACGTGAATTACGTGAAGGTAAGATTGATGGTATTTATTTGCCTAATACTCGTTGGTTTTATGGTGAAGAAGCAGGAGGGGAAGAAGCCGATAGGTTTGCTCATCAATTGGCCGGTCTGGCAGATATTTTTGTTAATGATGCTTTTGGTTCATGGCAACCACATGCTTCCACTGTTGAAGTGAATAAATACCTTCCTTCTTATGCAGGTTTTTTGATGCAAAGTGAAATAGAAAACCTGGAGCGAATTTACAATCCAAGGAAACCATTTGTTGCTGTAGTAGCAGGGGCAAAATTTGATACCAAGGCGGAACCCTTGTATGCTCTACTGGAGAAGGTAGATTATCTTATTTTAGGAGGCGTTATATACAACGCTTATCTTGCGGCTAAATATGGTTTTGAAATTAATGGAATCACGGAGGAAGACCGTAAGCTGGCAAAAGAATTTATAGATTATGCAGAAAAGTATCAAAATAAAGTAGTGGAACTTCCTTATATTATTGAGTCTGATACACTTGAGGGCAGGATTGAAGGGAAATACAGAGAACACTATATTCATGATTTAAAATTCGGTACCAAACTGAATTATGTTTTGGATGTGTCACACAAATCCTTTGAAGAGGAAAGGGTACAGGAAGTATTTCATAATGCACAGACTATATTTGTAAATGCTGTCATGGGTTTCACTCCATATTTTAATGAAGGAACCATAGCTCTTGACCAGCTTATTGATGAAAATGTTGATGCTGTGAAGTTATATGGTGGAGGAGATACAATGCAAGAATTGAAACGCCTGTTGCCTGGCTTGTATATTGTTGCACTGGATCATCCAAAATATTATATTTTCACCGGCGGAGGAGCCGTTTTGAAGGCTATACAAGAAGGAACAACACTTGGGCTTGAACCTGTCAAAGCCCTTAAAAATTCGTGATTTAGTTCATCGCAATAGAAATTTTGTTTTATTTTTGCTACAATCACCAGCGCTTTTTTCATTGGTTACAGGAAAAAATGACATTATAATGCTGGTGGTCATTATGGCAAAATTTGCGTTACAGCTTTTACAGCAAGATAGTTAATTTGGCTAAAAATTATTATGAAAGGATTTGTAGTTTACGATATTCGGGGAATATTCAATTCGGATTTTGATAAAAATGATGTTTATAAATTCGGATGTTTTATACCAGAGCTTTCAGATGCGGATAAAGTTTTGGTGGGAATAGATGTACGTGAAGGCCGGGATGAAATTTTTGACTACTTGCTTAAGGGATTAACTGACAGAGGAGTTGATGTGTACGAGGTAGGGCTCGCCATTACCCTAATGGTATATTATCTTGTTGGGAAATATTCGTTTAAGCTTTCTGTACAAATTACTGCTTCGCACAACCCAAAGGAGTATAATGGTTTCAAAGTATCCGGAGAAGAAGTTTTACAGGATATTCGTTGCTCAAAATCTGTCCAGGAGTATTTAGAAAAATTTGATGCTCGGGTTCATACCTGGAGGGTTGGAATAGCATTTGCATCGTCACGGCTGAAAGGGATTGACGAGCCTTATGGTGGAGACCTTGCAGGTCATTATTCCTTTAAAGATTTTTATTATTCTGATTCGGGTATTATGGCTGTCTTGATAGTTTTGGGCATAACAGCACAATTCAAAGAGCAGGAGAAGTCCATTTCTGATGTTATGGATGAAATTAAAAATTTGATAGTACCCTATCACTGATGGCCTTGAAACAATATTATAACAAGGGAGTAGTTGAGGCTGGCTGTGATGAGGCTGGCAGAGGATGTCTTGCAGGTCCGGTTTTCGCCGCTGCCGTGATCTTTCCAAAAGATTATGATAACCAGGATGTAAATGATTCAAAAAAGCTTAAGGCAGGTAAACGTGACCAATTATGTAAACAAATAGAAGAAGACGCTTTAACTTATGCTGTATCAAGGGTGGATGCGGAAGAAATTGACGAGCTAAACATTTTTAGAGCCTCAATAGTAGCTATGCACAGGGCTATAGCTAAATTATCCATTGACCCTGATCATTTACTTATTGATGGCAAATATTTTTATAGCTACAAATCTTTCTCCCATACGTGTGTAATCAAAGGCGATTCCAAATTTCTATCTATTGCCGCTGCTTCTATACTTGCTAAAACTTACAGGGATGCGTTTATGATCAAATTGCATGAGGATTATCCTGAATATCAATGGCATAGCAACAAAGGATATCCAACAAGACACCACAGAGAGGCGATAAAAATCCATGGCATTACTCCATATCACCGGAACAGCTTCCGGCTATTACCAGAAGCTTATCAGGTGAAACTGGATATTTGAGTTGTTTAATTTATTTGTCTTCTTTCGTTTCGTCTTCAAACTTTCTTTCGGCTAATTCTCTGTCAACCATAAGCAATGCATGCCCACTGCCTTCTAACATTTTCAGCTTTTGCAGAAGTTCATCGGCAGAGGCCTCTTCTTCTACTTGCTCTGACACAAACCACTGAAGCATATTATCTGTACTATGATCTTTTTCTTCTCTCGCCAAATCAACTAAATCATGAATCATTTTTGTCACTTTTTGTTCATGCTGGTAGACTTCTTCCATCACTTTGACCGGGTTGTCCCATTTAGCTGGCGGCTCCTCTATAGCCTTTAGTGAAACTTTACCTCCCCGATCAAATATATAGTTGTAGATCTTCATTGCGTGAGTCATCTCTTCCTGTGCCTGAATATACATCCAATGTGCAAATCCTGAAAGATTCATGTCCTCAAAATATGCGGACATGGAAAGATAAAGATAAGCGGAATACATCTCTGCATTTACTTGTTCATTAAGAGCTTTTTCCATTTTTTTTGATAACATAATTTTTCCTCCTTTTTAGTAAGTTTATATCAATTATCGACAAAGTAAGTTAATTCTGGTTACTTTTAACAATATTCTTTATGAATTGTTTTCTATTAAAAAACCTATGTTTATTTTGCCATTTAAATATATAAGAATTGAAACTCCTCTGAGCTCCGAGGAAGTGCTCAGGAAGATTTCTGAATCTACGGATCAAGATAGGAAAAGTATTTATTGGGGGAAACGTTTTTATAAGACATTCAGTGGTAAGGTGGGAGCCCGAAGTTTTATCATTAGTCCTGTAGTACCTTACTGGAACATATCGCCTGTTGACATTGAAGGCAATTTTTCCTCTGGTAACAAGTATGTGAGCAGGTTACATTTACGTATGGTTTGTCCTTATTTGCGATTTGTTATTCCTTTGGTAATATTGACGTTAGTTTTGTTTTTCATTAATTTTGGAACTGAAATCATTTTATTTAAGGGTATTCTTATTACTCTTGCTACAGCATATCTACTAGTCAATATTCCGTTTCAGCTTCAGTCAAAAAGGAGCCTTGATTACATAGTGCGGATGGTTGAGGGGAAAATTGTACATTACAAGTAGTTGTGATCCTACTGTTGCAGAAGGAATATATAGCTTAGAGAATTTTTATTTAATCTGAAGAGTCAGGAAAGATGATTGTGTTTACCACTATCCTCCCTTGATTAATAATTATCTGATAATTAAATTCCTATTGATTATTTTAAAAAAAATTATATCTTAGCATTTTCAGTCTTTTATTCTAACTCAATTAGATTTTTATGAAAAGATTTGTGTTATTGCTTTTTTGTCTTTCTTACGTGAGTCTAAATGTATTTGCACAGCAGCAAATTAGGGGTAGAGTTACTGAAGTAGGAACTCAGGAACCTATATTAGGCGCTTCTGTTGTTATAAAAGATTATCCTGAAATAGGAACTACAACGGATTTGGATGGTTATTATTCACTGGAAAATATCCCTGATGATGCATCCGCCATTGAGGTGAGTTATGTTGGAATGCATAAGCAATATATTGCAATTAAAAGTCGTGATACCATCAATATAACATTAAAACCGAAACTTACTGAATTAGATAGGGTTATTGTTGCAGGAGTAGCTGTAGAAACGTCACCGGAGAAGATGACTGTTTCGGTAGAGCGCCTTGATGCAGATCGGCTCAGCCAGGTCCCTTCCCTGAGTGCATCAACCTCATTACAAGGTAAAGTTGCCGGAGTAAATGTTACGCAACCTTCTGGTCAACCTGGATCAGGAGCCACAATACAGCTTAGAGGAGCCACATCTATGATAGGTAGTCAGGAGCCTTTGATTATTGTTGATGGAACTATATTTCAGGGAAATCTTGGGGATATTGGCTCTGATGATATAGAAAGCATTGAAGTTGTAAAAGGAGCTTCTGCTTCCGCCTTATATGGTTCTCAGGCAGGGAATGGCGTTGTGGTTATTAACACCAAAAGAGGAGATCAGTTGGAAGAAGATGAAACTGCAATTGAGATAAGAAATGAGCTTGGCGTCAGTTATATAAATAATTATATTGACCTTGCCGAACATCATCAATATTCTCTTAAAGACCCTGATAATCCTGGAGATACATATACCGACTATGCAGGGGTTTATTTTCCTGAAAATTATTCTCATGGTTCACATCCAGAAATTCTTGGTTCCAGGGGTATTGATCCTGACCATTATGTGGATAATTTATATGCTTTTACTAATGATTTACAAAAGCAGTTTTTCAAGAGAGGGCAAAACTCTGTAAATTATGTGGGTATTAGCAGGAAAACAGAGGGAACAAATTTTCATCTTTCTTTTGAAAATAACCAGCAAGGAGGCATTATCGAAGAGACTGAAGGATATAATCGAAAGACATTTCGGGCTAATATTGATGTTGATTTAGCCGATTATTTAACCGTTTCAACCTCTAATATGTTTTCCAATGTTTTATCTAAAAATCCCGGAGGGGTGAACCTGTTTAATGGTGGTGCATTTTTTGATGTGTTATTTACTTTGCCTGATGTTGACTTAACATGGGAAAATGAAGAAAACGAGCAGCCATACGATCTTGATCCCAGTTATTGGAATAGTCAAGAAACCAACCCTCTATACCAGGTGGCTAATATTGAAGAGGAACTACAAAAGAATATCATTATAGGTAATTATGAGGCAATATATAACCCCGTAAGCTCAATTGATATTGCTGTTAACTATTCTTTTGACAGACGTACAACAAATCATGAAGAATTAGAACCTTATGACTATTTGGTGAAAGGTTCAACGAAGGGTATTCTCAATAAGTCAAAAGGTAGCTTATATAACAGTAATAGCTTGACAATGAACCAAACATTACAGGCTACTGCCCATTTTAGTAAAAAATTTGATGACTGGAATACGAATTTTAAGTTGAGTTATTTATTTGAAGATTATCATTATAAATTTTCTTCAATTTATGGTACTAAATTTTCTGTTAGTGGTAATCCGACACTTGATGCCATTTCAGGAGAGCATCAGGCAAGTAGCTATGAAGAGACTGTAAAAGCTGAAAATGTTTTTGGTATTGCCCAGCTGGATTATAAAGCTAAGTACCTGTTTGACGTTATGTATCGCTATGATGGTTCATCAAAGTTTGGAGAGGATACCAGATGGCATTCGTATTATCGTATATCTGGAGGGTGGCGGCTTACTGAAGATATTAATATTCCGGGTTTTCAGGAGTTGAAATTTCGAGCTGCCTATGGAACATCAGGACAAAGACCGGGTTATGCTGCGCAATATGAAACATACACTGTGAATCCGGGTGGTAATTACTTTAAATCAACCTTTGGCAACAAAAATCTGCAACCGTCAACAACAAAGGAAACTGAGATTGCAATGGATGCTTCCTTTCTTGAAAGTTTTAAACTTAATGTAAGTTACTCTTTATCCGAAACAAAAGATGTATTTATGGAGCGTAACCTCCCTGCATATCATGGATGGAACACCCAGTGGGATAATGCAGGGGCTATGGAATCGGAAGTTTATGAAGCATCATTGAGAGCAAACATCATTCAGTCAGATCATTTTTCATGGAGTTCTATGATAACTTTTGATCATATACGAACCAAAATTACTGACCTTGATGTTCCCCCTAAGCTAATTGGCACCGAGGCACAAGAGTCTAAAGCTTTTTATCTCCGTGAGAACGAGACGTTTGGAATTATTTATGGAGAAAAGTTTCTTACCAGTGTGAATGAGCTTCCTGAAGGAGTGAATAAAGACGATTACACTGTAAATTCTGATGGATATGTTATATTAAAAGGAACGGAAGGGACAGTTTTGGAATCTCCTGTAAAGATGACTGATGAAGAAGGCAATGCTGAACAGGTTAAAATTGGAGATACCAACCCCGATTTTAACATGGGCTTTTCCAATACATTCAAATTTTGGGGCGTTACCCTATATGCACTAGTAGATTGGCAATATGGAGGAGATGTATATAACAGAACCCGGCAATGGCTTTATAGAGATAACAGGGCAGGGGACCTAGATCAGTATGGAAAACCTGAAAATGCAAAAAAAACGTATGATTATTATTCCAGCTTATATAATGTTAATCGGATAACATCTGAATTTGTTGAGGATGCATCTTATATTAAGATCAGAGAAGCGGCAGTATACTATAACTTTAATCTTTCTCAAAGTTTTATAAGGGAGCTAAAAATAGGGTTAATAGGAAGGAACCTCTATACATTTACGGATTATAAAGGATATGATCCGGAGGTTGCAATGCCGAAATATGCTGAAAGCGGTGTACCGGGATCAAGTTATTATAAAATTGATGCATATTCATACCCTAATCATGCTACTATATCTGGTTCATTGACAATTAAATTTTAAAAGAATAAAATTATTAACTTATGAAAAGCTATATATATATATTTATACTTTTTAGTTTGACTTTAACAATAAATGGTTGTC
Source organism: Bacteroidales bacterium (assembly GCA_041686375.1). Classification (GTDB taxonomy): domain Bacteria; phylum Bacteroidota; class Bacteroidia; order Bacteroidales; family UBA12077; genus JAGXLC01. The sequence goes on from JAWLEB010000001.1 coordinate 139,957, forward strand.
AGAATTTAGAGGTAGATAATCCAAATCATCCTGATCAGGACAATGTGTTGACTGATGCCAGTAGTTTAAAAAATTTAGCGGGGAGTATTTTTCAAAATTGGTATTTGTATAATGTAGGATACGAGGAAACTCCTGCATTTATGTTAGGGACTGCTGCAGATGCAACTAGTTCATCCTGGGGCAACTTTGGTATGCAAGATATGAGTTATGAACCCCGGATAGAATGGAATAACCTGCCCTCATACATGGATTCAGATATGACGGAGGAATTTTTTAATAACATGTATTCTTTGCTATCCCAGAGCAATGATGTTTTAACGGCAATCAGATCGGACTCTGTTATTAATGCTGAGCTCGGCCAGGATAGAGAGATGGTAAAAGCAGTTGCTAGATTGGGACAGGGCATAGCTTTAGGATATATTGGATTGGTTTTTGACCAGGGTTATATCGTTAAAGAAGATGTTGACCTAACAAAGGACATTGAATTACAGAGTTATGACGATGTGATTGAAGCTTCCATCAGATCGCTGGATCAGGCTATTGAGATTGCTCAACAGAATTATTTTGTCATTCCTGAAGAGTGGATTAATGGATCTACAATGAATAGTGAAAGATTTAGACGATTAGCAAACTTTATGGCTGCAAAGATTCTCCTTTCTGAGCCCAGAAATTCAGGGGAAAATGAATATATAGACCGTTGGGAAAAGATTCTGGGATATGCGAAGGAGGGTATTGTGAATGATTATACCATAACGGCAGATAACAGTGTCGGTTCATGGGCTTCATTATACCATTTTTATGCTACTAATACAACATGGGGCAGGGTTGATATGCGGGTTGTTTCAATGATAGATACTTGTGATCTTCCACCTGTTTGGCCTGAAAAATACCAGGGAGACCATACCCGGTTTTCAAATCAGGGGGTCGCTTACAGCCCTGATGACAGATTAGAGAAGGATTTCCAATTTATGGCAACCCATTTTTTTAGCCCGGACAGAGGGTATTATCATTATTCAACTTATCGATACAAACGTTTTGATGACCTTCGACAAACCGGTTTCCCGGGTCAGGGCACTATCCCTCTGTACCGGAAAGCTGAAAATGACTACATGTTAGCCGAAGCATATGCCAGAACAAATCAAGTTACAGAAGCTATTGAAGTTATGAATGATTCGGAGTGCGCACGTATTGATCGTGGGGGGGAAGAGATGGCTATTGATGAAGAAAATGCAACAAAACAGGATGTTTTAGATGCAATTTTTTATGAACGTACTATTGAACTGTTTAGTAATAATCTTGGGATACAATTTTTTGATATGAGACGTAACGATAAACTTCAAATAGGTACACCCCTTCACTTGCCTGTTCCAGGGGCTGAGCTGGAAACATTGGAAATGGAAAATTATACATATGGCGGAGTTAATAGGGCAGATGGGGAAAATACATCGGATGGTGGCTGGAAAGAGGAATATTATGAGGAAAATTAAAATAGAATTAGTATTTTGTTAACGGGTTATGATTATTTGTTGTTAATGATGAAAAATTTTCCTGAAACGTTTAACGATATTAGTAAGAAAAATATTTGTTTGTCCAAATTTCCCTGATAAAGAATATTAATATGGAAAGATTTAAAGAAATATTGTTCATTACTGTTTTTTTCATGATTGTTAGTTTAATGCTTTTTGTAAGTTGCGAGGAGAAAGAAAATGATTATGATTTTGATCAAATAGAACCACGTTTGGTGGGGGGTATTTCTGGTCCGAAACTAGCAACGGCTACGGGTTTTACAGAGTATGATTATAGTGTTCTGCATAGAGGTGGCTCGGAATATACCTGGTCCGTTGATAATGAAGAATATGTTGAGTATATTGAGCAAAATAACGATTATCCCAATGAAGCAGAAATTATGTATGCTGAATTAAATGATACGTCTCATGTTAAAATTACGGTTGAAGAAACTACAAAGGGAGGGGAAAAGGCTTCCACTACTGATTCTGTCACGCTTTTGCCTTATTGTCCCTATCCAGTGGAAAATTATAGGGGTTTTTATCTAAGTAGTAATACAATAGATGTTGCTGATACAGTATTTGCGGATACAACGGACGCCTCAAATCAGCTTAGATTATATGGATTAGCCAATTTTATTACAGATTCTACCCGGTGGGATGAGAAATGGCTTTTAGGTGACGGCTCTTGTACGATGGATTTCTATTGCAATAATGTAGTAAAAATTGAACAACAATGGATTGGTGATTCAGACTATCCTTCCTCCTATTTTATTCAGGGCTCAGGAACCGTAGACACAACAAATAATGTCATAACCCTCTTTTATAGTATTCTTTATGATGAAACGGGAGTAAAAACTGTTTCAACTACTTTAAGTTTTGTTAATTAAAAAAGATGAATAAGATTTTTATTATTACATTTTTGGATAATCATGTAGATACTCAAAAAAGATTTCAACTCTATTTTTCAAGTATTTCAAATTCTACTCTTCTGTTTTCTTGACGTCCCTCTGGTGTATCATTAGGAGCTATAGGTTCTATAAATGAGTACCCTTTATACTCTAAGCGTGATTCATCTATGCCATGACCTATCAGGTAATCTACTACACTTTTAGCTCTGTTTGTAGATAGTTCTTTATTCACTGAATAGGAACCGACATTGTCAGTATGTCCTGCAATTTCAAGCCTGAGGTCTTCATTGTTTCTGATCAGTTCCACAACTTTGTTTAATTCTTCATAAGATTCAGGTTTAAGTTTTGCTTTACCTGTTTCGAAGAAAATGTTTTCTATAACTACTTTTTTCCCAACTTCAATAGGGTCAAGGTTGAAATCATTGTAAATAGTATCATTTTTAACTTGTAAATTGGTTAAATCAACTTGTTCGGCATAATAAAGATACTTATCAGCAGTGATCTCAATGCCATACTTTTTAATTTCAGGCAGTTTTACTTTGTATGATCCATCTTCACCACTAAGGAATGTTGCAATGATTTTATTTTCGTCATTATCTATGAGTTGAATTTTTGCTTTTATCCCCTCGTTGCTTTGCTTATCTTTTATCTTTCCTGTAAGATAAGTAACCTCTTCTTTTGGTATTTCCTTTAAAACCAAGTCCATTAGTTCGTTTAAATTAACCAATCCCTGCTCTTTGCCCCTGGTGTAATATTCTTCTTGCAAAGAGTTATAACCTTCTTTTTCAAAAGTTAGGTAGTAATCGGCGTTTTCCTCTAGTTTGATTTTAAATTCGCCTTTATCGTTTGTTTGATATGTTGATTCTTCTGATGTTAATCTGTTTTTAACAATAATGTTTACATTTTCAAGGGTTTCCTTGCTTTCTTTACCGTATACTTTTCCCGATATTCCCCATACAGGTTTCTTTTTAAGATGGATGTTATACTCAAATGTATCTCTTTGTGTTATGAGTTCAGAATTTTGTAACTCCTTTTCTGCCTGGAAATATTCTTCATGATTAGCTTTTATAGTATAGTCTTTTGTTGGGTCCACATAAAAGCTATAATCTATTTGTTCGTTTGCAGGAACCTGGCTGATATGGTTACCCTCCGAATCGACTAATTTCACAGATGGATTGTTAATACTCTGCTCTGTTTCGTCATCCATAATCTGGCCTGATAAAACAAGCTTTTCTTTGCTGTCTCTTGTCATTCGGAATTTATAAATATCATCACTTCCTTTGCCCCCTTTTCTGTTCGACGCAAAATATCCTTCTTTCTGGTTCTGTTTCACATAAATGCTGAAATCATCAAATCTTGTATTTAGTGGATATCCCATATTTTCTATCTTATATTCGCCATTTTCTTTTACGGCTTTAAAGATATCAAGGCCACCAAGTCCGGGATGTCCATCAGATGAAAAATACAAGGTGCCTGACTCATGAATAAAAGGAAACATTTCATCTCTTTCTGTATTAATTTCACTTCCGGCATTTATGGGATCTGACCATCCTGAGCCTTCCCTTACGCTATAGTAAATATCCGATCCTCCATAACCGTCATCTTTATCGGATGTGTAAAAAATAGTGTCTGAGTTCACAGAAATAGATGGGTGGGAACATGAATAATTATCGCTGTTAAAAGAAAGTTCTTCAGGGGTTTTAATTTTTTCATTTGTTATTTTTGAATGAAAAATTTTTAAATGATTGATCTCATCTTTGCCTCTTACGGGGAAAAATGCTAAATTTTTATTGTTGCTAGAGAAATATATCTCATTCCCGTTTTTGCTAAAACATACCGGCCCGTCATGAAATTTTGAATTCACCTTGCTGGATATTCTTTTGGGTGTAATATCTAAATTATCCAGTTCAATTTTATAGACATCCAAAAATGGCGTTTCATCCCATGCATATTGATACTTGATAATTTCATCCCGGTTACTTGGTGAGGTAAAATACAGATAATCGTCATGGATTGTGGGCCCGAATTCGGAATGCTCGGAATTGAAGGGAAGAGTGTCAATTTCATATCTTGGAAAAGATTTGATTTCTGTTGCACGTTCTGCCAGATTTAATTGATCATTCATGGCTGTTTCGCTGTTTTGTGCTTTAGTATAACGTTCCAGCCATTTTTCGGCTTCTTCGTATTTTCCGCTGTATTTTAAGACCTTAACAAGGTTGTATACATCTTTTTGTCTGTGAATAGTGCTTGTCACCAATATTTTATAATATTTTTCCGCTTTATTTATTTGACGGGTTTTATAATAAGAATCGGCGAGTTTTTGGTAGATGTTGGCATCAAGATAATTTTGCTCAATAAGCTGTTCGAAAAGGTCAATTGCCTCTTTGTATGCCATCTCTTCATAAGCTTCATGTGCTTCTTTAATCAGACTTTCATCTATAGAAATTATTGTATTTTTTTTAGTGGTATCTTGCTCAGATTGGGAAAAGGAATCTGCTGCAGATACAATAATAATGGTTATCAGGAAGATTGTATAAGTTGTATTTCGCATAACTTTTTCAATTTTTGCTATAGAATATTAAAAATATCTTGGAGATTTGACTTTCCCCGGTTTGAAATCAACGAAATCAAAAGAAAACATTATTTCGTGGGTACCTATGGTTGTATTTGCAATATCTGTAAAAGTATAGTCATATCCATAACCAACTGTTAGCCTGTCTGAAACTTTGATGTTAAAAAATGCACCGGCTGCATCTCCTGGCCGGAACATGCCTCCCAGCCAAATTCGCTCATCATATAGAAACTGAAAAGTTATATTATATGATAAGGGTGTATTAGCAACGGAGCTGGTGAATATAGACGGTTTGAATATCCAATTGGAGTTCAGTTCCCAAATAAAACCACCTATGAAATAATAGTGATTACGGGTTTTAAAGTCATTATGCGAATAGCTTCCGTCCAAAGATGTTTCCAATAACCGTGGAGCTGAAAGTCCTACATAAAACTCATTAGAGTATAGATAAAAGCCAAAGCCCAGATTAGGATTTATTTTTTTTTCATTAGTTTCAAAATTAGGGTCATCTCTGTCAATTAATCGTAAATCTTGAAACCCCGCAAAGTAACTGTTTATTCCTCCTTTAATACCCATAGAAAGGGTTAGTTCTTCATTTAATGAAACTCTGTAGGCGTAATTCCCTGTGAAATAGGTGTTTTTAATCGGCCCGAAAACATCGTTAACAACAGTGATTCCTAAACCTACTTTACGATTAGAAATAGGAGCATGGGCAGCCGCGCTATATGTTTTAGGAGCTCCATCAAGACCAACCCACTGAAGTCTGGTCATTGCATTAATATTAAGCGCTTCCCTGGTGCCTGCGTAAGCTGGATTTACCCAAAGTGTATTAAACATATATTGGGTAAACATTGGCTCATTTTGTGATAATGTTTTGTTTACTCCAATAATGAGCAAGAGAACAATCAGTGTTATGTTTTTTATCTTTATCATAAGATTTTTGTTTTGCATAATTATCGTTTCAGAAATACTGATCCTTCAATTGTTTTTCCTGTATCTTTAATTTTTAGATAATAATAATAGGTGCCAGAAGGCAATTTTTTGTTTCCTAAGGTTGACACATTAGCTCTGCCGTCCCAATTATTTTTATAATCATTGTTTGAATAAACAAGCGAGCCCCATCTGTTATAAACTTTAATGGAAATGTTATTATAATCTTCTAATCCCAGAATTTTGAACCTGTCGTTAATTCCATCATTGTCAGGTGAGAATGCATTAGGTATGAATTGTTCAATTTCATCATTATCTTCGTTGATGAGTATGAAATTATTGAGCTCTACGTTGTTATAACTTGTATCTTCGCTTGATACACTAAATTCAATTTCGTATTCAATATCACCGTCTTGCTCATCATCATCAACGCCGATTACATTAATTTCTTGTTCCAGATTTGAATCTAATGGTTTGAATACTACCTCCTCATTCTCTACGATACCTTCTGTCTCATCTGTTGAAGACATAACAATGTTCACCTCGGCTGTAGGCTCTGTTTCTAATGTAATATTTAATTTGACTGTATCTCCGTCTTCGCTTGTTCTATTGGTTTCGCTCGCAAGCGTTACATCCATACCCGGGTTATCATTATCGTAATTTATGAGATTGATGTTGTCAACTGTTAAATTATTGTAGATTACATCTGAGCTTATAGCATTACCAGTTAAGATTTTGTATTCTATGTCTCCATCTACAATATTGTCCTCAATACCTGTTACGGTCACTGTTTGTTCCCTGTCCCAGTTGTCAGGTGTAAAAGTTACAGTATCTGTTGATATCACACCTTCAGTAGTGTCCGTTGAATGCATACCAATATATACTTCTGATTCTGGTGGACTCTGAAGCGCCATGTTGAAGTATGCTTTCGTTTTGTTTTCAGATGTATTTCCGCTGATTTCGGAAATAAAAACATCGGGTAACGGTCCGGTTTCGTCCAGTACTCCCACAACAACCTGGGCTGTATCATAGTCCCCATCTACATCCGTTAGCTCATAGACAAGAGTATCATTGCCCACAAACCAACTATTAGGAGTATAGGTAACAGAGTAGTCCTCTTCCTCATTTACTTCGACCCTTCCATATGATGGGTCTTGAGCAATCGTTACACAGCCAAATCCATCGTCTAATCCATAGTCATTTTCAAGTACATTAACTGTAATGCCTGTATTCATTCTTGTATAGACTTTATCATCCAACGCAACAGGCACTGTGTTGTATTCTCTAACGTGTATGGTTACTGTGGCCCAATCACACTCGTCGTCATAATCACAAACCTTATATTTAAAGTTGTCGTAACCTAAATAATCTTTCTCAGGTGTATAGGTGATAGTATTATCATCTTCTATTCTAATACTACCATGGTCAGGTTCGGATCTTTGTGTGAGTGTTATTGGTGTATCCTTAAGGCCTTTATCATTTCTTAGTACATCAATGGTTACCTCTTCGTTTATGCTTGTACCTGTTGAGTCATCCTGTGCATTGGGAACATGGTTTGACGTTTCTTCGATTGTGACAAATACAGTTGCTACGTCCACGTCTCCATCAGCATCTTTAACCAAATATTCAAATTCGTCGTTGCCCGTATACCATTTGTATGGATTGTAGATAATAGTATGGTATTGTGTTATCTCTAATTTTCCATGTGCAGCTTGTGAAAAGATTTCAATACCATCCAGCCCATCTTGTAACAAGCTGTCATTATTCAATACATGAATTTCCACTTCATGATTCATAAATGTATGGGCGCTGTCATCTACTGCTACAGGAATGAGATTCTCTTCTTTCACATTAATAATAACTTTAGCTGTGTCAGAATCATCGTCATTATCGAACACTGTATATTGAAGTGTATCCTTGCCCACAAAGTTGCTGTTTGGTTCATAATATACATTGTTTGTGCCTTCCGGGACTTTGGCTTCTCCATTTTCCGCCTCATCGGTTATCCACACATATAGGGGCTCATCCTTTAAGGAAGAGTCGTTTGCAAGTACATCCACTTCAACCGGAACATCCATTTCCGTTGCTCGATAATCGTCAACAGCTACAGGGATATTATTAGCCATTGTATCAATATTGAGGGTTACTTTTGCCGTATCCCAATCACCATCGATATCGTCAACTTTATAGATAAATTGGTCTGTTCCTGTATAACCTTCTTCCGGGTAATAATCTACTGTATTGTCTGTTTGCACTAGTGCATTACCATTAGAAGGACGATCAAACAAAGTCACCCTTCCCACTCCATCATCCAGTCCGTAGTCATTATTCAACACATGAATTTTTACTTTCTGGTTCATAAATGTATTTGCTGAATCCGGCACCGCAACCGGTTCTATGTTATCTTTCCTTACTTCAACAATTACTTTAGCTTCGTCGCATTGGTCGTCATAGTCACATATCTGGTATTCGAAATCATCACGTCCTAGATAGTCAGTATCAGGCGTATAAGTTATTGTGCTGTCTTCGTCATTAATATCTATACTGCCATGCGATGGATCCGAATATTCTGAGATTTGAATTCTATCTTTCAGGTTACTGTCATTTCTTAAGATATTTATATCAACAGGCGTATTTTGTGAAGTTCCTGTGGAATCATCCCGTGCATTGGGATATCCGTCATCTACAGGATTAATGTGCAGATAAACATTTGCTATATCCGAATCTCCGTTGATATCACGGATTTTGTATGTTAAGCTGTCTGTTCCAAAATAATCCGGATCAGGTTGATAGAATATTGCCGAATCTCCTTCAATCTCAGTTACTTCTCCATTTAGTGGGGCTCTTTCTAATGTTAGTGCTACCGGTTTATCCTGTAAAGCTGTATCATTTTCCAATACATGAATGAAGACTGGAGAAGCATCTTCATCAAGTGATCTATAATCGTCAAATGCATGCGGCTTGTGATTATATCCGTCATAAACAATTACTGATACTTTTGCTGTATCCCAGTCACCATCTATATCATCAACCTTATAATAGAAAGTGTCTATACCAGCTGTAAACTCATCATCAGGCGTATAGGTGATAAATGAGTCTTCGCTAACATCGATTGTCCCATGGGCCGGGTTAATAAAGCCCGTTACCTTCATGCTGGACATGCTTGTGTCTCCAGCTATGTCATTATCCAAGACATTGATTTCCACAGGTGTTTCTTTTGGAGTGGTGGATGTATCAGGGTTAGCAACAGGTACCAAATTATTTTCTCTTACAGTTATCTTTACATTGGCTTCGTCTGTATCACCGTGATAATCAGATATTTGATACTCAAAGGTGTCTTCTCCCAGATAATCTGTTGCCGGATCATATGTAATGGTGCCATTTTCATTATCAATATTTGTAATATTTCCGTGTTCCGGATCGCTAAACTTATCTATCTCTATTCCGCCGTCCTCAAGTCCTGTGTCATTCATCAACACTTTAACAGTTATCGGTGTATTCATACTTGTTCCACTGGAGTCGTCATTGGCAACAGGCTGGTGATCGTTAACAGCTTCAATGTCTATTATCACTTTGGCTTCATCACAATCATTATTCAGATCACAAACTTTGTATATTAAACTATCTTGTCCGTAATAATTCAGATTAGGATTGTAAGAGATGTTTCCAACCTCTTCTTCCAGTTCTCCGGAAATTTCTATATTTGTTATTTTTCCATTTTGTGGTTGCTCAGAAATTGTTAACTTATAAATACCATCATCCAGATTCCCGTCATTATCAAGTACATCGAAAGTTGTTTCCGTATCCTCTAATGTTGTTACCGAGTCATTGTTTGCCAATGGAAGAATATTTTCTTCATCTTTCACTTCAATAAACACGCTTGCTGTATCGTAATCTCCCTGACTATCTTTAACTAAATATGTAAAGCGGTCGTTACCTGTATAGTCGTCATCTGGCATATATTGAACATAATTTGAATCAATGGACCTTATCTCTCCGTTATCTGGATCTGTCCATTCAGATACTTCAATGCCTCCATCTTCCAAATTTTCATCATTGGCCAGTACGTCAATGAATACCTGAGTATTAGTATATGTGTAGGCATTATCATCATTGGCAACAGGTATATTGTTTTCTTCGTTAACATGAATTGTCACTGTGGCTGTGCTAACATCATTATCCCGATCATAAACCTCGTAGTCAAAATCATCTGTACCTGTGTAATCGGTATCAGGTTCATAAATAATGGTATTGTTTTCTGTTATTTCTACAATACCTCCATTTTCCGGTTCATTGGCATTGTCCGGGAATACGCGAATGTCTCCGTCTTCAAGCCCAGTATCGTTGAAAAGGACATCTACTTCAACAGGAGTATTCATTTCAGTACCACGTTCATCATCATTGGCAACAGGTTGATGATCATCAACAGGTTTAACAGTTATGTAAACTTTTGCCGTGGATGTTTCATCGTTAATATCTCTGACCTCATAAATCAGGCTGTCTTCTCCATAATAATCAAGGTCAGGGCTATAAATTATTGTGCTATCCCCTGTAACTTCTGCGTTTCCATTTTCCGGAGCATCAATGATCTCGATGCTCAAACCACCATCACCAAGTCCATTATCATTCTTAAGTACATTAAAGGTCGTATCCTCGTCTTCGTTGGTCTCTATGTTATCATCGACAGCCTCCGGTATGTCATTTACCGACTCGACATTGACATAGACTGTAGCGATATCCTCTTCTCCATCCACGTCAGTCACCCGGTAATCAAACTGGTCGTTGCCATAGAAGTCTTTTTCAGGCTCATAGTGTATTGTGCTGTCCCCATTTACAGTGGCTATTCCATTTCCTGGCATTTCTTCAATTTGCAGGTTCTCGATACCGTCGCCCAGTCCGTTGTCATTTTCCAGGACATTTACAGTAGTATCGGTATCTTCCTGAATTGTAATGTTATCATCGACAGCCTCCGGTATGTCATTTACCGACTCGACATTGACATAGACTGTAGCGATATCCTCTTCTCCATCCACGTCAGTCACCCGGTAATCAAACTGGTCGTTGCCATAGAAGTCTTTTTCAGGCTCATAGTGTATTGTGCTGTCCCCATTTACAGTGGCTATTCCATTTCCTGGTATTTCTTCAATTTGCAGGTTCTCGATACCGTCGCCCAGTCCGTTGTCATTTTTCAGGACATTTACAGTAGTATCGGTATCTTCCTGAATTGTAATAGTATCATCGACAGCCTCCGGTATGTCATTTACCGACTCGATATTAACATAGACTGTAGCGATATCCTCTTCTCCATCCACGTCGGTCACCCGGTAGTCAAACTGGTCGTTGCCATAGAAGTCTTTTTCAGGCTCATAGTGTATTGTGCTGTCCCCATTTACAGTGGCTATTCCATTTCCTGGTATTTCTTCAATT
>JAWLEB010000001.1:151401-192744 GCA_041686375.1 Bacteroidales bacterium
TGCAGGTTCTCGATACCGTCGCCCAGTCCGTTGTCATTTTTCAGGACATTTACAGTAGTATCGGTATCTTCCTGAATTGTAATGTTATCATCGACAGCCTCCGGTATGTCATTTACTGGATTAATTGTGATATCTACAATTGCATCATCGCTATCACCATCGCTATCAAACACTTCATATTCAAAGCTATCAGAGCCATTATAGTCCGGGTCAGGCGAATAATCTATAGTGTTATCGTTATTTATGTTAACTGTTCCATGATCTGGATCTTCTATTATTTCAAAATAATCGATACCATCATATAAATCTTCATCATTTTCCAGCACATCAATTGTAGTGTCATTATCCTCATCAATTATAATTGTATCATTATTTGCGATAGGAATATAATTTGTATCACCAACAGAAATAATAAGTTCTGCCCGATCATACTCTCCAGGAGTTTCACCGTTTTGATCCAAACTATCTTGAACCTCATATACTAAAGTATCATTTCCCTCGGAACCAGCATCAGGCAAATAGGTTATGGTGCTATCCGCAGGGTTAGAGGTAGCATCCCCATTCTGTGGTGGAGAATATATTTTTAAATCATAAATGCCATCGCCTAATCCGTCATCGTTTCTTAAAACATTTACGGTTATATCTTCTTCTGCGTTAGTTGATGCGTTATCCTCTCTTGCAATTGGCACGTCATTAACCCATTCAACAGTGATATTTACTGTAGCCTGATCGCTGTCCCCGCCGTGGTCGTCAACTACTTCGTAAATGAAACTGTCCGAACCATTATAGTCAGGGTCTGGTTCATAATATATGGTATTATCATCGTTAACCTCAGCATAACCATTTTCTGGGTAGCTGACAACAGTTAAGCTTCGAACTCCATCCGGTACATCGTCATTATCTAATACCTGAATATCAATGTTGGTATCTTCATCTAATGTGGCATCATCATCATTGGCAATGACATTATCATCTACCGGCTCAACGGTAATGCTTACCGTTGCATCATCTGTATCTCCAAAATTATCAACCACTTCATAAACGAAACTGTCCCCTCCATTGTAATCTGGATCAGGCTCATAATTGATTTTATTGTTGGAAAGAACTGTAACAGAACCGTGTTCAGATGGAGCTTGAATATTTATATTTTGAACACCATCCGGCACCTCGTCGTTATTGAGAACAGGAATATCAATATCCGTATCTTCATCAAGTGTGGCTTCATCATTAATAGCAATAATATCATCTGGTATCGAGTCAACAGAGATATGAACTGTAGCATAATCTGTATCTGCACCGTGGTCATCAACCACTTCATAAACGAAACTGTCCTCTCCATAGTAGTCTTGATCGGGTTCATAGTTTATTTCGTTATTGGATAAGATAGTAACTGAGCCCTCTTCAGGTTGTGTCTCTATGTTAAGCTCCTGTATGCCGTCCGCCACAGTATCATTGTCTAATACCGGAATATCAATATTTGTATCTTCATCCAATGAGACAGTATCGTCAACTGCAATTACAGGATCATTTACCGGAGTAACAGAAATATCCACTCTTGCATAATCGCTTTGCCCATCTACATCTATGACTTCATATTCAAACCAGTCATCACCGTTAAAATTGGGATCAGGCTCATATGTAACGGGAAATTCATCACTGTATGTGTCTACATTTGCTGTTCCATTCGTAGGGGAACTTTTTATAACTACATCCTGTACTCCATCTCCCAGTCCCTCATCGTTCTCTAGCACGTATATTTCTACAGGAGTGTCTTCATCAGTTGTTGCAATGTCGTCCTCAGCCACAGGCTGGTCATCAACATTTTCCACTGTAATATATACGACAGCTTCATCATTGTCTCCTTCTGCATCTTCAACCTGGTAGGAGAACTGGTCTTCACCATAGAAATCCGTCTCCGGTTCATAATAAACGTTATTATCATCTGTAAGGTTTGTATATCCATTGTTTGGATCTGACATAACATTGACTACCAATCCTGAGTCTAGTCCATAATCATTCTCTAATACGTTGAGGGTTGTGTCTGTATCCTCATCCATTGTAATATAGTCGTCAACAGCGGTAGGTTGATCGTCCACGTATTCAATATTGAAGAAGACATAAGCTGAATCACAATCATTATCCACATCGCAAACCGTATAAATGAGGGAGTCCTGGCCAAAATAATCTTGCTCAGGTTCGTAAGTAATTATACTATCCTGGCTGTCAGAACTTGCATCACCATGGTAAGGTGGGTTAGATACCTGAAGGTTTAAATTACCATCTTCCAGTCCGCTATCATTTTCCAGTACGTTCAGTGTAATATTATTATTTTCGTCAAAGGTCACTGTGTCGTTAACCGCTTGAGGAACGCTATTGACATAAACTATTGCTTTGTTATCCAGGTCAACCCAGCAGTTCCCGTTATCAGCGGTAAACTCTATGGTATTTTCTCCAATATCCAGGTGCTCAGGAGGAATAATTAGTTCTATGGCACTCCCTGTACCTGTTCCGCTTGCCAACTCCTCATCATCTTTATAAGCCCGATAAATGATATCATCTTCTGAATCGAAAATTGTAACCGTACCATTTTCTCCAATCTCTACTGTGTCTCCACTTAATTCAAGGTTTTGTTCAGGGGGATTTTTCACTGATACACTGAAAGGGTCGGAGATATTTTCACATCCTTCTTTATTGACATATAAAGTATAGTCATCACCTGTGTTATCTAAATCTACATTTTCTATACTCAGAACTTTGGAGGTACCGATTTCGTATCCGTCCCTTTCCCATAGATATTCATTTGCAGTCTCTTCATCAGCGCTCAGCTTCAGATCTTCACCCACACATAAGTCTGTGTCACCTGTAAAGGAGACAATTGGGTATATTGATACTGTAAAGTCCCTGGAAGAAACGCAGTTACCTTTTTCAACCGTCAAGGTATAGGTTCCTGTTTCATTTTCATAAAGTTCGGGGTCTGTATAAGTTCTTTCCGTTCCAACAACTGTGCCTTCTCGTTCCCATGTGTATGCATCTGCGCCTACTTCCTCTGCAGTCAGCTCCAATTGAGAACCGATACAAACTGAAGTATCTCCCGTGAAGTCTAAAGACGGGGATAATTTAACAGCAAATTCTTTTATGATAGAGGTTACCCCATCATAAGCCTGAAGATAAATGATAATGTACCCCGACTTGATACCAAACGGTTCTATTGTTAAGGTGCGGGTTTCGCCTTCTCCCTCTACTTCACAACCTGCATTTGGAATAACCTCTAGGTTATTGGAATAGGCAATTACATCGATATCTTCCGGGTCATGTATGTCGTCATCATCATTAACAGTGAACTCTATTTCTAAAGTTTCATCTGTGCAAATTGTTGTATCGTTTATTTCTGAAATGTTTGGGGGGGTATTTATGAAGATGTTCACGGTATCGTCTTCTAAGGCATATTTATTTCCGTTTGTTGCATTCCACAGGAAAGTGGTTAATCCTGTCCAGTCAGTGTCCGGAATGAACGAAAGATTATCCAGGTCAGCTATATTTATAGTTTGTCCGATGAAGACATTGCTTCCGTTGAGTTGAAGAGTACCATTCTCTGGCAGGCTTTCTATCCTTATATTTTCCATGTCATTGTCTGCTGGATCAGAAAATTTATTGGTAAAATCGGAGCTGTTAAAATATAGAAAGTCATTTTTGGTTGTGTCGACATGTATATCACCCAAAATTGGTTTGCTTCCGTCTATGCATAATGTGTCGCTTGTGATTACTTCGCTATTTATGTTTGACCTGCCAAGATCAATAGCATTGTACCAAGAGTTTAAAGTGTTTATATTTCCATTATGATTTTCATCTTCTCTGTCAAGATTAAATGCCCAGACTCTTGGTATCTCTGTATTTCCATGAATTAGCTGTGTGGTATCAGTTTCATCCATGGACCCTGTTCCCCCATCATCGCCCCAGTCAGATATCTGACTGTCATCCCAGTATAAAGTTGGGCACAATTTATTAAAGGGGCGTTTTGTTTTTGTTGATACGCCACTTAACGTTTCCACATCATACAATGGGAAATGCGTAGCGCCTCTCCCGTAGAATGTTGCCGAAATGGAAACCGGACCGTTGGAAACTATTGTTCCGTTGTCATTTCTGAAATTCCATAAGATATAATTGTACCCTTTTTTTAGTTCTTCGTGCAGCACTCTGTCGTTTCCTTCTGTCGAATACCCGTTCCCATCTATATCCAATAAAATAGTTGCAAATCCATCCACATTGGTTTTTATTTTAAATAGTGTGAGGCTGGAGGAATCACAGCCCGGCATGTTTTTTTCAAGTATGAGTGTGTCCAGTTCTATAATTTCTTCCTGAGGCTCTCTCATATAGTCGTAATCATAAATTAATTTATCTTCATGCCATACTTTTACTTTTGGCGGTGGCAGAGCAGTCGTTTCCCAGACATTCCTGTCTGGATCATTTAAGTAAATTTTATATTCTGCTATATCATCGGAACCTATCTGGAATCCATTTTGACTTTGAGCTTTTTCAATAACATTTAATGAAGATGAATTGTCAACTCCAAAAGGATTAGAAGCAAAATTAAAGGAAAAAGGCTTCATTCTGTATTGTATTCTATTGACAAACTCATCTGAAGTAAAAACATAAAAATAAACTTTTGCCGGGTATTCAGTGAAACTAGTATTTGTTAGTGACCAATTCTTTGACCATAGCCTTCCTGCTGAAACATTTGGTTCACCTGAATTTGTAATAATATTATTATTGCGTGTTACTGTTACATCAAAATACTTTAATGCAAACCTTCTATAATTTCCCCACCACCCATCATAATCGTCTTCATTTGAATAAAACTCTATATAATAATTCCCTGTCTGGTTTGCAGTGAATGTTTCAGAATTATATCCATCTGTAATTTCAGTCTCATTTAAGATAACCCCGTTAGGTCCATTCACTGCTTCTGAGTAATTATTAATATAACCCGTTTCACCAGATGTAAACATTTCCCTTTCATTGCCATTAGAGGGATATACAATATTTCCGTCTGGATCTTTAATTCGAAACCAAACGTCCTCTGGATCCGTTTCACAATTTCCGCCATAATTATCATCTGTATACATCTGCATTCCAAAATGCATGGTTTCCCCTTCCTTGAGATAAATGTGCAACCTGTCCTTTTCTTCTGCCCCATAAGTTGCAAACTCTTTTAGGTTATTCTCTCCATCATTGCAATACATCTCAAGGTACAGCCGATCTACTTCATTGGGCATTAATTGCTTTGTTCCTTCCTGTGAATAAATTATTGATGAAATCAGCAACAGAAATATTAGTAATAGTTTTTTCATTATTTCTAGGGTTTTATTGAAAACAATTATCTATAGGGTGTTTTAAATAAGCAATATATGATAAGGCCTCTCTTATTTATAAACAATAAAAAGACATGTATTGGTAAAATAAAAATAATGAAAATTCTGTGCTATATTTCATTTATTAAAAACCTATAAATCAAAATACAAAGATAATAAAAAGAAGAACTTCCCAAAATTTTTTTTGATATCTTATTGAATATCTTGCAAATCCAGAAAATGTTGTATAATATTTGGCTAACAGTTTGTAGCAAATGACCAAAACAAATGATATTATTTGTTTATTCTGTTAGGTTGAGTATTTTAAGGGATTTTGACTATTTTTTTGGGAAACTTTAGTATTTTACTTCAAAAGAAGAGATAATAACTTAATCCAGTTATGTAAGATTTTTTATAGATACTCATCTATTGTTTGTGATTTCAGATATTCTTTGAATTCTTTAGCCATTTTACCGGTTACATTGTTTAAAATGCACTTATCAAAAGGACATACAGGTTTATCCATGGGGCAGGTATTAATCTCAATTTGACCTTCAATCGTTTCGTATAGTTCAAGAAAGTTAATTTCTTCAGGATATTTTTTCAATTCAAAACCTCCATTCGGCCCCCTGTGAGAAGTCAGATAACCGGCTTTAACCAATCTTTGCATTACTTTTGCAACGTGATGTCTTGAGGTCTTCGTTCTTTCAGCTATTTTTAACACATTCATGCCTCCTTTTTCCTGTGCAATTAGAATGATACCATGTAGTGCAATCGATGCTGCTTCTGATAAGGAAACTATTTTTGACATATCTTTTGGGTTTGAGTAATTTCAGTATTTAATTACGCAAATATAAATAAAAAAATTACTCGTTATTTTTTTATAAAATGTTGGAAAATTATGATTTGATAGGATGTTCATGAGAAGTGGAGACTACGGGGCTCGAACCCGTGACCTCCACGCTGCCAGCGTGGCGCTCTAGCCAACTGAGCTAAGTCCCCAAAGTTGACACAAAAGTAATATTTTTATTCTAATCCTAAAAAAATGAGTTCGCCTTTTTAATATTTATATTTGTATTTTATTTTTGGCTCGTATAACTACAAAAGTTTATGGAAGTATTTGAAACAAAGCAAGCTCTTTCGAAAATCCTGTCGGAATATGCTCGCGAAGATAAAACTATAGGTTTTGTACCTACTATGGGTGCATTACATGAGGGTCATTTGTCGTTAATTCGTTGTAGCAAAGAACAAGATGATATTACGGTTGTTAGTATTTTTGTTAATCCAACCCAGTTTAATCATCAAGCTGACTATGAAAAGTATCCAAGGTTGCTGGATGAGGATTTACAGATACTTGAAAAAGAAGGGTGTAATATTGTATTCACGCCTTCTGAAAAAGAGATGTATCCTGAAGAAGATATACGAGTATTTGATTTTGGTGAACTAGATAAAGTTATGGAAGGGTATCATCGTCCGGGACACTTTAATGGCGTGGCACAAATAGTAAGTAAATTTTTTGAAACAATAGAACCTCACAGAGTGTACTTTGGGGACAAGGATTTTCAACAACTTGTCATTATCAGGAAGCTGGTTGAAAAAATGAATATGACAACTGAAATTGTTCCTTGCCCGATTATGCGGGAAAATAACGGGTTAGCAATGAGTTCAAGAAATAAGCGTTTAAGTAAAGAGGAGCGGGATAACGCTGCTATGATTTCACAGGTGCTGTTTAAGGTACAGAAGATTGCCACAAAATACACAGTTGAGGAGGTAAAAGAAATGGTAGTTGAGGAACTAAACAAAAATCCATATATTGATGTTGAGTACTTTGAAATAGTGAATGAAGAAAATTTAAAACCGATTGAAGACTGGAGTGATACATATCATAAAAGGGCATGTATAGCTGCATGGGTAGGTTATATTAGATTAATAGATAATGTGAAATTTTATTTTTAATTTTGCAACGAAACCCTCATCCACCAGCGTAGTCAAAAACCTATGTATAAAGCATGAGGGTTCCCTGAGTTGCACAATGAACTTATGTTGACTCTTGTAGCAATAAGTCTCAGAATATGGAACTAATAATCTAACTTTATCTAAATGAAATAACCCGATGAGTTATGAATATTGAACTGGTTAAGTCAAAAATACATAAAGTAACAGTTACTGAAGCCAATCTTCAGTATGTAGGTAGTATAACCATTGACGAGGATTTAATGGATGCCGCGAATATTATTGAGAATGAAAAGGTACAGGTTGTAAATATTAATAACGGGGAACGTCTTGAAACCTATGTAATAAGGGGTGAAAGAGGCTCCGGACATGTTTGCCTCAACGGTCCCGCTGCCCGGAAAGTAGTTGTGGGTGATGTTATTATCATTATTTCTTATGCGTCGTTGGATTTTGAGGAAGCAAAACAATTTAAACCTCAAATATTATTCCCTGATACATCAACAAATAAATTGGTATAAACGGATTGAAAAGGTTTTTGTTTAAAGCGGCGAGGTCTCTTTTTTTCTTAGCCATAGGAATTGTATTGCTCATTTTTGCTTTTAAAGGTGTGAGTTTGGATGATTTGGTGAGTAGCCTGAAACGGGCTAATTTCTTTTGGGTAGGTTTAGCTCTGATGTTTGCCTTTATTGGATATATAAGTCGTGCCTACCGATGGAGACTACTTATAAAACCGCTTAACTATAATCCTCCGATAAAAAATGTATTTTTTGCTTTGATGATAGGGTATACGGCCAATTTCGCGTTTCCCCGAATTGGAGAAATAACGCGATGTGGAACTTTGCGGAAATCTGACAAAATTCCTGTTGACTCTTTATTAGGGACGGTTATTATTGAAAGAGCAATAGATCTCCTTTTACTAATCGGTATTGTAGTTGGTGTCTTCTTAGCCAAAATTGATTTTTTTGGAGCCTTCCTCAGTAATAACGTATTTAAACCAATGGTTAAGAAATTGATGGAGGTTTTTCATTTGTCCTCTGTGTGGAACTGGTTACTACTCGTTGTGATATTGCTGGTATTCTATTTTTTGCTAAAATATCTTAATCGGCGTTTTTCCTCTAATAGATTGTTCAAAAAGATAAAAAAACTTATTCGTGGGGTTATACGTGGTGTGAAGACAATAGTCAAAATGAAAGACAGATGGAAATTTATTCTTCATACATTCATTATTTGGCTTATGTACTTTTTGATGACCTATATTTTAGTGTTTGCTTTTCAATCAACTTCACATCTCCAGCCTATTGACGGGTTATTTCTTTTGGTAATTGGGGGTATCGGTATGTCTGCTCCCGTTCAGGGTGGTATTGGGGTCTTTCACTGGATAAATACATTAGGTTTAACCATGCTTTATAATATTCCCCGGGCTGAAGCTGTGGCATATGCAACGGTTTCTCATGAATCACAGTCTGTTCTTGCTATTTTTCTGGGAGGGGTATCTTTCCTTTTGCTTTCAATTCATAAAAACAAAAATTAATTTTAAAAAGATATTATATTATGGAACATCTAACTTTGATTCATTCTAAAATTGTGAACCCGAATAATTTGGAGCCACTTTTAACCTACTGGAGGTTTAGAAATGATAAGATTGTTTTTACAAATGGGTGTTTTGATTTATTGCACAGAGGTCACATAGAATATCTTGCTCAGGCTGCTGACTTGGGCAAAGTGTTGGTTGTAGGTATTAATACTGATCTTTCAGTGAAAAAACTAAAGGGTGATGACAGGCCTTTACAGGATGAACAATCAAGGAAAATGATTTTAGCTTCCCTTCGATTTGTAACAACTGTTGTCCCTTTTGAGGATGATACTCCTTATGAATTGATAAAACAAATAAAGCCAGATGTGCTAGTTAAAGGAGCTGATTACAAAGAGCATGAAATTGTCGGAGCGGATATAGTCAAGCAAAATAAGGGACAAATCGTTCCTGTTCAATTGACAGAAGGCTATTCCACTTCAGGCATTATAGAGAAGATCCGGAAATCATAATATTAATGGCTAAAAAAGTTAAAATAACATATCTGTGCACCAATTGTGGAGCAGAATCTCCAAAGTGGGTTGGGAAATGTCCGTATTGTGGAGAATGGAATACGTATAAAGAACAAAAAATTGCAAAAGACAGAAGTCATGATCATTATTCGGGGGAGGTTTCTGCTGGGATTCAAAAGCTTACAGAAGTTTCTATTCAAAACGAAAAGAGAATCTCTACTCAATATTCTGAGGTAGACAGGGTATTGGGTGGAGGGATAGTGTTGGGATCATTGATTTTAGTTGGCGGAGAACCCGGAATTGGGAAGTCTACTTTGGCATTACAAATGGCTTTACGGTCAAAAGATACTAAAACACTCTATGTATCAGGGGAGGAAAGTTCAAGGCAAATTAAACTACGCGCTGGGAGATTGGGTACAGAGCATGATAACATTTACTTGCTTAATGAAACAGAGTTGGATAATGTGCTTAATCACTGTTCTGAGTTTACCCCTGATTTATTGATAGTTGATTCGATTCAAACATTATATTCCAGCCATATTGATTCAACTGCTGGAAGTATTACGCAAGTTAGAGAATGTGCAGCCCAGCTTTTAAAATATGCTAAACGGAGCGGTATCCCTGTTTTGTTAATAGGCCATATAAACAAAGATGGAAATATTGCAGGACCAAAGGTTCTGGAGCATATCGTTGATGTGGTACTCCAGTTCGAGGGGGATTCGAATTATGACTACCGTGTTTTACGATCATTAAAAAACCGTTTTGGCGCTACTTCAGAGATAGGTATATTCGAAATGCACAATGATGGATTGAATGAGGTGCATAATCCATCAAAGCTTTTGATCAACTTACGGCAAAATGGGCTCAGTGGGGTTTCAATTGCAGCCACTTTAGATGGAATGAGACCCTTTATGGTTGAAATACAATCACTTGTTAGTCCATCGGTATATGGTAATCCGCAACGTTCAGCTACCGGATTTGATATACGCAGACTTTCGATGCTGCTTGCTGTGTTGGAGAAAAGATCGGGTCTTAACATATATAACAAGGATGTTTTTCTCAACATTGCCGGAGGAATAAAAGTAGTTGATCCCGCTGTCGATTTGTCTATAATTACCTCTTTGTTATCATCGGTTTTAGACAAGCCTATTCCTGAACACGTTTGTTTTTCAGGGGAAGTAGGCCTTTCAGGAGAAATTCGTGCTGTTAGTCAAATTGACCAACGATTAAGCGAAGCAGAGAAAATAGGCTTTAAAAGTATTTATATTTCCGGATATCATAAGGTAAATACAAATAATTATAATATTAGTATCACTCAGGTGTATAATCTGGGTGAACTTCTGAAGAGATTATTTAAATAGGTCATGGAAAAACCATTGTTATCCATAAAAGATTTATCCATAGCATTTAGAAATAATGGCAAACTGTTTAAGGCTGTGGATCAAATTAACCTTGAATTCAGAAAGGGTGATTCATGGGGTATTGTTGGTGAATCAGGTTCAGGGAAATCAATAACAGCATTGTCTATACTAAAATTATTGCCTACAGGGGCTCTTGTTTTGGATGGGAGCATAGAATTCAGACAAAATGACGGAAAGCTTTTGGATTTGTTACATACAAGTGAGCGATTGTTAAGGAAGATACGTGGCAATAATATTTCAATTATCTTTCAGGAGCCGATGAATTCCTTAAATCCTGTTCACAGATGCGGAATGCAGGTTGTTGAAAATATTCTTGAACATCAGGCTTTAACGAAAGATGAAGCCAAAGCTTTAACGCTTGAGCTTTTTTCGGAAGTTAAACTGCCAACACCCCAGAGAATTTTTAATAGCTACCCTCACGAATTATCCGGAGGACAGAGGCAGCGTGTAATGATAGCTATGGCTCTGTCTTGTAATCCTGAAATCTTAATTGCTGATGAACCTACAACAGCCCTCGATGTTACGGTACAGAAATCAATTCTGGCTTTATTGAAAAGTTTGAAAGAAAAATATGGCATGAGTCTGATTTTTATTTCACATGATTTAAGTGTAGTTTCTGAAGTTTCTGATTATATAGCTGTAATGCATAATGGAAGAATTGTTGAGAAAAATAAGGCAAAAGAAATTTTTACAAACCCGCAGGATGACTATACTAAGGGCTTACTGGCATGCCGTCCTTCATTATCGAAAAAATCCATCAGGCTTCTGACTCTTAACGATTTTCTTAAAAATAAAAAGAAAGAGGGAAAGGTTATTAATGAGAGTGTTGAGTTACAAGACAAAACAGAAGATCAAATTCTTATTAGAGCAGAGAAAGTTTCCAAATCTTATCCAGTTAAGTGGAATTTTTTTGGAAAGGTAAGTAAGTCATTTCCTGCGTTAAAAGATATTGATCTTATAATTAAAAAGGGAGAAGTTTTGGGTGTCGTTGGTGAGTCAGGAAGTGGAAAATCCACATTAGGAAAGGTTATTCTCGGTCTTTTACGTCCGGAAATGGGAAAGATCTACTTTCAGCAGAAGCTTTTGGATTCCTTCAGACGAAAGAATCTTGCAGATTTCCGGAAAAAGGCACAAATTGTATTTCAGGATCCTTATGCATCACTTAACCCAAGGCAATCTGTGGGGAAAATAATTTCCGAACCCCTTGAATTTTATAAATACTACTCCAGCAAAAGAGAGCGTAAAGAGAGGGCTATAGAGCTCCTTAACAACGTCAAACTCGGTGAAGAATATTATAACCGTTATCCGCATGAATTGTCCGGAGGACAGAGACAGCGGGTCGCAATAGCTCGTGTTTTGGCAGTGCAACCGGAACTGATAATTTGTGATGAAGTAGTAAGTGCCTTAGATGTTTCTGTACAAGCCGAAATACTGAATTTATTAAAGGAAATGAAAGAAATGTACAATTTGACATATATTTTTATTTCCCATGATTTCGCCGTGATACGTTTTATGTCAGATCGAATAACTGTAATGCACAAGGGGAAAATAATTGAATACGGAGATACTGATCAAGTTTTGCATGCTCCTGTTAATCGGTACACAAAAGAGCTATTGAGCTCTATTCCGGAAACCGGTTATTTTTAGAAGAAGTCGTCATCTTCCCCTTTCCTTTCGCTATCATCATTTTCATACTCTTCACAATCCAGAATAAGATTAAAGCCTTCTGGCTCCTCAAATTCATCGTCAGGAGACACAGACACTTTTTTCTTGAGCGTATCATCTTCATAGATTTTTTCCATATAAAGTGCCCAAATGGGAAGCGCCATATTGGCACCTTGTCCTAGTTTAATACCATCAAAATGAATACTTCTGTGTTCACCTCCTACCCAGGCTCCTGACACCAAATTAGGTGTCACACCCATGAACCAACCATCCGATTGATTTTGAGTGGTCCCGGTTTTTCCTGCAATTTCACTTTCAAAATCATATTTGCGACGTAAACGCACGGCTGTTCCATTATCAACTACATTTTGCAAGAGATTAAGCATTAAATATGCCGTTTGTTCACCTATAGCCTCTCTTTCTTCAGGTTTGAATGAGGATATTTCATTGCCATTTTTATCTTCTATGCGGTCAATAAACTGAGGCTTTATGTATACCCCTTTATTTGCATAAGTGCTGTAAGCCCCAACCATTTCGTACAATGAAATTTCTGCTGTTCCCAGAAAGATTGAGGGCACTGGGTCAATGTTGCTTTCTATCCCCATTTTTTGCATAACATCAATAACTGCTTGTGGGTTGAACTGTTTGATTAACCACGCAGAAATCCAGTTTACAGAATTTGTCAAACCCCATTTCAGCGTTACCATTTTTCCGTCTTTATCCGATGGGCCACTGTTTTTTGGTGTCCATGTTGTATCATTTATGTGAAAAGTAGAAGGCACATTGGCTACCTCATGGCAAGGGGAGTATCCTTCTTGCATGGCCAGTGTATACAAAAATGGTTTAATTGTCGAGCCAACTTGCCTTTGACTTTGTCTAACATGATCGTATTTAAAATATCTATAATCAGGTCCACCTACATATGCTTTTATATGTCCATTATGCGGATCCATAGACATAAATCCGGCTCGTAAAAAGTGTTTGTAATGTAAAATAGAGTCCAGTGGGGACATCACAGTATCTTTAAGTCCGTCCCAGGAAAAAACCTGCATCTCCACTGGTTTGTTGAAGATGGCACGGATGGAATCTTCATCGAGTCCTTTATTCGATAATGAATAATATCGTTTTGTCTCTTTTACAGCACGGTTTATAATTTTATCCCTCTCATTTTCAGACAAGTCTTTTGAAAAAGGCGCCTTTGAAATGTCCTCTTTTTCTTTGAAAAATTCTTTCTGTAAATCGTTTCCAAGATGTTCTTTTACCGCTTCTTCTGCATATTCCTGCATCTTTGAGTTTATGGTAGTATATATTTTTAATCCGTCTTTATATAAGTCATAAGGTTC
Organism: Bacteroidales bacterium; assembly: GCA_041686375.1. Taxonomy (GTDB): domain Bacteria; phylum Bacteroidota; class Bacteroidia; order Bacteroidales; family UBA12077; genus JAGXLC01. The sequence goes on from JAWLEB010000001.1 coordinate 165,175, forward strand.
TCCATTAGGCTTTTGGTTTTTATTACACCATCCGTAAAGCGGATTGTTCGCCCATTCTATTGAGTCTTTCCAATAGGATTGATAGGTTAAATAATTGATTTTTTGTGGTTTGTTTTTTGTTAGTAAAGTTCTTAGTTGTTCTCTGAAGTATGTAGCCATCCCTTTGTTATGGGTTTCTAAATTCAAATCAAGTTCTATCGGCAATATACTTAACGAGTCAAATTGGTGGTCTGTTAAAAAGTCATATTTATTCATCTGTCCCAAAACAATATTTCTCCGCTGCTTTGACCTTTCGGGATTTAAAATAGGACTGTATTTGGTAGGAGCTTTGAGGAGTCCGATTAAAGTTGCTGCTTCTTCCGTCTTCAGGGAATCCGGCTCCGTACTGAAGAATGTTTGAGATGCCGATTTAATTCCATATGACTGAGCTCCAAAAGGGACAGTGTTAAGGTACATTGCAATTATTTCATTCTTAGTATAATTCCTTTCTAATTTAATTGCAGTAACCCATTCTTTAAATTTATTTATTGAGAGATTCATTAGATAAACGAAGCGCGAACTATACTGTGCCCTATCTCTTGGAAACAGGTTTTTAGCTAATTGCTGGGTTATGGTACTACCTCCTCCTGAGCTTTGACCCAGAAGAATCGTTTTAAAGGTTACTCGCATTAATCCACGTGGATCAATTCCTGAATGCTTATTAAACCGAATGTCTTCTGTTGCTAATAAAGCATTTACAATCTTGGGAGAAATTTCCTTAAATTCGACATATGTTCTATTTTGCCTGTAGTATTTCCCCAGTGTTTTATTATCTTCTGAAATTACCTGTGAAGCTAAACTATTATCAGGGTTTTCCAGCTCTTTAAATGTTGGCATCGGCCCAAAAACTTCTGCTCCTATTAAAGTAAAAATGATAAGCAATAAACAAATTGGTAGCACAATGATTAACCAGAACAAGCGTATATAAAATTTTTTGGTAAATTTCTTCTTATCCTTCATAATCTCTTTCCTTTTGGTCAAATTAAAGAATTAATATGATATATTTTATTTTGGTTTTTCAAAAGTATTAACTTTGCCCTGTTTATTTTTATTATATAAATCCCATAATTTCTATGGAAGATAATTTAGTTATAGTAGAATCACCTGCAAAAGCCAAAACTATAAAAAAATTTTTAGGTGATAATTTTTTAGTAAAATCAAGTTATGGTCATATCCGGGACCTTGAAAAAAAGAACTTTGGAATAGATATAGATAACAATTATCAGCCCAGATATATTATTCCAGAAGATAAAAAAGAGGTTGTTAAGGAATTAAAAAATTTAGCGAAAAAAGCCAAAGTGGTTTGGTTAGCTACTGATGAAGACAGGGAAGGAGAAGCTATCGCCTGGCATCTTTACCAGGTATTGGAATTAAGTTCTGAAAAAACTAAAAGAATTGTATTTCATGAAATAACGAAAGAAGCTATTCAGAAGGCAATTCAGAATTCCCGGAAAATTGATGTTAATCTGGTTAATGCACAGACAGCCAGAAGGATATTAGACCGGCTCGTTGGTTTTGAGTTATCTCCTGTTTTGTGGAAAAAAGTTAAACCATCTCTTTCTGCGGGAAGGGTTCAGTCAGCCGCAGTACGTTTAATTGTAGAAAGAGAAAGGGAAATATTGAATTTTAAATCAGTTGCTTCATATAAAGTTACCGGAACATTTGTTTCCGGGGAAGAGCAATTTCGTGCTGATTTGAATAAAAAGCTGCAAAAAGAGGATGAAGCGAAAGCGTTTTTAGAGAAGTGTCATTCTGCAGAGTTTACGGTTGCAGATGTTACAAAGAAGCCTTCTAAGAAACATCCCTCTGCTCCGTTTACAACTTCTACCCTGCAACAGGAGGCAAGTCGAAAATTGGGCTTCTCCGTTGCTCGTACCATGAGGGTGGCGCAAAATTTGTATGAGGCAGGAAAAATTACATATATGAGGACTGATTCAGTTAATCTTTCTGGCTCTGCTATTAACTCTGCCAGTCAAGTTATCGAGCAATCTTTCGGAAACAAATATCTTAAAACCAGGAAATATCAGACGAAAACGAAAGGAGCCCAGGAAGCACATGAGGCAATTCGTCCTACCTATATTCAAAACAGGGAAATTGGTGGTAATGAAGCAGAAAAGAAACTGTATGATTTGATATGGAAAAGGACGGTAGCTTCACAAATGAGTGATGCAGAATTGGAAAAAACCAATATTAGAATCGATATATCACATGATGATAGATACTTTAATGTCAGAGGAGAAGTAATCAAATTTGATGGCTTTTTGAAATTGTATATTGAGTCCTCTGATGAGGAAAATGAAAAAGAAGAAACGGGTATAATCCCGAACTTAAAAAAAGGGGATGCTTTATCTTACAAGGAAATCAGAGCCATACAACGATTTTCTAATCATCCTCCAAGATATACAGAAGCAAGTTTAGTCAGGAAAATGGAAGAATTGGGAATAGGACGACCTTCGACATATGCCCCAACTATATCAACAATTCAGGAGCGAGGATATGTAGTGAAGGAAGATCGTCCCGGCACACCAAGGAATTATAAGGAACTTGTTCTTACTGATAAAGTGGAACTGACAACCAACATGGAAAATGCAGGTGTGGAAAAAAAGAAGCTTTTCCCAAATGATATAGGAATGGTAGTAAATGATTTCCTTAATAAGCATTTTCCTGAGATAGTAAATTACAATTTTACTGCTGAAGTGGAACAGGATTTTGATCAAATAGCACAGGGATATATTGAATGGTCTAAAATGATTGATAATTTTTATAAAACTTTTCATGAAAAAGTTGAAAATACGCTTGAAGTTGCCGAGAGAAGTTCAGGTGAGAGAATATTGGGTAAAGACCCAAAAACAGGACGCCAGGTAGCAGTTAAAATTGGACCTTATGGACCTATGGTGCAGCTTGGAACACGCGATGAAGAGGAAAAACCAAAATTCGCTAGCCTGCAGAAAGGACAGCATATTGAAACGATTAATCTTGAAGAAGCGTTAAAGCTTTTTCAATTGCCACGAACTTTAGGCAAATTTGAGGATGAAGATGTAATAGTGTCCATAGGACGATTTGGCCCATATGTAAAACATAGAGGAAAATATGCCTCTTTAAAGAAAGATGTTGACGATCCTTTTTCTATAAAACTTGATCGTGCTATTGAACTGATAAAAGAGAAAAGAGAAAGGGATAATAAAAAAATTATTCAAAGTTTTTCAGATGACAAGGATTTAATAATACTAAGAGGACGTTTCGGTCCTTATATTAGCTACAAATCAAACAACTATCGAGTCCCGAAAGATAAAGATCCTGAGAAATTGTCTTTGAATGATTGTTATGAAATTATTGAGTCCAAAGACAAAAAAGGAGGAAAGGCAACAAAAAAGAAAAAAACTGCAAAAACAACAAAATCAAAAACAGGCAAAACAATATCAAATAAAACATCAAAGAAAAATAATAAAAGGCATAAATAGTTTTTGTTAATTTAATATTCATGGAATTTCTGCATTATTTAGAACCTTTCAACCTAAAAAGCATTCTGCAAGAAGAAGGAGAGCTTATCAGTAAGGTTATAACGCTTTCGGAAGATGATACTATTTTCCCAGGGGATATTGATATTGCTGTTGTCGGACTTCCTTTTTCTGATATTAACCTGACATATAGTGCTGCACCCCACAACATCAGAGAACAATTATATAAATTAGCAGATCCATTGCCTGCAAAATTCAAAATACTGGATATAGGAGATATTAAGAGAGGGAAAAATTTCCACAGTACATTGATAGGTATTAGAGATGTTTTATCTTATTTATTATCCCAAAATATTTGTATATTGGTTATTGGTGGCACAGGAATACTAAAATCAGCATTAATTCAAGCTGTATCTTTTACAGACCGATATTTTGAATATACGGCAGTTGAACCATTTGTTTCTTTATATAATGAGTTGGATTATATTCCCGAAAATATTTTTGATGTTTTGTCATATAATATTATAGGCAGCCAGGCTTATTATATGAAACCTGGGTATATTAAGTGGTTGAAGAGGAAAAATTATCAAAACTACCGCATTGGTGATGTAAGAGATAATATACCTAATGTTGAGCCTGTCATACGAGATTCCCTCCTCGCTACGATTACTCTCCATGCCATTAAGCATTCCGATGCATCAGGACAAAAATTAGCCTTCCCGAATGGATTTTACGGAGAGGAAGCTGCTCAAATTGCTCGTTTTATTGGTCTTTCTGATACATTGCAGATGTGTGGGGTTTTTGATTATTGTCCTGAGAATGATCATAAACAACAAACATCTCAACTTGCTGCCCAGTTGTTATGGTTCGTAATAGAAGGTTATTCAAACAGAGTTATAGAGCATATACCCCAAGATAATAATATCCAGAAATTTATAGTCAATCATAGTGATGACACGAATAAATTGATATTCTATAAAAGTGACAAAACCGGTAGATGGTGGATGGAAATACCCGTTAAAGCTACAGGGGATTTTAAAATAATATCCTGCAGCTATGAAGATTATAGACAAGCGAGTGAACAAAATGTTCCTTTCCGATGGATACGGGCATTTCAAAAATTTAATTAAGGTAGCGGATAGCCATTATTTCTAAAGAAAATAGTCACTTGTATGAGAAAAAAATAGAATAAAAAGTAACCTTTATCCATTTTAAGAAGTATAAATAACTTGTAGTTATCAACAATTAGTTGTTGATAAATTTGTTTGGGAAGAATATTTTTTTTTATTTTACGTTCAGTATTCAACAATTGAGGATTTAAGCCTTTTATGAAGAAGTTTTATCTTATTTTCATAAGTATTTTAATGTTTTCTCAGGCAGCCGAAAGCCAGCAGGACCCCCAGTTTAGTCAAAATATGTTTGCTCAGCTATCTTTTAATCCTGCTTATACGGGGAGTCATGGTCAAATATGTGCTACGGCTATACATCGCCAGCAATGGTTTGGTTTTGATGGAGCCCCTGAAATTAGTTTGTTTAATGTCGATGCTGCTATTAGTCCTTTTAATATTGATGCCGGCGTAGGACTTTCTATAATACAAGACCAATTTGGTTTTAATAATAACCTGGGAGCTAATCTTGCATTAGCTTATCGATTTGATGCATGGGACGGACAATTTGCCTTAGGGGTAAGTGGAGGAATGATTAATTATTCGCTTAATCCTGAATGGAGTATTCCAAGTGGTACGGACATACATACTTCTCCTTCAGAAGATAGTGAAATTCCACAAGAAATCAAGGATGAAATGGCTTTAGATTTGAATTTTGGTATATACTATAATACCGATGAATTATATATTGGATTGTCATCAACACATATAAACGAACCCTCTTTTATACCAACAAGTGGGGATTTTAAGCCAACTATTAAAAGGAATTATTATTTTATATCAGGTTATAATATAGCGTTAGGGGAGACAGATTTTGAATTAAATCCCTCATTATTAGTCCAGTCTGATGGTTCAACATCACAATTTGGCATAAATACCCATGTTTCTTACAATAAAAATTTTTGGGGCGGCGTTTCTGTTAGAACCGACAGAACAATAACAGGGATGATTGGATCCAGATTGTTCGAATGGGTGAGAGTGGGATATTCTTACGATATGAGCTTATCTGAAATTAGCCAATACAACCAAGGCTCACATGAAATTATGGTAGGTTTTTGTTTTGATGCTAAAGTGGATAAAAGCCCTAAAAAATATAAAAGCGTGAGATTTTTATAACGTATGAATAAAAATAGTTATTTTACAAAAACAAACCTCAATATTATGAAGAAATTAATCTTATTCTCGATTTTGTTGGTATTCATTGTTAGCTGTGGAAAATACAAAGAAGGCGAGCTTGTGGGAGTTAAAGGAAGGAAAGATTGGCAGGAACCACAACCATATGGCATGGTTTTTGTACCCATGGGAAGCTTTACAATGGGCCCAAGTGATGAAGATGTAACATGGGCGAATACAACAAAATCAAAAACTCTTTCTGTCGATGCCTTTTGGATGGATGAGACAGAAATTACAAATAATGAATATCGACAGTTTGTAAAATATGTTAAAGATTCCATCTTGCGATGGGAACTTGGTGAACAAATTGAAGATTTCCGTATAACAGAAGATGAATATGGAAATCCGCTAGATCCCCAGAAAATTAACTGGGAGACTGAAATAGATCCTACAGACGAAGAACAACGTGAGATAATCGATGAGATGTATTATGGGGAACAAGATAGGTTATTTGGGAGAAAAGAACTTGATACCAGGAAGTTAATTTATGAGTATTATTGGATAGACTACCAACAAGCGGCAGAAAGGTCAAATAAGTATAATTACGAAAACCAGCAGTATGAGGGAACGGTAATTAATCAACAAGGAGAGGAAATAGAAATTGATAATCGTCAGGCATTTATAATGCGAGGACAGGTAAATGTTTATCCAGACACTTTAGTATGGATAAGAGATTTCACATATTCTTTTAATGAGCCATATACAGATTTATACTTTTCTCATCCTGCTTATGATGACTACCCTGTTGTTGGAGTCAACTGGGAACAAGCAAAGGCTTTTTCGATTTGGAGAACCAAATCATTAAATGATCATTTAAGAAGCCAAGGAGAAGGAGAAGTGCAAAGCTACAGATTACCTACAGAGGCTGAATGGGAATATGCTGCAAGAGGCGGTCTTGATATGAGCCCCTATCCATGGGGTGGTCCTTATACAAGAAATAAGGAAGGCTGCTTGCTTGCTAATTTTAAGCCTATGAGAGGAAATTATGTTGATGATGGTGGAATGATTAGTATGGAGGTCGGCAGTTTTGCTCCAAATGAATATGGATTATATGATATGGCTGGTAACGTTGCTGAATGGACACGCAATGCATATGATGAATCCGCATATTTTTTCACACATGATATGAATCCAAGTTATCAATATGAAGCAAAACCAGATGATCCTCCAGGCATGAAACGGAAAGTTGTGAGAGGTGGATCTTGGAAAGATATTGGATATTATCTCCAGAATGGAACACGTACCTATGAATATAAAGACTCGAGTACGTCTTATATAGGTTTTAGATGCGTTCGTTCATATCTTGGAGATCAAGATTAAAATAATAATAAAAATTAATTTAATAGCTTATGTTAAGGATATCAGAGTTAGTACAAACGGCTGGATGGCGGAAATTCATGGCAAAAGTCTATGGCTTTGGAGCTGCGGTGGTTCTAATGGGGGCACTGTTTAAACTTCAACATTGGCCAATGGCAGGAACAATGCTTACTGTAGGATTGACAACAGAAGCGCTTATTTTCTTTTTCTCAGCATTTGAACCTATACATGAAGAAGTAGACTGGTCTATTGTATATCCAGAATTGGCAGGAATAGAAGAAGATTCTGAAGAAGCACGAAAAAGAAACAGGGCAAGAAGAGAGGTTATGGATAATCTTGCATCTGCATCTCCCGATTCTGAAGATACGCCTTCGGGTGGAGGTGGTGTAAGTAGTGGAGGTGGAGCTGCTGCATCAGCGTCACTTAACAAGTTTGATGAAATGCTTGAAAATGCCGATCTATCCCCAGAATTATTCGAAAGACTGGGGGAGGGATTAAAAAAACTGAATGAGACAACAAAGAATTTAAAACATGTCTCAGACGCTGGTGAGGCTACTAATCAATATGTAGAAAACATTCAGGCTGCGTCAGAGTCTATAAGCTTTCTAACCGATGCGTATAATAAAACACATTCTGAACTTAATGATAGTGTATCGAATTTGAATGGTGTTTTTAAAGATTCTGCTGAGTCAATAAAAGAATCCGGCCGTTATATGGCAGAAAAGATTTCAGAGGGAGGCGACTCGTTTGTGAGTGATGTTAAGAAATCGGGCGAAGATTTGGCAACATCATATAAGGAAATTTCTGAAAATGTACGCAATGAAGTGCAAGAGAAAAACCGAACCTTTAATGAACAACTCGAAACTTTAAATAATCATCTAGCAGCATTGAACTCAACTTATGAATTGCAGCTCAATTCTACTAATGAACATGTTCAGAATACACAGACTTTATATGGCGATCTTAATAAGATAACGAATAATCTGAAAGAATCTGTTGATGAAACCCAGCGATACAGAGATGAAATTTCGAAATTGAATGAAAATCTGTCCGAATTGAATAATGTTTATGGTAATATGTTATCAGCAATGTCCGTAATGGACAATAATCATTAATAATAGAAATTAGTTAAGGAAGTAAGTATGGGACACGGCAAAGAAACTCCTCGTCAGAAGATGATAGGTATGATGTACCTTGTGTTAACCGCTATGTTAGCTATGAATGTGTCTGCCGAGGTATTAGATGCTTTCCGTTTGGTGAATGAAGGCATTAAGAAGACTACTGGTAATTTTATGGAGAAAAATGAAAGTATCTATAAGGATTTTGAACAAGAGGTTGCTAAGAATGAACAAAAGGCAGGGAGGTGGAAGCAACAGGCTGATAGTGTTCGTGAATTAAGCCAGGAATTATATGACTATATGCAGGATATGAAGGTTGAGATTATTAAGGAACACCAGGGAGAAAATATAGAAGAAAATGCTGCATTGTTCGAAGAAGATGGTATGATAAAAGTAGACCATGCAAAGGTACAGGGTGAAGATAAATGGGATGTAACCACAAGGCTTTTGATAGGGGAAAATAAAAATGGCAGAGCATATGAACTTAAAGAACTTATAGAAGAGTACCGTGAAGAGTTGGTGTCAATGATAGATGAAAAGAACCAAAATTTTATTGAAACTATCCAGGCAAGTTTGAATACTGATGATCCTCCACCAACAGGGGGGCGTGAGCAAAAATCTTGGGAAATTAAACATTTTAACGATATTCCAGTAGGTGCAGTTTTGCCTATTTTAAGTACGATGCAAGCGGATATTCGAAATGCAGAATCTGAGATGATAAGATATCTTTTTAACCAGATTGAGGCAGGGGCTTTTACTTTTAACAAATTGGAACCAACTGTAATAGCAAATTCGGGGTTTGTTTTTCAAGGAAATGACTATAAGGCTGATGTGTTCCTAGCAGCTCGTGATACGACAATGCCCCCAACAATTCTTATTGGAGAATGGGATAGCATACCTCAAGAAGATGGTTCTTATGATGTTGTGATGCAAAATGTACAAGACACCCTTGATGTTGTAGGTGGAAAAGGGAAATATCAACAGAAAGCTACATCTACTGGTAAACATGAATGGGGTGGTATTATCATGTTGAGAGGACCAGCCGGTGATACAATCAAAAAACCATTCCGGCAGGAGTACCGTGTTGAACCTCCTAATCTTGTAATTTCTCCTACAAAGATGAATGTTTTCTATGTCGGAATTCCAAATCCAGTCAGTATTTCTGTTCCAGGTGTTCCATCTGAAAATCTTAAACCTTCCATATCCAACGGTACTTTAAGAAAAGTAGGGTCAGGCAATTATGAGGTAAGCCCCAGGGATGCTAGTCAGGAATGTGTTATTAATGTCAATGCGGAAGTTGACGGAGAGATACAGTCTTTCGGCTCCAAAAATTTCAGAGTTCAAAGACTACCAACGCCAGTTCCACAGGTTGCCGGTAAATCTGGTGGAGACATAGAAGGCGAGATTCTTACTGCTCAGAGTGCAGTTTTTGCTGAAATGGAAGATTTCTTATTTGATTTGGAGTATAAAGTGACACAGTATACCATTACAACAACAGACCGTGGTGGTTATGTTCAGGATATCGATAAGGAGGGTAGCCGGATTGATTCTGAAGTTAGGGAATGGCTTAGAAATAATGCAGCAAAAGGCCGGAAGGTAACATTTGAGGATATCGTCGCTGTAGGACCAGACGGTGAGGAAAAGAGGCTTAATCCTATAACATTTACTATACAGTAACTTTAAATATAAAATATTATGAAAAAAGTATTGACAGCAATAGTGTTTTTCGGAATCATATTTGCCATTTTTATTTCACAGGAGACACAAGCACAAACGGTCAGAGATGAGGTGTATACAAAAGAAAATGTACCTGCTAAAGAACCATTAAGTTATGCTCATCTCAGAGAGGCTGATGTGATGTGGTCGAAAAAATTATGGCAAATGATTGATGTCCGAAAGAAGATGAATCAACCCCTGTATTTCCCTATTGAAGATATGAGAGATAGAAAAAGCCTTATACAGCTTATTGTTCATGGCATTGAAGAAGAGGGACTTACTGTTTATGAGAGTGACCTTTTTAAGGAGGATGAGATAATGACTGAGGATGAAGCTAAGTCTGAGCTGGGTGCAGAAACTGTTACTACTGAAGTTCAGCAAGAAGATGGTTCTATGGAAACTGAGGAAGTAGATCGTGGAGTGCAATATGATGAAATAACCAAATATTTGATCAAAGAGCAATGGTATTTTGATCGTAAACATTCAACTTTACAAGTGAGGATACTTGGTATTTGTCCTATTCGTGAGTATACCGATGAGGATACTGGAGAGAAACGTAAAAGAATGGCTTTTTGGATCTATTTTCCTGAAGCACGATCAGTCTTTGCTAAGCATGAAGTTTTTAACAGAAATAATGATGCCCAGAGAGTTAGTTTCGATGACTTTTTCCATCAACGAAGGTTTGATAGTTATGTTACCAGTGAAAGTAATGTATATGGTAACAGAGATGTTCAGGAATATACGACGGGTATAAATACATTATTGGAAGCTAAAGAAATAAGAAATGAAATATTTGAGTTTGAGCATGATCTCTGGGAATACTAATCACAGATAAGATGCCTATAGGAAAGTTGTAACAGAAAATAAATTCCTCAATTGAATTTTATTTTAAAGTCCGGAAAAAATATAATCCGGGCTTTTAATATGTTTATTTTTTATTTATCCATTGGCTAAATAGCTCTTTGCTGAATACGGCTTTGCTACTAAAAACGAAGAACTTACCATATATTGAATAATCATTTCCTTATGCGATATTAATTGACTGTTTTACTATATAGGTTGCAATTATTACACATACTTGTCTCCTTTGTTCTTTTGAATATTTTCAACTATTTCTTTGATTTCCTGTTCATCGTTTTTTTTGTAAATAAGAAGCTTATCCTTTGAATCGACTACAATATAGCCCTCAAGTCCTTTTATTACTGCAATCTTTTTATCGGGAAATTTTACAATCGAGTCTTCGACCTCGTACAACATCACATTTTTACCAGATACGGAATTTCCGTTTTTGTCTTTATCCAGAAATTCGTGAAGTGAACCCCAGGTTCCAAGGTCAGCCCAACCAAAATCGGAAGTATAAACATATACATTTTGTGATTTTTCCATCAATCCATAGTCAATAGAGATACTTTTGGTTTCAAAATAGACTTTTGAGATAAATTCAGGTTCCTTTTTTGTGTTGTAAACTCCCATTCCTTTGCTGAATAGTGAATCAATATCGGGTAAGTGTTCTTTAAAGGCATTTTTTATAGATTGTAAATTCCAGATGAAAATACCTGAATTCCAGTAATATTCACCACTCTCGTAAAATTTCTGAGCTAGCTCTTGGTCTGGTTTTTCCGTAAAAGTCTTTACTTTATAAATATTTGATGAATTTATTTGATCTCCAATTTGTATATATCCATAACCTGTTTCCGGCCGGTGTGGCGTTATTCCAAGGGTGAGGAGTGCGTCCTTTTTTGCTATAAATTTAAATCCTTCCTGAATAACTTTTATGAAATCATCTTCTTTTGTAATAAGGTGATCTGAAGGAAGAACTGCAATGTTCGCATTGGGATCTAAATTTTCTATCTTGTAAATGGAATACGCAATACAAGGAGCAGTATTCTTCTTTTCTGGTTCCAGTAAAATTTGATTATCCTCTAATTCCGGTATTTGCTCTGCTGTAATATCTTTATATTTTTCATTTGTTACCACAAATATGTTTTCCACCGGACTAATTTTTTTGCAGCGCTCAAATGTTTGTTGAAGCAGCGATTTCCCTACTCCCAGAATATCCAAAAATTGCTTGGGTTCCTTTCTGGTACTTAAAGGCCAAAATCGGGTTCCCGTGCCTCCTGCCATTATAACGCAAAAATTGTTATTTTTCATACTTGAAAGTTTTCTGGTTAGTAAATTTGTGTTACAAAAATAATATCTACTCAGAACATTGTTTGATAAATATTCGTTAAAATATTATAAACATTAATGTATTAAATATATAGTTTTTTTTCAATATCTATGGATATTTTTTTTATTTTGGAATGATAGAAAATACTTATAATTATGAGATTTTTTTATAAAAGAGGCTTAATAACAAGTTTTTTACTTTTAATTGTTATACCTGTATTTAGTCAATATTTTGGTCAGAATAAGGTTAACTACGAGAAGTTTGATTTTGAGATATACCAAACCCCTCACTTTCAGATTTATAATTATTTAGATAATAATGTGGCTGTAGAAAGTTTCGGGGAACAGGCAGAATATTGGTATAACAGACATTTTGCTATTTTTAGAGATACTGTTTTAAATAATCCTCTAATTCTTTATAATGATCGCCCGGATTTTATGCAAACTACCGTTGTATCGGGTTTGATTGGGATCGGAACTGGTGGTGTCACTGAAGGCTTAAGGAAAAGGGTTGTGATGCCTTTTATGTTCTCAAACAAAGAAAGCGATCATGTATTGGGACACGAAATGATTCATGTTTTTCAGTATAATGTTGTTCATGAAGATGATAGTCTCAGTTTTGAATCTTTGAGTAACCTTCCTTTATGGATGATTGAGGGTCTGGCTGAATATATGTCCATAGGCCCCACTGATAATCAGACTGCTATGTGGATGCGGGATGCCCTTTTGCACGATAATGTACCATCGTTGAAAGATTTAACTAAATATCCAAACAAATATTTTCCATATCGTTATGGACATGCATATTGGTCATTTGTTACAGGTATCTGGGGAGATGCTATGATCAAACCCATTTTTAAAACTACCGCAAAAATGGGTATGAAAAATGCAATCGATACATTGTTTGGATTAGAAGCTGATAGTCTTTCTACGCTTTGGCAAAATTCTTTTGAAAAAACATTTGAACCTTACGTTTTTGATACGATCCGACCTGTTGGAGAAGAACTCTTTTCAAAGAAAAATTCTGGAGACATGAATCTTTCTCCTGTGCTAAGTCCAAGTGGAGATAAGGTTACTTTTCTCACGAATAAAAATGTGATTAGTATTGATCTAATGGTTGCAAATACTGAAGAAAAAGAAATCATTAAAAAATTGACAAGCACAATTCGTAAAACCCATATAGATGAATTTAACTATATTGAATCTGCTGGCTCCTGGTCGCCAGATGGAGAAAAATATGCTTTAACTACTTTTTCAAAAGGAAGAAACAGATTGGTTATTGCTGATGTCTCGGGCAAACGTGTTAAAGTTGATAAAGAAATTAAATTGCCGGGAGTGCAGGCATTTAACAACCCTGAGTGGTCGCCTGACGGGAAATCAATATTATTAACTGGTCTCGTTGATGGCAGAAGTGACTTGTATCTTTATCATTTAGAAACCGAAGAAATTAAACAACTCACCGATGATCGTTATTCAGACATACAACCTTCATGGAGTAAGGATGGGGATAAAATAGTATTTATCTCTGAACGGGGGGAGGATACAAACTTAGAGAAACATGTCTATGGAACATACCGAATTTGTACTCTTGATACCGAGACCAGAGAGATTGAAGTGCTTGATATTTTCCCCGATAAGGACAATTTTAGCCCTACTTTCTCACCTAACGACAGTTCAATTTATTTCTTATCGCATGCTGATGGGTACAGGAATTTATATGAATATGAAATCTATGTTGATAAGGTTTTCCGGTTGACTAATTTTGTTACGGGCATTGCCGGTATAACTGAACTATCACCGGCATACAGCATTGCTGAGGAATCCGGTGAAATTGCATATACATTGTATGGTAATGACAGTTATCAAATATATCTTGCTAGTCCTGATGACTTTGAAAAAGAAGAGGTTGATAGAAATATGGCTGATTTTGATCCGGAAAGGTTACCACCTGGGGGAGACAGAACTCTCAACCTCGTAGAAAATAACCTAAAACGTTACCCATCGGAATCTGATACAGCTTTTAAGAGTAAACCCTATAAACCTAAGTTTCAATTGGAATATCTCGGAAGTAGTGGAATGGGAGTTGGTACAAGTCAGTTTGGCACCTATGCCTCCGGCGGTGTTAGCGCATTATTTAGTGATGTTTTAAAGCGCCATCAGATTTTTGTCAATCTTCAGGTACAGGGAGAGATATATGATTTTGGTGGTTATGCTGCTTATTACAACAGAGAAAATCGTGTGAGCTGGGGAGGTTCTTTCAGCCACATCCCTTATCGCTTTTTTAGATATGGTATTGATACTGTGCATACTGATATCACAGGAGACGGGAATAAGGAAGTACTAAACAATTTAATTGAGATAAGACAGCGATTTTTTGAGGATCAACTATCAGTTTTTGGGCAGTATCCTTTATCTCAGCAGTTAAGATTCGAAGGAGGATTGACTGTTTCACGTTACAGCTATAGAATTGATAGTATCAATAATTATTATTATGGTAGTTTTATAGGACAGGATAAGGAACAGATAGATGCTCCGGATCCTTATTATGTGGGGAGAAGCCAGGTTGCTTTTGTCGGAGATAATTCTAATTTTGGAATTACTGGACCACTCTCAGGTTTCCGATATCGTTTCCAGCTTGAGAAGATGTTTGCTGAATATGATGTAGCCAGTACCTTAGCGGATTATCGTAAATATTTTTTCTTTAAACCATTTAGCCTGGCTTTTCGCGGGATGCATTTTGCTAGATACGGAAAGGATGTAAACAGACTTTATCCGCTTTATGTGGGAGATAATTATTTTGTTCGGGGATATGCCTACAATACGTTAGATAATAGTTCTTCAAGTCAGGATTATACTACAATCAATAATCTTCTTGGTTCAAAAATTGGAGTGTTTAACGCAGAAGTTAGAATGCCTTTGTCCGGCCCGAAGCAATTGACTATGATTAAATCAAGGTACTTATATTCTACTTTGGTTGGCTTTTTTGATGCTGGCTTTGCATTGGAAGAATGGGATGATTTTAAACTTTCGTGGGAAACATCAACAGAATATAGATCTCCTGTTTTTAGTGCGGGAATGTCACTTCGTATCAACCTATTTGGATATGCTATTTTGGAGCCATATGTTGCCTTTCCATTTCAGCTTGAAAGGAAGGGCTTTAATTTTGGATTGTTTATTACCGGAATGGGTTGGTAGTAGTATAGCTTAGTGAGTTGATATTGATTATGAAGAAAAAGAGTTCAGTATATTGATATCTTTGCCTGATTTATTGAGACGATGATATTCATCGATTAAATATTGCAGGCTATAGTGGGATAAATAGTTGATGATCTGTGAATTTAATCCTTTCCATAATCTTTTCGTTACACAACTGTCTTCCATCTTGCATATTGTATTCTCACAGAGACATTCAACTATACATACTTCACATTCAAAAGCCTTGTAGATATCGTATATAGTAATATCTGCAGGTTTTCGGGTTAACTTATAACCACTTTTCTTTCCGCGAACATTAATAATAAGATCTTGAGCTTTTAGGGCAGAAATTATCTGATCCAGATATTTAAATGAGATTTGTTGATTTTTTGCAATTTCTTTCTGAAAGACACTTTCCTGCTCCTCATGTAATGCAATTTCCAGCATTGTTCTAATACCATATCGTATTTTAGTATTTATCTTCAATCTCTTACTTTTTTAGTGTTTAAATATTATTAGTTTTAGAACTTCAAATCTTAAATCTTAAATATTTTCTCTTAACAAATGTACAAATTTTAAGTGAATGCAGGTTCCTTATTTTTTTTTACCTTATGAATGTATTCATTATCAAGTAATTATTTCATAATGTTTTACAGCAATTCTAATTAAACTTTTATTTTTTGGTTTTGTTGTGAATATTTGACGAATAACATCCGAATTTTATAAATCATTCTCAATATTTTATAAATCATTGTCTATGGTTTTACTGTTATTTGTATCGATGTTTTATATAATGTGTTATTATGCTTAACAAAGTTGGAAATATCATACTTGCTGTGTTAGTGTTATGTACGACCGCTGGAATGATCGTTAATCAGCATTATACTGATGGCAAACTCTATTCTGCATCCTTTTATTCTAACCCGGAATCTTGTTGCAACAATGATGACGGGGAACACAAAGCTACCTGTAATGATGTTTTTAAATTTTATAAAGTGGAAGATGAGTTCCGGGTTTCTAATCAGATTTTGATTTCTGTTCCTTTCACTTTCATAGTGCAAACGTATGTATCAAACTGTAAATTTGAAACCGGCTTTGCAGAGCATAATACATATTTAGATTCTGAAATTTTTACGCCAGTATTTATTACATCAGCCTTCCTTCAGGTTTATATACTTTGAGCCCCTTCCGTATCTGGCAAAAATGAAACTTCAAACTATCTGATATGCAATCGGATTAATTAGCTAATTCAAAATAGTAAATACAATGCTAAACAGAATAATAAAATATTTTCTTGAAAATAGACTTATTACGGTAATACTCTTAGTTCTTCTTATTCTTTGGGGAATAATTGTTTCGCCATTTGAGTGGAAGAATGATATTTTGCCTAATGATCCCGTTCCTGTTGATGCAATTCCTAATCTGGGAGAAAATCAGCAAATTGTTTTTACAAAATGGATGGGGCGTTCTCCACAAGATATAGAAGATCAAATTACTTATCCACTTACAACGAGCTTACTGGGAATTCCCGGAGTAAAAACTATCCGTAGTTCTTCAATGTTTGGATTTTCCAGTATTTATGTAATTTTTGAGGATGATGTTGATTTTTATTGGAGCAGGACACGAATTTTAGAAAAGTTAAACTCACTTCCTCAGGATTTATTACCTGACGGGGTTCAGCCTTCATTAGGACCTGATGCTACTGCATTAGGTCAGATTTATTGGTATACCCTGGAAGGAAGAGATAAAGATGATAACCCTGTTGGAGGATGGGATTTACAGGAGTTACGTTCCATTCAGGATTATTATGTTAAATATACGCTTTCTTCTGCTAAAGGTGTATCTGAGGTAGCTTCCATAGGTGGGCATGTTCGGGAATATCAAATAGACCTTAGGCCGGAAGCCTTGAAATCTTATGACGTCAGCCTTAACGAGGTTATGAAAAGTGTTAAAAATTCAAATCTTGATGTTGGCGCTGGTACGGTAGAGATTAATAAGGCTGAGTATTTGGTAAGGGGTTTAGGTTATATTGAAAATATAGAAGATCTGGAAAATACAGTGATTAGGTCTTATGAGCACACCCCGGTACGTTTAAAAGATATTGCACATATTACAACCGGTCCTGCTTCGAGAAGAGGAATTCTTGATAAAGAAGGAGCTGAAGTTGTTGGAGGTGTGGTAGTATCTCGCTACGGTGCCAATCCAGGGCAGGTTATCGATAATGTAAAAGATAAAATTGAGGAAATTGAGGGAGGGTTGCCTTCTAAAGAACTTGATAACGGCGAGATATCTCAGGTCAAAATTGTTCCCTTTTATGACCGTACTGAATTAATTCAGGAAACCATTGGTACACTGGAAGAAGCTTTGAGCCTGGAAGTTCTGATAACGATTATTGTTGTTATTGTTATGGTTATGAACTTAAGAGCTTCAGTCTTAATTTCCGGGGTTCTTCCTATTGCAGTCCTCATGTCTTTTATCGCCATGAAATATATGAATGTGACTGCCAATATTGTTGCACTTTCGGGTATTGCAATTGCTATAGGAACGATGGTGGATATGGCTGTCGTTTTGGTAGAAAATATTATACAGCACCTGGACAGGGCGTCCCAAGATGAATCCAGGCTTAAACTTGTATATGAAGGTACAACTGAAGTTGCATCAGCTGTTATTACAGCTGTGCTTACAACTATAATTAGCTTTATTCCGGTATTTACCATGCAGGGTGCTGAAGGTAAATTGTTTATCCCTTTGGCATACACTAAAACATTTGCATTAATAGCGGCCATTTTTGTGTCTGTAATTATTATTCCTACCCTGGCTTATCTATTCTTCTCTGCCAAGATAATAGCTCATAAAATCAGAAGAATACTGCATGGATTTATTTTTGCTGCCGGTTTATTTATAGCTGTACAATATGTTATATGGGCTGGATTGGTTATCGCCTTGTTTGGAATTATTAATTTCGCTGCAACTTATCTGCATAATACAGATCGAAAATATATTCTTTGGAGCAATAATACGCTGGCTGTCTTGGCAGTTGTCTATATTTTGGCAAGAGAGTGGTTGCCTCTGGGGGCAGAACAAACACTTGTCACCAACATATTTTTTGTTTTAATTATAGTTGGTGCATTGCTGGGCTTTTTCGCTATTGTAATTCGACATTATTCCAGGATCCTGAACTGGGGGCTAAGAAATAAAGGAAAATTCTTATCTATTCCATCCTTCATTCTTGTATTGGGTATTGTGATCTGGCTTGGCTTTTCTACCGTTTTTGGGTTTATTGCAAAAGGGTTTGATACAGCCAATATAAACATCAGAACGACTAAAGTGTGGAGTACACTTGTTCATCAGTTTCCTGGTGTTGGAAAGGAGTTTATGCCAGCATTGGATGAGGGTTCGTTTCTTTTAATGCCCACTTCCATGCCGCACTCAGGTATTGAAGAAAATAAAAAAGTTGTTCAGTATCTGGACAGAGCTGTCAATTCTATTCCAGAGGTTGAATCTGTCTTGGGTAAAGCCGGACGTGTGGAATCTGCCTTGGATCCCGCTCCACTTTCTATGTTTGAAAATCTTATTAACTATAAAAGTGAATATAAAACGGATTCAGATGGCCGGCGAATACGTTTTAAAGTTAATGCAAGTGGTGAATTTGTCAGAGATTCGGCAGATAAACTTATTCCGGATGAGGATGGCAAGTATTTCAGACAGTGGAGGGATCATATCAACTCACCGAACGACATTTGGGATGAGATTGTGAAAGTGACTAATTATCCGGGGGTTACATCTGCACCAAAGCTTCAGCCTATTGAAACCAGACTTGTAATGCTGCAAAGCGGGATGAAAGCACCGATGGGTATTAAGATTTCCGGGCCTGACCTTGAAACGATTGAATCATTCGGAATGCAATTGGAAGATTATCTTAAACAGGTCCCAGGTATTAAGGAACCCTCTGTTTTTGCTGACAGGGTTGTGGGAAAACCTTACCTGGAGATTGATCTGGACAGAAATAAAATGGCCCGGTATGGCTTGTCGGTAAAAAAGGTTCAGCAGTATATTGAGGTGGCTGTGGGCGGAATGAGCCTTACTTCTACAGTCGAAGGACGTGAACGTTATCCTGTAAGAGTACGGTACCCAAGAGAGTTGAGGGATAGTCCGGAGTCTGTTGGAGAAATATTAATTCCCGCAAATAAAGGTGTACAGATCCCCTTAAAAGAGGTAGTTAATATTGAATATAAGAAAGGTCCCCAGGCAATCAAAAGTGAGGATACATTTTTAATTAGTTATGTAATTTTTGATCGAGATGAGGGGCATGCTGAAGTAGATGTGGTAAATGATGCACAACAATTGCTGGAGGATAAAAAAGAAAGTGGGGAGTTAACAGTTCCTGATGGAGTGAGTTACACCTTTACGGGGAATTACGAAAATCAGGTTAGAGCGGAAAAGCGTTTATCTTTTGTTGTACCCCTTGTTTTGCTTATCATCTTTCTTATTATTTACCTTCAGTTTCGGTCGGTACCCACAACAATGATGGTTTTCTCCGGAATTGTAATAGCATTTGCCGGAGGATTTCTGATGTTATGGTTATACGGCCAGAGCTGGTTTATGGATTTTAATTTTCTGGGATCAAATATGCGGGAGCTCTTCCAGATGAAAACTGTGAACCTTAGTATTGCTGTCTGGGTTGGCTTTATTGCTCTCTTTGGTATAGCTACTGATGATGGAGTGGTAGTGGCAACTTATCTGAAGCAGACTTTTGAAAGAGAAAAACCTACTGATGTTGATAAGGTCAGAGCTGCTGTGGTAGAAGCCGGCCAACGAAGGATCCGCCCTACATTGATGACTACGGCAACTACATTATTGGCTTTATTACCAATACTTTCATCCACCGGAAGAGGTGCCGATGTGATGATACCAATGGCAATACCCGTTTTTGGTGGTATGACAATTGAGATTATCACATTATTTGTAGTTCCCATTCTATATGCTCACTGGAAAGAAAGAAAAATTAAAAAGATTTAGAAAGATGATAAAAATATATAAGTTGGTTTTGATTATGTTTCTTGGGATATTTTCTTTTTCTGCCTATTCACAAGAGGACAATCTTGATGTTTATCTGCAGGAAGCCGGAGAAAATAATTCTGGATTGCAAGCAGCTTTTCAGCAATATTATGCAGCCCTGGAGAAACTCCCTCAGGCTGCTGCTTTACCTGATCCGAAATTGAGTTTTGGATATTTTGTTAGTCCGGTTGAAACAAGGTTGGGATCGCAACAGCTTAAAATGTCCGTTTCACAAATGTTTCCATGGTTTGGAACGCTTAATGAACAGGAAGAAGCTTTCGCCGAAAAAGCGAAAGTTAAATATCAGCAGTTTCTTGGTTTAAGAAATAAAGTGCATAAAGATGTGAAAGTTAAATATTACAAACTTTATGAGGTAAAGAAGGCCATACAGATTACCAAGGCGAATCTTGATGTGTTAAGTTCTCTCAGAAAAATTACTGAGCGTAATTATGAAAGTGGCAAATCTCAGATGGCAGATGTTCTCAGGCTGAATGTTGATATCCGGGAACAGGAAAATAAGCTGGAGGATTTGCAGGATAGAATGAAAACATTGAAATCTGAGTTTAATTTGTTATTGAACAAAGAGGAGGAGCATGAGGTCATTGTCCCTGCAGATATGACACTGGATACTTTTGATCTGGCTACATTGCGGGATTCTATACGTAATAACCCTGAACTAACTGCATTGATTCATAAAGAGCAATCTTTACAGCACCAGTATAAAGTTGCAAAAAAGAAAGGATTCCCTGAAATATCCGTGGCATTGGATTATGTTGTGGTTGGTGAAAGACAGGATATGCGTGTAGCTAATAATGGACGGGATGTGATTATGCCGATGGTAGGAATTAGTATTCCCCTCAACCGGAACAAGTATAGATCAATGAAAAAGGAAAAAGAGTATGAGATGAATGCTGTGAAATCAACTCAGCAGGAAAGGATAAATAGCCTGGGAGCTGAATATAATAATGCTGAAGAAGCATATTTGGAGAGTGAGAGAAAAATTAAACTTTATAAAGAGCAAGTGCAAGAAACACAGCGTATCTATAAGCTTTTGGAAACAAATTATTCTTCTGATGGGGAAGATTTTTATGAACTGCTCAGGACTCGTCTCATGGTTCTTGAGTATGAATTGAAGCTTGAAAAAGCTAAAGCAGCTCAAAATATGGCTGTTGCAAGATTAGAATATTTAACCGGTAAAAAATAAATATATGAAGATTATGAATATTAATATAAATCGAACCAATATATTGAGAAGCTTAGTGCTTATCATGGGTGGAATAATTATTGGCGCTTTGCTGTTTGGCTTTGGTGGTAATAATTCAGAACAACAAGAGCATACTGAAGAAGAAACGCATGAACATGACGAGCAAGGAGAAGAATCTACAGTCTGGACTTGCTCGATGCATCCTCAAATTAGGGAAGACGAACCCGGAGATTGCCCAATTTGTGGAATGGAGTTAATCCCTGCTGATGAGGAAGATCAAGACCAAAAAGACCCTCAGAAAATTACACTTACGGAGAGAGCTGCTAAATTAGCTGAAATACAGACTTCCAAGGTTGTTAGAAGTTTGCCGGAAAAGGAGCTTTCTCTAACAGGGAAGATACAGGTGGATGAGCGTTTGGTTAATTCCCAGTCTGTGCATTTTCCCGGAAGAATAGAGAAACTTTATCTTAACTTTAAAGGTGAATCTGTTCGAAAAGGACAGAACATAGCCAAGATCTATTCACCGGCGCTTATATCAGCCCAGGAAGAATTATTGGAAGCTATAAAAAACAGGAGTCCTGAGTCTGACATGGTTGAAGCTGCCAAAGAAAAACTGAGGCAATGGAAACTTTCGGAACAACAAATTGAGGATATTATTGATGAGGGACAAGTGCGCGAAGAAATGACTGTTCAAGCTGATACAGATGGAATAGTTTATGAAAAGCTTGTAAATAAAGGGGATTATATTAAAAAAGGCGATGTGTTATATAATATTGCGAGAGTTGACAGGGTTTGGGTTATGTTTGATGCTTACCAGGAAGATATACAATTTATTTCAGAAGGTGATGAGATAAGTTTTGAAGTCTCTTCTGTTCCGGGAAAAACTTTCGAGTCAACCGTGAAATTTATTGATCCTGTAATGGACTCTAAAAGTAGGGTGGCCCGTATTAGGGCAGAGGCTGACAATAAGAACGGTAGTTTAAAACCCGGCATGTTTGCTGATGGTACTTTATATTCACGGCTTGATGGAGTTGAAAACGAGCGTATTACTATACCCAGAAGCGCTGTAATGTGGACAGGAAAACGATCTGTTGTTTATCGTAAGGTTGATAACCAAGGTGTTTCTGGATATAAATTGCAGGAAGTAGTTCTTGGCCCATCCCTTGGTGATACCTATGTTATTGAACAAGGTCTTGATGAAGGTGATGAAGTCGTTACATATGGTACGTTTGCTGTTGATGCTGCTGCCCAGTTGGCTGGTAAACCAAGTATGATGAATAAAGATGGCGAAAAACAACAAACGGGGCATGATCATGGTGAGATGAGTGATTCAGAGAATATGGAGGAAGTATCTTCTTCTTCGGATGCGGAAACAGAGGCATTAGAATGGCCTTCTTCTGAGATGAATAATTATGAAAGACTTATTGATGAATATCTTGAACTGAAAAATATGCTGGTAAAAGGAGAAAAAGTTGATGGGCAGGCGCGATCAATTTTATCTGTTCTGGTCGAGATTGATATGGGAGCATTTTCCCATGAGGCTCATGAGGAGTGGATGGAATATCAAAAGGTCATTAAGGAAAAATCTCAGGCAATTTTGGATGTTGATAAAATTGAAAAACAGCGAAAGCATTTTATAAAGTTGTCTGATGCTATGATTGATCTGCTAGAAAGTTTCAAGGCGCCGGGAGAAGAATTATATGTTCAGTTTTGTCCTATGGCTAATGATGATGAAGGTGCCTTCTGGCTGAGTGATGAAAATCAAATTAGAAATCCGTATTTTGGAGATCAGATGTTAACATGTGGAGAAGTACGGGAAGAAATTGAATAATGTTAAACATAAAATTGATGAAAATAATAATCAAATGGATTCAAAAAAAGCCTTGAATATAGCTCTCACTTTAAGCATTATTACCATTGTATATAATGTTGTTGAGGGTTTAATTTCTGTTTATTTCGGAATGCAAGATGATACACTTGCTTTGTTGGGTTTTGGCGTTGACAGTTTTGTAGAAGTTATTTCAGGTTTAGGTATTGCCCATATGATTTGGAGAATGAAGTTCGGGAATCCTGATTATCATGATAAATTTGAAAGGCAAGCTTTGCGAATTACCGGTTTTGCATTTTACTTATTAACTATAGGCCTTGTCTCTGGTGCAATAGTGAATTTTATTGAGAATAATCAACCTCATACTACAACGGTAGGTATAATTATTTCTTCGATTTCGATTTTAACTATGTTTTTTCTAATGCATTATAAGTTGAAGATTGGGAGGTTACTTGGCTCGGATGCTATCATTGCCGATGCTAATTGCACAAAATCATGTTTTTACCTTTCTTTTATACTACTTATATCAAGTGGGCTATATGAGATATTCCAAATTGGGTATATAGATACGATTGGTTCGTTGGGAATTGCAATATTTGCCTTTAATGAGGGGAGAGAATCTTTTGAAAAAGCAAAATCTGGTAAATTTGGTTGTTGCGAAGGGGAGGACACTTATTGTTAAATAAAATTGTGTAAAAGTTTGTGAAACTATGCAATAAGAAAGATGAACTATATGGTGGATTATGCGTTTATTATTATGAGAACCATTTTTATGAGAGGTAAATATATTATGATGGTATTTAAGATCAATTTTTTTAATAAATTAAGATAATAAATTTAAAATTTTTTTGTTAATTTGCACTACCAATGTGGTAGGATTAATAGGATAAAAATATAAAGCTATGAAAAACAAGAATTTGACTAAACTTACAGGACTAATCGGATTAATAGGACTAATTACAGCATTAGTCGTTAGCAGTATGTCATTACATGCGCAAAATCAAAAACAAATGTCCCTTGATGATTACACCCTTCAGATTGAGGGAACTTCAAATTTGCATGACTGGGAGATGGATGTAACTGAAATTTCGGGGTATACCCGTACAATGTTTAACAGTCCTACACTGGCTGGCATTGAAGATGCGGAGATAACAGTTAATGTCAAAGGCATTAAGAGTGATAAAAATCTGATGGATAAAAAGACTTACAATGCGCTTAAAGCTGATGATTATTCAGAAATTACTTATGAAGTGCAAGGTGTTGATGATTTAAAAACTTCAGGTAGCCAGTTTTCTGGTACCGCCTTTGGCGATTTGACAATTGCCGGGGAAACAAAACATGTATTGATACCCTTTGAAGGTAAAGTGAACAACGGAGGTGAGGGATTGACTGTAACCGGTGAATACGCTCTGGATATGACAGAGTATAATGTTGAACCTCCTAAAGCTATGATGGGGTCTATTAAAACCGGAGAGGAAGTCAAGCTAAAATATGAATTCAAATTTAGATAATAATCAAATTAAATTAAAAACAAAGTTATGAGAAAATTAGGCGTATTACTGAGTTTATTGATATTGATGAGTTCTGCTGGGTATACTCAGCAGGATCAAACTGATTCAAAGGAATCAGAATCTGAGAAAGCGAGTTTACAGTATTTCAGACAACCCGGTTATCAGGGTCTGAATGTCTTTGAAACACCTAAAGAAACTGATGTAGAGTATGATGGATTTGATGTAAGAATTGGTGGTGACTTTGCTCTGCAGTTTCAGGGGTTAGATCACTCCAATGCTGAAGGAGCACCACAATTAGCTCCCCTTGGGAGTAATGTTAATTTACCAACGGCTAACTTGAATCTTGATGTTCAGCTATTGAATGGAATGCGAATGCATCTGCGTACATATTTAAGTTCACGCCACCATAATGACGCATGGGTCAAAGGTGGTTATCTGCAAGTTGATGAACTTGATTTTATTAAGGAAGGATTCGCATCTCAAGTAATGGATATTACAACGTTACGTGCTGGTGTTGATGAGCCTAACTATGGCGATGCTCATTTTCGAAGAACGGATAACGCTATGGCAATCTATAATCCGTTTGTAGGTAATTATATAATGGATGCTTTTACTACTGAACCTTTTTTTGAAGCTTATTTTCAACCTAATGATTTTATTCTCGTAGCAGGTATGACAAATGGTTTTCTTAATCCAACAGTCAGTAGAGCTAACACCCAATATGGTACTGGAAGGTTTTTAGGTGAAGTAGATGTTGCTCCTACCTTTTATGGAAAATTAGGCTGGGATAGCCAGATTGATGATAATCTGAGAATAAGACTTACAGGCTCTTTTTATACAGCACAGGGAGCAGATAACGGAAATCATCTGTATAACGGTGATCGCGCTGGTAGTCGTTATTATAATGTGTTTGATAATATTGAAGCGGATTCTTCTGCTGTAAATTCTAATAATTTTAGCGGCAGGTTTAACCCTGGCTTTAACAAAGAGACTGCATTGCAGATTAATTCATTTATAAAATATGGCAATGTAGAGTTTTTTGGTGTATTTGAACAAACAACTGGAAACAATGGAGCTGATGACAGAGAAGATGGAAGTTATACACAGTTAGGAGCTGAATTATTATATCGCTTCGGCTCATGGGAGCAATTCTACATTGGTGGAAGATATAACAGTGTATCCGGGAATGATGATTATGCTGAAGGCACTGATCAGCCAGACACAAAAACTGTGAATAGACTCAATATCGGTGGAGGTTGGTTTATAACAGAAAATACGCTGGTTAAACTTGAATATGTTAATCAACAGTATGATGAGAACTTTAAAGGAACATTTGCTGACCCTGAAGCACCGACAAGTATTACTGAAGGAAAGTTTGATGGAGTTGTGCTTGAGGCTGTAATTGGCTTCTAGAATATTTGTTTGGTCGCATCCTGCCGAAAGCTTTTCTGATGAAGATATTTCGGCAGGATTGCCAAATGTTTGAATATCTTTTCAGATAAAGACGAGGTGCTATGAAAAAATTATTCTTACAAATTATCATTTTGTTACTGGGTAATACCTTTTCCTATGCGCAGGCAGAGGAACTTCAGGATAATGATATGTTATATGTTCTAGAATCTGTTAGTATTTCCGGCCGCACCAATGTAAATCGTTTTAAATTTATTTATGACAGCACAAAAGCTGAGAAAGTAAATGTTGATAAGGAAGTAAATTATATTGATTCTGCCAGTGACGAGGTAACCTTTGAATTACCCGTACGCGCTTTTGACAGTAAAAATCCCATAATGAATCGTGACTTTTATGAAATGTTAAAGGCAACCTCCCATCCCAAAATTTATGTAAGTATTAAAAAGTCCGTTTTGGAGAGTATAGCCCAAGGTAATCCTTCTGATTCTATTGATATGAAATTGACATTAGTTGGCGTTACCAAAAAGATACACGGCGAACTTCAAAATGCTGAAGAAAAAGCATTGTTAAAAGGGCTCACGAAAGTTAATTTGAAAGAATATCCGCTGGATTTTCCAAGTAAAATGTTAGGATTTGTCAATATTGATGAAGTTGTTTCAATTAACTTTGACGTGGTTATAAAACAATAATTTTAGATAACCTCCCGGAAATCAAGATAATCTGTTATTTTTACTTTTTATTGCCTTAATGTGATAAAGCAAAATACTACCCAGAACTGCAGGGAATCCTAAATTGATTATCCATATCGCCATGCTGGCCATTACAAAGCCACCTGTTTTTGTGGTAAAGATACCGAAAGCAAATGCAGCCACACTTCCGCGAATTCCCAATTCGGCAACGGTAGAAAATGGCAAAAAAGTAATGATTAGATAGGTAAAGCCAATGCCACTTAGCGCATTCAAAGTGCTTATTTCGCTGCCAAAGAGATGAATAAGCAGGAAAAATTGGATCGAAAAGACAATATACTTTATGATTCCCAGAGAATAAACTGATGCAATCTTCCTGCCTGATTGATTCTGAAGATAAGTAAACAATCGTTTTTTTCCTGGGGAAAATGGAATCTGCTTAATTTTGCCTGCAATATAAGGTAAATGAAATATAAACAGTGTAATAAAGAGGAATGTCAGGCCTGAAAGAATACTGAATGT
>JAWLEB010000002.1:0-147730 GCA_041686375.1 Bacteroidales bacterium
AGCCAGTTATTCATATAGATATAGGCTAAGGGAGCAGCAATTACAAAAGAAAGGATGACCCATTTCAAAAAAGAACTGACCAGCATCTTGATGATTCCTCCCTCGGTAGATCCCATAACTTTTCTAACCCCAATTTCTTTAGTCCGCTGGAGGGAAATGTAAGTAGCCAGACCAAGCAATCCAACAAAAGAAATGATCAGAGCTACGATGGTAAAATACGTCACAATCTTTTTGGTTCTGCTTTCAGCCTCATAAAGATTTTCAAAATCATTTTCCATGGAAGAAAGCAAAAAAGGTGCATTAGGTGGAGCAAAATCAGCCCATTTCTCCTTAATGGCATCAATAGTTTCTGCTTTTTTGCCTGGCTTCGATTTTATTAACATTTTGTTTTTCACCACAGAATTTCTCAATATAAAAGCGCTAGGTTCTTCCTTATGATGTAACGACCTGAATTTAAAATTTCTGAACACGCCCAGTACTTCTCCGTAATTCTGAGATCCAAATACAGAAAAGGCTTCACCCTGCACTTTATCCCAACCAATATGTTCCTTTGCTGACTCGTTCAATAAGTAGAAAGTTTTATTCGTTCGGTTATGACTTTCCAGTTTTTCTGCACCTTCTAGCAGATCGATCTCCAGCGTTTCAAAGAAATCTTTATCTACATTATGGACAAACATGTTGATTCTTTCGTCCTCTGTGCTTCCAGGCCAATATGCTGTCTGATTCCAGTTAACAAGACCTGCCCCGTATGAAGTTGTCGTCACCTTTGCCACAGAAGTGCTGTTTTGCAGCTCATTCTTGAGCTCTTCCACTTTCACACCTTTCCAGTGAACTTCCAGGGTGAAAACATCCTTAGGATTCATTCCCAGTTTTTCTTCATTCAGAAAATTAAGCTGCTTAGTAAATGTCAGTGCACATATTAACAAAAAACTTGTAATGCCAAATTGGATCAAAACTAAAATATTCCTGAGATTACCACCTTTCTTTCCCCTGTAAGCAGATTCCTTTAATAAACCCATAATATTAAACCGGGCACTGTAAAAGGCAGGGTAAAGTCCGGCTATTATACCTACAATTAAAGAAATGACCATATAAAAGGGTATTTTTCCATAGTTAAATACCAGGTTCCCTTGAATAGCCTGGCTAAAAAGAGGCCGCAGTAATTCTACCATAATAAGCGCAAAAGCAAGAGCAAGTATGGAAAGAACAATTGATTCAAAAAGGATCTCCATTATTATCCGATGTTTACTGCTACCTGAGATCTTCTTGAGAGCCACTTCTTTTGAACGCTTAATGGAAATTGCAGAAGCCAGGTTGGTATAGTTTATAGCTGCCAACAGGAGAACAAAGAAGGCAGCCGACAGATAAATAAATATATATTTTTTCTCAATGGTAGGAAAATCGTTCCCCCTTACTGGCTCAAAGCGTAAGTCCTGAAGAGACTGTAACCGAATAAAATTTAACTTTGTGATGCGATCACCCCTGTCCACTGATAACTTTTGAATTTTATCCTCTGCTGCATTCTTACTCTTATGATCCATAAGTAAATAGGTTGTGTAATTGAACATTCCCCAGGAAGATTTCTCAGCCATAATTTCAAAAGGAATGATGAAATTAAATGCTATGGTGGAACTTTCAGGTGGATTAGCTGCTACAGCCTTAATAGTAAAGGGCTGCATGTCTTCAAACAACATAAGTGTTTTTCCAACAGGATCCTCTTGTTTAAAGTACTTTTCAGCCATACGTTCTGTAATCACCAAGGAATTGGGTCCATCCAACGGAGTACTCTTATCTCCATGAATAATTGGAAAACTGAAGACAGCGAACAAATCATTATCAGCATACAGCAGGTCATTCTCAAAAAAAAGCTCATCTCCATGATAAACCATGATGTCTTCTTTTTCATGCATTCTAACATATCTCTCAATCTCAGGCACCCTTCCTTCAAGGTAAGGAGCCAGTTGAGCAGGCGATCCTCCATAAGTATCGCCAAATTTATCCGAAACAATGCGGTATAAATCCTTGTAATTATCATGAAACCTGTCATAACTACGCTCATGCTGGACAAATAACATGATAAGGATAAATGCTGCCAACCCCACGCCTAAACCTGCCACGTTCAAAAACGTATGAAATTTATTTTTTTTGAAATTCCGGTTGACTATTAAACGTAGTAGTTGATGTATCATGGTTTTGGATGTTTGATGATAGATTGTTGATTTTGACTTTCAGCAAATAATTATTCATACCTTAAAGACTCAACCGCATTTCTATTTGCTGCACGAATTGTCTTTTGATAGTATGTTTATTCAGTTATACACGACCAAGACAGGCGAATCAGAAATCGGTCTGAGCTTCTTCAGGCAGGTCATATGCATCTCCATAATGGCTCCTATCCTTTTGAATTCTAAGAAAGAAAGGCACCACTGTAATCATAAAATTTTAAGAGTCAGAAAATAAGGCAATATAAAAGCATCAAAGAGCATAATTCAAATAAATAATCTATTGTAAGCAGATCATTAAGATAAATTCGCCTCAATGATTTCATAAGGTACTTTTGTGTCTGAAAAGACTTGCCACAACTTAATTTTTCCATCTGAAACGATCGCTTTCCATGCACAAGGTAGTCTCCAGCAATTTGAGTTTTGTTTATTCCTTTTGTTCATATAAGTTGCGTTGGCGTAGCCAAAAATACCAATAACAGAATCATTCTCAGTTATTTCAGTAATTTCTATGGTATAATCGGGAAAAAATTCAAAATACCCTTTCCATCCCTGCTTCATATTCTCTTTTCCTTCTATACGTTTTCCATGTGAATTGATAAAAATATGATCCGTAGTCATCAGATCATACATACGGTCCAAATCATGCTTATTAACAGCATCTACAAAATCAAGAACTACTTTTGTATCCATAGAAAAATCAGTTCGGTTAATTCTCTATTCCAAAAAAAGCTTGAACAGAATAGAATATGAAATTCAAATATTTACAATAGAAAAGCAAATATACAAAAGAAAACATTGAATCAAAATATCTATTTTTCCAGAAAATTTACCCTTGTTTTGTTGTTTAAGTCAACCAGCTTTTGTTATTGGTATTGACTTGGGAAGTTTATTAAATGCAGACTCCATTATTGAAATCCAATATCTTTGCCCTCCCCGAAAAGCGATACTATAAGCATGGGACAACGGTTTCCTGCCGGTAGCCACCAGAGATGTCGGTTCTCTGTGTAGGCTTCAGACTTTCGGGTTGTTTTTTTTCGATATAATGATAATGACTTTACTATTCAGACAATTCAGCCGGATGTCAGGTTTGTTTAGAAAAAACAATTAAATTTTTTCGTAATTATTATCGAAAAATTAATTGATATTATCCGCTTCAGTGATGTTTTTTTTCTACTGGATAGATTATTTAACTGAAAGAATACCAAAGTATAATAGAGGGAGAATTTACCCTTAAAGCAACAACCCGGTCATCAGTCATAACCGGGTTGTTGTCAAATCTATTTATATTGAAAATTATTCCTCTCTTTTGTTACTGGGTGTCATTTTTGTTTCTCTTCGCATCTGGAATATATCAGTACTGATGGAGTAATCTCCAATCAAATGCTTACAGAAATAATCTGCCTTAAGCCAGAAGAAGTATTCTGAATAGTTTCCGAATCCATGTCTTTGACCGGGCATTAGGAACATATCAAATCTTTTATTTGCTTTAATTAATGCGTTTGCCATTCTGACAGTATTACCCGGGTGCACATTATTGTCAATATCACCATGTACTAGTAATAGTTTTCCTTTCAGGTTGCTGGCAAGTTCCGGATTTGTTTCAATCTCATAAAGAAATTCGGAATTCCCATCCTCATCAAGTTTTTCTCTGACACCGTGATGGGTTTCACTCCACCAGCGGTTATAAATGTTATTGTCATGATTACCGGCAGAGGAAACAGCTACTTTATAAAAATCAGGATACTGGCAAAGCGCTGCTGTTGACATAAAACCACCTCCTGAATGGCCACTGATGCCAACTTTTTCAATGTCAATGTAATCGTGTCTTTGTGCCAGTTGTTCCACAGCATATTTCTTATCAGCAAGTCCATAATCTCTGAGATCGCCATACCCGTAGTTGTGGTACCATTTTGAACGATCGGGATGGCCGCCTCTGTTTCCCAGGGTAATCACCACAAACCCCAACTGGGCGAAACGGTCTGTTCTATCAATTCGTGAGGAAAAAGAAGAATTAACTGCTTCGGTTTGTGGCCCGGGATAAACATATTCAAGAATTGGATACTTTTTGGTGGAGTCAAAATTGAAAGGTTTGTACATTACACCATACAAATCTGTTATTCCGTCATCCGCTTTTACTTTGAATGGTTCAGGAAATTTATACCCGGCTGCAAAAAGATTGCTTAAATCAGCCGTTTCAAGATCCATAACAAGATTCCCTTCATTATCCCTGATTTCTGATTTGGGTACGGTGTTTACTCTTGAATAGTTGTTGATGAAATATCTGTAGGAATCACTCATTTCAGAATGGTGGTCAAAATTTCCTTTGTTGAGAAGTTGCATACCTGTTCCATCCAGCTTGATTCTGTATAAATGCGTGTAGTATGGATTTTCATCTTCTTCATATCCTTTCCCTTCAAAATATAGAACACGATTTTTTTCATCCAGTTTAAGGATTCTATCAGCATGCCAGGGGCCTGACGTGATTTGTCTTTTTAGATTTCCATCGCCATCATATAGATAAAAATGTGCCCATCCGTCACGTTCCGACCAGTGAATAAATTCTTCACCGTCACCAATCATATACAGACGAGCATGATCTGTAGGTTCAATATAGGTATTCATACGCTCTTCAATAAGCACTTCCACCTTGCCAGTTTCAAGGTTTAATTCACAAATATCTAATTTATGAAGATCTCTGCTCGTACGCGAAAAATATAACTTATCTGAGCCTTTTGCTAACCAAGTGCGTGGCACATAATCTTCAATCTTTTCCTTATTGGTTTTATTTTCTTGCTGGATAGATATAGACTGGTCATTGAATGCCTCAAGATCGTACTGTTTCCCTTCTTTTGCATCCATATCAAACACCCATAGTTCTTGTTGGGGAGCTTCGTTTTCTCCAGGCATAGTGTATTTGTAGGTTTCAAGTTCAGGTCGTGGCTTTGCAAGCACATCAATGACCCATAACGATTTAACTTCCCGGACATCACGTCTAATAAGGGCAAACTTCTCTGAATCCTGCGACCAGACAATTCGTGCAGGTCTTCTTTTTTCCTGTTCTTCCTCTATTTTTTCTTCATCATCGTTGTCTTTGGCTGTGTAACCTCCTCCATAAGCGTAATATTGTTCACCATCTGTCGTAAGCTGATGCTCAATAATGGTTGAATCTCGTTCATCCTCCTCTTCCTGCTTAGCTTTTTCATAATTTTCTTTATCCATCCAAAATAAATTATAATCCCTTGCAAAGATCACATATTCACCATTTGGAGAAATGCTAGCCCATTCCGTATCCTCTTTTTCTTCTTCCCAGTCTTCAATTTCATAAAGCTCTTCAGTCTCGAGATTATATTCTAAATGAAAAACTTTCTTCTCAGGTTTCTCTTTCTTAGCATCATCTTTCTCCTCTTCATCTTTCTCCTCCTCTTCAACGTCCTCTTCTTCCTCATCCTGTGTGGATTTTACATCAAACTGAAAAACCGTGTCGCCTTTTTTAAAGTCAGGTTTTATATCAGGTAAATGTTTACCATCATAAGGATCTTTTGTTATTAAAGTCAGCATAGATGCCATCTTATCGTTGTCAAAAAGCGGCTCTTTGCTTTGTTTATTCAGATCAACAAGATAATAGAAGGTTCCTTCAGAAGTTTCATAGGAATACCAAAATTTATCTCCGGTCTTTAACCAGTTTGGTTTTACTGACGTACTGAATACCAGTTTTTCCATCTTTGATGGCGAAAACAATTCTGCCATTCTGTAATCTGCTTCAGTAACAGGCTGGTTTTGTGCAAAGGCTCCTGATAGAAAAAAAAGGAGCAGCAACAGAAATAGTTGAAGTCTTTTAATCATAAAAATTAATTTAATGTTGGAATATAAAATTGGTTAATAAATACTTTTTTCTGACATTGAGAAGATTTAAAAGTTTAACATTATACTCCATAAATCAAAATTTTACCCAACAAAATGTACCAGAGAACTTGAACTGGTATCTGGTAACCGGCATCCGGCCATAAAACTATGCAAAACTTTGGTAAATAAGGATTCCTCAGGAAATGCTCTGCTCTTCTATTTCCCTTACATTAATAGCTGTCAAAGTTGGCTCAATAGCTTTTCTAAGTTGCTCCATACTTAGAAAGTATCCTTCATTATGGAGAGATGTTACAAATTCTCTGTGCGTCCTTCCTTTGCGGTAACCCGGTTCTTTAACAGGGTGTTTAAGATATCTTTCGATAGTTTCCACGGGTTCGGCAATATTCAATACTGCATGATAAAACAGGATGTTTCTTTTTCTGTAAATTGAAGAACCTAAAATCTTTCGGTCTCCGATAGCAATATCTGAAATTCCTTTATATTGCAAATTATCGATACCCAAAGTTTTAAGACTTTCAATAATTTTGTCGTTAAAATACCTAAAATGCCGTGATGGATTCAGGAACTTCTCTACAACTACTTTAACAGAAAACACAAGAGTATTCGGGGAAAGTATTACTGTTTCGCCTCCTGAAGGTCGCTTATATACTTCTATTTCATCATTAATGACATTTCTGAAGATAAGATTATGTTCTGGTTTATTACTATTGCCCAAAACTATATAATAATCATCCGGAACCCAGAAAAGGCAACCCGATTTCTTCTCTTTATCAAAGAATATCTGGAAATCAGGCAGATCATATTTTTTTATTTGTATCATAATAAGCAAGTAACTCTATGATAAAAAACGTCACAGAGTTACAAGTTACAAAAATTATTTGTGAATTGCTTTATCTACAGCATCAAAACCCGCTTCCATGAATACCTCTGAAATTGTAGGATGTGCATGAATCAGACGGGCAACATCATACACTGTGCTCTCAATCTGCATAAAGGCCGCAGCTTCGGCAATCATATCTGTTGCATGCGGAGCTACAATTTGAACACCCAGGACTTCTCCATATCTTTTTTCAGATAACATACGTACATTACCGTCGTCATAACCTTCAATCAAGGCTTTAGCATTAGCAGAGAGCGGAAATTCACTTATTTTATAGGGAATATTTCTTTCTTGTATTTCCTGCTCTGTCAGCCCAATTTGAGCAATTTCCGGGTTGGTGTAAATATTAACCGGGTAATTATGAAGGTCGATGGCTCCTTTGACTCCTTTGATATTGTTAATCACAAATAAACCCTGAGCTGAACCTACATGGGCAAGATGGCTCTTTCCATTCACATCCCCTACAGCATAGATATTATCAACATTTGTTCTCAGTTTATCATCAGTTTTAATATAGCCTTCTTCCTTTTCAATAACTATACCGATTTCCGGAAGTACAGCCTCCCTTATACTGGCATTAAGAACTTTTTCACACTCAATTTCATGTTTCCCTGCATAAAGTTTACCATTCTTATATTCTTTAATATCCTTCTCTTCAATCAGGGTAATACCATCATTTTTGAGCTTGTTATAGATATAATCATTCAGATATTGATCAACACCAGGCA
Organism: Bacteroidales bacterium; assembly: GCA_041686375.1. Classification (GTDB taxonomy): domain Bacteria; phylum Bacteroidota; class Bacteroidia; order Bacteroidales; family UBA12077; genus JAGXLC01. Next base: position 7,698 of record JAWLEB010000002.1, read on the forward strand.
TCAATGTTTTTGACGGAGCAACCAGAGTCACTTTTCTGTTAATCAGACTGAAGAACTGTGCCATTTCTACTGCAACTCCTCCATATCCAACAACAGCTACTGAAGAAGGTAATTTTTGCACATCATATAATGTTTCTAATTCCAGAAGATGTTTTTTGGGTATCTCAAAATCTAAATCCGCTGGATATGATCCAGTAGCAATAATGATATTTTTAGCTTCTATTGATCTGTTATCTACTGTAACAGAATAGCGGGAAGTAATTTTAGCCTCACCACGTATAATATCTACGCCATTCTTTTTCAGAAGATACTCAACGCCTCCTGTAAGTTTTTTTACAATATCCATCGCTCTGTTTTTAGCTTTACTCCAGTTGAATGAAATTTTCCTTTGATCAATACCTTCAACACCAAATTCATCTGCCATGCGCAACCTATCAAAATATTTCGCGCTTTCTATAATCGCTTTTGAAGGTATACATCCCCAATTAAGACACATTCCACCAATAAAGTATTTTTCAATAATTGCAGTTTTCAACCCCACCTGTCCGGCACGTATTGCTGCAATGTAACCGGCAGGTCCTGAACCTATTATTATAACATCGTATTGCATAATTTTCTCCATTTGAAAGATGATTATTTTATTTTCTTATTCCTGTTAAATTCGATACGCTATTTTTGTCCTATTCCATAATCATATTGACAGGTTCTGACAGATAATCCATTAATGTATTCAAAAAACGTGACACCTCTCCCCCATCTACAATTCTATGATCAACAGACATTGACAACGGGAGAACCTGGCCAGGAACGATTTCATCGTTTTCATTGACAACCGGTTTTTTAACAATCCTACCTATACCAAGTATTGCAGCCTGTGGATAATTTATCACAGGAACGGCAAACTGACCACCAATGGATCCATAGCTGGTAGTTGTAAACGTTCCGTCTTTCATATCCTCCAGGGTCAACTCTCCATCTCTTGCTTTTTTCGCAATATTGTTTGTTTCCTTTGCCAATTCAAAAATTGTCAGTTTATCAACGTTTTTGACAACAGGAACAACCAAGCCCTTTTCAGTATCGACAGCTATACCAATATTATAGTATTTCTTGTAAATCATCCGGTCGTTATCAAGATCTATTTCAGAATTAAGCTGTCTGTGTTTCTTTAGCGCCAGCGCTGTACCCTTGAGTATGAAAGGCAGATAGCTAAGTTTAATATCCTGATCTTTGTATTTGTCCTTATACTTTTTTCTCACTCTTACCAGTTCACTAATCTCAACTTCGTCCATAACAGACATATGAGCGGCCGTTTGCTTTGACCGGGACATATTCCTGGCTATGGTTTTCCGCATTTGCGTCAGATCTTCATATTCGACCGTCTTTTCTTCCACTTCCTTTCCTGTCTTTTTGGCTTCAGGCTGCTTCTTCTGTTGCCCGATATATTGGTGAATATCCTCTTTCATCACTCGACCACCCGGACCAGTACCTTTTACATTATTAATATCCACCCCCAAATCCTTAGCCAAAGCTCTTGAAACTGGTGTTGCTAAGGCTTTTTTTCTTTGCTTGGCTTCTGTCTCTCCTGTATCTTTTTCTTGTACACCTTCAGCGCTAGCCGGTAAGTGTCCTCCCTCACCAGCAACTTCAATTGTTCCTACCACACCTGCGCCTTCTTCCTCTTCAACACCTTCTGTGGTAGATTTGGCCGGTTCTTTCTTTTCCTCTTCAACAGCCTCTTTACCCTCAACGCCTTCTATTTCAATCTCTGTCAAGGGATCGCCAACATTGATGGTCTCCCCTTCATTTCCATAAAGCGAAACAATAGTCCCGGTTTTGGGTGATGGAATATCGGTGGTTACTTTATCCGTTTCGACCTGAACAAGTGATTGACCAGATTCAACCTGTTGACCTTTTTCAACATACCATTCCACAATGGTACCTTCCTCCAGTCCTTCTCCTATATCAGGAAATTTAAATATATGTCTCATAGTAGTCTAAAATTTGACGGTTTTTTCAATTTCATAAAAGATTTTTTCCGGTGACGGCAAGTAATGATGTTCGCCTTGGGGTAAAGGAAATATCGTATCAAACCCAGTAACCCTTTTTGGCGGAGCTTCCAGATATAAGAACGCCTCTTCATTGGCAAGAGCCATAATCTCTGCACCTGCTCCAAAACTACGGGGTGCTTCAACCACGGTCAGTAAACGTCCGGTTTTCTTAATTGATGAAGCAACCGTTTCCTTATCCAAAGGATAAATTGTGCGTAAATCAATGAGCTCAACCGATATGCCGGCTTTCTTTGCCATTGCAATAGCTTTTTGAGTATCTCTCATCATAGCCCCGTATGATACAACAGTAATATCTTTACCTTGTTGAACAACATTTGCTTTCCCTATCTGTACCGTAAACTTGTCTTCAGAAACTTCTTGTTTAACAGCCCTGTATATCCTTTTGGGTTCCATATAGATTACAGGATCTTCACTCTCAATAGCTGATATTAACAACCCCTTTGCATCATGTGGTGTAGAAGGAATCACTACCTTTAGTCCAGGTATATGAGCGTAAATCGCCTCCATACTTTCAGAATGGTGCTCAAGCGCCTTAATTCCTCCGCCGTAAGGCATACGAATTACCATTGAAGAGGTATACCTGCCACGGCTTCTGTTGCGCATCCTTGCGACGTGAGAAATCATCTGGTTAAAGCCCGGATATGCAAAACCTGAAAACTGCATCTCTATTACCGGTTTCATACCCGCAACAGCCATACCCACCGCGGTGCCAACTATTCCCGACTCAGCAAGAGGCGAGTCAAATACACGTTCTGCTCCATATTTTTGTTGTAATCCCTGTGTAACCCTGAATACTCCTCCCTCATATCCGACATCTTCACCAAAGATTACTACATCCTTATTTTCTTCTAGTTTTATATCTAAAGCATTATTGATAGCTTTAACTAAGGTCATTACACTCATTTATTTGCCCTCCTTCCATTTTAAAAATTTTTCATGTGCATACTGTTGTTTTTTAAGGTCTGCGGGCATATCCTCATAAAGATATTTGAAGACATCCTCAAGTGGATATTCACCGTAATTTTCAGCTTCCTCAAACTGTCGTTCAACCTCTTTTTTATGCTGCTGGTTCAGTTCTTCCTCTTTTTCATTGTTCCATAAATTCCTGTTGGACAGATAGGATTTTAAACGATTTAGCGGATCTTTTATCTCCCACTCCTGTTCTTCTTCCTTTGTCCGGTATTTTGAAGGATCATCCGATGTTGTATGGGCTCCACGGCGATAAGTCAAAGCCTCAATTAAAACAGGGCCTTCACCTTTTTTTGCAACTTCCGCTGCGTATTCGGCAGCTTTAGTCATCGCAAAAAAGTCATTCCCATCAACTTGTATACCTTTTATACCATAAGAATAAGACTTAATTGCCAGATTCTTTGAACTAGTCTGATTCTTCACATTAAAAGAAATGGCATACTGGTTATTTTGAATAACAAAAACCACCGGAACCTTCCATACAGCAGCAAAATTAAGCCCTTCGTGGAAGTCCCCTTCTGAAGTACCACCATCACCAACAAATGTAAATACAACTTCTTCCTTTTGGTGATACTTAATTTCATAACCTATACCAGCAGCATGAAGCAACTGGGATGCAATCGGGACGGATACAGGTAACAGATGTTTCGCTTTTTCAAAACGCGAACCATCCTCATAACCCATAAAATACAAGAAAACCTCTTTCAATGAAGCTCCTTTAGCCAACCATAATCCCAATTCACGATATGCCGGAACTATCCAATCATCTTCCCGCATCACCTGCGCAATGCCTCCAGATATAGCTTCCTGCCCGTAATTTGGGGGATATGTATATATTCTGCCTTGACGCTGAAATGATACCGTCATTAAATCAGCTGTACGAGCGAAAAGCATGTTTTTATATGCCTGTACTATCTTTTCATCATCAATATCTGGCATATATTTATCATTAGTTATCTTTCCATCATTATCCATTATGCTAAAGAGCTTATTCTTTAGTGGATCATATTCTTTAAACATTAGCGCCTCCTTTAAAAGTTAAACATTACTAACATGAATTTCTGTTATCTAACAATGAAAGGTTTATTTTGTTTAATGTTCAGAAGAAGGTAAATAAACAAAAATCACGAGAGAATGATAGATGGTAGATGACTGTTCTTCCCTGAATTGACTAATTTTGAAATTAAATAATGGGGCAATTAAACACTTGCTTCCAGGGGGCGTTTATTATCGAAGATAAATACTGTTACAAATTATAAACTATACTGCCATCGGGCAACATATTATCAGGGTGATAAATGTTTGCCTCTTCTAGCTGAAAACGTCTGCAAGACTCCCAATCGCCTTTACAATACCTGTCAATCCAATATTTTGGTATTTTCCCCTCTTCATAAAATCTCTTTATTGGGCAAACAGTAAACCATTTGCAATCCCTTTCAACAATATTAATTTTTTTGTAATTGGAAAGCAAAGTCTCATATTTAGCGCTTTGATGCACAACGGTTGCAGGATGTCTCAATGGCAACAGCTTTCTGTTATTAGCAACAATGAGCTGTCCAAACAGATTAGAAAAATTATCTCTGCTAGGAACTTTAAGGTCGTAATCTCTCAAAAAAAATTTTGTAACGTGATAGCCCAAGCTGATAATTATTTCAGGATTAATGAGCTCAATCTCTTTAGATAAATATATACTGCTGCATACATCGATCTCATCGCTACGGGGCTTTCTTGAATGTGGAAGAAAACATTTCAACATATTCGTCATATAGAAATCCTGCCTGTGCAAGTCAAGATCAGAAAATAGATTATCGAGCACTTTCCCGGACGGACCAATGAACATTTTCCCATACTTGTCCTCTTCCCGTCCAGGGGCTTGTCCAATTATCATAACATGCGCATTGGTGTCTCCTTCTCCGGGAACAGCATTTTTTCGTGTTTCAGACAAACGACAGAATGAACATTTAAGCACTTTAGCTTTAATAGTTGTGTAATCTTCTTCCCTCATGAAGCAATTATTCAATATCGGCTACATAATTTACAATTTTTTCATAAATTTACCTATTTAGAATAAAAAGCCAAAAATGAACAGATTAAAACAACTGGAAGTTTTTTTTAAAGATCAATTGTGGGGCATAAGCATAGAAAGCAAGTCAGGCCGGCAAAGATTTTGGCTGCGATTACTGAGAATACTTGCGTTAGCATTTCGTGGTTTCAAAGAAGACAAAATCAGCCTCCGAGCATCAGCCCTTACAATATATACTCTGTTAGCCATAGTACCTGTCGTAGCAATGGCTTTTGGGATTGCTAAAGGATTCGGCCTGCACAATTATCTTGAACAATTAAAAACTCAACTGGAAGCCCAATTTCTTGCGAACGTAGAAGGCCAACAAGAAATAATAGACAGAATCTTTGAATTTGCAGATTCATTTCTTGCGAACGTTAAAGGAGGAATAATTGCAGGATTTGGTTTACTTATATTGTTATGGTCAGTGCTGAAGGTCTTTTCAAATATAGAAAGTTCTTTTAATGCAATATGGCATATTCGGAAATCCCGGTCTTGGTTTCGGAAATTTAGTGATTATTTTTCTCTTATGCTTATCGGGCCAATTATTGCAATTTTATCAAGCAGTGCAATTGTTTACATAGCTACCCGGATAGAAGCAATTACAGCTGAAATTGAACTTCTTGGTGCAATAAGTCCTGTTATTACATTTCTTGTAAAACTGATACCGTATGTTTTAATCTGGTTTTTATTCACATTTCTTTATATGTTTATGCCGAATACAAAGGTAAATTTTCGTTCTGCATTAATAGCTGGTATCGTAGCAGGTACAGCATTTGTTTTCCTTCAGTGGGCTTATATTCACTTCCAGGTAGGAGTCTCAAGATATAATGCTATTTATGGCAGTTTTGCGGCAATACCGTTGTTTATTATATGGCTTCAGATAAGTTGGCTTATAGTTTTATTTGGTGCAGAAATTTCATTTTCAGAGCAAAATCTTAAACAATATGAATTTGTTACAGAGGTTGAAAATATAAGTTTATATGCTAAAAAAATCCTTGCTCTAACAATCACCCATTTGCTGATCAAAAATTTTATGGCTGCTAAAAAACCTTTTACGGCTGAGAAAATCAGTCAAAGTTTAAAAATTCCAATAAGACTTGTAAGAATTATTCTGTATGAGCTGGTTGAATGCCGAATTCTATCAGAGATTATTAGCCCGGAAACCAAAGAACGAGCATATCAACCGGCGCAGGATATCAACAATCTATCGGTTGCATCTGTATTAGAGTCATTGGAGCATTTAGGCAAAGACAGAATTCTATCGCTACAGCAAAAAGAGCAAGAGCAAATAAAAAATGTTGTTGACAATAACTGGCGTAATATGGAAAAAACGGACGGATCCACCTTATTAAAAAATATTTAGTCTGAGTTATTCAAACCGAAAGGAGGTCATATTTTTCTCTTTTGCTTTTCAAAATAAGCGATAGCTGTTTCTTCCAGCTCCGCATACCATTTCTCACCATAACGTCTGATTAGCGCCTCTTTTAAAAAAACATATACAGGAAGGCCTTCAATATCGCCTTTGTTAACAGCTGGCTGGCATATTTGCCATTCATGGTAATTTAAGGCTTCTAAACCATGAACATTCGAAAGGCGAATTGGATATAAGTGACATGAAATTGGTTTTCTAAACTTGACCATCCCGTCAAAGTAAGCATTCTCAATAGCGCATTTTGCTATTCCATTTTCAAAAACTGCATAAGCACATTCCTCCTCATTAACCAGAGGTGTAACTAAATCACCATCCCTATCCTTCAAAACAGCTCCTTGTTTTCGGACAGCTTCAACTCCTTCATCACGCATAAAAGATTTAATTTTATTCAATATAGATTCAAGTACATCTCCCTCTGCTTTCTCTACCGGAGCACCTGCCACACCTTCTACACAACAGTTTCCCTTGCATAGATTCAAATCACAAACAAATTTTTGGTCAAAAACATCCAGACTAACCAATGCTTCTCCAATTAACACCATGCTATACTGTTTTTATTAATCAACTAATGATTTTCCTGTCATTTCCTCCGGCTGAGGTATATTCATTATCTTCAGAAGAGTTGGTACCACATCCGCTAAAATTCCTTCTTTTATCCTTTTATAATTTTTAGTAACCAATACAGAAGGTACCGGGTTCAATGAATGAGCTGTATTTGGTGTTCCATCAGGATTTACTGCATTATCAGCATTACCATGATCTGCTATAATAAGCGCTGTATAGTTATTAGCTTTAGCAGCTTCTACAACATCATTCAGACAACTATCCACAGCCTCTATAGCCTTGATTATTGAATCATATACTCCTGTATGACCCACCATATCACCATTAGCAAAATTAAGACAAATAAAATCATGTTCTTGTCTATTCAGTTCCGCCACAACTGCATCCTTTACTCTAAAAGCGCTCATCTCGGGTTTTTCGTCATAGGTTCTTACTTCCTGTGGTGAAGGAATAAGAATTCTGGATTCATTAACAAACTCCTCTTCACGACCACCGGAAAAAAAGAATGTCACATGAGCATATTTTTCGGTTTCAGCGATCCGCAATTGTTTTTTTCCTTCTTTTGCAACCACTTCACCCATTGTATTAATGAGGTTCTCCTTGTCATATATCACTTTAATGTTCTTGAAAGACTCATCATACCGGGTCATCGTCAGGTAATATAATGGTAAAGTATGCATTTCATGTTCCGGCATATCTTTTTGTGTGAGCACTATGGTCATCTCACGTAATCTGTCGGTACGGAAATTAAAGCATATCACTACATCATCTTCTTGAATTGTACCTACCGGCTTCTGATTATCATCAACCATAACGACAGGTTCAATAAATTCATCTGTCAGGTCATTGTCATATGATTCCTGCAGTGTCTGAATGATATCTTCTGAAGGGTTCCCTTTCCCTGAAACAAATAAATCATAAGCCTTCTTTATTCTATCCCAGCGTTTATCTCTGTCCATAGCATAAAAACGGCCAACCAGGGAAGCCAACTGTCCATTTGAATTTTCCAGATGCTTCAATAAATTTTGTACGTATCCTTTTCCACTTTTGGGATCAGTATCCCGGCCATCGGTAAGGGCATGAATATATACATCATTTAACCCATATTCCTTTGTCATATCACATAACTTATACAGGTGTTTATCAGAACTATGCACTCCTCCATCTGAGACCAGCCCGATAAAATGAACTGCTTTGTTGTTGTCTTTTGCATATCGAAAAGCGTCATTCAGCGCCTTATTTTCATCAAAAGAACCATCTTCAATAGCTTTATTGATTTTAACAAGATCTTGGTATACGATTCTTCCTGCACCTATATTCAGGTGCCCCACCTCCGAGTTACCCATTTGCCCTTCTGGCAAACCAACATTTTCGCCAGAAGTATGTAAGACAGAATTGGGATATTCTTTGATTAATTGATCCATGCAGGGGGTATTGGCGCTATAGACTGCATCGTTTTTAGTATGGTCACCAATGCCCCATCCATCTAATATAATCAGTATTGATTTTTTTGCTGACATAATTTTTATTTTTAATAAAAGCTGGCTACAAAATTAATAAAAACCCCCTCATAAAAATAGAAAATCACCGGCATTCTGCCGGTGATTTTCTTATAAGAGCTATTTCAATATTTTACTCTTTCATTTCTTCAGGATACCATTCTTCCACAACTTCTTTGTTATTTTCATACCATCCTTTTGCAGCTTCAAGTTCATCATCTGATTTATCAATGACCTCCATGAGTTCATATAGTTGATCTTCATTTAAGCTAAAGTTAGTGAAGAATTCAGCTAAAACAGGATGATCATCTCTAAATCCTTTTCTGGCAATAATTGCACAAACATCTTTCGGATAAAGATCTTTTGGATCATCCAGATATTTCAGGTCATAATCAGCCCACTTTTGATGTGGTTTCCACCCTGTGATTACTACTGGCTCCTCTTTATCATAGTTTCTTTTTAAAGAAGCCATCATAGCTGACTCACTTGATGTAACCTGTTGAAAGTCCAGGTCATATTCTTCAATAACCTTTTCCGTATTTCTGTGAATACCAGCTCCGCTACCAATACCTATGATCTTACCATCTAACTCGTCCACATGATCATTTAAATCTTCAATTGACTCAAAGTCTACATAATCAGGAACAACTAATCCTGTTGTACCATTATCAAATGATGCACCGAGACTGTCAATATCGTCGCCGTATTCTTCCCAGTAATCTTCATGTGTAAAAGGAAGCCAAGCATCAAGCATCAGATCTGCATCCCCTTTAGCAATAGCCGCATATATCGGGCCTGGTTCCAGTGGTGTGATCTTGATATCATATCCCTTGTCCTGAAGAATAGCTTGAGCTAAATTAGTAAACGCGATTCCTTCTGCCCAGTTAGGATATAAGATTTCTACCTGTTCTTTTTCTTTCTTGTCACCTTTTTTCGCTTCTTGTTTACATGCAGTAGTACCAAGCACTGCAATGCCTACAAGAACTACCATGAAAGTTCTTAGACTCATTGTTAATTTTTGCATAGTTATTTCTCCTTTTTTTGGTTAGTAAATTGGTGTTTTATTATCATCTTCTAATTAAAATTGATTATCAATAACTTGTTCCTATTCTTCCTCAGCCGTTTGTTTTTTAGATACACCCAAAGCTTGTGTAAGTCTGTCAAGGAATATAGCCAGAATAACAATCCCGAGGCCGGCTTCAAAGCCTAATGCCATATCTGCTTTAAGAATACCACGGTAAACTGCTTGTCCAAGGCCACCAGCTCCAACCATAGAGGCAATAACTACCATAGATAATGCCAACATAATTACTTGGTTCACACCAGCTAAAATGGTCGGCATTGCCAGGGGTATCTGAACTTTATATAATAATTGCCTTTGTGTACAGCCAAAAGCCAGGGACGCTTCTACAACATCTTTCTGAACATTACGGATACCAAGGTTTGTTAACCTCACAGCCGGTGGCAGAGAAAATACAATGGTAGCAATTACACCAGGAACATTACCCACACTAAAGAAGATAATGGCTGGTATAAGATATACAAATGGGGGCAGTGTTTGCATAAAGTCAAGGATGGGTCGAATAATTTTTTCACCTGTATCATGTCTGGCCGCATATATTCCAACCGGAATACCAATAATTAATGCCACAATCGCTGAAACTAATATTAAAGCGATAGTTTGCATTGTTTCTTCCCAATATCCCATAGTATGCAATAACCATAGACCCAAAATGGTAAATAAAAACATTCCACCTCCGGCTTTCCATGCACCTTTGCTAAAAGGCTTAAATCCTTTCGAATTAAGAACATAAGAAATAATAGCAAATATGATAATAACTATATACGGGTGTAGAAACATTAGGGCGTTCTCAAGTGATGTTACCATGACATCAACACCTACTGTTATTGCATCAAAAAACCCGGAGGCATTGGCATAAAGCCAATCAACTCCACTTTCCACCCATTTACCTAAAGGTATATTTATCATAAGTCAACTCCTCCTTCTTTCTTTAATTGTTGAACTTCTTTTCTCTCTTTTCCAATCATCTCAGCTATCACAGTTGAATGAACAACAACTCCAATTAATTTTTTATTTTCATCTACTACTGCTAGATTAAGATCTGTATCAAGGAATAGTGGTAGCAGTTCATTAACTGGTGTATCTGCAGTAACAGCAGTTACCTCTTCTTTAGTATACATATGTTCTTTAATATCTCGCATACCTTTATCTTCCATCTCTTTCATATCACTATCCTTTACAAAGCCCATAAATTTAGCATGCTCATCAATTACTGGTAACGAAGTGACCCCGGCATTACTCATTTTTCTTAATGCCGCTCTTGGTCCGTCTTGTTTTATTCTCACGCTGGCAGGATTTTTAAACATAACAGTTCTTGCAGTTACAATACCGCCTCTGTCAACATTCTCCACGAATGCACGCACATAATCATCAGCCGGATTTGTAAGAATTTGTTCCGGTGTTCCGGTTTGAACAATGTAACCATCTTTCATTATGGCTATTCTGTCACCAAGTTTAAGGGCTTCGTCAAGGTCGTGGGTTATAAAGAGAATTGTTTTTTGAACTTTTTCCTGAAGTTGCAGAAGTTCATCCTGCATATTGCTTCTGATCAAAGGGTCGAGAGCACTAAAAGCTTCATCCATAAGGAGGATTTCCGGATTCGTAGCTAATGCCCGGGCCAGTCCTACTCGTTGCTGCATTCCACCACTAAGCTGTCCTGTCATTTTTTCTTCATAGCCTTCAAGCCCAACGGTTTTAATCACATCATAAGCTTTGTTGATACGGGTTTCTTCATCTACTCCCTGTATTTCCAGGCCAAAAGCAACGTTGGAACTAACGGTTCTGTGTGGCAGCAAACCAAAATGCTGAAAGACCATAGTCATCTTTTTCCGGCGTATGTTTTGCCTCAACTCTTTTTCACCGGCGTCAAGAATATTAATTCCATCAACCTTAATTGACCCTTCAGTGGGTTCAATTAATCTGTTGAAACATCTAAGCAATGTTGATTTGCCACTTCCGGACAACCCCATTACTACAAACACTTCTCCCTCTTCAATTCCTAAGGTAGCATTATTAACACCAACAGTACAACCCGTCTGGTGTAGGATTTCTGTTTTGCTTGTCCCTTGTTCGAGAAGTCTTTGTGCCTCTTTTACTCTCTTGCCAAAAATAACACTTAAATTTTCTACTAGTATTTTATTCATATGGAATTGTTCTATTATGAACCATCATCAAATTTAGCGAAAAATTCAATAAATTAAAAATTATTGGTGTTGAAATTATTCATAACTCACCAATTTAAATGCTTCTCATTCCAAGTAAAAGGAAAGAGAAGCATTGTTATGAAATTATTTTTAGGTTAAAAATAGTAACCTAAGTTTATGTTAAAACGAAGGTTCCAGTCCATATCATCGGTTGGAACAGGCGTACCAATTTCCTGTGGATCATTGGTATAATAAGCTCCTTCTTCATCGTCTCCCTGATAAAGTTGTCCAGCTCCAAAGCCAGTTCCAAAGTTATCAGTTAACCATGCATGATTCTTGCCCATAGCGAAATCAACATATGTATAAACGCTTCCGGCAGTAATCATAAAGCCTGGTACTAACATGTGAGAATCAGCAAAGTCATAGCTTTCACCGCCTACCTCTAATTCGCCATCTTTTGTCATCAAAGAATAGTCAATATATGGCTGAATATTTGAAATCGGGCCAATATCAACCGGTATACTATATGCGAGACCAGCTGAAAGCATATTTGCTCTTGCGGCTACACCGTCACCATAATATGGATCACCATAAGCTCCCATCTGGACTCTGTCAAGGGTTTCACCATCATCATTCTTTGCAGCAAAATCATAATTAACATATTGTAATTTAAGATTAAAATCGCTGAAATTTGAGTTCATATGAAGGCCTATAGCATGTCCGTATTCAGTTTCATCTAAAGTTGAATTGTGAACTCCCTGCATTTGTCCGGAAAATCCAATTTCGGTACCCTCAGTTACCATATAAGCTAACCTCACATTAAATTGATTTAATTCACGAATTGAAGCAGTAGTACCTGATAATGCACCAGATGTATCTGGTATAATATTATAAGAATATGTCCCGGCACCGGGGCCACCGAAAGAAGCTTGTCCATAAGCAGGTCCGGTAGGTTCTGCTTGTCGGAAATATGCTGCTTTTATATTCAATTTATCACTTGCATTATAGTCAAATTTAACACCCATATCGTAATCATCTTCCAGACCAACATAATATGGAGTTAAAAACCACCAGCTATGAGAATTAAAAGTTAAATTTCCGAAAGGAACCTGGGTTACACCAAGCTGCATATTCAGATCATCAGAAAAGTCATAACCCAAATATCCATGGTGGATAAAATGAGTATTAAAAGTTGGATAGAAACGGTATTCAAAACTTAAATCTACCCCTCCCATGGTTCCGTCAACATTCAATCTCCAGGTATCCCATGTAGCGTTTGTGTTTAAAGTTGTAGGATCTGATTCATAAGAAGTACTAAAAATGTTGTAACGCATTGCACCACCAAATGTAAAGCCTTCCTCTTCTTCCTCTTCCTGTGCTGATGATACAAGAGGATTTAAAAAGAATAAGAGCATTAGAACTGAAATTAAGGTCTTAAAATAGTTTGTTGTTTTCATAAATTATAATTTTTAATGTTAATATTTAAAATAAAGTAACCAAATTTAATATATTTTATAATATTGCGTACAAAATAAAAATCCATAATTGTTTCACATGTAACTAATTTACAAAAATTAACAATTAAATTATAAACAATCCATATATTTTTTTGACAAAACATATCTTTCTATATTGCGTACTCTTATTATTTCGTTTATAATCAAATAATTACAAAAAAATATTTTAGTTTCTTCAAAATCGGCTCAAAATATGTTCTGTAAAACCTTTAAGATTTAGATTTAGATACAAAAAGGAATAAACATTGTTCAAAGAAACAGAAATTGATATAAAATAATATAAAAAGAAGGGGCTCCCTTATTGCACTATATAAGAAACATGTATAGTAAATACATCCCTCAATTTTTGCCGAAACAAGATAGAAACACGTTCAAAATTCTCTGAAATAAAAAACCCCACCTAAGGCGGGGCTGGTGGAGCCACCTGGAATTGAACCAGGGACACACGGATTTTCAGTCCGTTGCTCTACCGACTGAGCTATGGCTCCATTTCTCAGTAAGCGATTGCAAAAGTAGTTAAAAATTTTAATCTACAAAATATTCTGAACAAAAATCTATCATTTTTATCAGGCTGGTATTCCATTTGAATGTGGGATTAATTAGATGCTTTCTCATCTTGAAAACTATAATTTAAAGATTAAACAGGAAAAAATTATTGTCGAGGTAAGTTTTTATACTTTTGCAAAAATACTCAGTAGAATTATCAACGTTTTTATGTTAAAATAAGGTTAAAAATTATATAATCTTATTTATTCAGTTTACTTAGTAACACATATAAAATAAAGGAGTTAAATCATACATGTATTTTTTTACACATACTTTCTCAAATGGACTCAAAATAATACATCTTCCTTCGGAATCTGATGTAGCTCATTGTGGACTAATAATTAATGCGGGCTCAAGAGATGAAAAGGATGGTGAGCAGGGGATCGCTCATTTTATAGAGCATTTAATTTTCAAGGGAACCAAAAAACGTAAAGCATTCCATGTTCTATCCCGTATGGATGATATTGGAGGAGAAATAAATGCGTATACCAGCAAAGAAGAAACATGTATACATACCTCTTTTATCAAAGAAGAATATCAGAGAGCCCTGGAGTTGCTCTCAGATATTATAACCAATTCTACTTTTCCACTGCAAGAAATGGATAAAGAACGCAATGTTATAATAGATGAAATTAATTCATATCTTGATAATCCTGCGGAAGCTATTTACGATGACTTCGAGGAGCTTGTTTTTAAAAATCAACCACTGGGAAATAATATCCTTGGCAATCCGGCCAATTTAAGAAAATTTACCAAAGATGATATAGAAGAATTCATCGCGAAAAATTATATTCCTAACCATATGGTAATTGGCTCAGTGGGCAAAATAAAGTTTTCTAAGTTAATTCATTTTGTGGAAAAATATTTTGGTGGACTTCGAACTGCATATAATGAATCATCAAGAGTTCGCTTCCTTGGATATACTCCTGCTCAGCATACAGCTAATAAAAATACGAATCAGGTTCATTGCATGATTGGAAATATTACATACGATATGTATCATCCTGAGAATTACACTATGGCATTGCTTGATAATTTAATCGGGGGGCCTGGCCTAAACAATAGATTGAACATGTTGCTGAGAGAAAAATTAGGCTATGTTTATCATGTGGAGTCTAACTATTCGGCCTTTACAGATGTTGGATTATTTTCCGTTTATTTTGGAACTGAACCTAAAAAACTCGACAAAACACTTCAACAGGTGATGAAAGAGTTTAAAAATCTTAGAGAAAAAAAGTTAGGAGCAATACAACTCAGTAAAGCCAAGAAACAACTTTATGGACAAATAGCTATAAATGCTGAGAACAAATCTGCGCTGATGCTTTCAGCCAGTAAAAACTATTTAATGAAAAATCAAATAGATTCTTTACAAGACATTTATCGAAAGATAGAACAAATATCGGCCAACGATATTTTAGCAACAGCAAACAAAGTCTTGGAGCCTGATAATTTATCACTATTAATCTATAAATAAATGTTACAAATCCCGAAAGAAATTGAAAAATATTTAATCGAGCATTCTGATAAAGAAGATGATTTATTATCCGAGTTATACAGGGAAACCCACAAAAAAGTACTACACCCGAGAATGTTATCGGGTCCTATCCAGGGGAAACTCATTGAGATGATTACAAAAATGATAAATCCGCAAAATGTCCTGGAAATAGGAACGTATACGGGTTATTCTGCAATATGCATTGCTAAGGGACTCAATAAAGGCGCTCAAATCCATACTATTGAAATTAATGATGAACTTGAAGAATTCATCCGTCATTATTTCAAGAGGTCTGGATTAGAAAATAGGATCCATCTTCATATTGGGAATGCACTTAAGATAATAGAGCAGCTCCCAATTAGCTTTGACATGGTATTTATAGACGGAAATAAAAGTGAATATCCTGAATACCTGGAAAAATGCAAGCATAAGTTAAATCCGGGAGGTTTTATTATCGCCGATAATGTTTTTTGGGATGGCAAAGTTCTAAGAGACACAAAGAACGCTGACTACCATACACAAGGCATTAAAACATTCAACAAAATGGTACAGAGAACCCCCCAACTGGAAAACATAATGCTTCCTTTGAGAGATGGATTAAATATTATTCGGAAGAAAACAAATATTTAGTCTACTTTTAAGCTTTAAGCGGATTGCCTGTGAATCTTCAAAAACTGTAAACAAATCATAAAATTTGAAGGATTTAAAAATCAGCCAATAAAATCATAGGCCTATCTTATTCCCTATTTCTTTCATCGCATTAAGGGAGATTTCAATGAATTCATCCAAAGGAATTCCGATTTTTTCACATTCTCTGATAGTATCTCTGTTTACAGATGCGGCAAACGCCTTCTCCTTCATTCTTTTACGTATTGATTTTGGTTTAACACTTTGAATCTTTTTATCAGGATACACCAAAGCTGTGGCATAAATCAGTCCGGTTATTGTTTCCCCTGCAGCCAAGGCATGCTGAAATTCGGTAGTTCTTTCCATACCGGTAGCCTCTTCATTATGCATTTTAATGGCATCAATACTTTCCTCATCAAGGCCTTTTTCTCTCAGAATGTTAACAGCTTCCAATGCATGTCGCGTAGGCTCCTTATCCGTAATTTCAGCATCTATATCATGCAACAATCCAGCTACTGCCCATTTTTCCTCATCTCTGCCAAGACGCTTCGCCAAGGCCCTCATAACTGCTTCTGTTGCATAGCTATGAAACTTCATTTTATCGTCGCTAAGATATTCGTCCAGTAATTTGTGAGCTTCATCCAATGTCATAATCATTATGTTTTAGTGAATTTAAAATATTTATAAACCATATTGCTTTGAAAATAATGAACTTTGCTTGTATGCTCCATACAAATATTCATCAGTCACATGCAGAGTCTGATATTTTCGTTTCCCCTCGGAAAATTCATCAATCTTATTTATATTCTCAGTAGTTTCAACACAAAACATTTCAATGCCTCTGCTTATAGCTGAATAAAGTATATCATTCTTAAGGTATAATCCATTACTTTTGCCCTCAGCCTCCAATTTCTGTTGAATAGTAAGATGTTCCGATAAATCAAGGTTTAGTACCAGAAGTTCTCCTTCCATTTGCAATGAAAGTGATGTCTTCATAAGCAATACTCTAATTTATTTGAAGCACCAATCCTTTTAAATATTCTCCTTCAGGATGAAAAATGCTAATAGGATGATCTGCAGGTTGCGTCAATTGATACAGAACCTTAACGTTTCTGCCGGCTGATGCACTTGCTGCAAAAACCATCTTTCTAAAATTCTCTGTGCTGACTACCTGAGAACAAGAGAATGTAAACAAAACTCCTCCTTGTGCAATTTTCTCCATTGCCAATCGGTTTAGGCGTTTATACCCCTGCAGGGCATTGGATAAAACATTATTGTGCTTAGCAAAAGCAGGTGGATCCAGAACAATTAAACCATAGTCATCTTTCATTTCTTTTAAAAATGAAAACGCATCAGCAACAATTCCTTTGTGTTTGTGTTTTTCTGTAAAATTTAACTCCACATTTTGATCTGCCAGTTCAATTGCTTTTGCCGAACTGTCAAGGGTATCTACCCGCTCACAGTCACCTGCGAGAGCATAGACCGAGAAACCTCCTGTATATCCAAAAAGATTTAATACTTTTCTGTCTTTTGCCAATTGTTTTACCATATATCTGTTTTCACGCTGATCAACATAAAAGCCTGTTTTCTGACCTTCTTCCCAATTTACCTTAAACAAAAGATCATGCTCTTTTACCTCATTTCCGGATACATCGCCATAAAGATAATAATTTTCTTTTTCAATATCAGCTTTATAGGGTAATGTTAAAACGCTTTTATTATAAAGGCCGGTTAATGATTCTCCCAGTGTTTCTTTAATCGCTTCAGCAATAAAAGCCAGGTTTCTGTACATCCCAACCGAATGAAGCTGAATAACCCCGAAACCATTATAGTAATCAACAATTAATCCGGGTAAACCATCGCCCTCAGCATTTATAAGACGAAACACGTTTGTTTCTGTACTGTGAAGCAAACCCAGCATTTTACGCAAATTACAGGCTTCTTCAATTTTTGTTTTCCAAAAAATAGAATCAATTGCTACCTCCTTAAAAGATAAGATACGTATTGCAATAGTACCTTTTTGATAATGTCCCTTTCCAAGAAATTCATCCTTATTGTCATAAACTTCAACAATATCCCCTTCTGCAGGAGTATTCCCTTTTATCTTTTTTATTGCACCCGAAAAAACCCAAGGATGATATTTGCGTAATGACTGGTCTTTACCTGATTTAAGTATTATCCGGGTTGATTTCATTTTGTCCATCCTCTGTTAATCTATTATACAATTCATAGCATACCCATGCATCGGTTGCAGCATATCGAAGTTGAGCAGGGCTTAAAATTTCCTTCTCCCAATTTGAAAGGCGTTGGGATTTTGAAATACGCCCTTCCAATACGATAGCCGATAACTTTTTCAAACCGGTGTTTTTGATAGACAATTCTTGAGCAATGTTCTGAATATCAACAAAATTTTTAGGCTCAAAAGATTTAAGTTTTTTAAGGTCTCTAAGATCATCCTTGATAGCAAGGCCAAGCTTCATAATAGTATCATCGGACAAAATACGGGCGAGTTCATCTGGTAATCCAATACGATTAATCCTGAATAAAAAAGCAATATCTGAAGTTGCCAATTGGAGCAATGCAGTTTTATTGACTCTCCCCTTCTTAAAACTGGGTTTAGCTTCTGTGTCAAATCCCAGTTGACTATGTTCTCTCAGCAGAGGCAATGCTATATCTAATTTTTCTATGGTATCTATCAAAAAAATATCTCCTTCAAATTCTTTCCGGGGCATCTTTTTTATTTCTTCATTTGTTATTGATTTTTTAAACCTCATCGTCTTCTTCGTTTGATTGTCGTCTTCTCTCTTCAAATAACCAATTGCGATTCACGTTTTGACCATTTTCTCCTGAATCTAACTTTTTCTCATCTAATTGTTCTTCACTATAATAAAGTCTGTGTAAAACCCGCAAAGCATTTAACAATTTGATACCCCAATACTCCTGAAAATTATAAAGTAAGTCCCAAAGTGAACTTACCATCAAATCTTCATTTTCCAAACCATATGCTACTATAAAATTTTTTAAATCCTGGTAAATATCCGCAAAATTATCGGCCAGGCTTACAATACTGACATCACCCTCTTCTTTTGAAACGGGATCAAAAACATCAAGATAGTCATCATGATAGCCCAGCTTCAATTTAACTTTGTTGTAAATCTCATTCCATTCCATCTCGCTAACAAACTTTTCAGGGGTCTCGAAAGTAGTATCTCCCGGGTCCGGCAATTTCAGGGCATAAAAATATAGAGATGATAAAAGACTTAGCGATTTTTGTATATAAGCAACTTTTTCAAAATTATTTGTGTTTTCTACAAAAGTACAATACTGCCCAGCCAAGCTGATAAACTCAGTAATATCCTTATGTTCTAAAAACTCAGTAGGATCCATGATTATTTGTATTTTGGAAACAAAAATAAAAAAATAGAAACAAATTTATTACAGTAAATTAAGCCTGTATAATTCATAAAAGATAAACAAATTTATGCAATGAGGAGAAAATCAATTTAATGTACAAAACACCTTATAAATGATATTTGTGAATGTCTATGAATAATACGGGTACGTATAGTTTTCAGAGTTCACCAGTATATTATAAAATATTACTTATTCCAGGTATATTTCTCATCGTTCACCCGAATAATTTTATTATGTTCTAATAACCATTTAAAAACTTTCAGAACTTTTTCTTTGCTGTATTCATTTTCGTTAATTATTTCTTCCAGTGTAGAAGATGAAGAGGAAAGTCGGTTTTTCAATTGTTCTGAAATATCATCAAACTGATACTGTGTTAATTGCAGCTCATTTTTCTGTATACAAACATCACACTGACCACATCTGTATGCATTACCCTCCCCAAAATACTCAAGAAGCTGGAGACTTCTGCATTTCTTATCAATTTCTGCATAGTTTAAAACAGCATTCAGTTTACTGATATATTGTTTTTTTCGTTCCTTATAATTTTCAGGAGTAATATATAAATTTTTCCGTTTTAATCTTTCTTCAGTATACACGATCATAGGTGTTTTCCTATAGGGAATATAATCAATAATTTTGTAGTATTTAAGCCTGTTCAAATATTTATATATTGTCTGAACATCTACCTTAATTTTCTGAGCAAGGCCTTTTTCATCAATCTTTACATAATTTGTAAATACACCAGTATAGGATCGCAATAAAAGCTTAATAAAAGTATCATATTGTTCGTTTGAAATCTGAAAATTGTATAAGTCATCACGGGAAACAATAAAGTGAATTTTAGACTTGTTAGATAATTCATCTGTAATTTCCATATAACCTTCTTTTTGAAGAAATTTTAAACTACTGTATACCGTCATTAAGTTAAACTTATAACTGTATATAAAATCATAAATGTTAAAATCGTAAGCCTCATATTTACCACCTTCATATGGTACACGGAGATAATTACCCAAAGCCTCATAAACATCTTTGATTTCATTAATCCCCGGGAAATTTTGCTCTATACGCTGCTCAGCTTTTACCCTGTCCGTATTATTATAAAGCAATACCGCGAACGCTCTTTTTCCATCTCTACCTGCTCTTCCTGCCTCCTGAAAATACGCCTCCAACGTATCAGGTACATCAAAATGAATCACAAAACGAACATCAGATTTGTCAATACCCATACCAAAAGCATTTGTGGCAACTATTATCCTGGTATTTCCCCTCTGCCAGTCATCTTGTTTCTTATTTCTTATATCCGTATCCAGTCCGGCATGGTAAAAATCACTTTGAAATCCTGCTTTGTTAAGTAAATCTGACAATTTTTCCGTTTTCTTACGACTACGGGTATAAATTATGCCAGTTCCGTTAATTTTTTTCAAACTTTCCGAGATATAGCCTATTTTATTTTCCACATTACGAACAAGATAAACGATATTTTTTCTTTCAAAACTTTTTCTTAAAACATTCGATTTTTTAAACTCCAGTTTACTTTGAATATCTTCAATAACATCAGATGTGGCCGTTGCAGTGAGGGCGAGAAAAGGTGGCTCGCCTTTCAGATATTGTCTCAATTTGGCAATATTCAGGTAAGAAGGACGAAAATCGTATCCCCACTGGGATATGCAGTGTGATTCATCAATAGCAACTAAGTTGACTTTCATTTTTTCAACTCTTGCCCTGAAAAGGTCGGTATCAATTCTTTCCGGGGAGAGATATAAAAATTTATAATCCCCAAATATACAATTGTCAAGGGCTAAATCAATTTCATACTTTGACATACCGGAATGAATAGCTATGGCTTTAATACTTTTTCTATTCAGATTTTCAACCTGGTTTCTCATCAAAGCAATCAATGGTGTAATAACCAGGCAAATTCCCTCCTGTGCCAGAGCGGGAATTTGAAAAGTAATAGATTTCCCTCCACCCGTAGGCATCAAGGCTAAAGTATCCTTTCCTTCCATAACTGAATGAATAATATCTTCCTGCAATGGACGAAAATTACTGTATCCCCAGAATTTTACCAATAATTGCCTGTAAGTATCCAATGTCAGAACTCCTTATTAATGTTAGTTCAAAGTAATAAAAAAACAGCGATAAGCTTTTTAGATATTTTAAGAATTTAATCGCTATAGTTTAGTGATTTTTTTGTATTTTGGCACGATTTAAAATTAATCAAAATATAATACAAATGGGCTTTGAAAAAGATAAAATACAAATTGACGGTTACACTTTTGATGATGTTCTGTTGATCCCAAAATATTCGGAAATATTACCTCATGAAGTAAATTTATCGACAAGATTTTCGCGCAATATTGACCTTAATATACCGCTGGTTTCAGCAGCAATGGATACGGTTACTGAGTCAGAACTTGCCATTGCTATAGCACGGCAAGGAGGTATTGGGGTAATTCATAAAAACATGTCAATTGAAGAGCAAGCTAAACATGCCAAGGCAGTAAAACGTGCTGAAAATGGAATGATATATGATCCTATCACTATTGAGAAAAATGCAACCATAGGAGATGCTCTGAATATTATGACGGAGTATAAAATTGGTGGTATTCCGGTCGTTGACAATGGTGGCTATTTAATAGGCATTGTAACCAACAGAGACTTAAGGTTTGAAAAAGACTATACACGCCCTGTGGATGAAGTCATGACCAAAGAAAAGATCATAACCACTTCTCAATCAACGGATTTAGAAGAAGCTACTGACACTCTACAGCAATATAAAATAGAAAAACTACCTGTAGTTGATAACAATAACAAATTAGTAGGATTATTGACATATAAAGATATTACCAAAGTTAAAGACAATCCCAGCGCCTGTAAAGATAGTAAAGGGCGACTAAGAGTCGCAGCAGCCATTGGTATAACCCATAACGCATTACAACGAGCCAGTGCATTAGTGGAGGAAAATGTGGATGCCTTAGTAATAGACACTGCGCATGCACATTCTAAAGGTGTTTTCGCAACACTGGATAAAATGAAAAAAGATTATCCCGATATCGATATAATTGTTGGCAATGTAGGGACTGCCGAAGCAGCAAAAGACCTTGTAAAAGCTGGCGCTGATGGTATAAAAGTGGGTATTGGTCCTGGCTCAATTTGTACTACCAGAATTGTTGCAGGGGTTGGATTACCCCAATTAACAGCAATTTATGAAGTAGCAAAACAATGCAAACAAGATAATATCCCGGTTATTGCAGATGGAGGCATAAGGTACTCAGGAGATCTGGCAAAAGCTATTGCTGCGGGCGCTGATTCTATCATGGCCGGATCACTATTTGCAGGAGTTGAAGAGTCTCCCGGAGATACTATCATCTACCAGGGAAGAAAATTCAAAGCCTATCGGGGAATGGGTTCCGTAGAAGCCATGCAGAAAGGTTCAAGGGACAGGTATTTTCAGGATCTTGAAGAAGATGTTAAAAAACTGGTTCCGGAAGGAATTAGCGGACGTGTTCCATACAAGGGAACTTTGGAGGAGGTTGTATATCAACTGATTGGTGGACTAAAAGCAGGAATGGGATATTGCGGGGCACCGGATATACAAAACTTAAAAAAGTCCGAATTTGTCAAAATAACAAATTCCGCAGTAATCGAAAGTCACCCGCATGATGTTGCGATTACAAGAGAAGCACCAAATTATAGTAGATAAAAAATTTTGAATTAAATCTGTTTAGTTATGAAGAAAATTCTCAGCCTGATTTTCTTATTTACTCTATTGGTAAATACAACCGAAGCACAGCAGGATGAAAATATTCTCTTTTCAATTGACGGGAAAAAGATGACAAAAGAGGAGTTTGCAAGAATATATAAGAAAAACAACAGAAATTTAGATTCTGGAGAGAAAACTTCAGTGGATGAGTATTTAGATATGTATATAAATTTAAAACTCAAGGTAGTAGAAGCAGAAAATCTCGGTATTGATACAATTTCATCCGTAAAAGAAGAAATAGAAAAACATAAAAAGGAACTTACTAAGCCTTATCTCATCGATAGTCAAGAATTCAACAAGCTTGTTGAAGAAGCATATGAAAGAAGCCAGAAAGAAGTCAGAGCAAGTCATATCCTGGTTAGATTTCCAGACAAAGTATCATACAAAGATACTCTGCGTGCCTATGAAAAAGCAAAGAAAATACGGCACAGGATAATTAATAAAGACGAAAATTTCGAGGAAGTAGCTAAGGCCACATCTGATGCGCCGGCTGTAAAAAACAATGGAGGCGATATTGGCTATTTTTCAGTTTTCAAGATGGTTTATCCTTTTGAAAACGCTGTATACGGAATAGAAGAGAATGAATTATCCCAACCCACAAGAACAAAATTTGGCTATCACATTATAAAAAAAACGAGTGAACGAGAAGCCAAAGGAAAAATTAAAGTAGCGCATATAATGTTACTTGCACCGGAATCTATGGATGAAGCCAAAAAAGAAAAACAAAAAGAGAAAATCAACGAGTTATACCACAAATTAAAGGAAGGAGCAGATTTTAAAGAATTAGCCCTTGAGTATTCGGAAGATAAAGGGTCTGCACAAAATGGAGGAGAACTTCCATGGTTCAGTATAGGCAGAATGGTCCCGGAATTTGAAGAAGCTGCATTTTCATTGGAAAGAAAGGATGACTTTACAAAACCAGTGAGAACAAAAGTAGGATGGCATATTATAAAGTTACTCGATAGACAGGAAATAGGTTCTTTTGAAGAATCAAAAAAAACCATAGAAAACAAAATCCAAAATGACGAAAGGTACCAGATTGCAAGAGATTCAATGATTGAGGAACTAAAACGTAAATATGATTATGAACTTAAAAGTGAAAACCTGGAAAATATAACAGAAGAACTCTTCAATGAAGATGAGGAACTAATAATATCCAACACCAGAAGACTGAAAAATAATAATGAAATACTTTTCAGGTTTAATGATAAACAATTTAAAATTAGTGATTTTATAGCTTTTCTTAACAATCTCCCAAAAGAACTAAAAAACAATTATCAGGACAAGTACCTTTTTGACAAGGCTTTGCAAAGATTTATAGCCAACAAAATTATTGACTATGAAAAAACGTTATTAAAAGATAACTATAAGAAATATCGATATACCTTCAATGAATATTACGATGGCATCCTGTTGTTTGAAATTATGGACAGGGAAGTTTGGGGAAAAGCCTCAGAAGATACTACAGGATTAGAAGAATTCTACCAGAAAAATAAAAAACAATACATGTGGCCTGAACAATATGAAGGTAAGGTATATTTAGGTAATGATGAATCTACACTGAAAAAAGTAAAAAAAATGAAAAGGGGTGGTTTATTCCGCAAGTCTTATTCTGATGATCAAATTTTAGCGGAGCTAAACTCTGAAGAAAAAACCAGGGTTGAAATCAAAGAAGGTATATTTAATAAAGGAGATAACCCAATTATAGATAATCATGTATGGAATATTGCAGATGAAGCAGGAATACCAGATGACAAGCATTATATGGTACGTGGTGAAATAATTTCACCACGGGTGAAGACCCTGGAGGAAGCCAGAGGCGAGGTAATTGCTGACTATCAGAAACAATTGGAGAAAGATTGGATAAAAGAGCTTAGAGAAAAATACAAAATTGATATAAATGAGAATATACTCGAGGAACTAAAAAAAGAATTAAAGTAATGAAGTGGATTAGCGTTTTAGCAATATTTTTTGCAATAGTGGGTTGTAATAATAAGCCAGAGGAAGGGAAAAAAACTATTGCCAAGATTTACGACAAATATTTATACATGTCTGATCTTAACAGGGTTATACCGAAAAATAAGACAGAAGAGGACAGTACACAGATGGCAAAAAAATATATAGACAACTGGATAAAAAAGCAGCTTCTGCTCAAAAAAGCTGAACAAAATCTTTCTGAAGAAAGCAAGGATATTCAAAAACAAATTGAAGAATATAAAACCTCCCTGCTTATCTATAAATATCATCAGCAGTTGATTGATCAAAAACTGGATACGGCACTCGAAAAAAATGAAGTGCAGGAGTATTATGAAAACAACAAATCCAACTTTATGCTGGATAATAACTTAATAAAGGCATTGTTCATTAAATTGCCTGTTAACTCACCAAATATCGAAAAGGTTAAAGAATGGTACAAGTCTGATGACCAAGAAGATATGACTAAATTACAAGATTATTGTTATCGCTATGCGGAAAAATTTGATGATTTCAACGATAACTGGATTGTTTTCAAAAACTTACTCAACAAAATTGATCATGATATAGACAATTCCGATCAATTTTTACAATACAACGATTATATTGAAATAAAGGATTCAATGCATCAATACTTAATAAAAATTAACGATTATAAACTGAAAGGTAATACAGCACCAGTTTCTTATGTTGAAGATAAAATAAAAACACTTTTAATTAACAAACGAAAATATCAACTATTGGATAAACTGGAGAAAGATTTATATAACGAAGCATTAAACAAAGATGAATTTGTGATCTATTAAAAAAAATAAAATTATGTTATTAAACTTCAAGCATTTACTATTAATCAATATTCTGATTATTTCTTTTTCTTTCCCTAACCAAGCTCAGGATAAAATCCTAATTGATCAGGTAGCCGGAATTGTAGGCAATAAGAAAATTCTTCAGTCTGATATAGAAAATCAGCGTATACAGATGAGGGCTCAAAGTTACAGGGCTCCGGACAGATGTGAACTTTTAAATGACCAGATAGCTCAAAAATTACTTCTCATACAGGCACAAAAAGATAGTATTACTGTTAGCAATAACCAGGTAGAGGCTGAACTGCAACAAAGACTTAGATATTTTATCAGGCAAATTGGATCGGAAAAAAAATTAGAAGAACATTACAATAAAAGTATTGAGGAAATCAAACAAGATTTTCGATCAATGCTCAGAGAGCAGATATTAACCCAGCAAATGCAGAATCAACTTATAGAAGAGGTGGAAGTGACACCGGAAGAAGTTGAAAATTTTTATAACAATTTACCGGAGGATAGCATCCCTACCATCAATGAAAAAGTAAAAATCAATCAAATTGTTAAATACCCCTCTGATAATCAACAAACCGATTCAGAAGCACGAGAACAATTATTGGATCTTAGAAAAAGAATCCTTGATGGACAAAGATTCTCTACACTTGCACGACTTTATTCTGATGATGAAGGTACCGCAAGACAAGGAGGTGAATTAGGATTTAGAACAGAAGAAGAACTTGATCCGGCCTTTGCCGATGTTGCATTTAGTCTGAAAGAAGATGAAATAAGCGGAATTGTTGAATCGGCCTATGGTTTCCATTTAATCCAGCTTATTGATCGCAATGATGATGAAGTAAACGTAAGGCATATCCTTATTACCCCTAAAGTAAGTCATGAACAAAAACAAGCCGTAAAAAATAAGTTAGACTCCATTGCCACAGAAATCAAAGCTGGTGAAATTAGTTTTGAAGAAGCGGCAAGAAAATTCTCTGATGACAAAAAATATCGAAATAATGGTGGCATGATGGTGAATCCTGAGACATCAAGCAATGAATTTGAATTAAACGAATTACCAAGCGATGATTATGAGGCCGTTAAAGATTTGGAGAAAGGAGATATTGCAGAACCTTATGAAACACAAGATGAAAATGGAAAGACAGTCTTTAAAATAGTCAGAATAAAAGATAAAAAAGAAAAACACAAGGCAAACCTTAAAGAGGATTACGCCGATATTAAGCAAATGGCGCTTGAAAAAAAGCAACAAAAATACCTCAACAAATGGCTGGAAGAAAAAAAGAAGGAAATCTATATTAAGGTTGATGAAGCATTCAAAGACTGTGACTTAAATCTACGGTTCTAAATTTATCGGCTAAAGTTGTTGATTGGTATTAATTTGATAAACCTACTATTTATAAGTTACGTTCAAACGTATCTTATCAATTCATAATTCCACAGAATAATGACATTAAGGGAATTTTTCCAGCTTCTGAATAAAAGCAAATTTTGCAGTCTTTTTATTATTGCCGCTCTTGTTCTTTTCCCGGAATTGACTTTATCACAGGAAAAACCCCAAAAAATCGAAATTTTAAATGCAAATTCTTTGGAGTATGACGAAAATATCCACCCTAACGTACGAAGATTCATAGGTGATGTTATTTTTGAACACAACGACTTTACAATGTATTGCGACAGTGCGTACTACTACACTATTGATAATCAAATAGATGCTTTTAGCAATGTTCATATAGAAAGGGGCGATACACTCCATTTATATGGTGACTTTCTAAGTTATAACGGCAACACCAACTTTGGAAAAATCCGTGAAAATGTAGAACTCAAAGACCAAAAAGCACAGGTATTTACAGATTCCCTGGATTTTTATGCTGAAGAAGATTATGCTCATTACTTCGATGGTGGAAAAATTATCAATGAGGATAATACCATTACCAGTAAAACAGCTCATTACTACAGCAGTAAAAAAATGGCATATTTCAATGAAGATGTAACAATTGAGAATCCTGATTACATGGTTGATACTGATACCCTGAATTATGATACTGAAGAAGAAATAGCTTATTTTATCGGACCTACGGATATATATAATGATTCAAGCTACTTATACTGTGAAGAAGGATGGTACAAAACTCAATCCAATCAGTTTCTTTTTACAAAAAATGCAATGTATCAAAAAGAAGAAAGAATCATTAAAGGAGATACTTTGTTCTATGACAGGGAAGCAAACTTCGGACAAATCAAACAATCAGCAGAAATAATCGATACTTTACAGAATATTATTTTAAAAGGTAATTACTCGGAATACTCAGAAAACCCTGATAGGGCCTTTTTGACAGACGAAACCTTGATGATACACGTGGATAATGAAAATGATTCCTTATTTTTACATGCAGACACTATAAAATCACATTACGACAGTACAGAAAGTCATCAAATATTTAAGGCATATTATAAAGTAAAATTTTTCAAAACAAATTTACAGGGAAAATGTGATTCACTGTCTTATTACATGAAAGATTCAACTATAAGAATGTATTATGAACCGATTATGTGGTCAGACAGTAATCAAATTTTTGCAGATGATATTTCTATACAACTTAAAGACAACGAAGTAGACGAGTTCTTCTTAGACAAAAACGCCCTCATAATAAGCCAACAGGATGAAGATAAATTTAATCAAATCAAAGGGAAGCAAATGACCGGATATGTAAAAAATAATGAAATCCGCAGGGTTGATGTGGACGGGAATGGTGAAACCATCTATTACACAGTTGACAAAAATGAAATTATTGGTGTGAATAAAGCGATATCCAGTAATCTTATAATAAAATTAAGAGATAACCAGGTTGAAAGGATAAATATGATTAATAGCCCCGGGGGGACCCTCTATCCTCTTGGAGATTTAGAGGAAACAAAACTTAAGGGGTTTCAGTGGTTGGAGCAACACCGCCCACGAAAAAAAAGCGATATCTTTATATGGTAAAAAGGCTCCCAACAAGAGAGTCTTCGAAAAATCAGTATTCATCTTCATTAAAGAAAAAATCATCCTTACTAGGGTAATCTGGCCAAATATCTTCTATACTTTCATAAACTTCCCCTTCATCTTCAATCTCCTGTAAATTTTCAATAACTTCCATGGGCGCACCGGAGCGAATAGCATAATCAATTAATTCCTCCTTGGTAGCTGGCCAGGGTGCATCTTCCAGTTTTGATGCTAATTCTAGTGTCCAGTACATATTATATATTTTGTTTGGTTATTATCTTATGTAAAATTTTGCAAATATAAAATTATTACGTTAAAAGCAAAATTTTATTATATTTTTGGCCTCCATATAACCTCTTTAACACCCAACTCCTGTACTAATAATCTCGAGAGCATAAAAAGATAATCGGATAAACGATTTAAATATTGTATTATCTCATCTGGAACTTCTGCATTATCATACAACTTAATCGCGTTTCTTTCTGCTCTTCTGCAAACATTTCTGGCAATATGCACATATGATACTGTAGTATGACCTCCTGGAATAACAAAAGAATTCAACTCAGGTAAATGAGATTCCTTTTCATCAATTAAACCCTCCAACCACCTGATATTATTTGCTTCAAGTTTTGGTAAATCAACCTTACAGTTTTCGCAATCCGCAGCAAGAATAGAAGCACAAACCATCAAATGGTCCTGTATGGTTATCAACTCTATCTTAAGATCCTGCCTGATAGACTGATCTCTTATCAAACCAATATAAGCTATCAGCTCATCAACTGTGCCATAAGCTTCGATTCGAAAATCATATTTTGGAACCCTTTTCCCTCCTAATAAGGATGTTTCTCCTTTATCTCCTGATTTCGTGTATATATGCATAATTCAATATTTTTTACTTTAATAGCAGCTCTCAAAAAGTGTTCATAGTCTTAGCAAACGTCTTTATTATTTACCTAACATTAAAACCTTAAATAAAATATTTTAATTATACTGCACTGTATCATTTTCTACTGCTCCATCTTTAAGACGAATAATTCGTTTTGCGCGTTGGGCAATATCAGGTTCATGTGTAACAAGAATAATTGTATTGCCCTGTTTATGAATGTTATTAAATAAATTTAAAATATCCATAGAAGTCTTTGAATCAAGGTTACCGGTTGGTTCATCTGCAAGAATAATGGAAGGTGAATTAACCAGGGCCCTTGCTAGAGCAACCCGTTGCCTCTGTCCACCGGATAGTTCATTTGGCTTATGATTCATACGGTCTGATAATCCAACACTTTCCAGCACTTGCTCTCCTCGTCTAATTCTCCCTTGCTTTGAAATGCCTGCATATATTAATGGCAAAGTAACATTATCCAGGGCTGTATACCGGGGGAGCAAGTTAAAAGTCTGAAATACAAAACCGATTTCTTCATTGCGGATTTCAGCCAGTTGATTGTCATCCAATTTGCTAACATCTTTGTGGTTTAATAAATACTTTCCGCCCGTAGGTGTATCAAGACAACCTAAAATATTCATCATAGTTGATTTACCTGATCCGGAAGGGCCCATAATGGCTACATATTCATTTTTGTCAATAGTCAAATCCATTGAACGAACAGCCTTAATAACTTCAGCCCCCACATAATAATACTTGCGTACCCCGAAAAACTCAATAACAGAATTCGTATCCGCCATATCTTAAATTTTCACGAATTTAACAATTATTGCAAAATCATATCAATATTTTATGATAAAGTTCTGTCTGGATAACTCTTTTTTAAACAGGATAATTCCAAAACGGAACAAATCAATAGTAACACGCACTTCAGAATAATTCTGGATGCACTTCCATGCTTTCTCCATTTCTGCAGACCAATGAATATCATCCAAAATAAGAACTGTTTCATTATGGCAATAATCAAGAAGCATTTCAAAATAATTCAGGGTCTTATGTAATCTATGGTCGCCATCCATAAAAACCATATCAACCTGTTTCATTTTCTTCAAAATTCCGGGTAATTCTGCTTCAAATTCTCCATGGACTGTAGTTATAGATTTTAAACCCTTTTCAGAGAATTGTTTTCTTGCATATTCTAACTTGCTCAAACAACCTTCCACGGTTACCACTGAAGCCTGTGGATAACCCCTTACAATATAAATAGTACTTAAACCAACTCCTGTTCCCAGTTCTAAAATTGCTGCTGGCTTAAAATAACGGACAAGATTATACAATATAGTCCCTTTGCTAAAACTAACCGAAGAACGCGTTACAAAATCTTTAACACTGACTAACGTATCCTCCCCATAAACTGACCCTGCTCCTAATGAAGGACAACGAACAATATCCTTCTCGTTCTTATACCTTTTATGTACTAGTTTGAGCAGACGATGGTCGGGTTCCACTATTGTAGTGTTTAGTACCGATTGATAAAAATTAAATACAAAAGGAGAATGAATGCCATAACCATTCCATCTGGCAGTGAAAACATATCTCAGATATTTTAGCAGATAATTTATGTGGAAAGTATACTTTCTAAAAAAAAACATACAATTATGAATATTTCTTATAATGAATATTAATTTTATACTGAATTTAAAACAAAATTGCTTTAATGAGCAATCCTCTCAACAAAGATATTAAATATCTGCCGGGTGTAGGTCCGAAAAGAGCTGAGTTACTTAAAAAAGAGTTAAACATTGATTCTTTCGGCGATCTGCTGTATTATTTCCCCTATAAGTATATTGATCGTTCAAAATTCTACAAAATAAATGAAATCACGCCCGATCTTCAACATATTCAGTTGAAAGGAAAAATTACAAGTTTTGAGCTAACGGGAAAACCAAACAAAAAAAGATTAATAGGCTACTTTTATGATGGTTCTGACTTCATTGAGCTGATTTGGTTCAGGAAAGCAAGTTGGATTAAACAGTCCCTGGAAGTAAATAAGGAGTATATCGTGTTTGGAAAACCAACATTGTTTAACAGAAAAATTAATATTGTCCATCCTGAGATTGAATCAGTAGAAAAATTTGAAGCAAAAATTAAAGCAAATCTTCAGGCATTCTACAATACAACTGAAAAATTAAAAAAACATTATATCAATTCAAAGTTGATTCATAAGCTTCAAAATAATCTCCTTAAAGCTCATAAAGAAAATATTGAAGAGACTTTACCCTGGTTTTTGGTTGAGCAACTTAAACTAATGCCTCTGAAAAAAGCTATGCTCACCATACATTTCCCGGAAAACCATCTCGAGTTAAAAAAAGCAAGGTATCGATTAAAGTTTGAAGAATTATTCTATATACAGTTGAATATTTTAAAACTACGCTATCATCGCATACAAAAATTTACAGGGTTTATATTCAGTCAAGTAGGAAAATTATTCAACAGATTTTATAAAGAAAATTTACCCTTTGAGCTTACCAATGCACAAAAAAGAGTATTAAAAGAAATCCGGATTGACCTCAAGTCAGGCCAGCAAATGAACAGGCTCCTGCAAGGAGATGTAGGTAGTGGGAAAACGCTGGTAGGATTAATGAGTATTCTCCTGGCCAATGACAACGGATTTCAGGCATGTTTTATGGCGCCTACAGAAATTCTGGCAAGGCAGCATTATGAAAATATACTATCTTTCGTTAAGTCATTACCTCTGGAGGTCAGGCTGCTAACAGGCTCTACCAAAACAAAGGAAAGAAATGAAATTTATTCGCAGCTAAAGAACGGTGAGATTGATTTAATTATAGGTACACATGCACTCATTGAAGAAACCGTTCAATTTAAAAACCTTGGCTTTGTTATCATTGATGAACAGCATCGTTTTGGGGTTGCGCAAAGAGCGAAACTCTGGAAAAAGAACAGTAAACCACCGCATGTCTTAGTCATGACGGCCACCCCTATTCCAAGAACCTTAGCAATGACAGTATATGGAGATTTGGATGTCTCTATTATTGATGAATTGCCACCGGGACGTAAACCAGTAAAGACGGTACATTTTTATGAATCGAAACGCCTGAGACTTTATAAGTTTATGAAAAAAATGATTGCCGAAGGCAGGCAGGTATATATTGTATATCCGCTTATCAAAGAATCAGAGAAATTAGACTTACGCGATTTGGAATATGGGTATGAATGCATAGTAAGAAATTTCCCTCCGCCAAAATATGCCGTAAGTGTTGTTCATGGACAGATGAAAAATGAAGAGAAAAAAAAATCAATGGCATATTTCCTCAAAGGACAGACGCATATAATGGTTGCGACAACTGTTATTGAGGTAGGTGTAGATGTTCCCAATGCATCTGTTATAGTAATTGAAAATGCTGAGCGGTTTGGCCTTTCTCAACTGCATCAACTCAGAGGCAGAGTAGGCAGAGGAGCACATCAATCATATTGTATTTTAATGACCTCGGATAAACTATCGGAAGATGCCAGGGAAAGAATAGAAACAATGGTGCAAACCAATAATGGTTTCGAAATTGCAGAAAAAGACTTAAAAATAAGGGGGCCAGGTGATATTGAAGGCACTCAACAAAGTGGCATACCTTTTGAGTTTAAAATAGCAAATTTAAGTCAGGACAGTGAGATACTAAAGCACGCAAGACAAGTTGCTACGGAGATTCTGGATAAGGATCCTGATTTAACAAATAAAAAACATCAATTGTTAAATCAGCAACTTAAACAGTTAAATAACAAGAAAGCTAATTATAGCGTTGTTAGTTAATCTAAAAAAGCAAGTATAGTAATAACCGAAATTAGTAGAAAATGAAAATTACTCAACCCAATTAAAAACAAAAACATATGAACAAACTCATAATAATTTCTGCAATAATACTTTTTAGCCTGTCAGCGGAGCAAGTATATTCACAGGAAGACGGAATATGTACAAACAATCAGGAGGTATTTCAACCGGGAGAAAAAGTCCGCTACGTACTAACATATAACTGGTTTCTTGTTTGGACAGATGTTGGGGAAGTTACATTTGAGGTAATGAATGATCACATTTTTGATCAGCCTGCATATCACCTGAGAGGAAAAGGAAAAACCTACCCCTTCTATGACTGGTTCTATCAAGTACGAGATGTTTACGAATCATGGGTCGATCCCACTACACTTCAACCGCTTTACTATAAAAGAGATGTCAACAACGACGGATACAGAATAGATATTAAATACAGATACGACTGGCAAGATAGCCTTGCTTATGCAGAATCCGAAAAAACCCGAAAGCCCTTTAGCCGGGATACCATCGAATTGCCGCAGTGCACAAACGATGTCATGTCACTTGTCTACTATGCAAGAAATATTGATTTTTCGCAATACGAAGTAGGTGAAAAGATTCCTATGAATTTATTACTCGATACAGAGCTTGAACAAGTATATGTCAGATACAAAGGGAAGGAAGTAAAAAAGGTGAGAAAATTAGGAAAATTTAAGTGTATCAAGTTTACAGGATATCTTGTCAAAGGAGATATATTTGACGGCGGAGAAGATTTAGAAGTGTGGGTAACAGATGACAAAAACCGGATTCCGGTTTGGATAGAAAGCCCGATTAAGGTTGGTAAGATAAAAGCCAGGCTTATTGAACATGAAGGGCTAAAATATGATCTTGAATCAAAAGTAGATTAAAGAATCATCTGCATATTTCCTGTTATAATAGAAGAGAATACTGAGAAAAAAACTGAAAAACAAGATTCCGTTTAATCTTCCCATCATGGTTTCAAACTGAAAATGAATAAACAACAGGATCAACAAATTCAGCAAAAATAAATTTTGTTTACGAAACGATTCCATAAAACCAAAGACAAAAATACCCAGCAGTGCTAAAAACCCTACTATTCCAGTGGCCATAAAAGTGGACAAAAATTGATTGTGTGGATTAAATTCTTTATCAAGTTCAAATCCATAATCGTCAACTACTTTATGCCATAATTCATCCCGAACATCTCCAGTTCCAACTCCTGTGAATAAATTTTCCTCTATTACATCAAATGATGCTTCCCACAGGACAAGGCGCAAGGCACTGTGTTTGCTGATTGTTTTCTTATCAAACTCTTCCTGTTCCAACACAGACTCAAACACTCCCAGGGTCTTTATGAATCGGGTATTGGTAAACACCATAACGGATACAAAGATCAACAAACTAAACAATACAACACGTATATAAATATTTTTAAAATTTTGATAAGCAAGTACGAAAGATAGCACAACAAGCCCTATCAGACCCGCACGGGAAGATATGAGAAAAGTCAGGAGAGCAAAAACAATAACCAGAAAAATGCCTGCAAATCGTATTTGCTTTTTAAATTTTGGAAATGTATTATCACAAAAAAATTTAAAAATAACAATAATAGAAAAGACCAGATAGGCAGAATAATAAGAGGTGTGATCAAAAATATAGAATGTAGAATATAACTGTCCAAGTGGTTGACTATAAAAATTCTGAGCGAACTGACTATCAGAAAGAATCTGATATACAAAATTACCAAAACAATAAACACTGGCAACAAACAATCCGCTGATAAATGCAAGCAAAATATTCTTCTTATGACGTTTATGCAGGGGAATCAAAGCAAATACAATCGGTAAGAAAAATATTGGTAACATTTTCTGAATGTGAACATATGCAAGGAATTTATTTTGAGACCATAAGACACTTAGCAGATACAACAAAAACAAGAGACTCGTAAAAATCAAAAAGAGATTCTTCTTGTGCCATATAAATTTAAAATTAGGAAAACCCGCTAAAAAACCTGAAATGATAAATAAGGCAAGAATATAGCGGTTTATAATAAAGCCAAAGGGAATAAAAAAACTAAATAGCAGAGCCGAAAAATAGCTAAAGCGAATAATAGAATTGTAATATTTTAGGGACATATACATTTGTACTAATTTCAATCTGCGGTATTACTGCGTTTAATGCTAAAGAGTCTATGAATCTGGAACAACCCTATCAATGAACCCAATCCGTAGGATAAGTGAAGAGTTAAAAATGCACACAAGATCCCGGGAATTTGCTTATGCCTTTCAGCTAAAAAAATACTTCTCCTTCCCATCGTAACCAAATATAACCCTAACACCATTAAGGGTAGCCAAAGCGAAACAGAAGAAAAAAATATCGCTCCGAATATCGGTAAAATAAGTGAAAGCATAAAAACCAAGGGTATAAAATGACGAAGTCTCAATGATGAAGGATTTTTTGTGAGATAGATAGTTAATATATTCCAGAATCCATTTCTGAAATTTGACCATGCAAGATAAGCATAACTTCCACGCAAATAATATGTACAATTAATACCAGGAACTAAAAACAGTTGGCCTGCATACTTCACAGCCCTTTTTGACCATTCGATATCCTGATTTCTGATTAATCTTTCATCATAGAGACCCGCTTTTTGAAAGACTTCCTCATAATACAATCCAAAAGGAAGTGTATCGACATCGGCAAGATTACGAGTACCAACACGGAAAGTCGAGTTTCCAACGCCAAATTTATCAGACAAAACCTTTTTAACTACGTTTGCCTTGTAAGAATCATCAGAAACTATTTCCATAGTTCCTCCTACCCCAACTGCCTCTGGCAGACCTTCTAAAACTTCCACCAAACCAGATATATAATCAGGAGGAAAAAAAGAATGAGCTCCTGCAATCATAATATAATCACCACTTGCATTACGAATTCCCTTGTTTAGGGATATTGGTGTATATTTTTCCTTATTTTCAAGGACTTGCACAGAATTATGTCGCTCCTGATAATTTTCCAGTATTTTTTTCGTATCGTCATCACTATCTCCGTCAATAACGATGATTTCCACAGGCTTATAATCATTATAAATCAAGGAATCCAGACACTGCCCAATATATTTTTCCTCATTTCGGCAAGGCACAACAATAGATACTTTGTTTCTCATATCACAGATTTAGTATAATACCTCTGTCAGGCAATTCAAGTGCATAATCAGTCAGCTTTTTCCTGTTTTATCAAAAATCTTATGGATGGCATTACTGATTCTCTCCCGATCCTCATTGCTGAGGTGAGACCCTGAAGGTAAACATATTCCATTTCTAAATAAAAATTCAGCAGTACCATTCAAATATGCCGGATACTCAGCAAATACAGGCTGCATGTGCATGGGTTTCCATATCGGACGTACTTCGATATTATTTTCTTCCATTTTTTCCTGCAGTATTGAAGGTGTAATTTTTTCATTGTGAATAAGAATGGTAGTCAGCCAATAATTCGAAAAAGCTTCTTCAGACTCTGTTAGAAATTCAATAAAATGGTATTTAGCCATTTCCTTCCTATAAAAAATAAAATTTTCCCTTTTCTGCTTAATGCGCTGTTTAAGTACATTCATTTGTCCTCTCCCAATGCCCGCAATAATATTGCTCATACGATAATTATATCCTATTTCAGAATGTTGATAATGTGCTACATTATCCCGGGCCTGGGTGCTCAAAAACAAAGTTCTTTCTGCATATTCCGCAACTTCTGTTACCAATGCACCACCCCCGGACGTTGTGATGATTTTATTTCCGTTAAAAGACAAAACACCAATATCGCCGAAAGTACCAACAGGTTTGTTCTTATAGCTGCTTCCAAGGGCTTCAGCAGCATCCTCAATAACCGGGATTTCGTAGTCATTTGCAATTTTCTTGATCTTATTAACATCTGCCGGCATACCATACAAATGCACTAAAATAATAGCTTTGGGTTTCTTACCTTTCTTTAGGCGGTCTTTAATGGCTGTTTCCAAAAGCTGAGGGTCCATATTCCATGTGCTTCTTTCACTATCAACAAATACAGGAGTTGCCGACTGATATACAATGGGATTCACACTGGCGCAAAAGGTAAGTGTTGGAACCAGCACTTCATCGCTTGCTTCTATACCAAGATTAATCAAAGCCAGATGCAAGGCTGCTGTTCCACTGCTTAAAGCTACAGCATGTCCAATCCCCAAATACTCTTCTATGGCCTTTTCAAACTCATCAACATTTTCACCCGAAGGAGCCACCCAGTTCGTTTCAAAAGCCTCCTGAATATATTGAATCTCCTGGCCTGACATGTTTGGTGGTGATAAGTATATTCTTTTAGACATGATTATTACCTTGAAAAATTCTTTTAATGGTCATTACAATAATAGAAAAATCAATGAGTAAATTGTGATGGTTATAATATTTTTTATCCAATTCAACCTTTTTAGGAATCGTTTTATTGATATATTCTTTCGCAGCATCACTTAGCTTTTCATAAAGCTTGCTCTCATCGGAAAAATAAACTGAAGAATATGATGTAATACCTGGTTTCATCTCATAATATTCAGGCATATATTGAAGATAATACTCAAAATATGCAGGGACATCGGGACGTGGACCTACTATGCTCATATTACCTGCAAAAACATTTATAAGCTGTGGCAGTTCATCCAATTTGTATTTTCGAAGTGTGTAACCAATTTTTGTAATTCTCGGATCCCTCTCCCCGATTGTTATGCTGGATTTATCTGAACCAGAATACATTGTCCTGAATTTATATATTCTAAAGTTCCTGAGATCTTTTCCAACTCTTGTACTGCTGTAAAATGCACCTCCCTTCGAATCAAAAATTATCAGAACCGGAATTACAATGAAGAGAGGACTAAAAATCATCAATCCCAAGATACTGCAAACAATATCAAAACACCTTTTTAACATCATTGGCTTATCATTTCAAAAAATGGTTTAGTGTCCTCAAAAGATAATTTTCTTAATTCATTAGCCAACGCTATGTCCAAAGCACGGCTATGTTCATTATAACCAGCATCTGTACGATTTAAATGAAAATTCTGAGGCATATTATGTTTTCTTTTCAATAAGATCCCTTGTTCTTCAGCAAAATCATTAATCCTTTCAATCACTTTTTCTGGATTCCTGCAAACTTCTTCATAATGTACCGGAATTACATCTTCATCCCATTGCTCAAAAACCCTGAAATGGACTTCAATAATCTGCTTTGCTATTTGAGCATATCTGCAATCAGTATCCACATCAATACCTTTCGGCCTGATTGAGAAGTACTTATTCGGAAAATCACGGTAAATAGAATAAGCATTGGAAATTAAATCTCTACGCACATGAATAAACAAAGCCCTGGGAAAATAATGACGAATAAAATTCATACAAAACACATGTCCAATATAACCTGCGATATATATTTTCCCGGGAGATGGTATATAATCGGTAAGCACTTTTACCAATTTCTTCATTCGTTTGGGATTAAGCTGTGTTTGATCTTCCGTTAATCCTTGTCCTGTCCAGTATTTCCAAAATTTAAGCCCCTCAGCTTCCCCGCACAGGCCAGAAACATAACCATGTCTCGATTTGAATGAAGCAATATGATTAGCGCACAATCTTTCTGAAATCATTCCACCCAGAACAGGAGTACTATACAGCAAATTCCAGATGTTCGTCAGATGAATATTCTCAAATCCTGCTGTTAAAAGCTGATAGGTTAATGTAGTTCCACTTCTGGGCGGTCCAATAATAAAAATTGCAGACGGGTCTGAAGCGCTATGTTTTCTTTTCCTAAGCCAGAATATATAATCAATAAAGCTAAAAACAGGCGCAATTTGCTGATAAATTCTGCCGGCTTTTACAAAAACATTATTTCGGCTGCCAAATGACATTAGGAATGGCGGCTAATATATTCCTGTATTAATACACTGTGCATTCTCTTCATAAATTTCCCCGGTATTTTTTTCAATAGCTTTCGAAATGGATATAAAACACTTACTACAATACCAAACTCCGGTTTATACATTAGATTCAGCTTACAATAGGCCTTTCTGAATCCAAACTTATCAATTAAAAAATTATGAATATCTGTATCATGAGAAATGTTACGGGCTCCATTAGTTATATAGCATAGTGACTGATTTTTTAAATAATAATCAATTAATGAAAAAAACAATGCATGGCTGGTGTAATCTTTCAGGTAATCCGGATGAAACTTAATGACACTGGTATTTATCGCTTGCTGTAATTTTCTTACTTCGCAATAAGCGACCAATTCTTCGTTGTTATAAACCCCCCAAAAATCATATTCGTCACTGTTCAGTAGATCAAGTCTTTCGTTAAACTTTTTTTCTGAAAGCGGTTTACTGTCATTTTTATACCGCCCAAAGGCCGTTTTATAAACCTTATATCCTTCTTTAGCAAGAATGCCGGCATCAATCATTATTACGTTGTTTCTTCTCAGCCCCCGTCTTATTTTACTCCTTGTATTTCTCCCAAATTCTTGAATACCTGCAAAATTGTCTTTAACAACAAACCAAAAGGCTCCACAATCTGAGTTATCCCAATTTTCTGTCCACCTTAATATCAGCGCACCTGATTGCTTCAGCAATTGCTTCTGCTCATGCTTGTTCAGCTCAATCTCATGATGCGGCGGTACCGCTGGCATTAACATACACTGATAATACTC
The DNA here is from genome assembly GCA_041686375.1 of Bacteroidales bacterium. Classification (GTDB taxonomy): domain Bacteria; phylum Bacteroidota; class Bacteroidia; order Bacteroidales; family UBA12077; genus JAGXLC01. Next base: position 48,099 of record JAWLEB010000002.1, read on the forward strand.
CCACCGAACTCCATTAAAAAATAGTGAAGCAGACATAAATAGCAGTTTACCTAAAATTAATCATTCTATCCTTCTTTAATTGCTTCGCTATATATTTTCATCATTTTATCCAGACTACTGGCAAGGCTGTAATTTTTTTCAACATGCTTTCTTGCTTGTATACCCATTTGTTCAGAAGTTATTCTGTCATTGACTAATGCATCTATAACATCAGCGGCGGCATCAAAATTATTTCTGGGAATAACATATCCGGTTTCATGATCTTTTATTATCTCCCTGAATCCCGGAACATCAGAACCAACAACAGGAAGTCCGCATGCTCCTGCCTCAAGAACAGAAACTCCAAAGCTTTCATCAATAATAGACAGTGCAGCAAAAATGTTCATCCTGTTCAAATGAAAAGGAATATTCACGGGTGATACATAACCAGTAAACTCAACTTTTTCAGATATCCCAAGCTTGTCAACCAGTTGCTCCAGACGGTTTCTGTCGGGTCCGTCGCCAGCTATAAGCAATTTAACAGTTTTTGTTTTATTACGTTCAACAACGATTTTAAAAGCTTTAATCAAAATATCAATACCGTATATTTTTTTCAGGTGTTTGACAGTCCCTATAACGATTGTAGAATCATCAGTTGAGTCTTCAGACGAATTGTCAATTTTGAAAACATCAGTATCAATGCCAAAAGGAGTGACTTCAATGTTTTTATTTGTATACTTATTAATGCTTCTAACCATGGCATTACTGGTTGATAGTATCCAATCAGCTTTCCTCAGAGAAAATTGCATCAGCCATCTATGCAGAAACGATTTTCCAGGAAACCTATAGACATCTGAACCCCAAACAGAAAGCACAAACGGATGGAATGCCGAACATGCGCCCAGGACTCCGTAACTACTGGCATAATGAGCATGGACAATATCAGGCTCAAAATATCTAATGGCCTTTTTTATTTCCGGGAGTATCCTTAAGTAACCAATCTTATTCAGGCTTCCAGGCTTTCTGGATACGGACTTTTTACTAAAACCGAGATTACTGTAATGAATTAACTGACTATCAATAACCTGACTCTCATCTAAAGGATTTAAACTCAACAAATAGATTTCAACACCCTTGGATGCTAAACCATTAACCCACTTTATCGTATGAGAACTATCCGGATTTGATAACAACAGAACCTTCATGCATCTATCATTTGAACAAGTTTGGACGACCAGTCGAAATTAAGCTCATCGCTCCGCTTTATACATTTTTGTCTCAATAACTCAAACTTATTATTTTCAATAATATCTTTTAATTTTTCTTTCAATGAGGAGACATCAGGTTCAAATAGTAATTCCGGTTCTTTAAGTAATTCAGGGATACCGCCCCTGTTAGTGCCTATGACAGGTATTTTGAGATATAAACCTTCTAAAACAGTATTTGGGCAAGAATCAGCCAAAGATGGTACAATCAGCAAATCAACCCGGGATATAACTTTTAAAGGATCAGTCTGGTAACCCAAAAAAATGATGCGATCCCTATTTTTATACTCCTCTTCATAAGTTTTACGTAACTTCCCTCCTCCCAGCAAAAACAGGCAGATTGGAAATCCATCTTGTAATAGACTGTTTACCGCTGCTAAAACAATTGATGCGCCTTTACGTTCGGAATGAAAATTTCCTGTAAAAATAAAATGATAATCCCCCTTAGGCTGAACAGGTATCTTTCTAACCAAATTCTCCGAAAAAAGCATCCAGGAAGCATTGACATTGTTAATCAAAACTTCTGTCTTATCGCTAATTTTTTCATGAATTACTGAATGTCTCTTTAACAGAACAGCTTTATCATAATGACTCTGAACAATGATTTTCTCAATATTTCTGAACGTAATATATTCTATTAGTCTATAAAAAAAAACTTTAAGGATAAAAAAATATTTGTTTTTAACCCTGCGATATAACTGATAATCAATTAAATCTTCGCGCAGAAGCAATACGATATTTGGCATACCTGCTAAAACACCCTGAATGCCATAAACAACAGAAAAAAGAACAGTTTTGTCGACTGGGATCCTGCTTGCTTTTCTGATTGTCCTCCAGTTAAAAATCAGATTTAAGAAACCATTCGGGAATATTTTTGAATGATAAGTTTTTACAGGAATCAGATGAAGATTCTCCCATCTGGGTAATTTGATATCTTCAGGAGCAATAAGAAAAACTTCATTTCCTTGTTCTATCAAATATTTCAGCAATTCATAGAAACGTTTACTTCCACCTGTTTCTGGTGTCTTATCGTAATCTCCGGCCGTATAAAAAAGATACCTTTTTACCATGAGCACAAATCATCAAAGATGGTTTCCCATTTTTTGGCAATCAATCTTATCCCGGAGTCTTTTCTGGTTACTGCAGCATTCTTACCCAGTCGGTCCCTTTTCTCAGAATCATTTATCAAATTATCGATTCCCCTGGCTAATTGTTCTGTATTTCCGGGTTCTATCAAAATTCCATTTTCTCCATTTTTTATCATTTCTGCGGGTCCAAAATCACAATTAAAACTGATGCATGGTAAACCAAAATTCATCGCTTCAGCAAGAGCATTCGGATAACCTTCATAACGGGAACTCAACGCAAAAAGAGATGCTCTCGAATAAAAATTTTCTATATCTAACTGAAAACCAACTAAACTTACATTTGAATCTAAGCCACAACTCATAATCTGACCTTCAAGATTTTGTCGCTCACTACCTTCCCCTGCAATAATCAGCTGCCAATCTTTCTTTGCCTGGGTTTTTGAGAAAGCCTGTATGAGCAAATCAAATCCTTTAGGATATTCCAACCGGCCAACTGCCAAAATTATTTTCTCTTTTTCAACATTATCCTGAATTGCTCTTTTAAATACTGGATTAGGAACAATTGCAATTTTAGAAGAAGGTAAATAATTATAATACTTTTTAGCACGATCGGTTTGTAAAATCATTTTATCAGCAAGTGGGTAAAATAAACGGGCAGCTATCTTCCATCTGCGTGGTATTTGATATTTTCCGGGGTTGGTCCTCTCTGATATAATAACAGGGACATTAAGGTTTCGGCATGCAAGTACTGTAAGAACATTTATATCAGTAATGAAACTTATCACTATCTCAGGATTCACTTTCTGTATCATTTTGCAAATTGCCAGAATACGTTTACGGGTGTTTATTAAACCTAAAAAGAAATTACCAATATTACGGCTATATTCAATTTGATATCTATTAATCTTTTCATCAAGAAAATAAAAATCTTTATGCTTATCCAGATAAATTACCGATACTTTGTAATCTAAATTCACAAAATAATTGGCAAGACCGGAAATAACTCTTTCAGCCCCTCCACCTTTTAGGCAACTAATAACAAAAGCAATATGTCTGACTGGTTTATTCAATACTTTTATTTCTTATTTGTTTTAATTTAAGATAAATAGCCGGAAAGAACTTTGAAGCATAATACTTAAGAAAAAACACACTTATCAACAATATCATTCTCATATACTGAAAGATATTTTCCGGATTTCTCTTGCTAAGAGCATACCCATCTTCCCTCATTTCTCTTCTTAAACAATTCTCCAGAATACTGATCTCCAAACTGCTTAATTCTTCCTTCCATGAAGTTTTTCTGCTTGTTAATAAACCACGGGTAAGATTTTCATGAAGATATCGTTGATTTTCAGGGATCTTATCATAGTAATCCGATAAAAGCTTAGAAGTATTTGACAATTCCAAGAACTTTAGTATATCCCTGATTACATCTACTTTATTATCCACAATATCTTCGTAATAGATCCTCTTGAAATAGTCTCTTTTCTTGTATTTATTTATCACCTCATGCATTTTTCTGTAATTCAAACAAAAAGCCACTATATTGCTCGCCATGGGCTTTTTTGTAACACTGTCCGTGGATTTCTTCTGAGAATTATAAACAGCCCGTGGATCCCTTACCAAGTGGAGAAATTTAACAGTAGGGAAGTTTTTCCTTATTTCATCAACTTTCAAATAATATCGCCCTTTTTTATGGATAATAATTTCAGGCGTTGATGTATGGAAATAAAGTTCATATATGGCCTTGAAAAAGTCACTCAAGAAGACAGGGTAAGTATAATCATTATCAATTTTATGAATAATCTGCTTTTGAGAAACTCCCCACCCTTTAAATTTTATACAGCGGGTTATCTTCTTTGTATATTTTTCAAGTTCTTCTCTATTCCCAATATATACCTTTTCTCCATGCAGTATCCCATCAGGTAACGCATCCTCTATGGTTACACCAATCTGAGCATATTGATCCAACTCTCTTGCCAGTAATGTGGAGCCAGAACGTGCCATATAGGTTAAAAAACAAATCTCAAAATTCATATTCAGTCATTGAATTTAAAATGATCGACGGGAAGGTGCTACATCCGTTTGTTTTCGCTTTAATCCGGTTAATAAATATTGCTTTTCCTCCCTTGTTAAAAAAATAAAGAAACAATATAAGGCATACATCACAATTATTAATTCTTTCACCCATATATTAGTAATTAAGGTGCCAAAAATAATGAGAAGAAATAACAAAGTAAAATTCAGAATAATTTTAGTTTTGGGAAATGAAATATCTATATGTTTCATAAGCATTATCACAATAAAAACAGGTTGTCCTAAAAAGGAAACACTTGTGGCTATTGCGGCACCATATAATCCCATTATCGGTATTAGTATAAGATTTAAAATAATATTTACACCAAGCATAATCCAGTTAATCCTGGCCGTGACGGCAGGTATCCCCTTGGCTGTAAACAATGTTCCTATTGAAGAAAAGACTGCTTTGGGAAGGATGCCAATAAATAAAAGGGGCAAAAAAGGCACGGCTTGCAAATAGTATTCCGGAAGCATCAATTTTACAAGGAAATGAGCATTAAATAGAAATGCTAAAGCGAAGAAACTCAGTATTAAAAAGGAAAAATCAACAGAATATTTTAAGATTCTTTCGATATTCTCAGATGCGCCTGAAGAAAATGCATTTGTGAGTTTTGGAAATGACACTTTCGACATGCTGTTTCCTATTAGCAAAAACAAAAGGGAAAATTTAAGGGCATAATTGTAAATAGCAACATCCGAACTCTCCAGAAAATGAGAAACAAAAAGCACATCAATCCGTCGATCCAGGAGAAGAGCAAAAGAGCCTGCAAAAATCAGGCTGCTGAAACGTATTAATTTGAAAGCAGATTGAAGAGTATATGGATTAAATACAAGCGTATATCTTTTCACAATATACAAAATGAATAAAATGAAAGCTGAAGCTCCACCCGTATAAATACCATAAAACACACCTTCAAGATTCATATTATGATAATAAACCAATAAGATGGTAACAAAAATCTGTATAACGACGGATGTCAGGTTATAGAAAGTCAATCTTCGAAATTCTTTATTGGCTTGCAAAATTCTACTAAAATATTCCCGAAAGATATTCAGTGGAATCAACCAAACAACCATTATTAATATATCAGAGGCTCTTTGAATCTCAAAAATCTGAAGAATATATTTCTGAAGGCCTATAAAGAGCAGGCAGGCAAGCGAAGAAAAAACTGCCAATACAAACATTCCGGCAGAAAAATAATGATTTCGCATTGAAGCTTCTCTTCTATCATTCAGCTTTTGTACAGTGCTTTGCCCTATCCCAAAAGAAAACACCGATACCAGGTAGGTAATAACCAACAAGATAGTCACAAAAACACCAAGGTCACCTGGCAGTAAAAGATTACCGAGGATGATGGAAAAAATAAATGAAAAGCCTTTGGAGAGAAAGGTGTTAAAAAAGCTCCAGGCGTAATTTTTCATTAAATGTGCTGCTAAATTTTATATTCACTTAGATTTAATCAGGATAATTCCTGTTTCAGTTTGTTTATAAGTTCATCAATACGAGCTGTCCAGTGAATATGCTTATCCACCCACTTTTGGGCTTCATCCTTCACCTGCTTTTGTTTTGCCAAAGACATTTCCGATATTTCCAGCATCCTTCTAAGAATTTGTTTTTCGGTGAATGCAGGCAGCAAAGGACAATCTTCACCATAACTCTTCATAAAATCCTCTTTATTAACATCAGTACTGGATACTACAATACTTCCCAATGCCAATGCCTCTCGTACAATACCTCCTAATGCAACTAAATCATATGTAAACTGGTCGAAAACAACTACATTATCCAGCTTCATGTAGGCGTGCAAATCAGGTAAACTTAAATGACAGGTAAAGCTGACATATTCATTCAACTCCAATGAATTAACCATGGCTTTAAACTCACTTGCATCATCTCCATAAAGTGCAGCAATCATCAATACCTTGGCCTTTGTTTGCTCAATAAATTTTTTATAAGCTTTTAACAATTTTTCAGAGCCTTTATAATTTACTTTATCGGGATTCATGTTTTTCCGGGCTGGATTGAAAAATATCCAGTCGTAAGGTTCAAATTTCTCTTTCAAATTTTCATGAAGATGAACATTGACATTCTTTTGAATAGTCTCTTTATCCACAAGAAAAGGAAACAATTCTATCTTATCAGCCTGTCCAAGTAACCGAGCTGCCCAAATACAATCCTTCTGCACTGTAAAAATACGATTCACATTATCAATTCTTTGTCGATATAAATAAGCGTAAATTTCACTTATCAAAGGTTTAGATTGAAATGGTAATTGAGTCAGATCACCTCCCACAGGGAAAAAACAAACAGGTTTATTAAGTTTTAAGACCGGTAAGATGTAGTTACCGGTAGTCAAAATTATATCGTATTGTTTTGATATTTTTCTCAATTTGGCAGATGGGGAGAGATAAGGAAAAATTCTCTCTTTAAACTGAATAATCCATTTGGGATAATTATTTTCTAAAGTAAGGTCATCATTTTCAGGTAAACTCCGTATGTGTTTTAGTTGCTTAGGAATTAACAAAACTGCATCTATTCCCCGTGACCGGAACCACGATATAAAACGGAACCCAGTATTCCCCTGATTACCAATAAATAAGATTCTCATTTAACAGATTTTTTCCATATAAAAGTATTCCGGAATTGCCCTATAGCGCCGAATTTTTCCTTAAATTTAAAAATATTTGGCCGGCCTTGTGTATTAACAGAAGATGTTCCAAAATCAAAAAACTGGAATCCATTTCTCCTGGAGTGAAGTAAAGAATAGTAGATCAGGTAAGGAAGCCCTTGGTATTTTTCATATTCCGGGTCATTACAAAGATAAAAGGAGCTATCAAGTCTGTTATTTTGCACAAAATGACAGATCCCAGAAACAGGCAAATCATTAAAATAAGCAACATCGAAAAACACAGAGGATGGAAAATGTTCATGCAGCCAATTCAATTCCTCTATACTATGCGTTGGCTTTGTATTATGCTTCTGAAAAGTTTTATCAAAAGGAACCTTAAAATCCCGGAGAGGAACATCGTGACGAAAGCTGATGCCCTCGCGTTCAGCTTTCTGGACATTTCTTTTCGCAGAACTATGCATTTTATTTTTTATTTCTTCCTTCAGTTCAACCACACTTGAAATATCTGCATTATCCAAAATAAAGCCATTTTCATATAAAACCAGGAAAAGCGTTTCGGAAAATTCTTTGTAAGCAGCACGGATAGGAAAGGTGAGCCTGCATTCATCAATATTTTGCTTATGAAAATATTCGATAAATTTTTTTATTAAAATACTTGCTTTATCATATCCTAACAATTTTCTTGTGACAAACCCTCCATAACTTGTTCCATACGGTGATACAGCAATCCTTTTTTCTCTCTCTTCAATAACAGCCATTGGCAAAACAGCATACAAACTGTTTCCTTTCATCCACATAAGATTATGTGCGTTTCGGGCAAACTTGTTTCTATGGTATGCGAGAAAATCAAGTCTATGAAATAAAGTTCCGTTTATGGAAGACTGAATAAATTTATTCCATAAGTCAAAATAGTCTTCAGTATATGGTATTATTTGAAACTTTGTCATTTTAATATTTCGCATTGTCAAGAAAAAAATCACCACAAATCAGGATTATCAAAAGCAAGGGCTGGATAATTTTCTTCCATAAATGTACGCGACTCTTCCTTTACCAAGCCTCTGTTATTAGCTTCTACCATTCCCTCTCCCACTTTTAATCCGGCAGTGTGCAAATCAATCACCGCACGGGGATCGATAAAATCGGTATTAAAACTCATATAACCAAAAGAGGCAGGATTTTCAGGCAGATAGTCTGCTTTAAGGTTGGAAAAATCAACAGCACCTGAAATATGCAAGACAAACATATCATCTCTGATGTTCGCAGCCTTAATGAATGAATCTTTACTGCTTCCTACAAGGCAATCACTCCTTCTTCTTTCTGCAATTATTACAGCATTATACTTATCAATTATCGGTTCCTGAGAATAATCGCTCAATATATCAAAGCAATATCCGTTATCATTCAAAACCTCTGCAACCGGATTAGCAAACTCCTCATTACCAATCAAAAGTAATTTAGCCGAGAAAGGACTAAGTTTCTTTTTTAGCAGAAAATACAAGACCGTGTACCCAATATATCGAAACGTTTGTAATCCGGGATCTCCTTCATTTGTTCCATAGACCTTAATTCCTTTACATTTGCATGCATCTAAATCTATATCTGTTTGCCTGTACTCCCAAGGCTCAAACATATAAGGAATAACACAATACCCAGGTAACCTTTTAATCAATGCCTCATTAATTGGTCTTAAAAAGCCAGTATTCGTAAGAATATCGACTTCCGGCAAATTTATTTTATCCAGGGAATCCACAATTGTAATATTCTCATAAACCCGGCATTTTTTTGCAAGATCAACAGTCTGTTCCTTTGCCTCTTCATAAGTTCCGTATTGTGAGTCTTTAGAAAATGTGATTACGCGGGCTCCTCCAAGAGCAGCTATAACAGGCGTTACCACATAATTGCCTGTAGCTGCTTCAGTAAGAACATTTAAACCAGCTAAATTCAGTTTAAATTTACGAACAGCAGAATAAATATTTTCTATAATTGAATTTTTCAAAATTCGGTTATTAAAGCTATATATAGTTCTTTACACAAATATGCTTTAACCTGTCTGAAAAGGTTATATATAATTCAAACCTGATAATAATTCCTGTACCAATCAATAAATTTTATAACCCCTTCTTTAACAGAGGTGGTAGGCTGATAGCCCATATCATTTTTTAAATTTTCCACATCCGCCCAGGTTTTTGGCACATCTCCCGGTTGAAGCGGAAGATAATTTTTCTGAGCTTCTCTACCAAGAGAATTCTCGATGGCATGAATAAAATCCATCAAATGCACCGGTGAGCTGTTACCAATATTATATACTTTATAAGGCGCCATGGAACTAAACGGGTCAGGAGCTTTCCCCGACCAGTTTTTATTTGGCAGCGGAGTATTTTGAGAGACTTTACTGATTCCGTCAACTATATCATCAATATATGTGAAGTCACGCTGCATTTCACCATGGTTGTACACATCAATAGGTTTGTCATCCAAAATTGCTTTCGTAAACTTAAACAGCGCCATATCCGGTCTTCCCCAAGGTCCGTAAACCGTAAAAAACCGCAAACCTGTGGTCGGTAAGTTAAATAAATAGCTATATGTATGGGCCATTAGCTCATTGCTTTTTTTACTGGCTGCATAAAGACTAATAGGATGATCAACGTTATCATTTTCAGAAAAAGGCATCTTTTCATTTAATCCATACACACTAGAACTGCTGGCATACACAAGATGTTTTACATCATAATGCCTGCAAGCTTCCAAGGTATTCAGGAAGCCTTCCCAATTGGATTTCAGGTAAGCATCAGGATGAGAGAAACTATAACGCACACCAGCCTGGGCGGCTAAATGTATAACTTGATCGAAACCTTGTTCATCGAAAAGTTTAAATAGATTATCTTTATCGCTCAGGTCAAGTTGCACGAAACTATAATCCGGAAAATTTTTGCTCGCTATAACTTGATTATATTGAATTTCATCTTTATAAATTCCATGCTCCTTCAGCCGTGAATATTTGAGATTGACGTCATAATAGTTGTTGATACTGTCCAAACCAATAATAGAGTTCCCGTCCTTAATTAAATGAGATACAAGATGAAAACCAATAAAACCAGCTGTTCCTGTGATTAATATGTTCATATATTTATTTTTTATTTACTATTTGCCATATGCCTGCAATTCTTTTTGTCAAAGGCAAAAAACAAATTATGATAAATTATAAATTTCTAGTATAAGCACATGCAAGCAAAATAAAAAGTTTTAAATTTATACAGCTCCGCCACGTCGGTCACAATAAAATTGTAAGCCAATTATCAACATACAAATTTATATACAAATCATATTCTTATAAACTCAGGTATTCTAAGTGCTTAATTTCCTTTTTGAAAAGTCCCTTTACGTCCACAAAAACAGCATCATCAGCAGCAAATTTCAAGAAATCCTTCTCCGTTAATTTTAAAAATTGATCATGACTAACCGCTACTACCACTGCATCATAGGGCCCTTCCTTATCCTGCACCAGTTTTATGTTATATTCTTCCTTTAGCTCCTCAGAAGAAGCATAAGGATCCATTACATCCACTTGATTAATTCCAAATGATATCAACTCCTCATATAGGTCAACAACTTTTGAATTTCTGATATCGCTGACATTTTCTTTAAAAGTAATACCCATGATCAGTATTTTCAACTCTTTGGGCATCTTGTCTTTACCGATCAATTTTTTCACAAGCTGTTTTGCAAGGTATCTGCCCATCGAATCGTTAACAAATCTTCCTGCATTTATTATTTGTGCATGATAACCAAGCTCTTTAGCTTTGTATGTAAGATAATAAGGGTCAACACCAATGCAGTGTCCTCCAACAAGTCCCGGATAGAATTTAAGAAAATTCCATTTTGTTCCCGCTGCTTCCAATACTTCATAGGTATTAATACCCATTTTGTTAAAAATGATTGAAAGCTCATTCATAAAAGCGATATTAATATCCCTCTGCGTATTTTCAATAATTTTCGCGGCTTCAGCAACTTTTATGCTACTGGCTCTGTGGACTCCGGCTTTTATAATCATTTCATAAACTCTGGCAATGTTTTCGGCAGCTTCTTTATCACAGCCGGAAGTGACTTTTGTAATGGTAGTCAATGTATTAACCTTATCTCCCGGGTTAATTCTCTCGGGTGAGAATCCTACTTTAAATTGTTTAATATATTCAAGTCCTGATTCCTCTTCAAGAATGGGGACACATTCGTCTTCAGTAGCTCCCGGGAAAACAGTGGATTCATAAACCACGTAATCTCCATCCTTCAAAACCTTTCCAACGGTTTTTGTAGCGGAAAGTAAGGGAGATAAATCAGGTTCATTATGCTCATTTATAGGGGTTGGAACAGCAACAATGTAAAACTTTGCTTTTTTCAGATCTTCAATATTGTATGTAAATTCAATATCACATCCATTAAATGCAGAGGAAGGCAATTCCCTGCTCGGGTCAATGTTTTGCTTCATCTTCTCAACTCTGTCTGCTTTAATATCATATCCTATGACCGGGAGATTACGAGCGAATTCAAGGGCAATTGGTAAACCCACATAACCAAGGCCAATAACGGCTATCAGTTCCTGTTTATTAACTATTTTATCATACATAACTTAAAAAATTAACCAATAAATTTACAAAATGGGTGATATTCTCCTTTAAGCCCAATAGGGTGTGAATTTCGAATTGTATATACTGTTTCAATAGACTTTCTGGATTCTTCCAGTCCAAAACCCTTGCCTTCCAATATTCCTTGGTAACTCAGGGTATGTAAATCTGTAAATCCACCGCTAAACTCTATCTCTTCACCATCTACTGTAATGGAACGGTATGTTCTTTTACCTTTCTTCTTAATATTGTCAGGAATATCCTTAAAATCAACACTTAAAAACCATCTGACACGGGCTTTTTTTAGGTCAAGGTATCCTGCTGCTTTATTATCTTGATGTAGATGTACAACATTTTGCTTTACATCTCCAAAAATCCATGTGAGCATATCATAAAAATGCACGCCAATGTTGGTAGCAATGCCACCTGATTTTTGTTCATCGCCTTTCCAAGAAATAAAATACCAATTACCGCGTGAAGTAATATAAGTTAAATCAATATCATACACTTTATCAGCAGGACCGTTATCAATCCTCTTTTTTAATTCAACGATAGTTGGATGCAACCTTAACTGAAGAATATTATTTACTTTTCTTTGGGTTTCCTTTTCTATTTCAATTAAAGCATCCAGATTCCATGGATTCAAAACGACGGGTTTTTCGCAAATTGCATCAGCACCCAGACGAAGGGCAAAACGAATATGGGAGTCATGAAGATAATTGGGGGTACAAATACTTACATAGTCAATCTTTGTTCCTTTGCGTTTAAGCTTATCCAAATGCCTGTCAAATCTTTCATACTCTGTAAAAAAGTCGGCATATGGAAAATAACTGTCTATATCTCCTACACTGTCAAATTTATCTAATGTAGCAACAAGATTGTGACCAGTATCCTTTATTGCCTTAAGATGTCGAATGGCAATGAATCCGGCAACTCCTATCAGTGCAAAATTTTTACGTTTTTCACTCATATAACCACATCTTTTAAATAAGTTACCAAATATACTGAAAAAATGAGCAATTGATATAATCCTGAGGAAAAAATTCTGCCATGTTTAGTTCATCTGTTCAGTGTATCACAGATTGGCTAATCGTCTAGCCATGGGTCATTTGATAAATTAGTAGAAGCATATATGTCTACCTGCTGAAAACGAAGAATATCTGTAATCATATTGTGTAGGTTTTGTGCTTCTTTATTATCAGGATGCAGTTCCAAAACCTTCTTTAACGTATTCAGAGCTTTGCCAAACTGTTGCGTTTGCTTCAACAAAAATGCTTTTTTTAGCAGCAGATCCTCGTCTTCAGGAACTTTATTAAGAAATGAATCCAATAAATTTAAAGCTTCAGTAAATTTCTCATGTTCTACAAGCTTTTCAGCATCTTTTAATATATCCTGCTTGTTATTTTTCATTAGAATATTACTCTTTTATAGTTATTTCCTTATTTGAATATATTGTAGTTATATTGCTTATTTTTAATTGTTTACAAAACGGATCTTAAGGTAATTATTTATCTTGATAAATAAATCCGCGCTTACCGTGTCCGGCTGCTGCCAAATCCGCGTTATATTCATCTTCATTTGTCTACGTTAGTGGATGAGGGTTACATTTTTTAGAATTTCTGTGTCATGTTTCAATGTTACACAAAACACTAGAACAACTGTTCCGGTTCATCGTAATCATTTTTAAACAAGGGCAATCGGTATGAAATAAAGTAGTGCATTCCAATAGTTATCGCCTTATCTCCCTTCCCAAAACCAGGTATCAAATACGGTGGCATTTTTTCATCTTTAGCTTTGTTAATCATCAATTTTCCTCTTAACGACCATCCTAAGAAAACGTTAGTCAGCACTTCAACCCTCAATCCCGCAACAGCTTCCATCCATAATGCAGTAAGATTATTAGTCTCAATATTATCAAGCATATAGTCTCCCCAGTAGTCATTTTCTATAACAATGTCATCTGCAGAATGATTATATTGAGCCATCCCTATACGCAGTCCTCCAAATAGCATATCATAATCCCAGGGTCCCTGAATTCCAATGAAATTATAATCCATCCCCAGTTTTACAAATTTTCCATCAGCATTATAATCCATATTTCCCTGATCTCCATAAAAATCAAAAATACCTGCTTCAATTACCGGATAGTAAAGATAATCAATTTCATAGTCAACTGACAGAACATGTCCCGTGTAACCAGGTTGAAAAAATCTCCGCGCTATCGTACTAACATCATACCCTATATTAGGACCAACTATCCTTTTCTTTTGGCCAGATGCGGAAAAGACATTTATCATTAGCAAAAAGCTAAAACAAAAATATTTCAAGATTATTTGCATCAGTTGAATTTACCGTAGTTTGAATAATATTTACTGAATCAATAAAATGGTATGTATGATTTACCGAATTTAACTCAAAGGTTGACTTAAATCCACAATCCTGGGAAACAAATTCTACATCACTATCATACAAAAAAGTCAGTGTATCTTGCAGTGAATCAGCATCTAAAACATAAATACAGCTTTCCCTGGATGGATCCAAAGGGATTGTTATCTGACTGACATTTCCAAGGGAATCAGCAAATATTGAATCATTCTCCAGGGCATAAACAGATAATAAAGATAAAGAGACGCTTTGCTGTACATCATTGGTATCTATAATATGAAAAGATATTCCCACAGATGTCTCAAGGACTGAATCACACGGTTCATCATTACATTGAATTAATGTAAAAAGAAACAAAAAAGCAATAAAAATAAAAATCCATCGATTCATTATACTAATTCTTTCTTTTATAGAAATACCAAAATTAAATAATTTCCATGTTTTAACCCCAATTTGTTCAAAGAATTAACAATCATTTCAGACAACCATATTTTCCAAACACTACTGCTGATGTATTCCCTTTAAAGGTCCTTTAGTTTATCCCTTTCGGATTGAAGGGCAAAACTTTTATCATCAATGGCTCTTTGCACTGCAAGAATCCCATCCAGATGATCATATTCATGCTGGACCAGTTCAGACAAATCATTTTCTAGCTCCCATTCATGATCTTTCCATTCAAAATCTTTAAATCTGACTTTGCATTTTTTATGTCTCCTCACTTTTACAAGCAGTTCGGGAAAACTCATACAATCATCCCATAAGACAAATGTGTCAATGCTCTTCTCAATAAATACCGGGTTAATCATGACATGAGCCACATCATTGACGTATATACAAATCATTCTTTTCATAAATCCTATTTGAGGCGCAGCAATCGCTCTTCCTGCATTATGAATCGATCGGTACTCAAGAATAATTTTTTTTAATTCAGTAAACTTTTCCCCTGCCTCAGGCAATTCACCAGGCTCTATAGTAGTAGAAACTTTATAGAGTTTTGGATTGCCAAGTTTTAAAATTTTATTTGTGCTCATTTGGATAAAGGTTGATTAAAAGTTTTGTTTTCTGAGATTTAATTCCACAAAAGTCAACATTTGTGGATTATAAATATAGAACCACATGCATTGTATAACCACAGGTAAGCCTTACACACAGTTTTCTGCGGCATATATCGGATGTGGATTTCAATTTGATCAATGGTTTGCTACACATAAACAGAAATCAATTTTTGTATATTTGAAAACAAAATTACAATAAAATTATAATCAACATGAAAGTACTTAGAAACATCAGCCGGATAATAGTAGGAGTTGTATTCTTATTTTCAGGACTTGTTAAAGGAATAGATCCGATAGGTACAAAAATTAAATTTACAGATTATTTTACAGCCTTTGGAATGGAGCAATTGGAACCAATTGCACTTGTATTAGCCATTCTGCTCATCGGATTTGAATTTTTATTGGGAGCGGCGTTGGTTGCAAATTTTAAATTAAAAATAACTTCGTGGATTACTCTTATCTTCATGGGAACTTTTACCATTTTAACCTTATATCTTGCCCTGGAAAATCCTGTTTCTGATTGCGGATGTTTTGGCGATGCTGTAGTTATGACAAACTGGGAAACATTCTGGAAAAATGTAATTATTACAGGGCTTTCAGCGATTATCTTTATATACAGGAAACATTTCGTGGAAGTACCTAAACCACAAATTCAATATAGTATTCTGAGTATTGCATTAGTATTTCTTGTAGCAGTTATGTTTTATGGTTATAACCACCTACCAATTTTGGATTTCAGGCCATATAAAACAGGGACAAACATCCCTGAAAGTATGGAAATACCGGAAGATGCACCGCAACCAAAATATGAAACAATTCTGAAATATGAGAAGGACGGGGAAATTAAAGAATTTACGATGGACAGCCTTCCTGATTCCACATGGAGTTGGGTTGAAACAAAAAATATTCTCGTAGAAGAAGGATATCAACCGCCCATTCAGGATTTTAGTATAAATACCCGGGAAGGCAGTGATATAACAGATATAATTCTTGAGAAAGATGAACCGGTATTTCTGTTAGTTGCACCTAATCTCTCAGAAGCTTCCAGAAAAAATCGTGAAACCATACATGAGCTTGCAAAAATGACGATAAATAAATACGGACAAGAGTCATTCATCTGTCTGACCGCTTCTACCGAAAGTGACATAGAAAAATTCAAGGCTAAAACGCAAGCGCCATATGATTTTTATAACACTGATGAAACAACTTTAAAGACAATTATTCGCTCAAACCCGGGGCTTATGCTGATTAAAAAGGGTACAATAATAGACAAATGGCATTACAATGATATACCAGACCCACAGAAAGTAAAAGAAAAATTTTTCTAAAATATTGTTTAAAATCGATTAATAGCAGGAGAAATTTACATTGGCGCAATATCTTATCAAACGAATATTGTATGCGATCCTCATTCTATGGGGGGTAGCGAGCCTTATTTTCCTTATTTTCAACGTATTGCCTGGCGATCCTGTACGAATGCTAATGGGCCAGCGATCCGATATTGCATCAGAACAAGCCATAAAAGAAGATCTTGGTCTGGACAAACCAAAGAGTTTTCAGTATCTTAAATATTTGAATGATCTCTCTCCTTTTTCTGTTCATTCAACTGACTCTTCCAGCTATTTTTTCCTTGATTTAGAAAAATATGGATCATACCAAACATTAGTGGCAATGGGCAATGTTAAAAC
Source organism: Bacteroidales bacterium (assembly GCA_041686375.1). GTDB lineage: Bacteria > Bacteroidota > Bacteroidia > Bacteroidales > UBA12077 > JAGXLC01. The sequence continues at coordinate 64,887 of JAWLEB010000002.1, forward strand.
CGTTATCAAAAAGCCTTATCTGAGAAGATCTTATCAAAGCCGAAAAGAAGTAACAAAAATTATCGGGGAGACACTCCCTAACACCTTTATTTTAGCAGTTTCATCAATAATTTTTGCTTCTCTGATTGGCATATTCATAGGTATTCTGGCTGCTGTCTATAAAAATTCACTACTGGACAGACTTTCAATATTTTTCTCAGCTTTTGGAATGTCATTACCCTCGTTTTTTGCTGCAATATTGGTAGGATGGCTGTTTGCTTTTGTTTTAGGAGATATAACCGGCTTGAATTTAACAGGAAATCTTTATGAAATAGATGATTTCGGATCAGGCAAACACCTGCAGTTAAAAAATTTAATTCTTCCGGCTTTTACATTAGGAATCCGTCCTTTATCTATTGTAATACAATTATCCAGAAATTCTATGCTTGATGTGCTAAGCCAGGATTATATACGAACAGCGCATTCTAAGGGGGTAAAATACTCAAGAATAGTGTTTAAACATGCCCTCAGAAATGCATTAAATCCTGTTATTACCGCGGTTTCAGGTTGGTTCGCAAGTATGATGGCAGGAATAGTTTTTGTGGAATATATTTTTGGATGGAAAGGACTAGGCTATATTGTTGTTGATGCATTGAATAAATACGATCTGCCGGTTGTTATGGGTGTTGTGTTAACAATCTCCATTATATTTATCATAATTAACATATTGGTCGATATAACCTATACATTATTAGATCCAAGAATAAGACTGGGCTGAGTTTAATATTTAAATTATGGCTCTACCCAGCCTGCATCTCCAGAAAAACAATCATTCTACTTTCCGCTAAGTATTATATCGCCTCAAAGATTCCTGTATCCCTTTATGAATTTCATACCAAAAATTTAATGCAGCTTCTCTTTTATTTTCATCAAAAGCTTCTAACCATTTTAGCAATTCAGGATCATCACTATTTTCAACTTCTTTCTTCCTTTTCAGAAACTGATAAACATAATCAATCGTTCTTTCTGTCTCCCAGAATACGGAAGCATTCCTACTGTTAATTCGACTTGCAGTAAGCTGAAGTGTTTTCAGAAACTCCTCCTTTTTTCCATAAAGTGACTCCATGATGTCAGGTAACATTTCCTCAGCCCATTTCCGATGAAAACGACACATTCCCATATTATCCATAATCAATTCCTGTTTGAATCGTTCAGCATCTAACTGGCCTAATGTTCTTGGAGGTAGAAAGTCAGGACCGTAATACATGTAGTACTTACCCATAATTGCCATAGGGGATAAAACACCTGGTGTCCAATACTGATTAGGCACGATCCATCCTCTGCGGCCAAAAGCTGCATACACAAAGTTCTCCGTCAGATTTTCCTTTTTCTTTTTCATACAAATACGATGTCCAAACCTTCGAATTCCTCTTGTAAAATTCAATATACCCCTTTGCTCTACTATAGAATTCAACAACTCGATTCCTATATTTGCATTGTGCATGGAGGTATCAACCACATCAAAATTTTCTGTGTCAAAAACCGGTATATCGCTTACTCCAAGTTCTTCTTTAGTAAATGAACCCTCAACCAGAGAGTCCATTAACCAGGCCAGCACACCACCTATTGAAATAGCATCAAAGCCATACATATCGGCAGTATGATTCAATTTTTCTGCTGCACGCTGGTCAAAGATACCGGTAAGAGGACCCAGGGTCTGATAGGGTTCATAATCTTTCTTATATTCTCCCTGCATCTTCTTACAAACTGCTGCACAAGGTTCACCACAATTTTGCTGTTGCTTTTTTTCTATAGTTTCTTCATTAAATTGTTTCAAGTAATGGCCTTCAATGAATTCTTTCTGCACTTTCATTCTCTCTTCTTCCGTCATATAAATACTCCTGTAGTTAAACATCAGGAGCCTGTCACCCATCGTTGCATAGTTTACACCGAATGTACCACCGGTTTTAAATTTAGGTTCAAATCTATACTTTGTAGTGGACTCAATGTCTTTTGCCGCAAGTTTCTTTTCATAACGATCCTGAAACCATTGATCGGCTACTTTTCTATCTCTGAAGTCTTCTCCGACATGAGTCCCTCCATATATAACAGAAACTATACCATGTTCTTTAAACAGTTTTGTACCAAAGCCACCCCGTCCGGCCCAGGTATCTACAGATGTCAACTTTCCTTTTTTGATGGGTACAGAACCAATAGCACCAATATCGCTGGCTTCAGAAGCCGGACCAACAGCCAATATTCTTGGTTCTGATTTATACCTGGCACCAAACTGCTTAAAAGTGTAATCCATTAAAGAATAAATTCCACCTCTGCCATTCTTCCAGATATCGTAAATTTCCACAGGCTTGAGCTTCACTTCAATTTCTTCACCGTGGGTTCGGTTTAAATAGAGAATAGAGGGATAGGGTGCTTTTCCAATTATTGAAAGCTGGTTAATACCAAGATTGTCAAAAACCAATCCTGCCCCTCCCATTGAGGATATATAAAATCCGCCCCAACAAGGCGAAAATCCGGTAAATACCAATCGGTTAGAACCGGGGAATATGGAGCCTGCCAATAAGCCTGTTCCAATATTTAATCCGTTATACTTTCCTGATAAATATAAACCTAAATCAATAGGTCCAAAAAAACGACCAACCGGATAGCGTTTCATTCGATAAAATCCTGATTTTGCATCAATTAGCAAAGTCTTTAGTTTTGGTTCCATAGCCTTTTCTTATTTAAAAATACATCATCACGTATAAATATAATCCTTGTATACCTTCCTGATAAAATCACATGACTTTTGTAACAGTTTCTTTTCGCGAGCTTTTGCCTGTCAATCAATGACCTCATAAACAGATTATTCAAGGATGAACAACACTATAAATGTAAATATAAATAAATTACAAGACAATAAACTGTAAGGTCAATCACTATAGAGCCCAGTGTTACAAATAAAAAAAAGTTAGAATAAGCAGGTTGTGCTTCTAAAACGTTTGCGCAGACAAATAAGGCATTGAAGAAATTTTGTTATTTTTGGATATTTTAATTCGAGTTTGCTATATTAGTAAATAAAATATAGTACGGACACCAAAATAATAAAAGCTATGAGAAAAAAAGTTGTAGCAGGAAATTGGAAAATGAAAACAAATTTACAGGATGGTCTTAAACTCATAGAAGAAATAAAATCAGACTATGTTAAAATTCCTGATAATGTAAGTGTTATTATTGCGCCACCGTTTACACACCTATATGAAATCTTTAAGCTTCTTAACGGAACTGGAATTAAAGTGGCAGCTCAGAATTGTTCAAAAGAAGAATCAGGCGCATATACCGGTGAAGTATCAGCAAGCATGATACGCTCTACCGGAGCTGAATACGTTATAATAGGACATTCTGAAAGGCGTAGCTATTTCAATGAAGACGACGACGATATATTGAAAAAAAATAATGTTGCAACTAAGAATGAACTTTTCCCGATAGTCTGTTGTGGCGAAAGCTTAGAAGACAGGGAAAAAGAGCAACATTTTGATGTCGTAAAAAAACAACTGGAAAATACAGTATTTAAATTGGATACCGATGATTTTAGTAAAATAATGATTGCATACGAACCAGTATGGGCCATAGGAACCGGACGTACCGCAACACCGGAACAGGCACAGGAAATGCACAATTTTATAAGAAAATTAATTGACAATCAATTTCCCGGAGGACCAGCTTTACAGAAAGAAATCCTTTATGGTGGAAGTTGTAAACCCTCAAATGCAAAAGAATTATTCGGCCAACCAGATATTGACGGCGGTCTGATTGGAGGTGCCTCACTTAAAGCAAAGGATTTTATCGAAATATGCAGGTCATATACGTAAAACTATGAAGAATACAATTGAACTGCAATGTACTATTCATGCACCTAAAAACCAGAGACAGGAAATTAGTGACATTTTAATTGCTCAACTTGCAGACCTGGGCTTTACAGGATTTCTTGACACCAATGAAGGTTTAAACGCTTATATCTCTGAGGAGTCATTCGATTTCTCAGAGATAAAACAATTGTCGGTCGTTCATATTTTTGGTGACTATGTTGATTTTAACCAAAAAATCATTAAGGATAAAAATTGGAATGAAAGCTTGGAAAAAAGTTTTAATCCAGTAATTATTAATGATGAATGCATTATAAGAGCGCCTTTTCATAAACCAGAAAAGGTTTTCTCATATGATATCATCATTGAACCAAAAATGTCTTTTGGAACAGGTCACCACGTAACTACCTACCTGATGATTCAAGCTATGCTTGAAATGCAACTGGAAGACAAAAAAATACTGGATATTGGATGCGGAACCGGTATTCTTTCCATTTTAGCAGATAAGAAGAAAGCCAAAAAAGTACTCGCAGTTGATAATAACGAATGGGCATACACAAATACACTCGAAAACATCAAAATAAACCATACTAAAAATATTACCTGCCAATTAGGAACTGTAAACGATATAAAAGAAGATAATTTTGATTTTATCTTAGCTAATATTAACAAGAATGTTTTACTGAAAGACATTCCCCGCTATACAGAAATATTAGCTTTAAATGGAATCTTGCTTTTAAGTGGAATTTATAAAAACGATATGAATGATATTCAGAGAAAAGCCCTTGTAATTGATTTACAGTACAAAAAAATTCTCGAAAAGGACGAATGGGTTACAGTGCAATTTGAAAAAAAATAGAAATATGCATTTTGGTAAATTTGGGTTAAAGTCAATCATTATAATATTTTCGTTATTCCTGTTTTCATCCAATGTTTTTTCACAAGTCATTAGTGAATTTCCCTCAGACTCCGATGAATTTATTGACGCCTACACAGACTACATGGAAGATAAAATCAGCGAAAGCAATGAAAAAATATTTGATGAGTTTGTTGATTACTGGACTTCAGGAAAATTTGACAAAGAATACAGAGACTCAATTGCCTATGTATCAAACAAATTACTAATATTTAATGGCAGAAGAGAACCCCATTTTAGAAAAATGATGGAAGTTTTTATTAAAATTGATGATACCCCATTCCAGTCGCGGTTTTTTGATGAATGGATGAAGAGTTTCAGACATGCAAGTTCACTGAAAAAAGAAGAACTTTCTACTGTAATGCAATTGTTCGATTTTACGATTAGTTTTATTGAGAACAAATGCCTGTATAATTCAAATTCTCGAAATTGGTATGCATTAAGTCATGATTACCAAATTGATTTTGATACAACGCTCAGCATTACCTATCAAAACACGAATATTAAATGCAAATTCAGAAATGATAGTATTCAGATATTTAATACTTCAGGTACATTCTATCCATTTAAAAATCAATGGCGTGGAAACAGAGGCAAAGTTACATGGGAACGGGCAGGTTACTCAGAAAATGAAGTATATGCGGAATTAAGTGATTATAATATCAATATGACAAAAGCTGATTACAAAGCCGATTCCGTCAAATTTATAAACAAATTATACTTCAATGAACCTGTATTGGGAAAACTGGAAGAAAAACTTGAACATATAATTAAACCGGGAAAAGCAATTTATCCCCTATTTCAATCATATCAAAAAATCTTTAAAATAAAAGACATTTATAATAATATGGATTTCACAGGAGGATTTACAATGAAGGGAGCCCAGTTTATTGGAAGTGGGGATCAAAACAAAGACGCGACAATAGATGTATATAACGAAGATACTTTATTTATGACCGTTGAATCAGAAACAATTATTCTGCAGCAAAAAAACGCCCTTTCCCAAACAGCCAGTGTTATAATATATCTTAATAACGACTCTATCTATCACAATGGTCTTCAGTTTAATTATAATGTCAATTCACAGGAAATTGAATTAACCCCCAATGATAAAGTAACCTCAAAAAGTCCTTATTTTAATTCTTTCCATAATATTATTATGAAATTCGATAGATTATTATGGAACATTAATGACAAAAAAATCTATCTTACCTACGGCAAGAACTCATCAATTGGTAATGCTAAGTTTACATCTCATAACTATTTTACGAGAAACAAATGGAGACAACTTGAAATGCGCGATGAGAGACATCCTCTCATTGCGATAAGAAATTATACTGAAAAAATCAATTCCAGAAAAATTGATGTATATGAATTTGCAAAATATCTGCGTAAATCAAGCTCCCAGGTAAAACACCGTTTATATGGTCTGGCACAGGACGGATTTATCTATTATGATACAACCACTGATTCCATTTCGGTGAATAACCGGTTATATAACTTTATCAGTGCTCGTATCGAAAAAATTGATTACGACGTGATGCAATTTGAAGCCAGTACAGAAAGCCCTACCCACAATGCCATTTTAGATCTCACCAGTATGGATCTTTCAATTAACGGCGTACCCGAAATAAAATTGAGTGATTCCCAGGATGTAACTATATATCCCACTAAAAACAGGATAGTGATGAAAAAAAACCGTCATTTTGATTTTGGAGGAAAAGTCGAAGCCGGTTTGTTTACTTTCTTTGGTGAGAGCTTTTATTTTGACTATGACGATTTTAAAATAACCATGGATTCCATCGATTCCCTGCAGATGCAATTTCAAACAGAAGATAAGGATATGTATGGACAGGCATTATTGGCCCAAGTAAAAAATACCATTAACAGTCTTTCTGGAGATATATATATTGACAAACCCGATAACAAATCAGGAAAAGATTCAACCCCAAGCTATCCGATATTTGAAAGTAAGCAAAAATCATATGTATATTATGATGATCTTTTTAACGGACCTTATGAAAGGGAAAGCTTTTATTTTGAGCTGTATCCTTTCCAAATGGATAGTTTAGACAACTTTAATCCTGAAAATCTTAAATTTGAAGGTAATTTTTATTCCTCCGGAATTTTCCCTCCCTTTGAAGAAACACTTCAACTAACAGAAGACAACTCATTAGGCCTTACTAAAGAAACACCCGATGAAGGCTATCCTCTGTATGAAGGAAAAGGGAAATATTTTGATACGATAGAAATGAGTAATGAAGGTCTTCGTGGCCAGGGAGTATTGTCTTATTTAACATCAGAAATGGAAACGGATGATATTTTATTCTTCCCTGACTCAACTTCTATGCATGCCAATCGTTTTACAGTGGAGGAGCAGACAAAAGGAATAGAATATCCGGAAGTTGCATCTCAGAATGTACAAATTAAATGGTTTCCCAATGATGATGTTATGTACGTAGACCAAACAGATTCTGCTTTTACAATGTATAATGAAAAAAACAAATTTAACGGGAATCTCACCTTGAAACCAAGCGGGTTAAAAGGAACCGGTAAAATGGATATGTCAAAAGCTGTACTGACATCAAAATATTTCTCCTATGACGCACAATCTTTTACAGCGGATTCTTCTGATTTTATACTACGTACTATGGACCAAAAAGAAAAAGCTTTCACAGCAAATGATATAGAAGCACGAATCGATTATAACTACCAGCGAGGCAGATTTGAGTCCAATAACAATTATACAAAAGGTAAATTTCATAAAACCCTTTATGATGCCTATCTGGACAAATTCTCATGGAAGATGGACGAAAATACTATGGAGATCAGATCATTCCCTGAATCGGAAACAACTCGCGGGATAAAAGATGAACTGGGACGCTTAAAAGATTTTGATGCATCAGGAGCTTTATTTTTATCCACACACAAAGGACAGGATTCATTGCGATTTATCTCCTCTGAAGCAGAATATTTCCTGGAAAACCATACAATCAAAGCCCAAGAAGTTGACTCAATTTATGTTGCAGACGCCAGCATTGTTCCCCCTGATAAAAAGGTAAATGTCAGAGAAGCAGCAGAAATGGACACCCTTTATACCAGTGAAGTTATTGCTGACAGGGAGCAGAGATTTCATCGTTTCTTCGATGCAAAGATTAAAATTAATGGGCGCAAGGATTATAGTGGAGAAGGAAAATATAACTATATTGATAAAAATAATAAAAAACAAGTCATTGATTTCTATGATATAGAGGTAGATAAGACAGACAAGACCACAGCAGAAGGAGAAATTGCTCATTCCGATAGTTTTAATCTAAACCCTGACTTCAGGTACAGAGGAACAACATCTCTAAAAGCCGAAAGGAAGCATCTGAGATTTCAAGGAGGAGTGAAACTATACCATAAATGTCCAACAATACAACCTCGATATATATACTTTGAGGATGTTCTTGATCCTGAAAAAATACGAATTCCTATAGGAGAAAATATCAGGGACCTAAACAAAGACAAAGCTTTTGTTGGATCATATATTACCCGTGACTCAAGCCATATATATTCAACTTTCTTAACACCACGGAAAGACCCAAGCCATGAGCTTCTCATTTCATCAAAAGGATATCTCGAAGCTAATGAAAGTGAGAACCAATATATCATAGCAGAAAAAGAAAAATTAAACAATCCAGATACAACAGGCAATATTATTACGCTCAACAAGGAGAACTGTATGTATCAGGCAAAAGGGAAAATAAGCCTGGGAGTTGATTTTGGCGAGATAGAAATGGATCCTGCAGGCAAGTTAGATCACGACCTTCAGGCAAACTCAGCTAAATTTGAACTCACTATGCCTTTAGATTTCCTCTTCAGTGAGGTAGCCCTTGACACAATGAGAAATGAAATCAATGACCTGGATAACCTAGAGGAAGTAGACCTGGGTTCCAAAACTTTCGAATCAAACCTAGATGAAATATATGGTAAGAAAAAAACAGACGAATTTTTACAACAACTTAATTTAACTGAAAAGAAAAAAGAAATACCGAATGAACTTGCAAATACCCTATTATTGTCAGATATAAAATTCATTTGGAACAATGAAACGGATTCATACCTATCAACAGGGAAAATAGGTATTGCACTTATCAACGGAAAACCAGTCAATAAGTATGTAGACGGATATGTTGAAATTATCAAAAGAAGATCCGGTGACAGGATGTATATGTATCTGGAACCAGATGATGAAACCTTCTATTTCTTCTATTATTTCAGAGGAATGCTACGTGTATATTCAAGCAACAAATTATTTATCAATTCAATACAGGAAATTCCGGAACGTAAACGAACCATTCGTGAAAATTTAATCAGTCCTGTAAAATACAGGTATATCTTATCCCCAGAATCAAGGCTTGAAGAATTTTTAAAACATAAGCGTGAAATAGAAGAAAAATATAAGAAGGAACAACCCAAACAAAATAGTGATACAAGCGGAGAAACAGGATCATCAGAAGAAGAAACAGACTAATTGGCTAGAAATAAATTTAAAAGCATAAAAAAGCCGGCAAATATAACTTAGCCGGCTTTTTTTGTAGCGAGAGTGAGACTTGAACTCACGACCTCAGCATTATGAATGCTGCGCTCTAACCACCTGAGCTATCTCGCCATTGTTTAGGGTTTGCAAATATAATATTTTCTTAAAAGAATAATAAAATTTTGATAAGAATTTTATATATTGCAGTTAAGCAAATTGTATCAAATGAATAATGTCATTCAAAAAAAACCTAATATATACTCAATATGAAGGATAAATTTCAACTGGAATATTCACTAAACGTCACTCCTAATATACTTTTTACAAGATTAAGTACACCGGGCGGCCTTGCAGAATGGTTTGCGGATGATATTCGCTTAAATGATAACATATTTACTTTCATATGGCAGGAATCAGAGCAAAACGCTAAACTGCTGCAGAAAAAAAATAATAAATATGTCCGTTTTAAATGGCTTGAAGACGAGGACAAGGAGAGTTTCTTTGAGTTCAGAATAAACAAAGATGAATTAACCGGAGATATAGCGCTTGTAATCACAGACTTTGCAGAAGACAATGAAAAAGACGATGCTATAGAGTTATGGAACGCACAAATAGACGAACTTAAACTAACACTGGGCATTAGCTAAATAGAAAATAACTCATAAGAAATTTAATTATAGCCTGGCTTTAAACAGAAAAACCACATAAACATTTCGGATTATTTCAACATCTTTGTGAATTTTTCAGGCACAGTGGTTAACTTTTTCTCTTCAGAATGTAACTAAAAGTAATCTTAAAATGTATCAAACAGCCTAAAAAATAAGTTATTTTTGCAATCGTTATATTCTAAAATCTGGTAAGCGTGAAAAAGTTACATAAATTATTATTCAAATCTTTCATAGGTCCGTTGTTTGCAACGTTCTTTATTGCCTTGTTTATATTAATCATGCAGTTTTTATGGAAACAAATTGATCATCTTGCAGGGAAAGGGCTTGAATGGGAGGTTATTGCAGAATTATTAACTTATGCCTCTGCGGGGCTAGTTCCAACAGCCCTGCCTTTAGCTGTTCTACTTTCTTCAATTATGACTTTTGGGAATCTGGGAGAAAACTTCGAACTTACAGCCATTAAATCATCAGGAATATCCCTACAGAAATTTATGAAACCTCTCATAATTCTGAGCATTATTTTCACTATTGGCATTTTTTTATATTCAAATTATGTAATCCCGTATACGAATTTAAAAGCAATGTCTCTGATATATGATATTAAAAGGCAAAATGAAGAGTTACAAATCAGAGAAGGTGTTTTTTATAATGAAATTGAAGGAATCAGTCTAAAAATAAGCGAAAAAGACTCCAAAACAAAATTAATGAAGGATATAATGATTTATGACCATAGCAGCACCCAAGGCAATTTGCAGGTTACAACAGCAGACTCAGGCTATATACGAATGACTGATGATGAAACAAAACTGCTTCTAACGCTTTTTGATGGTCATACCTATCAGGAAATGGAGGAAAAGAAAAAGCAAGGAAGCGGCCGCAAACGAGAAGAATATCCACATCAAGCTACTAAGTTCAAAAAGCAAACGATGCTAATAGATCTAAAAGGATTTGAGTTCAGCCGTACTGATGAAAGCTTGTTTAGCAACCACTATCAAATGTTAAATATTGGACAGCTAAAGCAAAATAAGGATTCTCTCAAAAAAGTATATACTGAAAACGCCAGCAAAATTGCATTGGACTTAAATAAAAATCTGTACCTTGACAGGGCACAATTGATGCAACACGAACGAAGAAGATACACAGATGACAAATCAGAGCCTAAACAAAAAAAAAATAATAATACTCACCAATTAAAAATGGAAGAACCCGATTCCAATGATACTAAAAATTCTAAAGACGCGAGAGAGCAAGCGGACACACTCAGTACCGATACAACAGAGGAAAACACCCTAAACAAACAACAAATTGATAATGTGAAAGATTCCATTTATAATGAAGTTAAACCTGAAAAAGCTAAAGATACAAGTTATAATATACGTGCTACAATCGATACAATAAACCCTGAAAAAAGAGCAGAAATTATTAGCAGAACCATCAACTATGCAAGAAGAAACAGTCAGATAATTTCAAAATCGAAAAGAAATTTTGAAAACAAAAAAAAGGAGATTTATAAACACCAAATCAATTATCACAAAAAGCTAACGTTATCTTTTGCATGTATAATATTTTTCTTTATTGGAGCCCCCCTCGGATCAATTATCAGGAAAGGAGGGCTGGGAACCCCTTTGGTAATATCTGTATTACTCTTTATAACTTACTACATCATCTCAATGACAGGAGAAAATTTTGCGGAAAAAGGAGTAATACCCGCTTACATTGGAATGTGGATATCTTCATTTCTATTCCTTCCACTCGGAATATTTTTAACATACAAGGCCACTAATGATTCGGTAATATTACATCCAGATACTTACCTGAATGCTATAAAGAAATTTCTCTTATTAAATAAGACCAAAGATAATCCAACAGAAAAAGAAAAACAATCTGGTAAATGAGCTCCAAAGGTTAACTAATTCTGCCCTTAAAAAATTAAAGCAGAAACAGATAAAAATTCTAAACTTTCATTAGGGTATTTTTTATCACTTATTGTACTTTTGCAGACAAATTCAAAAAAGTAATTTTTATTTAATTTAAATTGACCTAATTAAAAATGTCTAAGCAACACAGCGAATTCAAACAATATTTAAACACAGTAGAAGAAGCGATTGAAGAGATCCGTGATGGCAAAATCATTATTGTCGTTGATAATGAAGATCGCGAGAATGAAGGAGATTTTGTAGTAGCAGGAGAAAAAATAACGCCTGAAAAAGTCAATTTCATGGCTAAATACGGAAGAGGTCTTATCTGCTCCCCTATCCCGGAAGAACGTGCAGATGAATTAGAACTGGAATTAATGGTTGGAAAAAACACTTCTCTCCATGAAACACCTTTCACCGTTTCAGTTGACCTTATAGGGGAAGGATGCACAACAGGAATTTCAGCTTCTGACCGTGCGAAGACAATCAAGGCATTGGTTGACTATGATACCAAACCTGAAGATCTTGGACGCCCTGGTCATATCTTCCCTTTGAAAGCAAAAAGCAAAGGTGTACTCAGAAGAGCAGGCCACACAGAGGCAGTTGTAGATCTGACAAAGTTAGCTGGACTGAGGCCAGGAGGAGCATTGGTAGAAATAATGAACGATGATGGAACGATGGCAAGGCTCCCTGAACTCATTAAAATAGCCGATGAGTTTAATCTTAAAATAATTACAATAAAAGACCTCATTGCATACAAGCTTAAAGAAGAAAGTCTGGTAGAAAGAGGTGTAAAAGTAAAATTGCCAACAGAATACGGCGATTTTGAACTGGTGCCTTTCAAACAAAAATCCAATGAACTCGAGCACATTGCTCTGGTAAAAGGAACATGGACAAAAAATGAACCCGTAATGGTAAGAGTACACTCGTCTTGTCTTACAGGAGACATCTTTGGTTCAAAACGTTGCGATTGCGGCCCTCAATTACACAAAGCGATGGAAATGATTAATAAAGAAAATAAAGGGGTGCTTATTTACATGAACCAAGAAGGAAGAGGAATAGGACTGTTTAATAAAATAAAAGCTTATAAATTACAAGAAGAAGGCCGTGATACTGTTGAAGCAAATTTAGATTTAGGATTTGGTGAAGATGAAAGAGATTTTGGTGTTGGCGCAAACATTTTAAGAGAACTTGGACTGGGGAAAATAAAACTCTTAACTAACAACCCTGTAAAAAGAAAAGGACTGGAAGGATATGGACTGGAGATTGTGGAAAACATCCCTCTGGAAATACAACCCAATAAGTATAACAAATTTTATCTCGAAACTAAAAAAAATAAAATGGGGCATACCTTAGAGCTTGTTGACTCACAGGAGGAAGAATTAAAAAAGGGAAAGGAAAAAGAAAACAAAAAAAGTAATTCGTGAAGATAGAAAATACAACCGATGTTACCTAAGACAGAAAAAACAAATGATTCTATAGTTTCAGTGTCATAAGGTATCAATGAAGAATATTCACAATTTCTCTGCGAACAGAACTAACTGACTTCCCTGTTTCATCTGAGAGCTCTTCTAGTTTCGTGGATTTCGTAAGTTCAATATTTTCATATCTCCGGTCTAAAGTATCCACCAACTCAGCTTCATCTTTATCAAGTATAAACGCTATATCTGCTAAAGACAATCCGCCTTTATTATCTTCGTCAGATTCACTATCAAATGGCATAAGTATCTCATAGGCCGCAAAAGGAGAGATATCATTCTTTCTCCCTACTTCCAAAAAAGAAGTTTCAGAAGAGAATTGTTCAAGTCCTTGTTTTTCTAGTGCTACATAGATAGTATCAACAGGGACATCATTATATTCAGCGAATTCACCCAAAGTAGTTCTTGCATTGATATGACCTTCCGGAAATTCATATGATTGTTCCCAAGTGGCAGACAAAATATCTCCTGCCTCAAAAACCCAATGAAAGGGTTTAACCTTAAAAACCGACCCAGCAAGAAACAAGATGGAAATTAATAAAGCGAAAGACAATTCTTTGTGTGTTCCTCTCCCTTTGGATGAAAAATATTCAGAAATACTTTTTATATTAGTATCCAGAACATGAAATAATGCAAAAAGTAAAAACAAATAAGAAAAAATAGTATGGACAGATTCCCATGTGGATTTATCAAGAAAGAGAAATCTCCAGTCCAGCCATCTGGCAACACTTCCTTCAGGTTTGAAATATAAAACAATACCTGAAATTGCGATGACAAGAATGGTAAACAATAGGTTTAAGCTAATAAATACCCGCCAGTTAAACTTTACCATAATTTAATTTGCTTTTCAACAAAGACTAAAATAATTAAAAATCGTTTAAATCCTTCGGGGCATTTATAAATTATTCGGTATTTTTGCATTACGACATATAAATTGAAACTACAGGGATGAACAAAAAGGATTTTAAAATAATTTTCATGGGAACGCCTGAGTTTGCCGTTGAAAGTTTAAAAGCTTTAACAGATAGCAACTTTAATATTACAGCGGTAGTAACTAACCCTGATAAACCTGCGGGAAGAGGCCGAAAAATATCAGAGTCACCTGTCAAGCAATTCGCTAAAAAGAAAGGATTCAAAATACTACAGCCCAATAATTTAAGAGAGAAAACATTTATCGAAGAATTAAATTCACTCAAACCCGACTTGCAAGTTGTTGTAGCTTTTAAAATTCTTCCGCCTGAAGTTTTCACCATACCCAAAAAAGGCACATTTAATCTTCACGCATCTCTCCTGCCGGATTATCGTGGTGCGGCTCCAATAAATCATGCAATAATCAATGGCGAAAAAAAAACAGGGGTTACCACTTTTTTCCTGGACGAGAAAGTAGATACCGGAAAAATTATCAATCAAAAAGCTGTTGTTATAAGCAAAGAAGATACAGCCGGCAGCCTACATGATAAACTTATGAAAAAAGGCAGTAAACTTGTTGTTGAAAGCACCGAGAAAATAATGAGAAATCAATATAAGACCGTTGATCAAAAACAGTTATTGAATGACAAAACAAAAGTTAAGAAAGCGCCTAAAATATTTAAGAAAGACTGTCAGATCAACTGGCAGAAGCCGGTTAATGAAGTACACAATTTTATACGGGGACTTAGTCCACATCCGGCAGCATGGACTAAACTTATAAACACCGAAACTTACAGCGCAAAAATTTATGCCGGTTACCCTGAAAAGTCAACTTTTTCTGAAACGCCCGGCAGCATAATAACCGACAGTAAAAAACGCCTTAAAGTTGCTTGCCAGAATGGATACTTACATATTCAGGAGATTCAGATAGCAGGTAAAAAAAGGATGAAAACAGAAGAGTTTTTACGTGGTTTTCAGAAAATATCAGAGTACAGATTCGAATAAAGTTATATCCTGCATTAAGCTTACTCCTCATTATCCGGCTTATCCTTTCGCAGGTAAATTTTGGTTCCGGTTTCAGGCTCCTCCCCCTTCTCCAAATGGTTTTTCTGATATAATTTCTTTAATTTGATACCATACATCTGCGATATAGAATGCATAGTATCACCCTCTTTCACGATATGAACATCATAACCTCTGGCTGCCTTATTACGCTTTGGCTGAAGATATAAAATTTCACCCGGTGTTAATTTATAATCGTTATCAAGCTCATTATATTTCCTCAACTCCCAGGAAAGCAAATCCAATTCCTCATTCAAACTATGGAATGTATCTCCCCTTTTAACAATAATATAATCAATTCTGTTTTTATTATAGACTTTATGCCCGGGAGAAGAAAGGCTAAAATTATCAACATTACCTAAACTATCTTCATTTTTGCTTTCATCTGCATAAACTTCAGTATGGTTGTCATATTTATAAAGCTCATAACGCTCAATAAGTTCTATCAACTTATTCGCATACACCGGACTCGTTGCATATCCTGCTTGTTTAAGACCATGGGCCCATGATTCATAATCGGTTTCCTTATAATTGAAAAGAAATTTATAGCGCTGCGAGCTAGTTAAAAACTCTGAGTGATCATGATAAGACTCGTATGGATTATCATATTTCCGGAAACATTCATTCCTCTTATCATCATCATGATATATACTTCTTCCCTGCCAATTATTATGGCATTTAATACCAAAATGATTATTCGCTTGTCTGGCCAACCTGCTATTTCCATAGTCCGATTCAAGCATCCCCTGAGCAAGAGTTATACTAGCAGGAATTCCGGTTCTTCTCATCTCCCTTATCGCTAAATCTTTGTAATTTTCAATATAATCAAGACCAGAGAAAGCTTTTTTCTGTTTTGTAACAGATTGCTTGGGAGAACAGGAACTGCCTCCTATAATCAGGACAATAAAAAAAAACAGTAATCTTACGCGAGCAATATAATATATCATTACATAGGGAGTTTTCCAATAGCAAATTCTTTGTTCAAAGATAAAATTTTATCTTTGGTGGACAATATAAATCTTTTTCAAAAAGAACAACAAATGAACCCTATGGAAATTAAATCTATTTTCTCTGAATACAAATCACTAGATGAGCTTATTCCAAAAGAGGTGAATTTAGTTAAAAATGCGATTGAAAGCAGCAAAAAGGCATATGCACCCTATTCGACTTTCAAAGTAGGAGCTGCATTACTTTTAGCAAATAATGAAATTATTCAAGGGAATAATCAGGAAAATGCTGCTTATCCTTCCGGCTTATGCGCAGAAAGAATAGCTGTTTTTTATGCAAATGCCAAATATCCTGATACTACAATCATAACTTTAGCCATCACAGCAAGAAAAAACGACAAAATAATTAAACACCCCTTCTCTCCATGCGGTTCATGTCTCCAGGTACTTTTAGAAACAGAGAAGCGTTTTGAGCAAAATATTGAAATTATATTGTACGGTAGTGAAAAAATCATTAAAGCTTCAAATGTAGAACAGTTTCTACCTTTGAACTTTGACAGAAAAAGTATGAAAGAATAGTTCTTTTAATATTTGGCTAATATCTTCATAAATTCAGCATTTGGATATATCCCCTCAGGATCTTTCGAATATTCAGGCTTTAGTCTGTCTACAAAATACATATCAATCTCTTCATCTATATTTTTTACTTTTATTTTCCCCCTGTATGTACATTCAAAATAATCAGCAATATATGAATAGGTTATTCCTGACACATTTACTTTCCCGATTGCGCTGGTATCTTCCATTCTACTTGCCGTATTTACAGCTTTCCCCCAAATATCATATGCAAACTTTTTGCTACCAATAACTCCAGCTGTAACCTCTCCTGTATGTATTCCCAGTCTCAAATTCCATGGCTCTTTACCTTCTTTTTCTTTCTCCACGCCCATATCTTTGATTACCTTTTGAAACTCTAACCCAACTAATGTCACATCAATAGGGTTACTACGATTTTTAAGAGGCAAACCGCCGGCACACATATAAGCATCTCCAATTGTTTTTATCTTCTCAACAAAATGCTTATCAAGAATCTCATCAAACTTCTGGATGTACTGGTTCAGCTCATAAATCAAATCTTTTGTTGAATATATTCGGGTTAAACTAGTAAAATTTTCAAAATCGGCAAATAAAATAGAAACCATCTTATATTTACGCGTCCTTGCCTGCCCTTTTTTCTTCAATTGTTCAGCAACTTCAAAAGGCAAAATATTAAGCAACAGTTCATCAGACTTCTTTTTTTCTTCCCGTAAGTCAGTTATATCTGATTCTACTGCGATAATCTTAACAAGATATTTTTGTTCATTATAGACTGGATTTAAAGTAGTCTGTATCCATTTATTGTGTTGTGGGGTAGTTATTTCATGTTCAAAAGCCAATCCTGTAGTTTTTTCATTATTTTTAAACTGATTCAAAGCATTCTTTAACTTTTTACTTCCTTCGGAAAAAATTTCATGATGATACTTTGATAAATATTCTTCTATATTCAAACCATAGATCTCTTTGAACCCTTCATTTACCCATTCAATCTCTCCGTCAGGATAAAAAATAATGACCGCATTACCAATATTTTTGGCAACCTGAGATAAATTACTTAAATGCTCATTAGCCTCTAAGAGTTCATTTATATAGTAATTGCGGTTAAATATAGTCTCTAATCGTAAAACTAACTCTTCAGCCTTAAACGGTTTAAATATAAAGTCGGAAATCCCTATGTCAAAGTAAAATTTAATCTTATCAGAGTCAAAGAGTGGTGTTATCAGAATAACAGGAATATCCAACGTATGCCTGTCTTGTTTTAATGATTTTAATGCTTTGGAGCCATCATTTTCTAAAACCGATGAATCTATAACGACACCTTTGGGATTGTAAACTTTTGATTTTTCGTAAATTTTTTCTTTTTCAACCTCGATTAGCTCCACGGGTTGGCCATTAATACCGGATAAATCACATAGATGATTTATGATGGAATGAGTCTCATCAACAATAATAATCTTGCTACTCATGTGAGTTAAAAGTAAACAGTTTTTCTATAAACACATAATTTAATGGTGAATAATCTAACCTTTTAAAATGGCTAATATAGCATAAACAAATAAATTCTCAAAATAAAAGGTCATAAACATTATTTCTCTTCAGAGTTTTCATCAAGTAAATCCGGACGATATTTTTTTGTCCTTTCTATAGCCGTTTTCTCTTTCCATTTTTCAATTTCTCCGAAATTACCTGAAAGCAAAACATCAGGGACTTTCCAATCCTTGTATTTTGCTGGCCGAGTATATAAAGGCGGAGCAAGAATATTATCCTGAAACGAATCCGTTAAAGCACTGGTTTCATCTCCAATTACTCCAGGAAGAAGTCGGACTAAACTGTCTACAATTACTGCTGCTGCCAGCTCACCACCAGTCAAGACATAATCGCCAATGGATATTTCTTTCGTCACTAGATAATCTCTAACCCTCTGATCTACTCCTTTATAATGTCCACAGAGAACAATAATATTTCTCGTAGTTGCTAATCTGTTTGCTTCTTTTTGATTGTACAATTCACCCTCCGGTGCGGTAAAAATTATTTCATCATAAGAGCGTTGTTTTTTAAGGGCTTCAATCGCCCGATCAATTGGTTCAATTTTCATAACCATCCCTGCTCCCCCACCAAAAGCATAATCATCAACATTTCTGTGCTTATCATGAGAATAATCCCGCAAATTGTGAATTTGAATATCTACTGCTTCTTTTTCCCTACCGCGCTTAATGATTGACTGATTCAGAGGTCCGTTAAAAATTTCCGGTATGGCCGTGAGAATATCTATACGCATGTTTTTATTACAAAATTATGAATAAGATTTAATTTAACATTATTTTTTAAGATATATGTCAAATTGGCAGATAAAACAAAAATTGTGTGTCACAATGTCTTGATTTTCCAATGTTTTAGTTTCTGGCACAACAATTGACTTTATGTAATCAAAATTAATTTAGAATTAAACCAAATAAAAATTAAAACCATTGACTTATGACACTATTAAGAACTTACAGAAGACCGATAATGCAAAAAAGATCTGAAACAGATTTTTCAGACATTTTTAATCGTTTTTTCAATGAAGAAAAAATGGACCCATGCCAGTATTTTGCCATACCACCGGCAAATATAAGTGAAAATGAGGATAATTTTATAATTGAATTGGCTGTGCCGGGTTATGAAAAAAAGGATTTTAACCTTGAGCTTAATGAAAATATCCTGACCCTTTCTCTAAATAAAAATTTAGATGAGAACAAAGAATATGTGCGCAAAGAGTTTCAATTTAACGAGTTCAGAAGAAAATTCAAGCTTTCTGACAAAGTGGACAAAGAAAATATTACCGGGCACTATAAAAATGGTTTATTAGTAGTAAGCATTCCAAAAAAGAAATCATCCACAAAAGTTAACCGGTCTATAAAAATCGAATAAGCCTGATAAATCCTCAATTGAAAAACAATAATGGTTTTCAGCAGGGTGTATATTTACATCATGCTGAAAACCTTATTATTTTAAATTGTCAAAGAATCCATAGTCAATTCTCAGGGCAATTAATAGACAATATTCAATTTAAAAGGATTATCTCTTAATATATTCATCAAAGATACTTTTGATTTTGTCACTATGCCAATTGACTGCCCCTTCTTTGCTTAAAATTAATTTTTCATTACTGATAAACATGGATGTGGGCAACACATAATATGACAAAACTCCCTGGGGAGATGATGTAATACGAAATACGGGTAAATCGTACTCATGCTTATTCATAAAAGCCTGAGTCTCAGACAATGGTTCCCTGGAAATGAATAAAAAATTAACGTCATCTTTATAATCCTCGTATAATTTTTTCAAAACAGGCATTTCAGCCTTGCAAGGAGGACACCAGGTAGCCCAGTAATTGATAAAAACCGGTTTATCACTGAAATCGTTTAAGTGTTGCGTTTCCCCTTCCACATCGACAAATTGCAAACTTCCCGGAGATTTTATAGCTTCATTATCTTCGTTAGTTTTTACTGAAGTCACGTACATGCGAATTTTTGAGGCATATGTCATAACCTCTTTTCGTGTTGCAGGTATAATAACAGATATAATAAGAAGCACGAATATAATATCCAAGATCTTATTGAAAAGCTTCTGAGATTTAAATTTTTCTATCTGCTTTTGAATTATCTTCTTCATTATTCTTTATTTAATTGATAAGCAGTGTTTTGTGAATCTTTGCGGATGAGACTCCCATTAAAATGCTTTGTTAAAAACAAAGTCCTTTATCTCTCTTCTCGTTCTGGGTTTTTGTTCTTTCTGCTGCAAGTCTTCGGGAAATTTCTCAAAAACACCTTTATACCCCATAGCCATCATAGCGACAGGTTTATGCGTTCTGGGAATATTCAGGATTTCCCGTGCCTTTTTTTTATAATAACCACCCATCTGATGTACATATACATCTAATGCAGTAGCTTGTAATAATAAATTTCCCATAGCCATACCAACATCATGAAAAGCATAAGGGTTTTCTTTATGTGTGGTGGGAGAAATCATATTAGCCACACTCAAAACTAAAACAGGGGCATGCCGGGCCTTTCTTTTATTATCATCCATTAAGGTTTCAAATAATGCTTTGTAAACCGAATCTTGTCCTTTCCGTCCATAAATAAAATTCCAGGGCTGATCATTAAAGCTGGAGGGTGCCCATCTTGCGGCTTCAAAAAGTCTGAAAAGCACATCATCACCAATCTGTTGATCAGAAAATATTACAGGACTATAGCGTTTTTGTATAACTTCATAAACTAAATCTGCTTTTTCTTCCTCTTTTATCATAAACAATTAGATTTCTGGTTTTTAAATTAAATCTTCAATTAATATTTTATTAAAACAAACAAATACACTTACATTTACTACTTCACGTAAAAATATTTGAATGTTATAAAATACATATTTTAATACAAAAATATTAAGATAAGGTTTGATTATCAAAAAACTTTTCATTAGCATTGTGCCCCTGAAACAATTATTATTAACCGATGAAATATAAGGGATATGGCAAAAATGACCACGCATGATTACATAAAAAAAGAAAAGCAATTTGGTGCTCACAACTATCACCCGTTACCTGTTGTGTTAGACAAAGGTGAAGGTGTATATGTTTGGGATGTTGAAGGAAAAAAATACTACGATTTTTTAGCAGCGTATTCTGCTCTTAATCAAGGGCATTCTCATCCCAAAATTGTCAATGCGCTAACAGAGCAAGCCCAAAAACTTGCTTTGACCTCCAGAGCATTTCATAATAGTGTTCTGGGTGAATATGAAGAATATGTAACCAAGTATTTTGGTTATGATAAAGTTTTACCAATGAACACCGGTGCAGAGGCAGACGAAACTGCCCTTAAACTATGCAGAAAGTGGGCTTATAAGAAGAAAGGAATTCCTGAAAATGAAGCTAAAATCATTGTATGCGAAAACAATTTTCATGGAAGAACCATTACAATAGTTTCTATGTCAACAGATCCTGATGCAAGAAAAGACTATGGCCCTTATACTCCGGGATTTGTAACTATTCCATTTAATGATCCAGAAGCACTTGAAAAAGAACTTCAGGATCCTAATATTGCCGGTTTCCTTGTTGAACCTATTCAAGGTGAAGCTGGCGTACATGTTCCGGATGAAGGATATTTGAAAAAAACCTATGAATTATGTAAAAAACATAATGTCCTGTTTATGGCTGATGAAGTACAGTCAGGAATTGCAAGAACAGGCAATCTCCTGGCATGCGACCACGAAGGCATAAGACCTGATGTTTTAATTCTAGGCAAGGCAATATCTGGAGGTCTATACCCTGTATCAGCAGTATTAGCAGATGATGATATTATGCTAACTATTCAGCCTGGTGAGCATGGCTCAACCTTTGGAGGTAATCCCATCGCTTCAAAAGTTGCGATTGCAGCCCTACAAGTTGTTAAAGAAGAAAATCTTGCTGAAAATGCAGAAAAGTTGGGGAAGATATTTAGAGAGGAGTTCAGAAGCATCGAATCTGAAATGATCCAAGAGGTACGGGGAAAAGGATTGCTCAATGCAGTTGTTATCAGGAATAAAGCAGGTAAAACTGCATGGGATGTATGCGTCTCAATGAAAGAAAATGGTGTACTAGCTAAACCAACACATGGCAACATTATCCGTTTCGCTCCTCCATTGATTATCAACGAGGAACAACTGCGTGATGCAATGAATAAAATCAAAGAAACATTTAAAGAATACGAATAAACATCTATCTGTAAATTAAACTGTACAATCAAAAAGCTGTCTATTAATCATTAGACAGCTTTTTTTCACTTACAATAAAATTAAAATAACTATGAAAACGAATTTTAATGTACTACTCATTATTGTTATGACAACATCATTATTCTTTAGCTCATGTCAGGAAAAAAAAGAAAAAGATCTGGATGTGAGTTATATCAATGAAGACATTAACCCTGGAGATAATTTTTACAAATTTGCGAATGAAGGATGGGAGGAAGCAAATCCTCTGCCCTCTGATGAAAGCAGATTCGGATCTTTTGATTTGCTGGACAAAGAAACTAAAAAGAAAGTAAAAACAATATTAGAGGAATGTGCCAATGGGGATTATGAGGAGAATTCTCTAGAAAAAAAAATAGGTAACTTCTATAGCCTTGGGATGAATACAGAGCAAATAAATGAACAAGGTATAGATCCAATTCAACCTGAATTGGAAAAAATCGGCAATTTGGAGTCAACGGAAGACATCCAGAAACAAATAATGCATTTTCACCAATATAGTATTGGCTCAACGTTTGGCTTTTCATCAGGGGCTGATGCTAAAAACAGCGAGATGAATATTGCACAGCTTAGTCAGGGTGGATTAGGAATGTCAGACAGAGACTACTATACCCAGGATGATGAACGTACTCAAGAAATACGCAATGACTATCGTAACTATATTACAGAAATTTTTGAATTGGCAGGATATAATAGTCAAGAAGCACAAAAAGCTGCTGAAACGATCATGAAAATTGAAACGCGCCTGGCTAAAGCATCGATGACAAGACTTGAAACCAGGAACCCTCACAATACTTACAACAAGATGCAGGTAGGCAAATTGAAAAAGAAATATACAAATTTTGATTGGGATGCATATTTTGAAAGTCTGAATATTGAAGCTCCGGAAGAATTAAATGTCAAACAACCAGAATTTTTCGCTGAAGCAGATCGAATGTTTAAGGACGTATCAGTTAAGGACTGGAAAACGTATTTAAGGTGGAACCTGCTAAATAGTAGTGCGCCATATCTTACAGAAGATTTTGTTCAAACCCATTTTGATTTCTATGGAAAAGTAATGCAAGGAACTGAAGAAATAAAAGAAAGATGGCGCAGGGTTTTAGATGTGACCAACAGAGCCCTTGGAGATGCTATCGGGCAAAAATTTGTGGAAAAACACTTCCCTCCTGAAGCCAAAGAAAAGATGGAAATTCTGGTTAACAACCTTAAAGAAGCATTTGCCCAAAGAATTGAACAATTAGAATGGATGGGTGAAGAAACAAAAGAAAAGGCACTTGCAAAACTTGATGTAATGAATACAAAAATTGGCTACCCAGATAAATGGAGAGATTACTCTGAACTTGAAATAGATGAATCGTCATACATAGCCAATGTTTTAGCCGCACGAAAATTTAACAAACAATACCAATTAAATAAAATTGGAAAACCTGTTGATCCCGATGAATGGTTTTTTCCACCACAAACGGTAAATGCATATTATTCCCCTTCATTAAATGAAATTTGTTTTCCTGCGGGAATATTACAGCCACCATTTTTCTATCTGGACGGTGATGATGCAGTAAACTACGGGGCAATTGGAGCAGTAATTGGTCATGAAATGACACACGGCTTTGATGATATGGGAAGACAATATGATAAAGAAGGTAATTTGAATGATTGGTGGACTGAAGAAGATTCTGAAAAATTCGAGAAAAGAACAAAAGTATTGGTAGAACAATACAATGAAAAAACAGTGCTTGATACTGTCAACGCGGATGGGGAATTAACATTGGGTGAAAATATAGCAGATCTGGGTGGACTAAGTATCGCCCACACTGCCTATAAAAATGCTACACAAAACAAGGATCTTCCGGAAGAAATTAACGGTTATACTCCTGAACAAAGATTCTTCCTTGCCTGGGCAAGAGTATGGGCCCAAAATATCAGAAATAAAGAAATTTTGAGACGTACGAAAGAAGATGTTCATAGCCTTGGAATTCACAGAGTTAATGGACCAATAAGTAATATGGAAAGCTGGTACAAAGCTTTTAAGGTTGATGAAAACAACAAATTATATATACCAGAAGATAAACGGGCAGAAATTTGGTAATAACACACAAAATTAATAAATTAAGCATCCTTAAAATCCCAAAGGATGCTTTTTTATATAAACAATCTAAAATCAAAAATTATGAGAAAAGTAATTAAAACATCAAATGCACCTGAAGCTATTGGACCTTATAGCCAAGGAATTGAGGTGAACGGGACATTATATATCTCAGGGCAATTACCCTTAGACCCGGAAACAATGGAAATGCCGAAAGGAATTGAAGACCAGGCCGATCTGGTAATGAAAAACATAGGAGCCGTATTGCAGGCAGCGGGATACTCCTATGAGAATGTTGTCAAATCAACAATATTCCTAAAAGATATCAATAATTTTCAGGTAGTAAATGTAATATATGGGAAATATTATCAATCTGATCCTCCAGCACGCTCTGCATATCAGGTTGCAAATCTACCTAAAAACGCCGACATTGAAATTGAAACAATAGCGGCAAAATAAGCAACAAAGGCATACTTGTCTCATGGTATAAGCAACTTTTTTAAGCTTTTGCAGTAGAGAGCTACACAAACTAAAGAGAGCCGGCTAATTAAATTACCGGTTCTCTTTAGTTAAAATATTTTATACAGGCTCATATTCTCCCTTACCCACACCACAAACCGGGCATTTCCAGTCGTCAGGAATATCTTCAAACGCTGTTCCTGGTTTGATGCCACCTTTAGGATCTCCTTCGGCAGGGTCATAAACATGTCCACAGACTCGACATTTGTACTTTTTCATACCATTTAATTTTAAGGTTAGCAATATAACAAATTAAGTTTTTACCTTACGGACTACATCAATAACAGTTCCATCCACCCATTTCACGGCAGCAATAATATCATCTTCCAGCTCAGGACGTTGAGGTTTACCGCAAATTTTATAAGCTTCATCACGCAGCTCTTCTATCTTTCTTATAGGCAAACCTGAACCTCTTGCTTTTTTAATCAAATCAGTTCGCTTAGGATTTATGGCTATGCCCCGTTCCGTGATTATAACATCAATTAATTCACCTGGTCCACAGATCGTTGTGACCTCATCGTTGATAACAGGTATACGATCCCTGAAAAGTGGTATGGGCAAAATAACAGTCTTTGAAAACAAACAATTCTGCCATCCTCCCAAACCATGGAGTAAGTAACCATCTGAGTGAGTTACAACATTGGCATTAAAATTCACATCTACTTCTGTTGCTCCCAAAATAACAACATCAACCATTCCGGCAAAATTACCCTTGCCATGATAATTATAACTGGTAAACGGACTGGTCCATACATGTTTTGGATTTTCGCGCATTGAACGCACACCTTCCAGATCAAACGTCTGACCATCAAGTATATAATCCACCAATCCCTCTTCAAGCATATTCACCAGATATTTATTACTACCTCCTCTGGCAAAACGTGCTATAATGTTTTTTTCTCTCATTTTTTTGGCAAAAAACTCTCCTACTGCTAAAGATGTTCCCCCTGCTCCCGATTGAAAAGAAAATCCATCTCTTAATATACCTGTGGCTTCACAAAAATCGGCCGTCATTTCTGCTAATAATAAGCGATCAGGACTTTTGGTAATTCTGGTTGTTCCGGACACAATTTTTTCAGGTATCCCAACTTTATCCAGTTCAACCGTATAATCCACATAATTTCCCTGTATTTGCCATGGGATGCATGGAAATTCAACCATGTTATCGGTGGCTACAATTACCTTATCCGCATATTGAGAATCAGCAAGAGCAAAACCAAGTAACCCACTAGCAGAAGGACCATACAACCCGTTTGCATTTCCGAAAGGATCTGCACAACCTGCGCCTATAATCGCAATATCGATTTTCACCTCACCATCCTGCACAGCCTGATATCTGCCACCATGAGAACGCAAAATGCCCGTTCCTTTCATTTTTCCCTCCGAAGTAAATTTACCAAGCGGCCCGTTCATACTTCCTTCTATATGATGGATAGTACCATCTTCCAGATATTGAATCAGGTGCTCATGACATGGAAAAGAAGCCGAAGGGAACCACCGTAAATTCCTCACACCTAATTCATGAGCTGCATCAAAAACTAAATTAGCAAGTAAATCACCATTACGAAAATGATGATGTGTAGAAATTGTCATTCCATCTTTTATTCCTGCTTTTTTCAAAGCTTCCTTAAGGCTGTTGACCCGTTTATCGCCATTACTTGGATAGTCAGCACACGATGAAATTCTCGGGCTATATTTTTTTCCTTCTACTTTATGTTTACCAACGCCTTTATAAGGAACCACTGCTTCACCATTAATACTTGCAGGAACATAGCGACCTACTGCATTTTTCACAAGATTGTTAGCTGGTTGTCCCATTTATAATTGTTTTTTTTTGTTAAAATTTGAATTAAAGATATAGAATTGTATGATAAATTTTTGATTTTTTCAGAATCATATTATTCTTATTCAGCTTCTTGTTGATTCAAAAACTCATCCCTCCAGTTCTCAGATATTAATCCTAAATAAATTGCCAAATCAATATTCTTTTGAGCTCTTTTAACCACAGGAGGATCAATCATTTTTGAACCAAGCGATACAACACCCAAACCTTTCTCTTCTGCCTCATAATATGCATTAACAATTTTCATTGCTTTGTGGATTTCATTGTTATCAGGTGCAAAACTTTCATGTATAATCTTAATTTGACGGGGATGGATACATCCCATACCTTCAAATCCCAGGGATTTACTCTTCTTAACAGTTTGGCGTAAACCTTCCTCATCTCCGACATCGGAAAAAACGCTATCAATAGCCTGAATGCGAGCAGCTTTACATGCATTTACCACTCGGGTACGCGCATAGAATGACTCTGTTGCTTCATTCGTTCTCCTTGTCCCTATATCAGCGGTATAATCCTCAAGTCCTATCGCAAGAGCTACAACATTTTCTGAAGCCGTCGCAATTTCATAAGCTTTTTCAACGCCAAGCGCACTTTCAATAATTGGCATAAAAAACACATCAGCTTTAACATTCTGGTCTTCTCTTATTCTTTTTACTTCTTTTTCTATTTTATAAATATGTTCGGCTCCTTCGCACTTCGGTACTAAAATCACATGCACATTATGAGGAACGACATACTTTAAATCTTCCAATCCCTTCGGAAATTGATTGATTCGCACCATTCTTTCTGCACTGTAAAAATCTACTCCTCTCAATGCATTCCTAACCAAAAACCTCGCTTCGTGCTTTTTATCTATAGCCACAGAATCTTCTAAATCCAAAATAATTCCATTAGGATGATGAATACCCGCGTTAATCATCATTTTAGGAGTATTTCCCGGCAAATACAAACGGGAAAAACGAAACCGTTCCTTCTCAGAATCATACTGATTCTCTTTAATGAGTGGTAATAAATATTCCTTTTCTGTTTTTATCAGATTTTTTATTGCAGCCTCCACGCGAGCAGCTATAATCCATGGCAAAGCTCCGGAATCTTCAATCTTAACAAAAGCATTTTCTATTCCAAAATATTCCAAAATCTCTTCTGTCAATTCTTCAATCGATTTACCAAATAAGATGTCTACCTTGCTCTGGATATCCAGATCAATGCCCCCTGATTTTTTCAACTCAAAAGTTACGAAACAGTCAGAACGAATGTTTTCTCCTTTATTACCGGCATAAGATATTTGATTACTCATAAATGAAATGTTTAATAAATATTTATTTCAGTACAAATATATGATGTTATAGCAAAAATTTCCTGAACTGCTGAACAAACTCGGGGATTGATTTACAATTAAATATCTAACAATTATTGGCAGATTAAATTAGTTCAGATTTCACAAAACAACATCGTTTCTCAAAAAATTTGACTCTATAAAAATACGAAAAAGCGTTGGTTTAACAAAAAGCTATGGCATTTCCTAAATTACATCCATGCAATTACAAAAACCAAAAAAGATCAAATATTTATTTTACACTAAAAATAAATGTATTGGTTAATCACTCTTAACCCGAAAGTTTCATTATTTGAGACTTATTGCTACAAAAATTAATATATTTTGATTCTAAATCCCATGGAATCCACATTTTTTATGCATTTTTGATTACTATGGCGGATGAGGATTTCATTAAATTATTCTTGTCTCCAACGTAAAAATTAAAAAAGAAATGTAGCTTTGAACTACACTATTTTTTTCTTATTTTTTCAAAAATATGAAGCAGTTCAATATTTATGGAAAGTAATATAGAACAAATAATATTAGAAGAAAAGGATGATAAGCTGATAGATATTCATTCAATCAGATGTACTCCTGCTAAAGTCTTACGTCATTCCAAATTAAAGGGTTATGCAGTCTATTCAGAACAGTTGAAATCAATTCTGGACAAATTGGATAAGATGAAGAATTCTCCGGACGTTCCACTTCTTATAACAGGAGCTACCGGCTCAGGAAAAGAATTAATTTCTGAATATATGCATTATGAGGTAGACCAAAACAAAGGAGAGTATGTAGCGTTTAATTGTTCTAACATCAATAAGGAACTGTTTGAATCTGAATTGTTTGGATATGAAAAGGGAGCATTTACCGGAGCAAACACAAAAGGAAAAGAGGGATATTTTCAGCAGGCAAAGGGAGGAACATTGTTACTTGATGAAATTACAGAAATCAATCAAGAAATACAAGCGAAACTTCTCAGGGTCTTGGAAACCGGTGAATATTATCAACTTGGCGGAAGAAAAAAACATAAAATTAATTCCAGGCTAATTTTTGCTACAAACAAAAATCTGGAAAGACTTGTAGAAAAGGGAGAATTCAGAGAGGATTTATATTACCGCCTGAACATTGTCAAAGCAGAAATTCCCAAGTTGTCAGAACGGAGAGAAGAAATTATACCCCTTGTGATCTTTTTCATTAATCAATTAAATCAGCAATTCAATAAGTCAATTCAATATATTGAGAATAAAGTGCTTAAGCTATTTTACTTTTACACTTGGCCTGGAAATATAAGAGAATTAAAAAATTTCATTACGCAAATAATGATATTCGCAAATGCTAATTCTATTAACTTTGACCATCTACAGATAAAGGACAAACTGGATCAACATTATACCAAGAGTTTTAAACCAAAACAGGATGTTGATTTACTGACAGAAGAAGAAATCATAGAACAACTGCTAAAGAATCCCATTAATATTGAAAACTTTATAATGAAAGTAGTAAAAAAAGCGCTGGAAAAATTCAGGGGAAACAAAGCAAGAACCGCAAGGTTTTTAGGGTTAAAAAGGGAGCAGCTTTATAACCGCTACAGACTTGATCAACAAAACAAATCTTAAAACTATAAATTCAGCAACCTACTCCTCAGTAAATGAAGATCAGGTTGCTGAAAATATTATATCGCTATATTGAATAATATAATTCTGCATCAGGGCCAAGCGGAAGTCCTAATAATATCCAGACAATCAGCAAGACGATCCACCCCAGTAAGAACATAATAGAATAAGGCAACATTGTTGAAATTACAGTACCAATTCCTGCTTTGCTGTCATATTTTTGAATAAATGCAATAATGAGAGCAAAAAAGCTCATCATAGGAGAAATGATATTGGTAAAACTGTCTCCTATTCTATAGACCACTTGTGATAATTCTGGAGAATATCCCATAAACATAAACATTGGGATAAAAATCGGGGCAAGTAAAGCCCATTTCGCGGAGGCGCTACCCATCAGCATATTAATTCCGCCTGAAAAGATAACAAAAAGGATCATCAGTGGAATGATGCCAAGATTTGTAGCCATCAGAGCTTCCGCGCCTTCAATGGCAATAATCATTCCCAGATTGCTCCATTTAAAATATGCAACAAACTGAGCAGCAAAAAACACCAGAACAATATAAGTAGAAAGAGATTTCATACTTTCCCCCATTCCCTTCATCACATCAGCATCACTCTTATATTGTTTTGTTGCTATACCATAGGCGATTCCAGTAAGGCCGAACAGTAAGAAAATAAATGTTATAACTCCGTCAAGCAAAGGAGAATTCAGGATTCCTCCTTCGGGCCCTCTTAAAATACCATTTTCAGGCAACACGCCCCATAAAATAAATCCAACAAGTACTATACCTGTACCAAAAGCATATAATACGCCTTTTTTTTCCTGTTTTGTCAACCGCTCAAGTTCACCTGCTTTTTGATCTCCTTTGTAAGTACCTAATCTTGGTACCACTATCTTCTCTGTCACCCACGTTCCCAAAATAGATATAATGAAAGTGGAAGCAACCATAAAATAGTAATTTGCTGTGGGATTAACAGTGAACGCAGGATCAACAATTCTGGCAGCCTCTTGTGATAATCCGGCCAGCAGGGGATCAATGGTTCCTATAATCAGGTTTGCGCTAAATCCTCCAGACACGCCGGCAAATGCCGCTGCCATTCCGGCAATCGGATGTCTTCCCATAGTATGAAAAATCACACCTGCCAATGGAACCAGAAGTACATAGCCAACATTGCTGGCAATATTCGAAAGAACACCTGCCAGAACAACAATAAATGTTAAAGTTTTCTTTGGAGATGACAGTACCAATAAACGTATAAGCGCTCCTATCATCCCGCTACTGTCGGCAATGCCAATACCGAGCATAGCAACCAGAACAATTCCCAGCGGAGCAAAACTTGTAAAGTTGTCCACCAATTCAGTAATGATTCTATGGATACCATCTGCCGATAATAAATTATCCGGACGGATCACTTCATCAGTGGTAGGATGAACAGCCGACCAATCCAAAACATGACCCAAAGCAGATAAAACGACAGCCAATACGGCAAAAATAGCAAATAGGGTAGCCGGGTGGGGTAAAGCATTCCCTACTTTTTCTACAACGTTTAAAAACTTCTGAAATAACGATTGAAAAGAGAGTTTTTTCACCATAACAATTTAAAGTTTATCTTTTGAATTAAAAGGTGTAAAACTATAAATTTTTTTTTAGCTGATATGGATATAGTTCATGTTGTAAAATGAAAACCTAGTCCAAAAAATAAGACAAAAGACGATGAATAGAACGCGGATTTATTGGATAATCTCTGATCCAGGTAAAAAAAAATAAACCATAAAAGGCTTCTTTTTTCAGTTATCACAGCTATACTATCTCAAAAGAAATATTATTTTTGCATTCAATATGAAACAAAACAAAACGCTTGGAAAAATACTGCTTTGGAGAAAAAAGCACATTACTGACCAAAAGTTTATATTAATCCTTGCTGTTCTGATTGGAGTTGTGGCAGGATTTGCTGCTATTCTCATAAAAAATGCGGTACAATTAATCGAATCTATCTTAACAAGCGGTTTTGGTACAGATTATCAAAACTATTTATATTTTATTCTTCCGGCAGTTGGTATTCTTGGCTCCCTGCTATTTATGGATAAAATTCTTAAAAAGCAAGTGGGACATGGTATCCCATTAACCTTAGAAGCTATATCTAAAAAGCGCGGTAAAATTAAAGCCCACAATATGTTTTCATCTATTGTGACCAGTGCTTTGACCGTTGGATTTGGAGGCTCTGTAGGATTAGAAGGCCCTACTGTAGCTACAGGAGCAGCATGGGGTTCAAATATTGGTACATTCTTTAAATTAAATTTCCGCCAAGTATTGCTTTTACTTGCATGTGCCAGCGCTGGAGCCATGTCAGCAATATTCAAGGCTCCTGTTGCAGGTATTGTTTTTGTTCTTGAGGTACTTATGCTCGATCTTACTATGTCCTCACTAATTCCTCTCTTACTGTCTTCGTTGACGGCTGCACTCACATCCTTCCTTTTCCTGGGTATGGATGTTCTTTATCCTGCACAGATAGAACAGGAATTCATGATAAGCAAAGTGCCCTTTTATATCTTATTGGGTATTTTTACCGGGTTAGTTTCAGTATACTTCACAAGAATGTATAAAAACGTGGAGCATTTTTTTGACCGTTTTCGTAATAAATATGCTAAATGGGCAATAGGCGGTGCGGCATTAGGTCTGATTGTATTCTTATTTCCATCCCTGTACGGGGAAGGCTACGAAGCTATCAATGCCAGCTTACATGGAAATATTGATTATTTATTTGAAAGAAGTATATTCTATGGATTAAAAGATAATGTAATTTTTGTTTTTCTATTCTTCGTTTTGATAATTCTTCTGAAAGTTATCGCTACCTCCATAACATTTGGAAGTGGCGGGGTTGGAGGCATTTTTGCACCAACGCTTTTTATGGGAGTGAACAGTGGTTTATTTTTTGCTAAGGTTATTAACTATTTTAGTCTCCGTAACTTACCAGAGAATCATTTTGCTTTGGCAGGGATGGCAGGCCTTATAGCCGGAGTTCTTCATGCACCCCTTACCGGGATGTTTTTAATAGCCGAAATAACAGGAGGTTACGCGTTAATCTTTCCCTTAATGATAACGGCAACAATATCATATGCCATTATCAAATTATTCGAGCGATATTCTGTGTATACCTATCAGCTTGGACGAAGAGGTGAACTTTTCACACATGATAAAGACAAAGTGGTGTTGTCCATGATGAAGGTAAGAAGCCTCATTGAAACAAATTTTAAAACCATCCATGATGACGCAACATTAGGCGAGCTTGTCTCGGTTATAGCTAAATCGGAACGTAATATAGTCCCTGTAATTGATGAGGAAAACAACCTGAAAGGAATTGTTTTTATAAACGATATAAGACACATTATGTTTGACAGAGATAAATATGATAAAGTGAAAGTTCCGGAACTAATGTATATGCCAAGTCCCGTTGTACATCCGGATGAATCTATGGAGGAAGTAGCCCACAAATTTCAAAATACAAAGCATTATAATCTGCCTGTTATCCAAGATGGAAAATATTTAGGTTTTGTCTCAAGGGCAAATGTCTTTTCAGCCTACAGAAAACTCCTAAAAGACTTTTCAGAAGACTAATCTGTATTATTCATAAAATAAGCTAAGAAAAAAATGATAAAAAAAATCCGGAGGCAAATCAAACCTTCGGATTTTTAAGTTTTATTTCTAACTATTTCCACTATTTAATAATTTCAATCCAATTGTACAGATCAGGCTCACTACCAAATTGAATGCCTAACAATTTATTATAAATCTTAGTTGAAATTGGTCCGGGTTTTCCGTCTTTACTGTAAGTATAAATGGTTCCTTTCTCAAGATCTTTGATTTCTCCAATTGGGGCAATAATTGCTGCGGTACCGCATGCACCAACTTCTTCAAATGAGTTCAGTTCTTCTACTGGAACAGGGCGTCTTTCAACTTTCAATCCCATATCCGGCGCCATTTCAATAATGCTTTTATTTGTGATGGACGGCAAGATGGAATTTGATTTTGGCGTTATATATGTGTTATCCTTAATACCGAAAAAGTTGGCAGCACCTATTTCATCAATATATTTCTTTTCTTTGGCATCAAGATATAAGGGTTGCGCATAACCCGCTTCTTTCGTTCTCTTAATTCCTAAAAGGCTGGCAGCATAATTCCCGCCAACTTTGTACATCCCTGTTCCTTTTGGTGCTGTTCTGTCAGTATCTCTGACAATAGCAATTTTGATTGGGTTAAAACCTTCTTTAAAATAGGGACCTACAGGAGTAACAAAGACAACGAAAGTATACTCGGTGGCCGGTTTTACTCCAATTTCAGCACCTGATCCAAAGAGCAAAGGACGTATATACAAAGCAGCACCGGTTCCATAAGGTGGTAGGTACTTTTCATTCTTTTTAACAGCCGTGACAATTGCCTCTTGAAATACATTTTTGGAAACCGGTTCCATTAGAATACCATGAGCAGAGTCTTTCATGCGCTTAAAATTTTCCTCCCAACGAAAGATTCTGATATCTCCATCTTTTCCCCTGTAAGCTTTCATGCCTTCAAAGGCTTGTTGACCATAATGCAGACCAGTAGCTGCCATATGAACATTAAGATATTCCGAGGAGGATACTTCAATATCTCCCCATTTTCCGTCTTTATAACTACATCGTATGTTATAATCAGTTTTATGAAAACCGAAAGGTAAATTACTCCAGTCCATATTATTCATAATTTTTGTTTTTTTATTTATCGTGTAAACTTATCAATTAATATTTAATTTTTATATATTCTATATCATAAATCCTATATTTGCCTGACATACAACCTACCACATAGCTGATATGTCTAATTAAAATCAAAATCCAAATCCAAATCTCTTTTTAATTTTTTAAGGGAGGGATTTTTATCAGCCAAATAATTAAACTTATCATCCAGGGTATATAATTTCCCATTCTTATCACCGCTATCCTCTTCTTTAGCACTTTTAGCTTCGAGTCTTATATTACTATTTTTCAACTGTTTGCGAATACTATTGAGAAGTTGATTAAAAACTTTACTAAAAATCTCTTCCTGAAGAGGGTTATCGAGGTGTATGATTATTTTATCATTCTCACTAACCTTCGGTGTTCGGGTTTGGAACAAGTTGTATAATCGCGGCTTGTCTTTGATTGTTTCGGCAAATTCTTTCCATGCAGACTCCAGATCATCTTGGGAAAATTCATTATTTCCATAATTTTGAACCGAATTATTCTCTTGTTGTTTGTCTTCTTTTTTTTGTGTTGTTTCCCTATCTTGATACTTTTTACCATTTAAAGCATTATTGATAGAGAAAGTTCCGGTATTGGGAGTTTCTTGTTCGATCTCATCGGAAGATTTTTCTTCCTCAGTGCTAGTCCCCTGCTTCTTAGTTTTACTGCCTGGCCTCTTTTGATTAACATTATTAGCTACTGCTTCACGTTCTGTTTCAGTTTTTTTTTTACAGTATCAAAATTACATAAGTCAATCAGAGCGAGCTCAATGTGCAGCCTTTGGTTCATGCTTGACTTATAAGTTACATCATACTTATTGGTTGTGTTTAATGCTTGTATTAAAAAGTTCAAGTCTGTTTTTTCAGTTTGAGTTCTATATTTTTCCCTTATTCCAGCACCTATTTCAAGTAAATCAATAGTCTTCTCATCTTTGCAAACAAGTAAGTTACGAAAATGCTTACTTAAAGCATTAATAAACTGATGAGCATCAAATCCTTTATCCAGAATTTCATTAAAAATCATCAGGGCTTCTTTATGATCACCGTTAAGAAAGGCATCAGTTAATCGGAAATAATAATCATAGTCAAGAACATTGAGATTTTCCAAAACTTTTTGATAGGTAATATGATTATCACTAAAGCTCACAACCTGGTCATATATTGATAATGCATCGCGCATAGCTCCATCAGCTTTTTGGGCTATAATAGTAAAAGCATCATTTTCGTATTGTACTCCCTCTTCCTCGGAAATTTTTTGCAGATACTCCACTATATCGTCAACCTTGATTCTGTTAAAATCAAATATCTGGCATCGGGATAAAATCGTTGGAATAATTTTATGTTTTTCCGTTGTTGCCAAAATGAATATTGCATGAGGAGGAGGTTCTTCGAGGGTTTTTAAAAAAGCATTGAAAGCTGAAGCAGATAACATATGTACCTCGTCAATAATGTAGATACTATATTTTCCGACTTGTGGCGGTATCCGAACTTGTTCAATCAGGCTTCTAATGTTGTCAACCGTATTATTTGAAGCGGCATCCAGTTCGTGAATATTTGTAGAACGATTATTATTGAAAGCCTTACATGATTCACATTCATTACACGGTTCCAGATTCTCATTTAAATTCTGACAATTGATGGTTTTTGCAAAAATACGTGCAATGGTGGTTTTTCCTACACCACGCGGTCCACAAAACAAATAAGCCTGGGCAAGATGATTGTTTGTTATTGCATTTTTTAATGTTTTAGTAATAGATGCCTGACCAATGACAGTGTCAAATGTTGATGGTCTGTATTTTCTGGCTGAAACAATAAAATTTCCCATATCTTTTCAGGGTATATATAAATTTTGTTATATGTATTATTTGTCAAATGTTTGTCCGCCGAAGGCAATATTTCTCCCAAAGGCGGAAAACTTACCATGATAAAATAATTATTTATTTTCGTGATATTAATAATTACTTTTCATAAACATTTCCTTTTACAAAATTAAAATTTACCAGAGATTTACCAATTGAAATATTAAAGATAAACCGCATTAAGTTGATAATCAATCATAAATTTATTTATTCAAATTTTTCTATTTTCCTTGCTACCTTACCAAGTGTGTATAGGCAAGTTTCCAATTCTTCATGCTTTATATCTTTATAAACTTCTTCGAGCGTGCTGGCTGCAAAAGAGCTCAATTTAACATATAAATTTTTGCCACTAACCGTGAGTTCCACAATATTATAACGCCGATCATCATCATCAGGGATTCGTCTAACATAACCCTTCGACTGCAATTTATCAACAATTCTTTTAATCATCACTTTGTTATATTTCATAAAGTTTCCAATTTCTTTTTGCGTTGATGGGCCTCTAGCTTTCAAATAAGAAATAACAGTCCATTGAGCCGCACCAATATCATAACCAGCCCTGGAAAATTTTTCTTCCAATAAATGGCCAAGGCCTTTGGAAACTTGCTGCGTTAAACGCCCTAAAGATGATTCAAAGGAATATTGCATAGCATATTGTGTTTGCTTAACAAAAATAGAAAATCCAATGAGATATTGGTTAAAAATTTAAACCTGTTTTAATAGTTTCATTTGTAACTAAAAAATTATTAAGTTTGTCAACGTCAAAAACTGCATAATTATGAGTAAAAAGAAAAAAAGCAAAATTACACGCAGGAATTTTGTCAAATACAGTGGACTAGCGGGAGCTTTCCTGAGCATTGGAGGCATTGCAGGAGCAGGTTACTATTCCGGGAAAAGCAAAGAAAGTTATATAGGCTGGGGAAAAAATGCCTATGGCAAAAATCAGTTCTTTAACAGAAAAAGTTTTCTCGTTGACAAACCTACCTACGAGAAGGTGGCATCTACCAGGAGAATACAATATCTGGAAAACATTTTTAAACGTAACAATGAATTATACCGATTAATGCAGTCGTCTGATAATTCCAAACCTGCGTGGGATCCGAGTCAGGGCGCAGAATCATTGCCTAAACCATTAAAAAGGTATTACAAAGAGCATCCAGGAAGTCTGGAAGAATTTAAAAAGGCAAGGAAGCGGGCAAAACAACAAAGAAAAAACTGGGAAAAATATAAAGACAAATACTTCTTAGCTGACGCATGGTCTGCTGCGCATGCGAGTCCACTATACGGACGTGATGCATTCCCGCCAGAGCCAGAAGGTCCCCCTGAAGAATCAGATTTCAAGGGCGTAAAAGAACGTCAATACAAATTGAAGTCGCCTGAACACGGAGCGAAATTGACGAAAAAAATCACCCATACATTTGGAGCAACATTGACTGGCATAGCAGAAGTCAAGGAAGACTGGATATATCAGGGCTATCTCAGAGGTGTGGGAAAAACTAACTTCGAGAAGCCAAAACACTGGAAATATGCAATAGTTATGGCAATTCCCCATGAATGGGATAGCATGTATGCAAATCCAACATATGGAACTTCTTATGACGCTTACTCAATGTTAAATTTTATAGCAGGAAAACTGGAAGCATTTCTTAAACACCTTGGATACTCAGCACGCTCGCATGTTCCACCAACAAGTTACGACATAGCCATGCCACCGCTTGCTATTGATGCAGGGCTAGGAGAACAAGGAAGACATGGAATACTCATTACACCAGAATTAGGGGCTAATACAAGGTTGGCTGCGGTTACCACTGATATGCCTTTAAAACCTGATAAACCTATTGACATTGGAATAAAGAAATTTTGCAAAAAATGTAAAATTTGTGCTGAAGAATGTCCCAGTGGAGCAATAAGCTTTGAGGAATATCCACCAAAACCGGTTCGGGGATATTTAAGATGGGAAATCGATC
The DNA here is from genome assembly GCA_041686375.1 of Bacteroidales bacterium. Lineage (GTDB taxonomy): Bacteria > Bacteroidota > Bacteroidia > Bacteroidales > UBA12077 > JAGXLC01. The sequence continues at coordinate 103,473 of JAWLEB010000002.1, forward strand.
AGGATAAGTGTTTCACAATATGGAACTCAGTAGCCACAAGCCATCCAAGAGGATGCCGTATCTGCCTTTCAGTTTGTCCCTATTCAAGAAAAGACAACTGGACACATAAACTTTCAAAACAACTGGATGCAACAGATCCAACGGGTGCAGTTTCCTCTGCTATGCTTGCTATGCAAAAAGGTTTCTTTGAATATCCGGGAGGAGAAAAGTATCTACCTCCACCAAACGGAGAAAACGAAACATATGGAGATCCTCCGGACTGGCTAAATACAAATGAATGGTTCGAACTTTAAAAGTATAAGATATGGAAATTATTGAAATATTTTTAGAACCACTTTTTTGGGTCATAATGGGTGGGCTGTATGTTTTTACATTCTATAGTGCAACATTATGGGCACAAGACCTGGGAATAAAAATGAACTGGTGGAAATGGACATTAACCGCCTTATGGTTTCTCTTTTTGACTCTTAGTATTGCTGGAGGTTTCACCCTCATAGGAGAAAATGAAGCTCGCCCTGGATTATATTTTCTTGGTTTTTCCCTGATTATCACTTTTATTTTAGGAGTAATTCTATGGAGAATCCTAACCTTCAACAAAGAAAAAGAATAAAAAAAAATATCGAATGGTATTTGGCTCTTTTAGCTATATTCATACTAATAATAGTCTACTACAGCGGGAAGAGCCGTAAACAAATATTTTATGCCCATTATATTCAATCATTCTATGACACAACAGATTTCAATATACAACCTATAAAAACAGGGGTTTACAAATTAACTCCGGAAACTAATGGTGATACTTCTTTCATTTCCGGAGGAGCTGGCAATGGATATGCCGGAAAAGTCAAAATACTGGTTCATTATAAAAATAACAACGCAATTAAAAAAATACATATTATTGAATCATCCGAGACACATTCATATTTTCAGAAAGTACTGAGGAACGATTTTATTCAAAAATTTAATAACAAAAAAATTTCGGAGCTTCTAACAGGAAACAATACTATTGACGCTGTTACAGGAGCTACTGAAACTTCTTCAGCAATTACTCAAGCAATCAAACAGTCGGCCCTTAAACTAGGCGAAGCGAGAGACATAAAAATCCAGACCAAAACAAGCGCAAAAAAAGCATTAGTAGGATTGAAAGAAGTTCTAATTCTTGTTATGTTTACACTTGGTATATTGGCACGGTTACCGCACTTTAAATACAAGAACCAATTAAACTGGTTAACCCTGATTGTTGGAATGGTATTTTTAGGCTTTGTTCTTAACCAACCCATTACACTAACAAGAATAAACAGTTTTCTGCTGGGTTATTGGCCTGACTGGCAAAATGAATTATACATTTATTTGCTGGTAGTTGGAACATTCATAATATTGCTAACTTCAGGTAAAAACATCTATTGCAGTTCTATATGCCCGTTTGGGGCAACTCAGAAAATATTAGGTAAACTGGGAAATGCCAAATCCATAAATCCTGCAAACAAATATTTCTGGGTTTGGGCACAACGTTCATTAGCTTGGATCGCTATATTTTTAGCCTTAATGTATAGAAATCCAACAATTTCAAACTATGAGGTATATAGCGGGTTATTTCAATTTACCGCTACAACATACCTGTTTGCCCTTTTGGCATTAACAATTGTTCTATCAGTTTTTATAAGAAGACCATGGTGCAATTATCTTTGCCCTCTTAAACCTATCTTTGAATTGATGCAATTATTTAAACAAAAAATACACACCTTATGGACAAAATAAAGTTGCAGAACATAGTTATAACTATTTTCATAACTATTGCCTTCATATTAGCCACTATGCAGATTTATAATAATTACAGGAAAATTCAAAAAGAAAAGGCCACAAGCCCTGTAATCAAGCACGATGAAACAAGAATAAATGAGGACAGCTTAAATGAAGAAAATCAGGATAATATTTGGAAGGACACCGAATTCATGGAATCTCCCCCAAAAAATTAAATTATCTAAACCGAGTAAATGCCTCCATACAAATAACTATATCAACAAATATTCACGAAACTTAATTTTCAATTTCTTTCTGTTTCTTCTGCCGGAGAAAAAAATACAATAATGCAACAAAACCAAATATCAATGAATAAATAAAAGTCAGACCATTCGACAATATACCAAAGCTAACCCCAGCATGGGGATCAAGATTAAAAATGAAAAAAAGTTGATAGATAAAGTAGTGTGTCGTACCTATTCCTCCGGGTGTTGGCAGAGCCCAACCAATGCCTCCAACAAACAAAACAATCACAGCAAAATACCAACTGCTGTCTTCCGTTGCAGGCAATGCTTTCAGGGCCACATAATTCATAGCTATCAAAGCAGCCCAGATTAAAATAGTTAATATTAAAAACTGGGTATACTTTCTCAGATATAAGGTATTTTTGATTGCTTCAAAAAATTCTCCCAACAATTTTTTTATCTTCACGTGAAGTCCGCGTGAAATCATTAAGTATACACCTAAGCCCACCACAACCAAAATAAGAAAATATACAAAAATTTGGCTACCGAAAAGCGATAACTCTTCAACATTATTTTCTATAAAACGATTGAATAATCTATACAACCTGTCAAATTCCAAGATGAAAACAGTTAACAAACCAAGAGCTAATACGAGAAGATCATATATTCTTTCGGATACAACAGAACCAAGACTACGAACAACTGGTACACTGGTGGTTTTTCGAAGATATAAACAACGGATAAATTCCCCGAGCTTTGGAGTAAAGCTGTTTACAAAATATCCCATAGTCACAGCGAGAACAATATTCCGCCTTTTTATTAGTTCATAACCCAGATTCTGAACTAAAATGCGCCATCTCAAAGCCCTCAGAAAAAAAGTCAAAGCAAGGAAACATCCGTTTAAAACAACAAAGATCCATTTGGACTCTAAAATATTCTCAAAAATAAGGTCAAGGGGTTTATCCCTCAATGTAAAATAAAGAAAAATGAATCCTATCAATGCGCCGCCAAGCGTTTGAAATAAATTTTTAAATCTTCGTTTCATGAGCAAGAGCAATAAAATGAGTTGGCTAAATTAAAAAATTATGCAGATATTAGTATAACTTGGGATCTGCTTCCTATATTAGCAAGAAACTTCAGAACGCCTCTACATTTACTGCAGACTATTCTTAATTTATCAAAGAAAAATCAAAAAGTAACTTTAAGAATACAATAATAATAATGTTTAAAATTGTTATTTTGTCATCAGGTAAAATTTTCCTACTTTAACAAAGCAGAAGAGAAAGTTTGACAGCATAAACAATTGCTTATTAATTATTTAAAAACAAAGGAGTATTATGCAAGCAAAAGTGTTTTATTCATCTCTACAAAACAAAACTCAAAAAAGTCCTCTGGATAAAATCAGCCGTTTACTGAAAAAAATTAATATACGTGATTCTTACCAGGAAAAAGAATTAATAGCCGTCAAGGTCCACTTTGGAGAATTAGGCAATACTGCTTTTCTGCGGCCGGTTTTTTTGAGGCCGGTTATTGGTGCATTAAAAGACATGAATACGAAACCATATATGACAGACACCAATACGCTGTATGTCGGAATGCGTACGAATAGTGTAGACCACCACTATTGTGCCAACTGGAACGGCTTTGGATATTCTACACACCAGGTTCCCGTTATTATTGCTGACGGTTTAAGAGGTGAAAACAGCATAGAACAAACGGTAAATCTTCCTTTGTCAGAAAAAGTTCATCTTGCTGCCGATATCATTAATGCAGATGGTATGATGTGTGTCAGTCACTTTAAAGGACACATGCTAACCGGTATTGGCGGCGCCGTTAAAAATTTATCAATGGGATGTGCCAGTAGACAGGGAAAATTAGATATGCACTCTGAAAGCCGCCCCACTATTAACCAGGATAAATGTACTGCCTGTCGTCAGTGTATTGAGCACTGCCAGGAGAAAGCCATTGAAATTTCTAAGAAAGCCTATATAACAGAAAACTGCGTTGGTTGCGCCCGTTGTATTGCCGTTTGTCCGGAGGGAGCTATCAAAATCAACTGGGATTCCTCCTCAGAAAATACACAGAAAAAAATGGCTGAATATGCTTTTGGAGTAAAACAAAATTTTGGAACAAAAATGCTGTATGTCAATATCATTACAGACGTAGCTCCCGCCTGTGATTGTGATCCGGCAAATGACGAACCACTGGTGAATGATGTTGGATTCCTTGCCTCTGACGACCCGGTTGCCATCGACAGGGCATCCTATGATCTGGTCATTAAAGCCAATAGTGGAAAAGACCCGTTTAAAGAATTTTATCCACAGCTAGACCCGGCGATACAGCTTGATCATGCCGAAGAGATCGGGTTAGGCACAAATAATTACGAGTTGGTTGAAATATAAAAAAGCAGAACATCCTAAATTTATATCCGGCCGCTAAGCTCATGAATAAAGTTTAGCGGCTTTCTACATTCATTGGGAAATAACGTATCTATTCTCTCCTTGGATCAGGTTTTAAAGACAGTTTTGCCATTTTCTCAACTTCCAGTGAGGCAAATCCAAATTCTTCCACTATCTTACCAAGAATTAAGTAAACACCTGCACCACGAAAAGAATATTGTTTTAAAACCTTTGGGAAATGAACCGTATCAAAAAATTCACCCTTCGTGTCCAGAAATGTAGCAAAATTCATAATCTCCTTACGGGATGTCCGGACATATTTTATGGTAACAAGCTGACCAACCATGCGGAAAGTTTTCCCTACATTATCAGTCATCTCTGAAGCATTCATTTCACCACGAAATGTCGTTTTCAGCATATCAAACAAAGATAAAGTTACCGGAAAACCCAAGAGTTCAATCTCATCGTATGCATCCTCCAGAGGCATTTGACTAAATTCAGGAAGTTTATCGTCCTTCGCAGATGAAATATTAAATAGTTTGTATTCTTTAGTCTTATTATTTTTTTTCAAAAAGAGCATATGTACTTTCCACAATAGTTCTGCCTTTATTTTTCCTGTAAAACGCAAACAACCTGCACGTATCAGAATAATGGATTGTTCCTTGCCAATGTTTGTCCTGCTTACAAAATCTTCCAGTCCTTTATATTTCCCGTTTTGTATTCTTTCATCAACAATACGCATTGAAAGCTGATTTTCAAAATCCTTGATATGAACAAAACCCAAATAAATCTCTTTTCCATAAATATTGGTGAGATAATAACTGTTATTCACGCATGGCAGAAATATCGATGCACCATAACGTTGTGCCTCGTTGATATAAACAAAAGTTCTGTAATATCCACCAAAATTGTTAATAACAGCAGTCATAAATTCCAGTGGAAAATGCGCCTTAAGATAAAGACTCTGGAAACTTTCTACAGCATAGGATGCAGAGTGCGCTTTTGAAAAGGAATAACCGGCAAAAGATTCTATCTGTCTCCAGACTTCATGAATAATTTTTTCAGAATACCCATAATGACGGCAGTTGGAAAAAAATTTCTCCTCAATTCGCTTAAATTCACGCTTCGATCTGAATTTCCCGCTCATTGCCCTTCGTAAAATATCCGCATCGGCAAGATCCAAACCCGCAAAATGATGACAAATCTTCAGAACATCCTCCTGATAAACCATAATGCCATAAGTCTCCTTCAATTGTTCCCGCATGACCGGATGAATGTATTCAAAATCACCAGGATGGTGAAACCGTCTGATATATTCCCGCATCATGCCAGATTTAGCCACGCCCGGACGAATTATAGAAGAAGCAGCAACAAGGGTCAAATAATCATCGCAACGCAACTTTTTAAGTAAGCCCCGCATGGCAGGACTCTCAATATAAAAACAACCAGTAGTTTCACCCTTTCTCAGTAAATTCTTTGCCTTGGAGTCTGTTTTAATAGATTGGATATCAAAAATATCAACATCTTCGCCTGTATTTTCTCTGATAATTTCAACCGACTCTTTAATATGTCCTATTCCTCTCTGACTAAGAATGTCAAGCTTTTCAAAACCAATCCTTTCTGCAGCATACATATCCCATTGAGTGGTTGGATATCCCTTTGGCGGTAAATCAAGTGCGGAATAATATGTCACCGGCCGATCAGAAATAAGAACACCACCCGCATGTATGCTTCTCAAATTAGGAAAACCGACAAGCTTATTGCTCACCTGGAATATTTGATCATACAAAACATCTTTGTTAATATATTCTTCCGGTCGTTCAATAAGTGCATCAATTTCTTTTTTAGGTAAACCATAAGTCTTTGCTAGCTCCCGTATTATAGATTTCTCCTTAAATGTAGAAATGGTACCCAACAAGGCAGTATTTCCATATCCAAACTGTTGAAAAATATAATCCAGCACATAATCCCTGTCTTTCCATGAATAGTCGATATCAAAATCAGGGGGACTCGATCGCTTAGGATTTATGAAACGCTCAAAGTATAGGTTCAGTTCTAATGGATCAACATCGGTTATATATAAACAATAGGCAACCATACTATTAGCTCCGCTACCCCTTCCTATATGATAAAATCCCTGTTGCATGGAATAACTAATCACATCTCTTGTAACCAGAAAATAAGCCGATAAACCCATTTCATCAATAATATACAGCTCCTTCTTAATACGGTTTTTAATAGTTGTTGTAACCGTTCTATAACGTTCTTTCATTCCATTGAAAGTCAATTTTCTAAGTAAAGCACTATCTTTAGCCCTATTACCAGTGTATGTAGATTTGTTTTTCACACTCATATCAAAATGTAAATGACATTGCCGGGCAATTCTATCAGCATTTTCAAGCAGGAAGGGAAAATGATTACAAAATTCTTTCAGTTCTTCCGGATTATAAAATAGTTCATCCTGACTGGCGAGCCAGCTTTCTTTAACATGGCTTAAAAGTACATTATGGTCGATAGCCCTTAAATGTCTGTGCAGATCCCATTCAGAAGCATTAATAAAATTCACAGAATTTACATAAAGTAACTTTTCACGAAATGGAATGCTTTGAAAAGAATACAACTTACTGATTTCATTTAACCTAACGCCAACATATTCATTCTCCTTTAATTGTTCCTTATGAATTGCAGTAAAAGGCAAAATAAAAATAACATTATCAAACTCAGGTGGCTCCTCAGGAAAGTCATAATAATTCAGATGGTATTTGGAGAAAAAATTGTTAAGTTGATGAAATCCTTCATTATTTTTTGCCAGCCCTGTATACATCCATTTATCCCAATTCCTGAACTCTATTCCTCCAATAGGTTTAATATTGTTATTTTGACACTCTAAAACAAAATCAACAATACCTGTGGTGTTATTGATGTCTGTGATAGCCAGAGCTGAAAGGCCGTATTCCTTAGCTTTATTTATGAGGTTATTGATGGAAATAACTCCATACCGAAGGCTGTAATAAGAGCGGACTGACAGATACATTTTATGTATACTCCCTATTAAGTCTGGTATCTCGCTACTAAAGGCATCCTTCTTCCCATACCAAAAGCTTTACTAGAAATCCGTAAAACAGGTGGCGCCTGAAAACGCTTATATTCATTCAAATTAACCATATTAATAATATCTCTCACCAGGGCCTCATCCTGTCCATCCGCAACAATATCATCTACAGACTTTTGCAGTTCAATATATTCAAATAAAATCTTATCGAGGACTTCGTAATCCGGCAACGAATCGCTGTCCTTTTGATTTGGTCGTAACTCAGCAGAAGGCGTTTTATTAACTATATTTTCCGGAATAATTTCCTCATTCATGTTTAAATATTCCGCCAATTTATAAACATCAGTTTTATATACATCCCCTAAAATTGAGACAGCTCCTGTCATATCACCATACAGGGTTGTATAGCCTACCGCTGACTCGCTTTTGTTCGAGGTGTTAAGAAGAATATTTCCAAATTTATTTGAAATTGCCATAAGCAATGTTCCGCGTATTCTTGCCTGAATATTTTCCTCCGCTGTATTCTCTTGTATATCTTTGAAAACCGGCTCCAGGGTTTCAGAAAATGCCGTTTTGATATCATCGATTGGCAGAATATCATAGTTTATTCCCAAGTTCTCCGCTAATTTTTTCGCATCCGTAACAGAATCTTCCGAGGAATATTCTGAAGGCATAATCAAAACACGTAGGTTCTCCCTTCCCAGGGCTCTCTTTGCAATCACCAGTGCAACGGCTGAATCAATACCCCCTGATAATCCCAATACAGCCTTTTTAAAATTCAATTTACCGAAAAAATCTTCTAATCCTAAAACCAGTGCATCGTGTATTTTTTCAATCAGATCATACTCACTATGATGCTTGACGTCAACTTCAGATTTTAATATTTTGTCAAGTTCATACGCTCGATAATCTTCCTTAAACCATTTTAGTTCATCAACAACCGTCCCAGTTGGATGAACAACAAGAGAAGCACCCTCAAATATGAGTTCTGTCTGAGCACCCACCTGATTAACCATGAATACCGGAATATTATATTGTTTAGCCTTCCGAAGGAATACGTTCTTTTTGCCCCATATTTTTGAATATGAAAACGGAGAAGCTGAAATATTAATTAATATATCCGGTTCAAAATCTTTTAACTTTTCCATTGGTGAGAGGGTATATAACTCCCTCCTTCCAAAAATATTATTTTCAGGTTGATCATCCCATAAATCCTCACAAATGGTCACCGCAATTTTATATCCCTTATATTCAACAACATCAAAACGATTATTTGGCTCAAAATATCTATATTCATCAAAAATATCATAAGTTGGTAACAAGGTCTTATTCTGTACAAATTGAATTTTACCCTCATTGAGGAAAAATGCAGAATTCAGGAGAGGCTTACCTTTTGGAGAAGGGTTAAAACGCGGACTTCCAATTATAGCTGCAATTCCTTTACAATGAGAAGCAATCTCTTTCACAGCTATATCACATTCATCAATAAATCCTTTATAAGCGAGCAAATCCTGCGGTGGATATCCACACACAGATACTTCAGAAAAAACGATAAGGTCAGCGTCGTCTTTCTTCGCCTTTGTTATATGGTCAAAAATTAATTCTTTATTGTATTCAAAATTTCCAATATGAAAATTCAACTGTGCTATAGCAATCTTCATAAGCTCAATGTTTAAGTAAAGTTCTTAAAATAGAATTCCGACTCGTAAAGAAAAGTTCCCCGTTGTTACTTTATTTCTCTTTTCCTTGGTAACATCTATAAACCCATTTCTATATGTCAACCCTGCAACAAGAGCTGTAGACCCACCCAGAGAATACTCTACACCTCCGCCAAAATAATATCCAATATTATACCATTTCATATCCTCACTTATATTAAGATTTTCATATCCGGGGAAATCGCCAACAGCTTTTAGATTAACACTAGCATTCAGCCCAAGGTGTGCAAAAAATTTTGTATACCCAATTTCGATTGTTTTAAATTTCAAGCCTATTGGTACATCTATATATTGCAAGTTATACTCCACTGTACCAGAGCTGTCCAGTTGATAAGTACCATCCCTGCTTTCAATATCCCTGTCATAGAAGTATGTGATTTTACCAAAAACTTTATTGATCGAAATACCCGTTGAGAAAGCATAATTCTGAGCAAAAAAATTATCAAAATTCAACCCTGCATTAATTCCTATTTTACCGCCTCCATTCTCTGAATCTTCAGTATCAGGTGTCATCCAACAGATTTGAGGCTCACCAAAAACCGTAAAAGTAAAATTCTGAGAAATCCCAATATGAATGGTTGACAAAAAAACTATTGTTAACAAGTACTTCTTCATTTGAATATCGTTTTTTTTAAAGTTATTACCTCATTTGAATAAAGTGCAGTTATTATGCTTATTTTGAATGATTTACATAACGAATCTTAAGGCAATTATTAATTTTGATAAATAAATCCGCGTTTATCCGCTCAACCCGTGTCATCAGCGTTCTATTCATATCCTTTTGTCTACATGTTGTGGATGAGGGTTTCATATGTTTATTTTTTATTTATTTGCCCTATTAAACGTGCCACAATTAAAAAATCATCCAGCTTTGTGATGTTAAAAATATATTTATTTTGGATATTGCATACTTTTAATCCTTAAATTTAATAAAATAAAAGTAACAATTTATGCGTTTATACAAACTTAAAATTTGTCGTAAAATGATAAAAAAAATTCTTCCTGCCTTATTAATAACAGCTTTTTTTTACAGTTGCTCAGAAAAAAATCCTTACAAAACCGATACATCAGGCATTGCAGTAAATCTTGAAATTAAAAGGCTTGATAAAGAATTGTTTGAAATTGATTACGACAGTATAGCCCACAAAATCCCCAGGCTAAACAACAAATACGGTGATTTTTTTGATTTATACAATAAAAACGTTATTGAAATCGGTGGCTCCAACCATAAGGCATACCCGGATAATTTACAGGCATTCCTGACAGACTATTTTATTCATCAAGCGTATGAAAAAACAATGGAATTATATCCTGATTTGGATGATGTTGAAAAGAAAATAAATGAAGGATTCACAAATTACAAGGCACATTTCCCGGATAAACAAATTCCAGCTCTATACACATACATTGGAGGATTTAATCAGTCAATTGTTATCGGAGACAGTATACTGGCCATTGGTTTAGACAAATACCTGGGAAGAGATTGTGAATTTTATGATAAATTATCGTGGTCAAAATATCTCATAAAAAATATGCACAAAGCAAAAATACCAACTGATGGGTTAAAATCATGGGCAGAAACTGAATGGGTATTTAACGATACCATTAATAACCTGATGTCTAATATGATTTACCAAGGTAAACTGCTTTATTTTACCAAATCAATGTTCCCTGAAGAAGCCGATACCCTGATTATGGGCTTCACGGAAGACGAATTACAATGGTGCCGGAATAATGAACAAGCCATTTGGGATTATTTAATAGAGAATAAACTGTTATTTGAGACCGAACATATGACCATTAATAAATATGTAAATCCTGCTCCTTTCACGGCAGGTTTCCCAAGAGAATCTCCCGGGAGAGCTATTAACTGGCTGGGTTGGCAAATTGTTGAAGCTTATATGGAACGTTCCAATCTAAGTTTGCCGGAATTAATGGAAGAAGACGATTATCAGAAAATTTTTACAGAATCAAAATATCATCCTTAATGATTGAATTTCCCTGAAATTTTCCCTTAAATTCACTTATCAAATAATATGGCAAATGATTTTTCTTTCAGTAAGTTTGCACCTGGCAAAATTATTTTTGATCATTCCTTTTTTAAAAAACAACTAAGATGATACAATATAAAAAATATAACTTAGATAACGGACTAATATTAATCGTGCATCAGGACGCTTCTACGCCCATAGCGACGATTAACCTGCTCTATAATGTAGGTTCAAGGCATGAAGATCCTGATCAAACAGGGTTCGCACATCTTTTTGAACACCTTATGTTTGAAGGTTCTGTAAACATTCCTGCGTACGATATTCCGTTACAAAAAGCAGGCGGAGAAAATAATGCCTTCACATCAAACGATATAACCAACTATTACTTAACACTCCCACTGCAAAACATTGAAACAGCATTCTGGCTTGAATCAGATAGAATGCTGGGGCTGAACCTTACAAAAGAAAAGCTTGAAATACAAAAAAACGTTGTAATCGAAGAGTTTAACCAAAGATACCTCAACCAACCGTATGGAGATGCCTATTTGCATCTCCGTCCAATGGCTTATAAAGTTCATCCTTACCGTTGGCCTACAATCGGAAAAGAATTATCTCACATCAAAAACGCCACACTGGAAGATGCTAAAGATTTTTTTTACCATCATTATGCTCCCAATAATGCTATCCTAACTGTTGTAGCCAATAAAGAACCAGAAATAATCAAGGAACTGGTGGAAAAGTGGTTTGGTGCAATTCCCAGAAGAGATATTGCGCACAGGGAAATACCGGCAGAACCGCCTCAAACACAACCGAGAAAACAAACCATTGCAAATAAAGAGGTACCTCATAATGTCATCTTTAAGGCTTATCATATTTGCGACCGAAACCATGCTGATTATCATGCAACTGACCTTATTTCCGATATACTGGCAAATGGCAAATCATCACGGTTATATCAAACAATGGTAAAAGAAAAAAAAGTCTTTAGTCATATTGATGCCTATGTTACAGGGGATATTGACCCGGGTTTACTGATGATAAATGGAAGCCTGGCGAACGGAACAATTATGGACAAAGCCGAAAAAGAACTTACCAATGAACTAACAAAATTGGCAAATGAAAACGTTTCTGAAAATGAATTGGAAAAAGTAAAAAACAAGGTTGAAGCAACGCATGAAATCAGTCTCACAAGCACTCTGTATAAAGCTATGAACTTATCATATTACGAATTACTGGGAGATGCAGGCATTGTTAATAATGAGATGGAGGCATACAGAAAAGTCGCACCTGAGGATATTCAACGAATAAGTGCAAAGATATTCTCAGAAAACAATTGTTCAACACTTTATTATTATTCAAAAAAATTATAACATGCAAGAACCTAACCGACAAATACCACCAAAAACAGTACCTGTTGATTCTTTTGATACACCAAAAGCAGAAATATCAAAACTATCCAATGATATTCCATTATATATTATTCATGCCGGTACAGAAGATATTGTAAAAATAGACATTCAGTTCAGAGCCGGAGACTGGTTTCATAACAAACCATTAGTAGCTGAATCCACCAGTGAGATGTTAACAGAAGGAACAAAAAATATGACGTCCGCTGAAATAGCCTATAAAATGGATTTTTACGGGGCTATTCTGAGATCGGTCTCCAATAAAGACACAGCAACTATAACAGCTTTAACTCTAAAAAAACACTTAGAACCTATATTACAAATATTATCAGACATTATAAAACACCCGGAATTCCCGGAAAAAGAGTTTATTACATATCTCGAAAATAAGAAACAACAGTTTCATCTGGAGCATTCCAGGGTCAACACTTTATCAAGGGAAAAATTTCATGAAGCCATATTTGGCCGGAAACACCCTTATGGCAGGATTACTGAATACGAAGACCATGAAAGGCTCAGCCGCAACGATCTCATCCAGTTCCATGCCAGCTATTACACACCAGAAAACTGCCACATCCTAATAACCGGAAATACAGATGCGAATACCTGCTCCGTTATCGATAAATATCTTGGAAATGGCGACTGGAAGACAGGTAAACAGATCAAGATACCCCCATATTCTATACAGCCTGCTGATCAACAAGAAATCTTTACTAAAAAACCGGATGCAGTGCAAGCAGCAATAAGAATGGGATATTCCTTGTTCAATAAACACCACCCGGATTATCTGGGGATGAAAATTGTCACAACAATCCTTGGCGGATATTTTGGTTCCCGGTTAATGAAAAAAGTCAGAGAAGAAAAAGGTTATACATACGGAATTAGCGCTATCCTTGCTTCTTTTGTTCATGAAGGTTATTTTGCAATTGTTTCCGAAGTTGGCTCCAATGTTTGCCGAAAGGCAACCGGCGCAATTAAGAATGAAATTATACGTTTAAAAGAAGAAAAAGTAGGAACTTCTGAAATGGATATGGTGAGAAATTACATGACAGGTGAGCTGATGAGAATGTTTGACGGGCCTCTGTCAACTTCAAGCAGCTATTTAACCATTCTGGAAAGTCAGGTATCGGAAGATTATTTCAATCGTTTATTCAACAAAATAAATAATATTACATCAGATGAAATCATAGAGCTGGCAAATAAATATCTGGATGAAGAAAAAATGATTTTATCAATTGCCGGGCAATGCAATGATTAAATATATTATCCAATGGTAAGACCCCTGTTATTATTACTGCTAAACTTCTACGCACTGGGAGCATGGGCCCAACATCCACCGCCGGAGCTTATCAATGCAACGGTTATCAATGATGCAGGGGATGTAAAACTAATATGGGAACGGAAAGATACGACGGATGATAACATGCAAATACGAAGAGATAGCTTAGGGAATGTTAACGGATTTACCACTATAATTACTATATATAACAAGGACGATACAATATGGACAGATAGTAATTCCGAAGCTAATAAGAAACCCAGAGCTTATAGACTAAATATTGATTTAGATGATGAGAATTGGGAAGAGCAAGAGAGTAACAAGTTTAATACGACTCATTTAACATTACAATTTGATACATGTTCCAAAAGGATAAATATCAATTGGAGTAGATTTGTTGAACCACCACCTGACAGACCAAACTTTAATTTTAATGATACTATAAAAGTAAAGCACTATAATATCTGGAAGAAAACAGATAATCAAGATTACAAAAAAATTCAAACAACTTCCGATACAAGTTATCGGGATTCCAATATTGAATTTAACCTTGACTATAAATATTATGTCGAAGCGGTAAGAGACAATGACTCGGCAGTCAAATCACAATCAAACAGAGATAGTGTATTTATCCGAATGCCATATAATCCTGACTTTATCAGAACAAAAAAAATCAGCTATGAAAATGAAGATGTTATTAACCTTCAGTATAGCATAGCAGAGAATTCTGAACTGGAAAAATATGTATTATTAAGGAGTGAAAACCCGGAGGGCCCATACGATACTGTTCAGACACTCCAGACAAATGAAAAAGAGTTATATTACACAGATGAAGAAACCGGACAATCGAACTCTGTCTACTATTATCATACAGCAGCTATGAATCAATGTGATCAGTTGACTACCCGATCAGATACATTAAGCAACATCTTATTATCGGTGGAAAACAATGAACTAACCAATGAGCTAAACTGGAACGAGCTCGGAAAGGACAATACCACTTATTCGATATACAGAAAAACCGGCTCATCATCTTATGAACAGATAAAAACAACCAACCGGACTCCCTATTATGACAATGAATTAGAGTCATTTTTAGGGAGGGATTACAGTGGAAAATTCTGTTATTACATTGAAGCAAAAAGCAATAATGGTGATAACAACTCACTTTCAATCTCAAAAGAGAAATGCCTCTATGTGGAGCCTGAAATATTTATACCCAATAGTTTTACTCCCAACAATGACGGGAATAATGATGAATTCAGGCCCCGACTATCGTTTCTACCCAATCATTATCACCTGATAATTTACGATAGATCAGGAAACACGGTTTTTGAAAGTAAAGATCCGGAAGAAACATGGCGCGGAGAAATAAAAAGAGGCGACAAGGCTCCGTCAGGGACATATATCTATTACCTTGAGGTGAAAAACCCCGAAAATAAAATGATAAAAAAGAGGGGACGTATTAATGTTTTCTATCCATGATTAATAAGGCACGGAATATTTGTCAAGGGAATCTATAAAAGATAGCAAGAATTTTTCAAGCGAGCTTTAAGGTAAAACTAAAAGTGGATCCTGCTCCTATCTCGCTACTAACAAAGATTTCTCCTCCGTTCTTTTCCACAAACTCTTTACACAATATCAACCCGAGTCCTGTTCCACTTTCTCCTTCAGTACCTTTTGTTGAATAACTTTCATCCATTCTGAAAAGTTTTCCCTTATCCTCCTGTGAAATACCCACTCCTTCATCTTCTACGTAGACTTTTACATATTGATTTATTTCCTTACTAAAAATTTTTACATAGGTATTGGATTTTGAATATTTGACTGCATTAGAAACAAGATTTCTAAGTACGGTAATAACAGTATTTTTGTCAGCATTAACATATAATGAATCATCAACCTGATTCAGAATTTTAACGCCCTTGGATTTGGCTGTAGAACATATCAACTCAAGACTGTCTTCTACCAAATTGTAGAGGTGAACTCTTTCAGGATTAAATTTTAGCCGTCCTGTTTGAGACCTTGCCCATTCAAGAAGATTTGTAAGAAGCTGATAACCCTGATGTGTTAACTGATATAAATGCTCATATATTTCTATTAGCTCTCCCTGATCATGTTTCCCGACATTTTTGATAAGCAATTCTGAAATGCCCATCAAGGAATGAAAAGGATTTTTTAAATCATGAGCAATAATAGAAAAGAATTTATCTTTCGTGGCAATAAGTTTATGAAGTTCTTTTTGGGTTTCCTTCAGTTGGGATATATTGGTTGAAATTGCTATATATTTATCAATATACTCATTCTTATTTAAAATTGGCGTTAAAGTCGTCTGAATATTTAAGGTATTATTATCTTTTGTTATAATTTCAGACTCAAAAATAGCTGATTGTTTGTTTTGTTTCACTTCTTCCAGAACATTTTTCCAGATATTTTCAACTCCAAGTTCAACTATATTCCTCCCTATACGCCTTTTAAACTCCTCCAATGTATATCCAAACAAATGAGTAAAGCCTTCATTAATCCATTCTATATTCCCTTTTGAATCTGCTATTAAAACAGCATTATCAGTTTTACTAGCGACTAATGATAGCTTTTGAAGCTCTTTGTTGATTTTTTCCAGTTCTTCTGCCTGGGCCGTAATTTCCTCCTTTTGTTGCTGAATTTCCCCTGTCCTCTGCTTAATAATACGCTCGAGGCGATCGCGGTCAGCCTTTATTTTTTTTACATATAATCTGACAAATAAGTACAACAAAGCAAGCGTAATAAAAAAATAGACTATATAAGCATAAATCGTCCTGTACCAAGGTGCTTCTATGGCAAAAGAATATGTACATTCATTACTTAAATCACCATGTATATCTTTCGCTATAACATGAAACGTATAATCACCCTCTCTCAAATTCGTATATTCTTTAGTCCCCTCGGAAATCCATTTATTTGGCTTTTGTTCATATCCCTCTAACCATACAAAAAACCGTGTATCTTCAGGGTTTTCATAAAAAGCAGACGAATATTCAAACCTTAAAGCATTCATTTCATAAGGTAATATCAGTTTATCAGTCTTATCTATGCCTATAGAAGGAGTCCTTCCGGAATATCTTCTGTACCCCTTAAAAATAACTGAATCGTTTTGTATGCTTTTAATTTTTCGGATAAAAGAATTGCTCTTACGTCTTTCTATAGAATCATACTCAGGGTAATACAGCAAAACATATTCATCTGTACCAAAGACGGCTATGTTATTGTCTATAAAAGAAAGCCGTTCAAGATTCCTTCCTTTAAATTTCTCAAAAGAGACCTCTTTCTCTTCATAGTCATCCTCTTTTTCTTCTTTGAATATCCTAACCATGCCATCATCTCTTACCCAAACATTCCCAAAAGAATCAGTTACAAACAAAGAAATTTCACCATTTACTCCAAAACGTTTGTTTAATGAATTATATGAAACAAATTTGTCTTTTTCTTCACTATAACGATAAAAACCATAATGTGAAGAGCTTAAAAACACTATTTCCTCATTCTTTTTAACTATCCAATTATCTTCATCAGCCGGTAAACCATCTTTAGAAGAAAAAGTATCTATTTTAATCACAGAATCTCTGGCGTGGTTTAATGTCAGTCTCTTAACACAATTAACAGCATCTGAAACCCATAATTTACCAGTTTCGTCGAATGCAAAATACAAAGCATTTCCTGAAAACCCTTTAATTTTTCTGTCAACATGAATATCATCTTCCTCCAATTTCAAAACATAAATACCATCAATGGAACTGGCGTAAAAAATATCACCGTCCTCTTCATCTGGAACAATTTCCCATACATTTGAGGGTATATCCAAAGTTTTATGCAATTCATCTATCTTAAATACCAAAACGCCAGGATTATGTCCGCATAGAAGAAAATCACCCGCTTCACAAAAAAGCCATGACTGGCCTTCTGCCCCTTCAACAATTTCAGCATGGGTTACTTCAAACTCATTGTCAAGGTCATCCCCGGATTTAAGGTGCACTCCTTTATCACTGCTAAAAAAGAGATTTCCCTTATATTCTCTGACATAATAATTTTGCTTTGGAATACCAGTTTCCTGCGTGTAATAAGAGAAAGGCGAATTCAGCTTAAGATAAGAAATCCCATAGGATAAAGCAACCCATAGACCTCCATTTTGATCAAGCATAATATCATGAACGGCATTATTCTGCAGACCATTTTCCTCATTAAAAATTTTGATAATCTCCCCCTCTTGATTAACAATAACAATACCATTGGACTGGGTTCCAAAAGCAAAATTTCCATCTTCTAATTGTACCCCACAAGACACCCTATTATCTTTTAGAAAAAGGCTTGCAGGAATATCCCAATGCTCAAATTCCTTATCCGAATAGATAGAAAATCCGTCTATTGGAGATGTAAAAAGCAAGGAATCGTCTCCAAAAGGAAAAACAGCCCATGCGGTATAATTTTCATAATAATCCCCATCAGGAATGAGTTCAAGTTTACCACCCACCAACTTAGCCAACCCTCTTCCCGCTTCAAATATATATAGCTCCCCGTTATATTTAAAATGATGGAAAAATTGTATGTCAGATTGGATACAGTGGACAATAGAATCCTGGTAGTAAAAAAAAATTTTATTTCGCCCCCGAAAGAGAATGGTGTCATTTACGTTGTCAATACCCCAAATATTTCTCACCTCATCGAGACTGTCTGGAACTAAGTGACTTAATGAACGATATTGATGACCGCCGGAAGAATCAATACTTAGATATCCAAATTCACTCTCCCCGCCAACATATATTCTTCCATCCGGCCCTGTAGCTATTGATCTCAATACTGAGTTGTTAGGAAGTGGCAGGAATCTCCAGCTTCTCCCATCGAAAGAAAGCAAACCATCGCTATTCCCAAAGTACATTATTCCAGAGGAATCCTGAAAAACCTTCCAGTTCTGGGGAGATAATCTCTTATCGGAAAAAGAATAATCATCAATTTCATAATTTTGAATATAAGGTACACCATATTGTTTTACTTGTGAGAAGGATAAAGAATGCACAATCAGAACTAAGAAAAAAAATATGAAGTACCGTTTATACACAATAAAAATTTTCTGATTTGATAGTTTATTTATTGAAATGACAAGATATAAAAAATGGGGTATTTATCAAATAGTTTCCCAGTATTAATAAATATTCTGTAACCCGCTAAAGTAAAAATCAGTATAAAAAATAATTGTAATTAGCATATAATAAAAATTAAACTAAATCAGTTTTAATCGTAAAAAGAGAGAAGTTAATCCGGGGTCCGACCTCTGAAAGTAAAATTCCCCTGTGTGTACTTTTAAAAGAAAAAAATAAATTTGTAAATTAGTTGTTTTGCAAAGTTAACAACTGTTTAAAAAAGATATAACAAAAATGGATGCTTCACTAAAAGAAGAAAAATACATAATGGAGCAATATGAAGAACTTCTTCAGGATTGCACCCAATGTATGAATGAGGAAAAAAGAGAACTCATTCAAAGGGCATTCCATTTGGCATATAAATTACACAAAGGCATCTACAGACATTCAGGGGAACCCTATATTGTACATCCCCTTTCTGTAGCGAAAATAATAAACACAGAAATAGGACTTGGCGCTGATGCAATCTGCTGTGCACTTTTACATGATGTTGTTGAAGATACGGAATGTACCCTAGAAGATATTCAACATGAATTTGGAGAAAAAATAGCCAAAATCATTGCCGGGCTAACAAAAATATCAGAAGCTTTTGAAGAAACCACCTCTCTTCAAGCTGAAAATTTAAGAAAAATTTTAATGACCTTAACAGACGATGTCCGCGTTATCATCATTAAACTTGCGGACCGTCTGCATAATATGCGAACACTGGATGCTTTACCTCCCAACAAGCAAATTAAAATTGCCGGTGAAACAATTTACCTTTATGCCCCTATTGCGCAGCGGTTAGGACTATACTCACTTAAAAACGAGCTGGAAAATTTAAGCCTCAAATATCGCCACCCTTCCAAGTACAGAGAGATAGAAACAAAGCTAAAAAAAACCGAGGATAAGAGGAGACAAGAAATCGAAAAATTTATTTATCCAATTCAAAAAAAGCTTGAAGAGGCCAATATAGATTTTGAGATTGTTGCAAAGCCCAAGACAATTTATTCCATCTGGAATATAATGCAAACACAAAATTCAACATTTGAAGAGGTTCCCGATATTCTCACCATCAGAATTGTTATTAACCCAAAAGAAAATAAATCAGAAAAGGCTCAATGCTGGGATATATATTCGCTTTTAACAGACCTTTATATCCCAAAACCAGAAAGAATAAGAGACTGGATAAGCTCTCCCAAGGCCAATGGCTATGAAGCTCTTCACATTACTGTCATGGGACCAGATGGTAAATGGAAAGAAGTACAAATCAGGTCTAAAAGAATGGATGACTTTGCAAAGAAAGGATTTGCAGCACGCTGGAAATATCAAAATGAAGAAGAAAGAAATAATGAACTGGATAAATGGCTTGGAAAAATTAGAGAACACTTGAATGAACCGCATTCAGATGTACTTGAATTTGTTGATGAGTTCAGACTGAACTTATTTGACTCAGAAATTATTGTTTTTACCCCTAAAGGAGACTCTAAAACTTTACCCCAAAGTTCAACTGCCCTAGATTTTGCATATGAAGTACATACAGAGGTAGGCAATAAGGCTATAGGCGCCAAGGTAAACCATCAACTGGTTCCCTTAAGCCACAAACTCCAAAATGGTGACCAGATAGAAATTCTAACCTCTAACAAACAAAGAATACAGAAAGAATGGCTCAACCATGTCCATACAGCCAAAGCCAAAGCAAGTATTACCAATGCAATTAAGGCAGAGACAAAAAACCGGACTCAAAAAGGTAAAAGAAAACTTGAGAAACGACTTAAAGAATTTAATCTCAGGCCCAATTCTAATCTTTTGAAAAAAATTATTGACTCTTATGAAGTAACATCTAAAGAAGAGCTATACAGCAAAATAGGAAGCGGCATAATTAAACTTGATGAAATTGATAAAATTATAAAGAAACACTCCCGAAATAAATTTATACGTTACTGGGGACTTCAGATAGCAAGAACGACAAGTAAGACTAAAAACAGAAAAGAAGGAACAACGCAGGTTCCTGAAAAAAAAACCAAGTTCAATTACAAGTCACCATATATTTTAAAAGAAAATATTACACAGAACGATATACCTTATGAAATTGCCCAATGCTGCAATCCTATCCCCGGTGATGAAGTTATAGGCTATAAGAAACCCAACTCGGATATAATTATTGTTCATAAAGCCAAATGCCCTAATGCCATCAAACTAATGTCCAGCCAGGGACAATATATAGTACCTGCCAAATGGAAAACTCATAAAGTGCTGTCGTTTTTGGCATCCCTGAAAATAAAAGGAATTGACAGAATAGGAATTGCAAAAGATATTACCACCTTAATTTCCAGTGAATTAAACGCCAACATCCGCCATATCAGCATTAACGCCTACAACGGAGTTTTTGAAGGAGACATTGAATTGTATGTCCATAATGTTTCCGACCTGAACAATTTAATTCTGAATTTAAGTAAAATTAATGGAGTAGATTCAGTAAAAAGAGTAGAAAAAATATAATATCACCTTAAACCTCTTCTGCTTATTTTTTTTTAAAATAATTCTAAATAATTTTGTATTATTAATTATTTTTATTCTAAATTTATACTTAAAAATAACAATCTATGTGCTGCATTGACACTAAAGAAACGGTAAAACAAATATTTACTAATTTTTTGGAGAAACGAGGCCATAGGAAAACCCCTGAACGATACGCTATCCTGGAAGAAATCTATTCCCGTGACAATCACTTCGATATCGAAACTCTGTATATCTCAATGAAAAACAAAAATTACAGGGTGAGCCGGGCAACCCTTTATAACACAATAGAATTGCTTCTTGAAAGCAACCTTGTTGTCAAACACCAGTTTGGAAAAAACATCGCTCAGTATGAAAAAGCGTATCAATGCAGACAACACGACCATATAATATGCCATGAGTGTGGCAAAGTAATCGAATTTTGCGATCCAAGAATACAAGAAATACAAAATACTATTGCAAAAGTAATGGATTTTGAAATCAGCTATCATTCTTTATATTTTTACGGTATATGTAAGGAATGCCGCATAAAATCAAGCGAATAAACCTCTCCGGGTACAAAATATTTAAAAACATGAAAAATCCTCATATAAAGTAAGGAGGATTTTCTTATTTTTAGGGTGCATTAATCACTTTAATATTCACAAAAAAGTTTAGCTAATTAAAATCAAATATCTGGTTATGAGTTTAAATGTATTATTAGGATTACAATGGGGAGATGAAGGCAAAGGAAAAGTTGTTGATGTTATAGCCCCCGAATATGACATTATCGCACGTTTTCAGGGAGGTCCAAACGCCGGGCATTCTCTGGAATTTGAAAACATTAAACATATACTTCACAATATACCTTCTGGAGTATTTCACAAGAACTTAAAAAATGTCATAGGAAATGGGGTAGTAATAGATCCGCTTACGCTGAAAAAAGAAATTGAAGAGTTAAAAGAAAAAAATGTAGATATAAAAGCCAATTTACTTCTCTCCAGGAAGGCTCACCTGATCCTTCCTTCCCACAAGATTCTGGATGCTGCTTCAGAAGCAGCTAAAGGAAAATCAAAAATCGGATCAACACTGAAAGGAATAGGTCCAACATATATGGACAAAACAGGTAGGAACGGATTAAGAATTGGGGATATTGAGGAAAGTGACTTTAAAGAAAAATATCAATACTTGAAAAACAAACATAAAATTATTCTTGCTCAATATGATTTTGAATACAATATTGAAGAAAAAGAACAAGAATGGTTTGAAGCTATTGACTATCTCCGGTCATTCAAGTTTATCGACAGTGAGCACTACATAAACAGTTCAATGAATAAGGGCATGGAGGTGTTGGCAGAAGGAGCCCAGGGAACTCTTTTAGACATCGATTTTGGGTCATATCCGTATGTTACCTCTTCAAATACAATCTGCGCAGGAGCATCTAGTGGATTAGGAGTAGCTCCCAAAAAGATCAACAATGTATACGGAATTTTCAAAGCCTACTGCACACGAGTTGGTAGCGGGCCATTCCCCACAGAATTAACCAATAAGGAAGGGGAAAAACTTCAAAAGCAAGGCAATGAATTTGGCGCTACAACCGGTCGGCCTAGAAGATGCGGCTGGCTGGATCTCCCGGCGCTCAAGTATGCGATTATGCTCAATGGGGTAACGGAGCTAATTATGACAAAAGCTGATGTATTAACAAATTTTGAAAAAATCAAAATATGCACTGGGTATAAATACAACGGGGAGGACATAGATTATTTTCCATATAATCAATATGGCATAGAACAACCAATATATAGAGAGTTTGAGGGCTGGAGCGAAGATATATCAAAAATTGATAGTTATGAAAATCTCCCCGCTTCTTTCAAAAGTTGTATCAAATTCATTGAAGAAGAGACGGGTGTACCTATAAAACTTGTATCAACCGGAGCAGACAGAAAAAATCTAATAAAAAGGGGTTAAGGATGCAGTTGTAAAACGAATAAATAGTTTTTTGCCTTGACATACGATTGTCAGTAGAAAACATATGATTTTCATGTGTTCTTCCAAACAAGTTTATTAATGACTTGCAGCATGAAATAAAGAGCTTTTCGTTGATAACGAAAATCATTAAAATTCCCAATGAGGTAGCTCTCTGTTTGCAGATTATCAGCAACCTATCCAGCAAAAACCAAAGATTATCCGGGAAATCTGAAGTATGATGCAAGAGGTGCCTGATTTTTAAAAGGCATTTTTCAGCTTCGCTTTTTTATAAAAAATACAATCAGAACAATATTAAGAATAACAGAAAAAATTAAAGCGAAAAACAACAAATTATGATTTTTGCCCTTGTCCCCATTCTTATCCTCATCAGTGATAATCATTTCTTCTCTATTTTTCTCATGTTGAAGCTCCTCTTCCATAGAACCGGATTTTTCTTCCCCTGAATCCTTTTCTCCAGCTTCCACAAGATCAAAAAAGGGAAGAGTTACATCATCTATGGTTAATGTTTCCTCTTTATCAGGAAGACGAAAAATTATGACATCAAAATCATTCATTGTCAGTGTTACCGTTATTTCATTTTTAACCGTTTCAAATCGTCTAATCTGAGTTCCCGTCGAAAATATTACGGTATCGCCCTCAATCGAAAGATCATAATCCCAGTTGTAAACCCCAGGTTTCATTTCTTGAAGCCGCTGTATCATTTTATTCACAAGGTCGGATTTTACTGTGCCAAACAAATCTTCATAATAATGGGGTGCCAGATATCTGTAACCAGATTTTCCCAGCACATCAGTTCGTGACCATGGCCCCTGCATATATTTTGTTTCAGAATAAACATAATAAGACAGCCAATTTGTAGCACTTACATTTAAGGCTGTTAAGAGGAATAAAAGGGTTAATAATTTTCTCATCTATCTGTCATCATTTAGTTATTCACTTATAATGAAGTGACCTTAAATATTTTCTATATTCATGTTATCCAAGACAATAAAATTAATAAAAAAACTGGATTTGCAATCAAATAAAACAACCGTCTCCTAAATGACCTCTCACAGGAGACGGTTGTTTAAATTCGGATAAAATCAATAAAGGCTTCTACCTTACCCTATTTGGTTTTTCCAGACCATAACCGGATACTTTGTCATCCCGTTTAAGGAGAAAAGCAAAGAACAGGCCAAAGACGCCAAGAAGTGACAACATCAACATTGAGTTGGTGTAATCTAGTGGTGTTACCACTTCTGCACAATATTCATCACCATCGTCAAAATCAAAATATTCATAACGTGCTTGTTGTACAACTCCAACGCCCATATCTACAGGCATATTACCGGCTTCATCTGTCTTAACAGCCTGTTTCTCCTGATATACGACATCTTTATTATTCCAGTCATATACAGTTATCAACACATCAAATTTCTCGTTCTCAACCGGATCTCCATCTTCCTCATAAATATGATCATAATGATTTTCAGAATTTTCCATAGCTAGTGTATCATCCACAATAAGGGCTTTATCCTTATCCAGATTTTCAATCTTAATTCCGAGATCATTGTTATCCAGATCAAGCTTCGTAAATTTAGCACCCTCCAAAACATCATGATTTCCTAATTCAAGTTTATATTCTCCATTCTCATCAGAATTAACCTTATGTATCGATTTCCAGAGAATTATGCCCTCACAGTCTCCTTCATGAATGATATATTTAATATTTAGCTCTTTATTTCGTCCTATGTCTTCACCGCTGCTATGGTATCTGCCAGTATAAAAGCCCTGTTCCTGTAAGTCTACAAATTGTGTATTGGTCATTTCAGTTTGATAATTTGGATTTGAAGAATCCAAAACCACGCCGATTAGAATTGGCAATGCCCAGAGCCCAAGGTTTTGAACAGAAAACATAAAACCATACGCAGTTCCAATCTTATTTTCTCCCACAATTTTGGTAACTGCGGGCCACATAGCTGCCGGAACAAGAGAGAAGGCAACGCCAAGAATAAAAATTGGAATCCAGGGGGTTATCATCGTCTTTGCAAACATAAGGTGCGCTACTATTAACAAAAAGGAACCCAAATACATAAGGGTGGCACTTTTACCTTTATAGTCAGCTATCCAGCCAAATACCGGCGTCAAGACAATTGTACCAAACATTAATATTGAAGAGATGTTACCACTAATGCCCCTTGGTAATCCAAACTTATTCATTAATAAATCCGGTGCATATTTGACAAACGGGAAAACAGCCGAATAAAAGGTAACACATAAAAGTGTAATAATGATGAAAGTCTTATTTGTCACCAAAAATCTAAGATCGCTCCATCTAAATTCATCCTCGGGATCATGAGGGGTAGTCTCTTTGATTTGGCGATCAATTTTAATATCCAGTAACATGTAAATGATAAAGGTCAATAAGCCTATCCACAATAACATAGTTCCGAACCAAATAGCATTAGTCCACTCAATTTGCGCAAGTTTTGGAGAAAGGGTAAGAGCCAGTGCAGTTCCTAAACGGCCAATAGCAACATTCAGACCAAGTGCTAAAGCTATTTCTTTTCCTTTAAACCATTTGACAATTACTTTAGAAAGCACAACAATACTTGTTTCAGCCCCCAGACCAAAAATGAAAAATCCAAGGCTCATCATCTTCAAAGAAGGTGACACACCAGGCCAGAAGGAGGACATAAATTCATATCCAACGCCACCGGCAAGATAAGCATCAGAAGCTCCATAAGCAGTAAGGGCAGAACCTAAAGCCATAAACAAAATAAATACAAAACCTGTAATTCTGATACCGATTTTGTCAAGAATGATACCTCCCAGAACGGCCATTGCCAGGAATACGTTCGGGAATGAATATGCCGACATAAATGTTCCATATTCTGAAGAGGTAAAGCCCAGATTATCCTGCATCAAATCTTTCAGAGGCGATAAAGCATCATAAAAATAATAGTTAAAAAACATTACGGCGCTTGATAGTAGTAACACCAACCACCGAGCAATCGCTGAATCTTTAATAGTTTTTGTTGCCATTTCTATATTTTTTGTTCAACCTATAATTTTCTCATGTCCAAAACTAAAATAATTCCTTAACTCAACAAACATTTTAAACAACATAAAAAACAGATCTTATTTTAAAGACCTGTCAAATTAATGGATACAGTAACATTTATATAATACATAATTTCCTATTTTTGTTTAAGCACCTGGTTGCTGGTTTTTCTGCCAAAACTAAAAATAAGTCTTAACGGTAGGAGCAAAGTAAAAAGTGATCTGATATTAACTCTAACTTTGAATATATATCCAGGCGGAGTCTTCCAGATCTTCCTGGATATCTTTCAATGTCCTGGCTGCTGAATTCCAGTTACTATATGAGTCTATTGATATTAATTTAAACCCATAATCATTTTGCAGGATATTTGTTCTGAAGCCTCTATCTTGTATATATTCGTTGTAAGAATTCAAGTATTCCTGATTTCTGAAACCGCCAACAATTATATGATATTTATTTCCTGACGTACTTGTGGTTGTTTTTTTACCAACTTTTTCTCCTTCAATGGAATCCAATAGTCGGTTATGCGCTTGTCGCAGATGCTCTATTTCATTATGCAAGGTTCTGATAGAGTCTACATATTTTAGACTATCCTTTCTTTTCTCCTGCAGAAGAGACTCATCAGCATTTGAGAATAAATTCTTGCTCCGGAAAAAGTCACATGAACTAAATGCCAGAAGCATCGCAATTGAAAGAAGTAAAAGTTGTCTCATTGTTTTATCTGTTTGGTTCGCTATATACAAATATAATTAAATTATTGAACGTACACACTAAAAAATAATGAAGAACCTTACAATCTATGCTACATATGATTTAAAATCAAATTTAAAATACTGATTTTTATGCATTTAAACGATTTATCAATTATAAACCATTAAATTTGAATAAAATCAGATTATTAGTTTTATTTTCTTTGGTTTACTACCAGAAGTGTCAACATTATCAGAATTTACGTTACATGAAACCCTCATGAAGTGTCTACCGAAGATGGGGCTTTATATATAGGCCTTCAGTCTAAGATAGTGGATGAGGGTTTCTTTTTTAGATTTTTATATATTTGGAGTTTATATCAACAAAGTTAAATTCTATGGACACATTAATAGAACTGTTTGAGAACAAAGTAAACCAATACGGGAGCAACCCACTCCTATGGGAAAAAAAAGACGGCGCATATAAAAGCATGTCTTATCGCGAAACCCGGGATAAAGTACATCGATTTTCTGCAGGGTTAATGAATCTAGGAATAAAAAAAGGTGACCGCGTAGCTCTACTATCTGAAGGCAGAAATGACTGGGTGATAAGTGAACTGGGAATATTATACACAGGAGCTATTAATGTGCCATTATCCGTTAAATTGGATGCTACTACTGAGCTGCGTTTCCGCCTGGCACATTCCGGTGCCAGAATGATAATCGTATCAGGAAACCATGCATGGAAACTTGACAAAATCAAAAACGATCTCCCCGATCTTGAACATATCATATATTTAGATCCGCTGGACAACTATAACAATTCTGAGTTACCAAAAGAAGAAGTATATAATCTTGGAGAAAACTACCTTAAAACAAATAAAAAAGATTTTGAGCAGCGCCAGCAGTCCATCACCGGCAAGGATTATGCAAATATTAGTTATACATCAGGAACTACAGCCGATCCAAAAGGGATTATTCTTTCACACAGAAATTACACTGCCAATGTAGAACAAGCGCTATCGCTAATGAACATACCGGAATGGTTTAAAACACTTTTGATTTTACCACTCGACCACTCTTTTGCTCATACCGCAGGGATTTACAGCTTCATTGCCAGTGGAGCAAGTTTAGGTATGGTGGAAGTTGGTAAAAATCAAATGGAAACGTTAAAGAATATTCCAAAAAATATAAAAGAATTTAAGCCCACCCTTTTATTATCTGTTCCATCACTTGCCAAAAATTTCAGAAAAAATATTGAGAAAAAAATTGCAGAAAAAGGACCAAAAGCTGAAAAGCTATTTAATAAAGCCCTTAAAACCGCATATACCTATAACAAAGAAGGTTACAACAAAGGCAGGGGCTTACAATTTCTCAAGAAACCATTATTAAATCTGTACGACAAGATTTTATTCAGCAAGGTACGGGAAGGATTCGGTGGTGAACTTAAATTTTTTATTGGAGGAGGAGCTCTGCTGGATATTGAACTACAACGGTTTTTTTATGCTATAGGCATTCCCATGTTCCAGGGATATGGATTATCAGAAACTGCCCCGATAATCTCATCCAATGTACCACAAAAACACAAATTAGGGTCTTCAGGTTTCCTGGTAAAAAATATTGAAGTAAAAATCTGTGATGAAAATGGCAAAGAAGTTTCATTAGGAAATCAGGGAGAAATAGTAGTAAAAGGAGAAAACGTAATGGTTGGCTACTGGAAAAATGAAAAAGCCACGGCAGAAAGTATTAAAGATGGGTGGTTCTACACTGGTGATTTAGGATATTTTGACAAAGATGGTTTTCTATATGTTTTAGGAAGATATAAAAGTCTCTTAATTGCTAATGACGGCGAAAAATATAGCCCGGAAGCTATTGAAGAAGCGCTTATAGAAAATTCACCATACATTGAACAATGCATGCTTCATAATAATCAGAGCCCTTATACTGTAGGATTGATAGTCCCCAACAAAGAAGCTTTAAAAACTTATGCTGAAAACAATAACATTTCCCTGAAAACAGAAGAAGGCCAGGATGCTATACTACAATTAATTCAAAATGAAGTTAATAAATTTAAAACTGGTGGAAAGCACGAAAATCAATTCCCCGACCGTTGGCTTCCTTCAGCAATTGCTGTATTAGGCGAGGGTTTTACGGAAGAAAATAAAATGATGAACAGTACTTTAAAAATTGTACGCAGAAACATAGAGAAATACTATGCTGACAGGATAGAATATCTTTATAAGCCCGAAGGTAAAAACATTATTAATCAAAAAAACAGAAATATTATCCATAAATTTTAAATATCATCAGGGAGAGATTCTATATAGCGTTTCAGAAGAATATTGGCTTCCATAAAATCTTTTTTCTTAACGAATAAGCTTGTGCCGCTATCAGGCAGAGCAGCACCGAATCCGGCCAGGTTTCCTGAGTGATGATCATTACGTATGAAAGCAGCAATGCCATTCTCCTCAAGAAACTCTTTAATAAAAATAGCATTGATCTGCGATCCTGTATACAGATGAATTAATTGATCTTCTGTACCCATAACTAATCAACCTGTTGTTCTTATCATAAACTTTATGCTATCAAATAGTGACATTGGGTCTAATTTGAAAAGCTGGTTTTATTTGCCCCACTATAGTCTTAACATCATTATAATTGTTCATCACACGGTACTTTCCCAATGCTTCTATTTCATCATTGTTCAATACCTCAATTTCTTCTAGGACTTTCATTACCACTGGCGGTAATACATCAATTAACCCATCTTCTATCTTCACTGCAATCCCCATTCCTTTATCTTTAATACCCACACAATAAACCCCTTCTGCACCGATTTTACCAATCAATTTGCCCTCTGTACTATGAATCAAATCTGTACAAAATCCATCAGTACCAGCAATCATAAAAGGATTTTCTACCATGGCGTCAAAAATTTTGTTAGCTGCCATCTGCAGGTCATTATTCATATATTTGGGATCCGTCAAATTTGCAAATCCCTGTGCCATGTTATACAGTGGCATAGCATGAACCGGTAAGGAACATCCATCAATACCAATGGTAATTTTATTCTTTTGATAATGGGTCATTTCACTTATAATTTCCAGAATTTCCCTATTTGCAGGGTGATTTTCAGAAATATAATTTTTTAGCGAATAATTATTATGTCGGCAAACCGCCAGGACTCCAGCATGCTTACCGGAACAATCATTAAATAAAGCATTATCTTTCATATTTCTCCAGGCATATTCAAAGGCTATTTTTTTACTTAATGGTCCAGATTTGCCAGTAAGCAAATCCTCTTCACCAAGGTTTATTTTATCAAGAATCTGCCGGACAACCCGTAAGTGATCCGCTTCAGCATAATGAGAAGCACACATTATTGCCAATTCCTCATTTGTGAAATTAAACCTCTGCGCTGCACCGCTAAGGATTATATTCATGGCCTGCAAAGGCTTGGCAGCACTGCGCATATAAGTATATTTACTTGCCTCACCAACGTAATGAAGTAATCTTCCCTTCAAATCCACTATAGCAATGTCTCCCCTGTGTATACGTTCAACCACTTCTCCCCTGGTAACCTCTATAAGTATTTCGCTCATAATAACTTAATTATAAATGGGTTAGTTTATATTATAAATTATGCTTTTTACTGATATAATGGTAACGTTTCTTCAAATAATGATAGAATTCATCCTGAGCTCTTACAGGTCTTTCATTATTATGAACATATTTATTGTCTTGTTTATCATCCAGTATTCTTGCTTTAACGTTATCTTTCCATTGGATATCCAACATTTGTTTTAATTCTCTTTTTACCTCAGGATCATAAATCGGAGCTGTCACTTCTATTCTTCTGTCAAGGTTTCTCACCATCCAATCTGTCGATGAGATATACATCGATTCCCGGCCACCATCATAGAAATAGAAAATTCTGGAATGTTCCAGGAATTTATCTACAATACTTATGGCTTCAATGTTTGTACTTAACCCTTTTATTCCGGGCTTAATAGAGCACACACCTCTGATTATAAGTTTTATCTTCACACCCGTCTGACTAGCCTCGTATAATTTATCCATCATTTCCTCATCCACCAGGTTATTCATTTTAATAATCATCAATGCTTTCTTTCCCTTCTTAGCATTATTAATTTCTGCATTGATATGATATAGAAAATGTTGCCTGGTAGCAAAAGGAGATAAAATAATATGGTTAAAAATGTGCTGTTTATAATTTTTATCAAAAAATTCAAAAACTTTTACCACATCGCTTGTAATTTTTGTATTATAAGTAAAAAATCCTTCATCGCAGTAAATTTGAGCTGTTCGTTCCTGAAAATTCCCTGTTCCAATATAGGCATAGTGTTCATCTCCCCTTCCTTCCTTGCGGGTAACCAGCAGCAATTTAGAATGAATCTTTAAATCCGCAATGCCATGAATCACTTTTGCTCCTACCTCCTGAAGACGGTTCGACCAATAAATATTGGCTTTTTCATCGAACCGGGCCTGAAGTTCTATAACGACAACAACTTTCTTTCCATTCCTTGCTGCATTTATAAGAGAATTGATGATAACCGATTTTTTAGCCACCCTGTAAAGTGTAATCTGTATAGTTGTTACATTTGGATCTATAGCACATTCGCGGAGCATATCTACTAAGTAACGAAAAGATTGATAAGGATAATGAAGAATATGATCACGCTTTTTTATTTCCTGTAATATACTGTGGTGCCGTTTAAAAAACATAGCTGGCACTGGAGGCTTAGTTTTATTTTCTAGACTAGATGGGCCTATATTTGGAAAATCAATAAAATCTTTAAAATTATGATATCTACCACCTGCAATAACATTATCTTCTTTCGTAAATCTCATTCTTCGTTTAAAATATTCCAGTAGATCCTGCGGCATCGCAGAATCATAAACAAAACGTACAGGCTGACCTCTTTTTCTTTTTTCCAGACTCAGTGAAATTTTCTCCATAAAACTCTTCGAAATGTCATCGTCAATATCTAGTTCTGCATCTCTTGTAATTTTTATGGTATATGCTTCAATCTTATCATAATTAAAAAAAGAAAAAATATCATTTAAGCAATACCTTACAATATCATCAAGAATTATGATATACTTTTTTTTATTAACCTGTGGCAATACAACAAAACGCGGTAGTATTTCCGTTGCCAGATCCAGCAGAGCATACTGCGGTTTAGACTGATTTTTATAATTTGTTAATTTTACAGCAAAATAAATAGGTTTATCCCGTAAATAAGGAAATTGTTTAGCTTGTTGCAACATTATGGGCACAAGAATAGGTCGTATTTTTTCATGATAAAATTTTTCCACAAACTCACCTTGTTCTTTATTCAACTGGGTTTCATTAACAACATAGATATCATATTTTCCCAATTCATCAATCAGTTCAGTATAAATTTTTTCAAATTTTTCCTGTTGTTTAACCACCGTTTCCTGTATTTCTCTCAACAACTCATGCGGTGTTTTTCCACCTAATAATTTCTTCTTTTCTCTTATAGCCGCTATCCTTCTGACAGTAGCTACACGAATACTAAAAAATTCATCCCTGTTATTTGAGAAAATTCCCAAAAACCGGATTCTCTGAACCAGCGGATTGGTTGAATCTGCAGCCTCCTGCAATACTCTCTCATTAAACGAAAGCCAACTAATCTCCCTGTTAATAAATCTTTTCTCTGAGTTTTGAAGCATTATATTTTTATTTTACCAACGTGCAATAAGCATAATTAATTTCAAATATATAAAATACTACAGTTTATATTAGCAATCATGAGCTTAAAACAAAGAAATCAGTATTGAATTCTAAGAAATACAAACTTATAAAAAGTTAATATAAGGGGTTTTACAACTGTATATTGCAGTTTTAAAAATCAAGGTTTTTTAAAGAATAAATCTTATGGGAATCCAAATCAATAGCGGTAAGATTTCCCGTTCCCGGGTAACCCTTATAAACACAACCAGTATCTATGTTAATCTGGGACTCCACCAGTGCAAAATTATCCCGCTCAATATTAGCAAGGGGTGTTGGCGTATGTCCATGTACTATAATTCTTCCATCTGATTTTTTCATATCATTTTTACAATCTCTGCACCATACCATAGATCTGTAATCTGTAAAGGGATTATCATCCTCAAAATTAATTCCGGCATGGACAATAATATAATCATCCAGTAGCACATAATAGGGTAATTCTTTCAAAAAACTTAAATGACTTTCAGGCAATTCATTCATACAAGCGCTGCCCAATACAGAATATGACTCAATATTATAACTAAGTAAAGTCTTTTCAGCGCCATTCATCATCCATAACATAAAATTATCGGGGGATTGATTGGTATACGCATCTATTAACATTTCTTCATGATTTCCACGAACAGGAAAAACGGAATATCCTTCATCTATCAAATTAATGATATAATCCAACACACTTTTACTATCGGGGCCACGGTCAACATAGTCACCCACCAGATACAATTTATCGTCTTTGCTAAGCTGAATGATTTCCTCAACCAACTTTTTAAACGTCTTGTAACAACCATGTATATCACCAACTACAAATCTCATAAAAGCTAATATTGCTAAACAAACATTTTACCCAAAATTAAAAATTTTAAGAAACTGTTTTGATTTTGTCCTACTTTAACAAATTAGTTTTATTTATAGCCCCTTTAGGACAGGGCTATGCAAAATATCATCTTCAAAATTTGGTAAAGCAAAATTTCTAAAAGAAATCAAAACAGTTTCTAAATTTATTCTAATTATATTATTTTAGTGCACTACTCAATTTATAAACTAAAAAATGAAAATAATCACGGCTTGTGAATCAAATATAATTGAAGCACTATTCATAATCAAATCTGCATATGATGAGGACAATCTATTTCAAAACTCATGGAGACCTCCCATGCCCGATTATAATGAACTTAAACAGGAAATGGAACACAACCAGCTTTATCTTATTTCCGAACAAATGATAAGCATCGGTACCTTTTCATTCACAACAAAAATACCAGACAGTTATAATAAAATAAATTGGGTAGACAAGGAGGGAAAAACCCTGTTTATAAAAAGAATCGCTATAGCTCCAAATTGGTTAAACGAAAACATAGTGCGACTCTTAAAAGAATTTTTGCACAACTACGCAAAAGAAAACAACTATTCATCAATAAAATTTTATTCTCTCTCAACGAAAGAAAATATCCAAGTGTTTTATAAAAATTTGGGGTTCAACTTATGTGAACCACTCCATCCTGATGAATTAGATTCTCCACTCAAGTATTATGAAACCCTCAGCCATAACTTGTAGACAAAAGAAGATGAATAGAACGCGGATTCGGCAGCAGCCGGACACGGTAAGCGCAGATTTATTTATCAAATTAATAATTACCTTAAGAGTACTTTTGTAAGGAATTAAATATAAGCAATATAACTACAATATATTCAAATAAGGAAATAACCATAAAAAAGTAATATTCTCATGAATAATCATCAAAGTGCAATCATTTAGAGATTATCATACCAGGTATCTCGTTTTTTCAGTTTAAGATCTTCAAGAACGGAAGAATTCACACGTATTTCAAAGAAATAACTTTTCCTCTCCCCAAAAGGTACCCAGTCTAAAGTCATCGTCCAACAATGTAAATCCCGTGAAATAGTTATATTTGTTGCAGAAAATTTCTTTTGTTCAAAATCATAGTGAGTAGAAAACGCAAGATCCCATTTATCGGTAAGATTAAAATCTCCTGAAGCTCTAATAGTCTGTGTAATTTTTGACTCATAAGCAGGTTTTGAATAATTAAAATTATAACCGATACTTAAATTCCATGGAACATCAAAATAATCATAACGGCGGGGGGTAGCAGACTCCTGTGTTCCCTGAGCATTCTGACTTTGACTTCCTCCCCTGCCATCTCTGCCACCGGCTGGCAAATTCATATTTACAGAAGCATTGAAACGGGTTAGACGTACAATTCTTCCATCATCGGAAAACTGAGCGCTGTTAATTTTTTGTCCACTCTCATTAATAGCATAAGGATCCAAATTCCCTCCAAAATTTAAATTAATGTTATTATCTAAAAAAGAAGTCCGACCACTGACACGGATATCAGACCAATTTAAGGAATCCGCAAAAATATCATAGCTCGATTTAAAGTTAACGCTTTTCAATATAGTCACCTTTTTCAGTTCCTCTTCACCCTCAGCATCTTTTGAACGAACCTTCATTTCGAGATTATTATCCAGACCAAAATTAATATTTCCTGACCTGCCAGGAGGAGAAGGTGGTCTGTACATCTGTCCTTCAAAATATGAATATTCAACCATTTCCCCCGTAGTATCATTTTGATGGGTGTCATAATATTGAGCAGTCATATCCCCCAGATCAGGTCGAAATCTAAAATTTACCGAAGGTGTGAGGACATGACGTACGGCTTGTACTTTAAAATTTTCATCTTTAAAAGTAAACATACCAAAAAGCTTTGGGCTCATTCCCATGGATAAGGAAGGTTCAACTGACTGGGCATAACGAATTTTCTCAATCGTATCGTTAACAACACTTTCAGTTTGCTCATCCCAATAACGCTCCACATATCTCGGATACAAAACACCCTGATAATTAAGATTAGGGCTAACATTCAAATATTTAAAAAATTTAAAATTTAAAGATACCGGCACGCGATGTTGAAAACCACTTTTAAAATCAGAAAAATTCGTATTCTTAAACAATAAAGAATCCGGTCTTCTTATTTGATTTTTCATCTCTGCACTATAACTAACCTGAAGATCATCGTACCATTTGGAACGTCCGGATTTATTTAACTGACGGAGTGGGTATTGTCGCGACATACTAAGAGACAGACTTGGAATGGTTAAATCGACCATCTGATTTTTTGTATTTTGGTTGTGTCTCAATTTACCATTCAAACTAAACGGACTATCAGGCCATGTTCTTGAATATGAAATATTTGAAGATTTTGTATTGGACGTATAATCTTCCATGTCGCGTGAATGATTCTTGTCGTAAGAAGTCGTGGAATAGTCAACGCTTGCATTAAAAGAGCTGTAAGGGTTAGCTTTTGATGATTGACTATGAGACCATCTAATTGAATAATCTTTTGAAGAAACATAATCAGGCGATCCTTTATCTCCCTGGACAAGGCTCTTAAAATCTATATTTAAATTACTGGTATATTTATATCGTTCCATTAATCGATAATCGAGACTAACCCCCCATGTTCCGAGGCTATAAATTTCACCAGAAATTTTTAAATCCATATGATCGCTAATCCCAAAATAATACCCAAGATCATTAAGGTAAAAACCTCTTGTACTTTCTTCTCCATAAGAGGGCATGACTAAACCTGAGGTTTGTTTCTGCTGAATAGGAAAGTAACCAAAAGGTAAAACAACCGGAAGAGGAATATCAGCAATAACAAGATAAGAAGGACCAGCAACTATTCTTTTATCAGGCACAACAATCCCTTTGGTTATATTAATGTAATAATCCGGGTGATCTTTATCACAGGTAGTATATTTACCCCCTTTAAAGTGAAAATGATCATTTTTGTGTTTTTTAGTGGTCTCTCCATGCAAGTAACCATCCTGTTCTTCTGTAACAACTTGTTTAATGTATCCTTCCTGAGTTTTAAAGTTATATCTTATAGTTTCTGCATCATAAGTTTTTCCCCTCTCGGTAAAAACAGGTTTCCCTACAACCTGGCCGGTAGAATCTTTTAATCCTTTAGCAAAAATAGTACTTGAATCCTGGTCATATTCTATATAATCGGCTACAAGTTCTATTTTACCGTATTTCACTTCTGCATTTTTATAAAGAAAAATTTTATTCTCACTTCTGGACATTACAATGGAGTCCTCAGCAGTATAATCAATTTCTGTCTGAATAAAATCCGAAGAGGAATCCTCCCGTTCCTGTCCAACGGTATCGGGTTCCTCCTGTTCCTCAGGCGGGGTGGTGTCGGCCACTTGATATAATAATGAAGTTTCAGTAGAAATATTTCCCAGAACAATATTAAATCTGATAAACATCAATAAAGAAATCAGAAAAAAGGTTATAAAAATATTTCGATCTAATTTTAATATCAATTTGTATTATGCTATTTTTGCATTAAATAATTAATTACGCGTCAAAGCTAATGAAAATATTATTTTCAATAATATGAACACTGAAAAAATTCATGCCAAACTATCTCAAATAATTATTTGTTTGATCATAGTTAGTATTTTCCTCACTCCCGGGGATATTATAGGGCAAGAAAACAACGATTACCGCATCAAAACGGTGGTTATTGATGCCGGGCATGGTGGACGCGACTCTGGAGCAAGAGGTTTATATAGCATGGAAAAAGACATTGTACTTGATATAGCATTAAAACTCGGTACATATTTCGAAAAGCACTTTCCTGAAATAGAAGTTGTCTTTACACGAAAAACAGATACCCTGATTCCACTTTATGAAAGAGCCGAAATTGCCAATAAGAATAGTGCTGATCTTTTTATTTCAATTCATGTTAATGCAAACTCTAACCGTCTGGCAAGGGGTACAGAGACTTTCGCAATGGGTATTCATAAAAGTCAAAGTAACCTTGAAGTTGCTAAGCAAGAAAACGCAGCCATTCTTTATGAGGAAGACCACGATGAACAGTATGAAGGATTTGACCCTCAGTCAGCAGAATCATATATTATTTTCTCATTGATGCAGGATGCTTATCTAAAACAAAGTTTAAATTTCGCTTCATCAATACAAGATAATTTTGCAGAAGATACAGGATTAGATAACAGGGGAGTCAAACAAGCAGGATTTCTGGTGTTGTATAAAACTACCATGCCAAGAGTTTTAGTAGAAGCAGGATTCATATCGAACCCTAAAGAAGAAAATTACTTAAATTCTGAAGAAGGAAAAGAAAAAATCGCCGCATCGATTTTCCAGGCATTTAAGGAATATAAAGAAGAATCAGAAGAGAATAACGTCAAACTAGCCCAGCAGTCCAGCCACAACGATCAAAACGACTCAATTTCATATAAGCTGCAAATTGCTGCTTCTGTAAATAAAATTTCGACAGATGCAGAGTTCTTTAAAGATTATAAAAACGTTGAAGTGCATAAAGAAAAAGATAATTTTAAATATACCATAGGTGATTATGAAAATTATGAAGATGCAGTCAAATATAAAAAACAAATACAGAAGGATTTTCCCGGTGCATTTGTAGTAGGTTACAAAAACAATAAAATCATATCCGTTAAAAAAGCCTTAAGTCAAAAAGAAAATTAAAAATATAATAATGTCAAAAGAAATTAAAATAGGATTAATAGCAGCTTTTCTGATTGCCCTGCTGATTTGGGGAATTAATTTTCTAAAAGGAAAAGATATATTCTCAAAATCAACTACATATTTGGCCATCTATGATGAAATAGGAGGCCTGGAAAAAGCAAGTCATGTATACCTGAATGGCTTTAAAATAGGGATGGTTGAAAACCTCAGATTAACAGGAAAAAATAAGAAAAAAATTCTTGTACGTTTTACCCTTGAGGGAGATATTAAAATACCCAAAAACTCCAGGGCCATGATATACAGCGATGATCTAATGGGAACAAAAGCCATCCGTATGAATTTTACAGATGAAAACCAATACTATGAACCAGGTGATACAATACCTTCTCATTATAAAAAAGATATCACAGAAGAAATCAGACAAGAACTTAAGCCAATAAAAACAAAAACAGAAAACCTAATAACTACGATGGACAGTATTCTGAGTATTTTTGACGCTCAAAACCGTCAAGACCTTCAAAAATCAATAGGAAATATCCAAACTACTTCCAATAGGCTGAAATCATCATCGGAAAAAATAGACAAACTATTAAAAGATAATAGAGGGAAAGTAAACAATATAGTCGATAACACTGATTCTTTAGTTCTTACATTATCAAAAAATAAGGAAAACATAAACAGAACCCTTAATAACCTCTCCAGTATTTCAGACTCGCTTCAAAACACCAATCTGAACAGAACGATAACACACCTGGAGCAAACCCTGGCATCCACAGATACCATACTTACACATATTAAAGATGGAAAAGGTTCCGCCGGAAAACTGATTAAAGATGACTCCCTATATAATAACCTCAACAAAACTTCAACCAGTCTGAACGAGCTCCTGGAGGATATAAAAGAAAATCCGCAGAGGTATATCAAAATTTCAGTTTTTGGAAAAAATAAATAGAGGTTAATTTTTATTTAAACAAAGATTAAATTTATGATTGTAATGAAAACATATCTTTAATTAATTTAAGATATGTTTTTAGTTAACAATTTATTAACAAATTTCTTAATTAACTACCTTATAATTAATTAAATACAAAAACAAAATAAAATTAAAAATTTATATAACTGACTGAAAATTCAATACAATATTATCCAAAAATACAAGCAAATTTTGATTTTTTTTTAATTATTTTTTTTACAAATTTGTTATAGACCAAAAATTAATGTTAAAAACTTAAAGGATTGAGAGTAAATGGACGACAATAAACATGTTGAAGTTTGGAACCGCTGCCTTAAAATTATAAAAGATAATGTTCCCGCAATTAGTTATCGAACCTGGTTTGAGCCCATTATTCCTTTAAGAATAAAGGATAATGTTTTGACTATTCAGGTCCCAAGTCCGTTTTTCTACGAATATCTGGAAGAACAATACATTGATATTCTGAGAAAAACGATAAAAAAAGAGCTTGGAAGTAATGCAAAGCTAGAATACAGTGTGGTTATGGAGAACAATGCTACCCATAATAAACCCTACACGGTCAAATTTCCAACCAATAACAAAACTGAATTAAAAAACAAACCTGTTTCTGTACCTTTTAAAACTGAAGAAAATACAATCAAAAACCCTTTTGTCATTCCCGGCATAAAAAAATTACATGTTGATCCAAGACTCAATCCGGACAATTCATTTTCCAACTTCATAGAAGGTGATTGTAATCGACTAGCACGATCAGCAGGTGAAGCAGTTGCAGATAAGCCAGGCGGTACGGCATTTAATCCACTTTTTATCTACGGAGATTCAGGATTAGGAAAAACTCACTTGTCACAAGCTATTGGCATTAAAGTCAAGGGGAAATATCCCGATAAAACAGTGCTGTATGTAAATGCCAATAAATTCCAAACTCAATTTGTCGAATCTATAAGAAACAACAATAAAAACGATTTTCTCCACTTTTATCAAATGATTGACGTACTCGTCATTGATGACATTCATGAACTGGCAGGGAAAGAAAAAACACAAGATATTTTCTTCCATATATTCAATCATTTACATCAGACTGGCAAACAACTCATTTTAACCTCTGATAAACCTCCCATTGAGATGCAAGGCATTGAACAACGGCTACTTTCACGTTTTAAATGGGGGTTATCAGCAGATCTGCAGGCACCCGACTTTGACACAAGAATAAAAATCCTTGAACACAAAGTATATCACGATGGAATTGACATCAACGGGGATATCGTAGAATACATTGCTTCCAATATTACAGTAAACATCCGTGAGCTGGAAGGAGCCCTGATTTCATTACTGGCTCAGTCAACCCTGAATAAAAAAGAAATTACAATTGAACTTGCAAGAAACGTCATAGATAAGCTGGTTAAAAACTCCAAAAAGGAAATTTCAGTAGACTATATTCAAAAAATCGTTTGCGACTATTTCAATATTAATCCTGAACAACTTCATTCTAAGACCAGGAAACGCGAAATAGTGCAGGCAAGGCAAATTGCTATGTTTTTTTCCAAATCGCTTACAAAGTCGTCTTTAGCTTCCATTGGTTCCCAAATCGGAGGAAAAGATCACGCTACTGTCCTGCACGCTTGTAAAACAGTAAACAATCTTATGGATACTGACAAACGCTTCAAAAGCACCATCGAAAATATTGAAAAAAAGCTAAAAATTTAACAGAAACAGCCCATAAAATCAAAAAATACAAAAAGCAGGTTTATTTAACAGAAACCCTGCTTTTTTTTTCAACTTAATGAATGTATTTTTGCCTGATTGAAAAAATTACACTAGTAAATGATCTATCTCTTACTAAGCATCTTAAGCTCCACCTCATTATTCGTCATCTTTAAATATGCTGATAAATACAAAATAAAAAATTTCGACATCATCATAGTCAACTATATCGTAGCTTCTATCATAGGATATTCAATAAGTGAGTATAATCCCGATTTCTTTCCGTTACATCAAACTCCTTGGTTCCCTTATGCTGTAACAATAGGTATTCTGTTCATCCTTGGTTTTGTACTGATTGGTCTCTCTTCCCAGACAGTTGGGATTGCTATTACAACAGTAGCATCAAAAATGTCAGTAATCATACCCATAAGCTTCTCATTATGGTACGACCCAACCGATCACCTCACCCTACTAAAAGGCACAGGAATCACACTGGCAATCATTTCGGTATTTTTTACTATCTATCGAAAAAAGACCATTGATTTCGACCCGAAAAATTTATACCTGCCGGCTATCTTATTCATAGCAATGGGCGTTGTCGACTCGGTAATTAAATTAGCTCAATACAAATATATCGATAACGGAACCTCTACCCTTTTTTCGGCTGTCCTTTTTTCAATTGCGGCAATTATAGGACTTATCACAAATATCATAAGAAAAAAAAACTTCAGAACCATATTGAAACCCAAAACCCTAATGACAGGAACCCTATTAGGTGCAGGCAATTTTGGATCCATCTATTTCCTTATTCTTGCACTTAACTATAAAATGAATAACGGCAATACCCTTGATGGATCTATAGTCTTTGGAGTCAACAATATAGGTATAGTAAGTTTATCTGTCATTATTGGTCTGTTGGTCTTCAGAGAAAAATTAACAAAACTGAACTGGTTTGGTGTTGTTTTCTCTATAATTTCAATTTACATATTGACATATATTCAGTAATTGAGTATGGAAAAAGATGAATTTCTAACAATAAACAAACCTGCAGAAAGCTTGTATAAAGAAAAAGGAAGCAAGTTTCTAAGCTTTATATTACCTGTTCAAAACGAAGAAAACGTAAAAGAAAAACTGGAAGCAATCAAAAATAAGCACTATAGTGCACGGCATCACTGTTATGCATACAAACTGGGAATAGAAAAAGAAATTTTTCGGATGAACGATGACGGAGAACCTTCTTCAACTGCCGGGAAACCAATTTACGGACAAATACTAGCCTATGATTTAACCAATGTGCTCATTATAGTAGTAAGATATTTTGGAGGAACAAAATTAGGAACCAGTGGACTAATCAGGGCATACAAAAGTGCCGCAGAAAAAGCAATCGAAAATTCTAAAATAGTAAAGAAGACCATTGGAGAATTATTTACAATAGAATTTGATTATGAACACATGAAAGACGTAATGAAAATAATATATGACGAAAACCTTGTGCCATTTGACAAAAATTTTCAGGCGCACTGTACGTTTACTTTAGGAATTAGAAAAAAGGATCAGAAAAAGCTTTTAAATCGAGCAGATCAAACAAAAAAACTAAAAATAAAAAAGCTAAATAAAACAGTGTACATATAACAAATACAACGAGTTAATAAATTGTTATTATTTTGATTCTAATTTATTCGAAAATTTACCATATAGTGTTTATTTTTATTTTAAAATTATGTAACTAATGAAGAACAAAAGCTTAATTTCCATCAACGATTATTCCAAGGAAGAAATCATTCGTTTACTGGATGTGGCTGAAAAATTTGAGCAGGAACCTGTTCAGGATATTTTAAAAGGGAAGGTTATTGCTTCCCTTTTTTTTGAGCCATCAACCAGGACACGATTAAGTTTCGAAAGTGCTATTAACCGCCTTGGCGGAAAAATAATCGGTTTTGCCAGCAAGGACAGTTCAAGTGTCCAGAAAGGCGAATCCTTAAAAGACACGATAAAAACAGTAAATAACTACTGCGACCTCATCGTCATGAGACACCCTATTGAAGGAAGCGCCAGGTTTGCCAGCGAGATAGCTGATGTTCCGGTTATTAATGCCGGCGACGGAGCTAACCAGCACCCTACACAAACATTGCTTGACCTCTACTCTATTAAGAAAACACAAAATACCCTGGATAATCTGAGTATTTGCCTCGTAGGTGACCTTAAATATGGCAGAACTGTGCATTCTCTATTGATGGCACTGACAAATTTTAACACCACATTCCATTTTGTTTCACCGGAAGAACTGAAAATGCCGAATGAATACAAAATGTATCTGGATGAATTAGGCTTAAAATATACTGAATACGCAGACTTTACTGATGTAATAAATGATGTGGATATAGCCTATATGACAAGAATCCAAAGAGAACGGTTTTCCGACCCTATGGAATATGAAAAGACTAAAAATTCATACGTATTGAGGAACCATATGTTGGAAAATACAAAAGACAATTTACGTATCTTACATCCCTTACCAAGAGTAAATGAAATTCATGAAGATGTAGATGATAATATTAAATCATATTATTTTCCGCAGGCACTTAATGGTGTATATACCCGTATGGCAATCATTTCTTTAATCCTAGGTTTAAAATAAATAAAGATAGACGACATGACAGATAACAAAAATAAACTTTTAGTAAGTGCTATAAAAAACGGTACCGTAATTGACCATATCCCGGCGCAGCATCTTTTCAAGGTTATTTCAATGTTAGGCTTAGAGAAAATAAAAAACCAAATAACATTTGGAACCAACCTGGAAAGTAAAAAACTTGGCTACAAGGCAATCATAAAACTATCCGAAGTGTATTTTAAAGATGAAGATATAAACAAAATAGCATTGATTGCCCCACATGCAAAACTGAACATAATTCATGATTTTAAAGTAACTGAAAAAAAAGCCGTAACAGTACCGAAAAAAATATATGGCATAGCAAAGTGTGGAAATCCCAACTGCATTACAAACAATGATAACGTAAAAACAGTTTTCTATGTTCAACCTCAAAACTCAGAGAAGGTAACACT
>JAWLEB010000002.1:147830-173177 GCA_041686375.1 Bacteroidales bacterium
ATTGAATTCTTGAAAAACGACTCACACGAGAATTGATATAGGAAAGCAGTTCCGATCTTAATTCTTCAACTTTAGTGTCAAAATAATTGGTCACTTCACCTTTAAAAGTCCGGTATTTGTTCTCTATTTCCTCCTTATTAAAATGTACAAGGGCCACTATCTTCCCTTTTTTTTCCATTACCAGTGATTCCACAACATGGCGGTAATTGTTAATTATGCTTTCAATATCCTCC
This sequence comes from Bacteroidales bacterium, assembly GCA_041686375.1. Classification (GTDB taxonomy): domain Bacteria; phylum Bacteroidota; class Bacteroidia; order Bacteroidales; family UBA12077; genus JAGXLC01. The sequence goes on from JAWLEB010000002.1 coordinate 148,064, forward strand.
GGATAGATATTTTCACCAGTATTGCCTACAATCATATTCTTCAACCTCCCTTTGATGAAAAGGTTATTGTTCTTGTCAAAAACTCCAAGATCTCCCGTCTTAAACCATCCATCGGGCGTTAAAACCGCATTAGTAAGTCCTGGTTCCTTATAATATCCTTTCATTACACTAGGCCCTTTAGCCCAAATTTCACCTTCGCCAGTTTTCTTATCAGGGTTGTGAATTTTCAATTCAATACCTTCAAGATTTTTCCCTGTTGACTGCAAAATCGTATTCTGTGGGTTACATCCTGCTAATAATGGCGATGTTTCCGTCAGGCCGTATCCTATTGCGTATGGGAATTTAGCCTCTTGCAGAAATTTTTCAACACGTCTGTTTAATTTTGCTCCTCCAATTCCAAAGAATTTAAGATTACCTCCGAAAGTTTCTTTCAATTTGGAGCCCGCTATTCTGTTAAGTCTTTTCCTTATTATTGGAACCGTATACAATAACTTAATTACTATATTCTTCTGGAAAGAGGGAAGTATCTTATTTTTGTATATTTTTTCAATAACCATAGGCACAGAAAGCATAAGTGTGGGTTTAACCTCTTTCAGTGCAGGCAATAAAACTGATGGAGTTGGTGCATTTCCAAGGTAAAATACAGAGGCTCCGCTAATTATTGGTAATATAAATCCCAATGTATTCTCATAAGCATGAGAAAGGGGTAAAATCGATAACAACCTATCTTCAGCATTAACTGTCTGAATTTTCTTGGTTTTCAGTGCATTGTAAGTCAAATTTTTATGGGAGAGCATTACTCCTTTTGATTTTCCGGTTGTACCTGATGTATATATTATTGAGGCAATATCTTCTTCATCAACCTTATATGTACCAAAAGGTTTCAATCCAAACTCAAAATAGGCTGCTTCCTTACCGGAAATGTGAGAAAAATTTTCTATAGCAATGAAATGCTCCAGTTTAGCCTTTACATTTACTTTATAAAGAAGCTTTTTTGAAACAAACACAAGCTTGGTTTCAGAATGTTGCAGAATGGTGCTGATTTCCGTAGCTGAGAATTCAGGCAAAATAGGTACTGCAACAGCTCCCATAGAAGTAATAGCCAAATAGGCAATACCCCAGTTGGGCATGTTTGAGCTAAGAATAGCTACCTTATCACCCTGCTTAATATTCAATTTCTCCAAAAAAGACATCAGGGATAAAACATCACTATGCATTTCTGCATAAGTTTTTGACGTACCTTGAACAATCCCCAAGGCTATTCTGTCACCATTTTTCCTTACCGATTCTTCAAACAAGAAAGGAAGTGTTAATTTTGTATTTTGTGTATTATTCATTCTCTACTTTTCTATAATCTCTAATTTTACATAAGTGCGATTCAACAAACAATCGAATAGACATTTATTGATAAGACCAAAACCGCAAAGCAAATAAAATAACGAGAATTTCTATCTATTATTATCTGTTTTTAACCCACCACCACGAAAACCCATAAAAACATTTTTGCCCTTCTTAATCAATAAGTGTTCTCTTTTTGTGTGACGTAAAAAAGGAATACTTTGTTGCATAATATTTGAAAAAATAAAAAATTTTAACTAAATTGTTTAACAACTCAACTTCTTGAAGTCAATGGTATCTGAAAATGTAAGGAATATTACTAGATATAGGAATGCCCGACTTAGTTCCGGAACTTTGGAGCTTAAAGCAAATAATGTTTTAAAGTTTGTCCCAAAAAATAACATTGAAATTACAGCCAATCATATCTATGAATTTAAACAAGTAACCAAAAATTCAAACCTGAATAAATATGGTTTGCTCGTATGTTTATCCAGTCCATTTTCCTATACTGAAAATGCTGTAAATATTCTGAGTAAAGATCAACAGCTACAAGCATTAGCAATTATTCTTAAAAATCAGGAGAAAAATTTAAAAAACGCTCTTTTTATGGAAATGGCTTCTATATTACCAAATCCATTCCAAATCCCCGTAAAAATATTTAAAGACGAAAACTGTGGACACGAATATATATCAAGAATATTAGACAAAAAAAATTAAGATCAGACCAGTGAATTTTATTATGATTATTGACTAATTGTGAAATTTGCTATACTTTTGTAAAAAAGTAAGTATAAAATGCATGTCATCAATAACATTAACCTTTCTAATCAAAATTTGAATATTAAATTCAAATGAAGGAAGGCTATTAATAAAAATAAAATCACACCAGGAAGCCTTCCTTATAAATAAGGAGGGCTTTTTTAATTAAAAGGCAGAACATGATCAATCTTAACAATTTAAATAATAATCTTAATAATAATACCTCCCCTCCAGGGTGAGCAGAGCATCATATGTCAATTTTCATTATAAGCCTGCTTACAAAAGAAGCAGGCTTTTTTTGTTTTATCTAAATTTTAAATATTATGGAAACAAAAGTAAAAACATGTAAATCAAAAAGCGTTTTAACAAGAAGGCAAACCGAAGCAGCTATTCTATTAATAAAGTCAACTTTTGAAGAGAACCTTATAAAAAAGCTGCATCTGGAGAAAGTCTCAGCACCATTGGCAGTAAAAGCTGGTACGGGGATCAATGACGATTTGAACGGAGTTGAAAAACCTGTTTCCTTTTCCTTAAAAAATGCGGAAAACATACAATGCGAAGTTGTACAATCATTGGCAAAATGGAAACGACTGAGATTAAAAGAACTTAGTATAGAACCAGGAAATGGGATTTTAACAAATATGCAAGCTCTCAGGCCTGATGAAACCTTGAGTCTTATACATTCTATCTATGTTGACCAATGGGACTGGGAAGTGAACATAGACTATAAAGAAAGAAACATAGAGTTGCTTAAAGAGACTGTAAATAAAATTTATGCGGCAATAAAAGAAAGCGAAATGATTATCTATGAGGAATATCCTAGAATATATCCCAAATTGCCAGATAAGATTCATTTCATTCACGCAGAAGAACTAAGAAAAAGATATCCGGATAAATCCCCTATAGAAAGAGAAAATGCCATCACGAAAAAACATAAGGCTGTATTTGTAATTGGTATAGGATATCCCTTAGGGGACGGGGAACCCCATGACGGGAGAGCACCTGATTACGACGATTGGTCTTCTGAAAATGACTATGGCAGCAAAGGACTAAATGGTGATATACTTCTCTGGAACCCTGAGTTAGAAAAAACCTTTGAAATTTCATCAATGGGAATACGCGTAGATAAGACCAGCTTGATAAGACAATTGAAATTAACCGGATGTGAAGAATGGCAAAGACTGTACTTTCATAAACAAATACTAAACTACAGAATACCCAATAGCATTGGTGGAGGTATAGGTCAATCCCGTTTATGTATGTTTTTGCTCAAAAAGGCACATATCGGGGAAGTTCAACCAGGCATTTGGCCAGATTGGATGACTAAAAAATACAATAATATGGGTATAAACTTGCTATAAGCCTGAACCATTACATTATAGCCTATGATACTTTTGAATATTTATTAAAATTATTCAACCTCTACACTAGGCTTAGATTATATATATTAAGATATATATGTAGAATTGAACCTATAAATTCAATCTCACAAATCAATAATCAAATTCAACTAATCATGAAACAACCGAATGTTTGAAGACCAACTTCAACCTTTTATCGAATGGAAGGAATTAAAAGGGTATAACGTAGTTGAAGGATATACGGATGAAATCGGAACATAAACCTCCGATATCAATTCATTTCTAAAAGATTTAGATAACAACTCATTTCCCACAGCTTCAAGTTTTGTAGTATTTGTTGGTGATGTTGAACAAATTCTTGCATGGAACGGAAATAAAGTTTTTCATGTCACAAACTCGTATTATTGAGAAAACACAAGAGACTCTTGACCTGACTTTATTATGGCCGGTTTTCAGCGTGATAAAGAAACTGTTAAAATATGCCTTGGTCTATTCTATGATTCAGGGGGACCAATGAAGTATATACAAACCCTGCAAAAGAAACTGTAATGATTGAAAACTTAAATGGAGAAATGATTGAATTTGTAATGATAGAAATGTCAGGGACGGTTGTTACAATAGTATTTTACCAAATTCTGTCAACCAACCTTATATCACATCCTATCAGGAAGGGATATACGTTATCCGGTTCAAAACAAAAATCATTTTGCCCAAGAGTATACCGGCTAAAAATTCAGATTTAAGTTGCTTATTTTCTGATTTTTTTTCGGTCCGAGGACTTGACTGTTCTATATTTCTTGTTGCTACTTAACGGTTAAGAATAAAACTTCACTTATTGTTAAGATCTCAGATTTTTTTTTCATCTTTACCCCATTATATAATCTTTTCTCTATGCATGTATTCAAAAGGTCTCCCTTCGTGAAGATCGTTATTGTATTCATTGTTGGGATCCTCCTGCAAAAACATTTAGACTTTACCTGGAATACCCTGGTTGTAATGTTTTGCATTAATATAGCGTTTATCAGTACCTATAAATTCCTGCCCTTAAGATTTCAATTTATTTATGAAAAATACCTAAATATTGGCTATATCCTTATAATTATCCTTATTGGCTCAACAATCTTTAAATACAGAACGCAAAATATCCCAGGTTTCCCGGAAGATGATAAAATGTATTATGGTATCATCCAGGATATTCCCGAAGAAAAAGAAAACACCACAAAACAGACAATGCTGGTTAAAGCATATAAAGACAGTAACAAATGGATTCAAAACAATGCACAAATATTAACTTATATTCAGAAAGACAGTACCTCACACACTCTAAAACCCGGAGATAACATACTATTCAGAGAAAGCATAACCAATATAAAAAATTATGGCAACCCAAACGAATTCGATTTTAAAAAATATCTGGCCACACACTCCATCCATTATCAGACATATATCCCAGAAAACCACTGGACAAAATTAGATCATACTCACAATTACACAATTAGAAGTATTTCCAATAGCTACAGACAACAACTTATTAATGCAATAGAAAACAAAACAGAAAAACCCGGGCAACTTGCTGTTGCGTCAGCGTTAATTCTTGGTTATAAAGATTACTTAACCCCGGAGCTAACAGATAAATTTTCTTCATCCGGGGCAACTCATATTTTAGCTGTATCAGGACTACACGTAGGGATAATATTTCTGCTTTTCCATTACCTGCTTATCTTTATGGAAAAACGACAATGGTCAAAAATATTGAAAACAGGTTTAATCGTGGCGATCCTTACTGTTTATGCTTTTCTAACAGGATTATCCCCCTCGGTTTCCCGGGCAACGTTGATGTTCTCATTAATAGCCATAACTCGTATAACAGGAAGAGATTCTTCCATTTATAACACATTAGCTCTTTCAGCCTTCGTACTGCTATTTGTCAACCCACTTTTATTGTACGCTTTAAGCTTTCAACTATCCTACCTGGCAGTACTCAGCATAGTCTTTTTTCAACCTAAAATTTACAGTTGGGTCAATCTATCTGCTATTCCCGATAAATTTTGGCAATGGCTCACAGTTGCCATAGCTGCCCAATTTGGGACTGCACCCCTTGTCATTCATTATTTCCACCAATTCCCAACCTATTTTTGGCTGACAAACTTTATAGCAATCCCCGCGGCAACGGTAATAATTATTACTGGTTTTATGTTTTTTCTTATTACTCCAATTTCTGAGAATATTGCAGACATATTCGCATGGCTATTACAAAATACTATAGAAATTCTCAATCAACTTATAGAAGCTATCAGTAATCTCCCTTTTTCAGTACTCTCGGATATTTACTTAAACTCTGCACAAGTAGTTATTTGTTATTCTGTCATACTCTCAGCAGGCCTGTTTATTCTACTCAGATCCGGGAAACAAGTACTAATGATTTTGTGCTCCATCCTGCTTTTTTTGTCCATCAAAACCGGAGAAAAATATTGGACAACAAACGACAAAGAACTAATTATATATAACATACCTGAGCATTCCGTATATAATTACATCAGTCTCTCACATAACTTAGTGCTCACTGATTCAACATTTGCTTTAAATAAAGATAAAGGCGTAAATGAATTACACTTTTTTATAAAAAATTTCTGGATTCATAGAAATGCAAAAAAGCCTGAAATACATATAATTAACAATGATACGCTTAAAAAACCAAATACAAATGAATATCTAATCCTGAATGATTTCATGAATTTTAGAGGAACAAAAGTTTACAGGCCAACTGCAAATAATCTTGAAACCAAAATACCGAAACAAAAAATAGAAATTGACTACCTTATTCTATCCAATGAAAACAAAATTCCTGTGATCGCCCTTTTTAAAATTTTTGAAATAAAACATGTCATTTTAGACTCATCCCTTCCGTATTATCAAAAACAACAACTTAAGCAAACCCTTACCAAAAAAGAAGTAGCCTTTCACGATGTTTCTGAAGAGGGAGCCTATTGCATAGAATTAGTCTAAAAACATTCCAAAAAAATTTGGATATTAAGAAACAAGGTTTTTCTTTGTGCCTGAATACTAAAAGTTAAATTTGTGCGTATTAATGATTCTAATTTAATATACTGATATGAGGATCATGATTGCAGGCGCCGGAGATGTGGGAACACATCTGGCTAAAATGTTGAGTAGCGAATTACATGATATTGTTATCATTGACCATAATGGAGAGCATTTAGAAGGTATTAACTCAACATTAGATATAATGAGTATAACGGGTAAAGCAACTTCTTTTGATACACTCAAAGAGGCCCAAATCAAGAAAACTGACCTGTTTATAGCTGTCACAAATTATGAAGAGACCAATATTACAAGTGCAATTATTGCTAAGAGACTAGGCGCAAAGCAAACTGTAGCCCGAGTTGACAATCCGGAATATATCCGTCCTATTAACAAAACACACTTCACCAATTTAGGTATCGATCACCTAATATATCCGGAAAGAATAACGGCAAAAGAAATAACCGGCATGGTTAGTCAGGCTGGCACATCTGAAATTGTCGATTTTACAGGGGGTAAATTATCTTTATATGTTTTACGATTAGAAGAAAATGCGCCTGTAATAGGAAAAACATTACAACAGGCGACAGAAGAAAGTGGAGAGTTTGATTTTCGTGCAGTGGCGATAACAAGGAATTCTGAGACAATAATCCCAAGAGGACTGGATACTTTTAAAGTCAATGATCTGATATACGTTGTTACAAATAAGGCGGGCATTAACGATGTCCTGAGATATTCAGGAAAAAAGAAAAAACTTAATGTAAAAAATGTAATGATCTTAGGAGGCAGCAGAATAGGTATGCGAACTGCGCTTAGCCTTGAAAATAAAATGAACGTAAAACTCATTGAAAAAGACAAAGAAAAAAGCTCACAATTGGCCGACAGGCTCAACAACACGCTTGTAATTCAAGGCGATGGAAGAAATGTTGACCTTTTAAAAGAAGAAGGTCTGGAAAATATGGATACTTTCATTGCAGTAACAGGTAATTCGGAAACGAATCTTTTATCGTGCCTACTGGCCAAAAAACTGGGAGTAAAAAAAACCATAGCAGAAATAGAAAATATGGATTATATCAACTTAGGAGAGAATATGGGAGTTGATACCATTATTAATAAAAAACTGGTTACGGCAAGCCGAATATATAAATTCACAATGAGTGCTGAAGTATCTACCATGAGATGTCTGACTGGATCGGATGCGGAAGTTCTTGAATTTATAGCCAAGCCAAAATCTAAAATTACCAAAGGGGAATTGCGTGAAATTCAATTCCCAAAAGATGCTATTGTTGGAGGTGTAATAAGAGGTAATAAAAGTTTTATCGCTAAAGGAGACACAAAAATTCTTGCAGATGACAGGGTTGTTGTATTTGCGCTCCCCTCGTCTGTTAAAAAATTAGAGTCCTATTTTAATGCAAAATCGTGATTAAAAAGAAAGGATTTTAAATTGTCACGCTGGTATAGGTATTTTTTCTTTCCCTGGAGTTCTTTCTTTTATTATAAACAGTTACACATTCCTTCATCTACTAATGGCTTTTTTGAAACAATACCAAGATTTACAACCACAGGGGCTTCTATTCAATTAATAATGACAAATAATATGGTTTTTTTAGTCTAAAATATGGTTCTTACAGGATTAAGTACTGTGGTTGTTTCGGTTATCAGATATGGATTAAAATTTTCATTAGGAGCACTGGCTGCTACTCCTGGAAATATTGAACCAGGAATTGGCGTGGTTGGATCATTAGAAAACTATACCCATTTCCCAGACTTTGGAAAATGGTACCTGTCTTATCTTATGCTATTGGTAAGACTTGAATTATTTACGGTACTCATATTATTCTCCCCGGCTTTCTGGAAAAAATAACCGGGGAGACAGGATTTTTTAAATTTATAGTATTATTATCATCTATGTTAACAATTAAAAAAATCATACAACAAGTTCACCTAAACCTTCACGAACAATAACAGGTTCGGTATCTGTGCAGTCAACTACAGTGGATGCATCAAGGTTACCCGGGCCGCCATCAATAATTATATCAACCATTTTGTCATATTTCTCATAAATTTGTTCAGAATCTATCATATAATCCAGTATCTCATCATCATTGTCATATAAAGAAGTAGTCATAATAGGATGACCAAGTTCCTTTACAATTTCCAGTGGTATATTATTATCAGGTATTCGAATACCCACTGTCTTCTTTTTGCTCTGATATATTTGTGGAACTTTATTACTGGCAGGTAAAATAAAGGTAAAAGGACCGGGCAGGTTATGTTTCAGCATTTTGAATGTTGTTTTCTTTAAAGGTTTCACAAATTCAGAGGCTTGACTTAAATCACTACAAATCAATGAATAATTATTTTGATTTTTCTTGTTTTTACCAATTTTCTTTAATCCGTCACCGGATTTTGTATTGTTTATGCTCCATCCAAGGGCATAAACTGTATCAGTAGGATAAATAATAAGGCCTTCATTTCTCAGCGTTTCGGCTACTCTTTGAATTTGTCGCTGACTTGGATTTGTAGAATGGATCTTTAATAGCATACTTAGATGTTTTAGAAGGTTAAACGAAAAAAAATAAAGCAAAAATCAGTGTATATATGTAAACGGAATAGCAGACAAATTGTTTTTAACAAAAAAGGGAATCCTGAAAAGAATTCCCCTATATATGATAAATAATATGAGTTTCGATGCTATTGGTTAGACTTCCTGTGATCCTCAAGGAATTTCTCAAGCCCGATATCTGTAAGTGGGTGTTTCAACAGCCCTAAAATTGGTTTCAGAGGACATGTAGCTACATCAGCTCCTGCTTCAACAACCTGTATAATATGCATTGTGTGTCGTATTGATGCAGCCAATACCTGTGTTTCAAAGCCATAATAATTGTACATATCGGCAATTTGTCTTATCAGGTCAACTCCATCGGTAGAAATATCATCCAAACGACCAATAAAGGGAGATACGTATGTAGCACCGGCTTTAGCAGCCAACAATGCCTGTCCGGCTGAAAAAACCAATGTACAGTTGGTTTTAATTCCTTTTTCTTTTAATGCTTTAATGGCTTTGACACCATCTTTAATCATCGGAATTTTCACTACTATTTGTGGGTGGAGAGCAGCCAGGTTTTCGGCTTCTTTCATCATACCATCAAAATCTGTGGCAATTACTTCTGCACTCACATCGCCATCCACAATTTCACAAATTTTCCTGTAGTGTTCTTCAATATTTTTCTGCCCTTTGATACCCTCTTTAGCCATCAAAGATGGATTGGTTGTTACGCCATCAAGCACACCTAATTCTTGTGCCTCCCCTATCTGTTCCAGGTTTGCTGTATCTATAAAAAACTTCATAATATCATTTTTTGCTGTTAAAAACTGGCTCAAAAATAATTTAAAAAATGATATTTAAAAATAATCAATCAAAATTACCACGATAAATTATACTCCACAGTCGATTCTTTACAGAAAGAATGTATATAATAAGAAAATGACCTTTTTAAAAATACAAGTCCCTCTCCCCTTCTTTAATCTGTTCAATCCTATTACGAAGTTCATCTACTCGTTTAAAATCATTCAAATCCCGGATATTTTTCTCTATAATTTTCCATCCTTTTTCCGCAATTTCAGGGGTAGCGTAATCCACAAGATATTCCGCAAGGGTCAGGATGGCATTGGGGGTACAATATCTTTTGATAAATCCAGGTACAGAAAATTCCATAAAGTGCTCGCCAGTTCTTCCCAGACGGTAACAAGCTGTGCAGAAAGAAGGTAAATAACCATCTTCAAGCAATTCATCTATTACTTCTCCAAGCGACCTGGAATCTCCTATATGAAATTGTTCCCTGTTCAAATTCTGCTCTTCATTTTTGGTATCTGAATAGGAGCCTAATTCAATTTTCGTTCCCCCGTCTATTTGACTGACACCAAAATCCATTACTTCCTTCCTGATATTCGAAGATTCCCTTGCGGTTAGAATCAAACCGGTATAAGGCACAGCAAGCCTTAAGATCGCAATTATACGTAAAAATTCATCATCGGTAACCTCATATTCAGGTTCCAAATCCAATTCTGATGCATCTTTAATTCTTGGAAATGAAATGGTATGCGGGCCAACATTATAGCAGGCCTCCAGGTGATTTGTATGACGAACCAGTGAAAGTACTTCAAACCGCCAGTCATATAGTCCAAACAAAGCTCCGATACCTACATCATCAACACCTGCTTCCTGTGCGCGGTCTAACGAAGTTAAACGCCAGTCATAATCACGCTTCTTACCACCTAAATGATACCATTTGTAAACTTCCGGATGATAGGTTTCCTGAAAAATCTGGTATGTACCTATCCCTGCAGCACCTACAGTGCGAAAACCTTCAATTTCTAACGGAGCTGCATTTATATTAACCCTGCGTATTTCTCCATTCCCTTTTTTAACATCATAAACTTTCTTCACAGTATGTGCAATATAATCAGGTGAATAATCCGGATGCTCTCCATATACCAATATTAACCTTTTTTGTCCATTATCTTCGAGCGCTTCTACTTCCTTAACTATTTCATCATCTGTTAAGGTTCTCCTCACTGCGTATTTATTAGAAGTCCTAAAGCCACAGTATTTGCAATCATTCGTACACTTATTACCAATATACAATGGAGCAAAAAGCACAATCCGGTTGCCATAAATTTTGTTCTTCAAATCGCGCGCTCCTTGCTTAATTTCTTCAACCAGATCCGGATCTTTAGCATTCACCAAAATGGCAGTATCTCTAAGTGACAACCGTTCTTTGTTCAATGATTTATTGATTATATTTCTAACCTCCTCTTTTGAGGGCTCACTTGTTTTTTTAATGTAACCCCAGATTTCGTGTGGGGCTATAAACGGCTTCATTCGCTCGTCGTTAATGCTATATTTGCCTGGATTAAAGTTCATATTTTGAAGATTTTTATAACTAGAATTTTAATTGAGCTTTTATGTATATATTTCTCCCTGGTTGTAAATCCAACAGACCACGGTTACTAGATAAATGATTTCTATATGATTCGTCTAATATATTCTTTACGCCTGTGAATATTTTCAATTTGGCATAATTCAGATTTATTCCTTCTGAAGCCAGGTTTAAATCGAATAGCACATATCCCTCAGTTTTTTCTTCATTATCAGCAATTTTATCCTGTCTGTCAAACATAATAGCGGTCAAATCAGCAGAACCGAGATTCTTTAAACGATATTCCACTCCTAGGCGCCCGTTTAGTGGTGGAATCAATGGCAGATTGGTATTGTTTTTCTTATCCATGCCCCTGACAAAGGATGTATTGCCATGAATCATAATATTATTGTGAACATTGTAAACAAACTGAAGATCAAATCCGTATATTCTGGCCTTGTCAACATTGCTATTGATCAATGCCGGTAAAGTATCGGCTCCTCCTGTTTCATATTTTTTGATATAGGTACCGGGTTTTTCCACTACCAGGTTTGAAAACTGATTAAGAAAACCATTGGCTTTAAACTGAAAATTTTGGCTCCATATTCTCACACCCAGATCATAAGAATAACCATTTTCAGGTTTAAGTTCCGGATCGCCAAGGCGTATCATGTTACCAAGGTCAATATACTTATATCGCTCTTCAATGGAAGGGGATCGGAATGAACGCCCTGCATTCAAGGTTAAGTCTGTATTTTCAGTAAGATGATACAACATTCCGATATCAGTACTCCAGGATGTATTATGAACCGTCTGTTCTTCAAATGTAACAACCTGTTTTGGTGGTGGTTCAACTGGTTCTTCATCTCTTATAAAAAATTCCGGATCAACTGTATGTTCGTTATGCACCATGATAAAATCATACCTTCCACCAATGGATATTTTCAAATTATTATCTAAGGTGTAAAATTCATTCTGCAGAAAAACCCCTGCGCTTCCAAATTTTGAGTCGGGTATGGGTATTTCTCCGACAACCAGATTAACAGTATCCGTGGGTTCTCCGGCATCATCCAAAATTTCTTGTGTTATATATTTTTCTCTTTTTGTTGTTAATTTTCTTTGCCAGAAATCAATGCCGCCAATAATATTATAATTCGACTTGAAAGACCAGTTTGTTTTAAGCTGAAGACCATTTGTATTATGTTTTCCTGAAGGAAGAGTCTGCTCAGGTGTTATTCTCATATTCTTATTTGTTTGTGTAACATTGGGCTCCAGCAATACATCCCTTAAAATATACTGGTGAAAGTATTTAATTGACATTTCACTGAGTTCGGGGAGTATATCCGTTATTTTATATTCAATACTCGTTAAATTTCTATCTGCATTAGTATATGTAGCTTTAGCGGATGAAGGGAAAGGATCCCCACCGGGCAAACCCACATCATTAGCAGAAAAACGCTGAAATTGCACTAATAATGTTTGATTTTCAAAAGTCTTTAACCCAACATTCAGTGATATATTATGGTCTTCAAACTGACTATTGGGTAAAACCCCTTGAGGTGTTTTCAGGTTAGATGCTTTTCTAATTTTACCACCAATTCTAAAATGGGCAAAATCATTTCCTCCTTCTGCGGCAAATTTTTGTCCGTATAATTCATTTACGGTTTGAAATTCTGTTTCTAAAGCCCCGACAACATAGGGTTCGTCTGTGAAACTTCCTCTTTTAGAAATAAAATTCACTATACCTCCCATGGCACCTGTACCGTATAATGATGATGAGGTTCCTTTAATTACTTCTACTCGTTCTAGTTCTGACATATCCACTAAAGATAAACTTGCTGCCAGATCAGTTGCCGTTTCTATTCTGTTTCCATCTATAAGCGCTACCAACCGTTGTTCGTTTAATCCCCTGATATTTATCGAAGTTGCCCATACTCCGTCATCGCGCACCGTAATGCCAGGCTGATTCTCAAGAAATTCTGAAGGTGAAAAACCAACTAAATGTTCAGCCTTATTGTCTGTCATCACCTCCAGGGGCATTGACACATTTTTTACACGTTTATTCTGATAAAGACTGCTCACGACTATCTCCCCTAAATCAATCAGCATCTCTTCCATCTTTATTGATACATCCACTTTTTCCTGTTCTACCTGGACTTTCTGTCTATGAGTTTTATATCCTACATGTGAAGCTGCAAGTGTATACATTCCAGGTGGAACATTATCAATCGTAAAAATGCCATTATCTCTCGTAGTGACTGCTGCATTGAATCCGGATTCAGCTTCTGCAGGGGAAACCATAACATTAACACCAGCCAATGGTTCTCCATTCTCTCTATCAATAGCTTTTCCGGCTATTGTACCTTCCTGACCCAACAGATTTGAGAAAGGGAAAAATAATATAAACGATAAAAAAATAAGTATTCTCATTATTCACTATTCCTTAGCAATACTGACTTGATCTGGATACCTTCCAAACGACCAATCTGTCCGGTTAAAGAACCAATCTCATCAGTAGTGCCTTCCACAACAAGTGAAATAAGACTTGTCCCGTCTGTTCTCGGTAAGCCTTGTCTACCTATTATCAACGAGGCATGTTGTGAAAGAATGGAGTTCAGGTAATCGACGTTTTGTCGATCAACTATTCGAATGAGGGCTGTTCCTATTCTCTTTTCCATCAGGTTATCCTCCGGATTAGATTGTTTCATTAACCTTGAAACAGAGTATATCCGTTTCTCAGTATTAACTGTTAATTATTTCACAAATTTACAAAATCTTACCACTTCAAGGCAATGTTTTTTATCATGTTTAAGTATAAAAGCGATCTTGGATTGTAAACGGAAGCGAGTCAAAGTTCGTTGATATTATCAGGTTGTAAAATTTACATCTCGCTGGTTATAAATAGCTAAACAAAATCAGCATGTAAAATACAGACATTACAATCCATCAGTTTAGTTGACAGCAATTAAATCAAGAAAAAATGCCATAGAGAATTTTAACAATACAACGCTGCTGCCTGCAGATTGCAATGCCTTTTCTATTGCAACCTTTCCTTCAGAATTTTCAGCATCTGCTTAAACTCCTCTTCTTTATATCCTGTGCACTGATAAATAATCTTGCCCTCTTTGTCAACGACTACATTTCGGGGAATATATTTCTCGGCAAATTTACTATAAACCACTCTCCCCGTATCTGGTGCAAATTTAAAAGTATAGTCATTCTCTTCGTTAAACTCCTTCATCTCACTCATATCATGTTCCCTTCCGATACTCACCATAAAGAAATCTTCTTTATCTTTGTATTTCTCCCAAACCTGCTCCTGAAGAGCTGGCATTTCTTCCATACATGAGGGACACCATGTGGCGAAAAAATTTATCAATACAATATTCCCATCAAGTTCAGAAATCTTATAAGTATTTCCATCAATTGTTTCAAAAGAAAATTCCGGAACGTCCTGTCCCACTTGTATTAACGTACTTTCTTTAATGTCAGAAGTATCTTCCCCTGCTTGTTGTGTATCTGTTCTTTCAGATTCTTCCTTACTATTCTTACAACCCATCAAAAATGCGGGAATTAAAGCTAATAAAATCAGTTTCTTCATAATTATTAAATTAATATTTTAAGATATTTTTATCCTTTGTAGGCAAATATACTTTTTTTATTCTTTTTTTAATATATTTATTAGCTTATATCTTTTGTAGCTTAATAAGAAAGCAAAATCATAGTGAAAATCTAAGAATACTAAACATGAAAGAAATTAGAATACTGGGTATCAACGTATTTGACAGAATAAAAGCTGCCCGGCAAGTTCAATCAATATTGAGTGAATTTGCAACATTAATTGAAACCCGACTCGGTTTTCATGAGCTAACAACCCAAGTAAGCAGCCGAAAAGCTTTTATAATACTAAAACTAAAAGGTAACCCAGAAGACTGGAAAAAAATTGAAAAACGTCTTACTGAAATAGGAGGGATTGAAATTAAAACAATGAATTTTAACATTTAACATCCTAAATTAAACAAAAGATTTCTTAGTATAAGATTAAAATTTCGGAATTTAAAAAACAAAAGCTATGGTACAAAAAAGAATTTTAGGCATTCTAATCACTGACAGAAAAAAAGAAGCAGGTGAAGTACAAAAAATTTTGATCCAGTATGGCTCTACCATTAAAACAAGATTGGGATTACACGAAGTAAATAGCGACGCGCTTAGTGAAGAAGGATTGATATTATTAGAACTTGCAGGGAGTGAGACAGAGATGGATAATTTACAAAAGAAACTAGAAACTATTGACGGAACACAAACGCAAAAAATGGATTTTTCACTTTAGCCAGTTTTAAAATCTGAAAAACAGAGATAAAAATAAAACACCGATGATATAGATATATTTTTGGACTATATCATCAGTGTTCATTTACAATCTACTCACCAAATATTAATACACATGTTCCCCATAAAAAATAGCATTCAGAAAGACCTTATTCGTTCCGTACCAAAAAGCTCTGAAATTTGGATCATCAACAAATGAAATTATCGTTCCACCACCCGGATTATGAACCAGGCACCAGGCTGTATTCTCCACCCCCTCTTTGTTTTTGGAAGATAAATAACCGCTCATCACAGGCTCTTCTTCAATTCTCATTGGTGTCCCATAAGGATTATCCGAAAATTTGATAAAATAATTGTTATTTTTAAAAACAGGCATGTTTGAATCACTGATACCATAACACACGGGATGTGTTGGATCGATTGAAGCGTTTAAAATTACTCCGCTTACCGATTCAGCGCTTCGTCTCTCTCTTCTTGAATCATAAGCATAAAACCTGACGGAAGTATCTTCTTCTCTCTCCTTTTCCTTCCATTCAATCATGTCCATATCCTCAAGCATTCGGTTCGTTCTCGACATAGATACCACAACTCCCCCTTTTTTTACCCATGTTTTGAATTTATCTTGCATATCATCACCCCAGTTATAGCTTCCAGGGGGAAGAATGATTGTATTGAAATCATCAAGATCTACCCGTGAAATGCGATCATTGTCTACTATCACAACAGGTATATCCATTCGGTAATCCAAAAGATGCCAGATTTCACCTGTTGAATAGCTGCTTACCCCACTTCCTGAAATCATCAGTATTTCAGGTTTTTGTACGACATCAAAATTATGGCTCCCCATATCTATCCCTTCAACCGATAGACCTGTTTCCAGACTTAAAACGTCTACCCCATATTGCTCAGCCAAACTACTTAATGTCTTATATAACTCCTCGTCCCCCATAGCTTGTTTTTCGACGGGGATAAAAATACTGCCGTTATCAAAATTAAATTCTTCTGAGTTAACCTTTGTAGTGAAAGAATCTGCAGCCACTTTTCCAACAATGTCATTATCTAAAAGCTGATATAAAAATGCATGAATGTTGTAATTACTTCCAGCGGCAATGTATCCTACCGAGCTCTTTCCTCCTGTAATTTCCCCTACGGGTTCTTCAACCTCTTCTATAGCTTCTCCAATGTATTGTTGCTCTCGGTAGTTTTCTGTAATTTCTGCGTAATCTAAATTAAAAGCCATTGGCATGGTCCAGGTAGAAATATCATAGAAGATGCTATCTTCATATTCAGTTCGCCTTTCAAAAAGGCTTTTTATTAATCGATACTGACTTTGTTTGAGAGGTACAATATATGAAGAGGATGGCTTGAATTGTTTTTCGCCTATATTCATCTCTTCTTCCAATTTATATACGTCGATGTCGTGATTTCTAATCAATTTAAGAAAATAATTCAGCTTTACAGGGTCTTCTTGATCGCCAAAAACATATCCCTTTACATTATCTTCATCAGCCTTCGTTTCGGCGCTTCTGTAAAATTCCCGCTGAAAATCTTGTAAATCCTGGCGCATTTCATGGGATCCTTCAATCGTAGAAACTGAGACAGTAAACTGATTTCTGATTCCTTCTTTGAACGTTAATTTGCCATGAGGAGAATCAATAGCTTTTCCCAATACTCTTCCCTGTTCGAATAAGATTCCTATGGAAGCATTAACATCAGGATAGGTGGAACCCTTGCCATAATAATAATCATCAAATCCTTCCTCACTATAATACAACGAGCCAATATCATCTAAGGCATCAGCGTGAAACATTGATAATTCCTTGGTGAGCTGCTGGTTACGATCCGGAGTAAGGGGATTAACCCGTTCAGGAACCCCCGGCATGAAGAAAAATGTTGAATTGGAGCCCATTTCATGATGGTCTGTAGTAACATGAGGTTTCCACTTGTGGAAAACGCTCAATCTAGCCTGCGATTCAGGATGCTGAGCAGGAAGCCAGTCACGGTTTAAATCAAACCAATAGTGATTAGTTCTGCCTCCGGGCCAATCTTCCCTAAATTGTCGATTTGCCGGATGTGTAACTTCCGTTTTATTCGAATTCATATTGCTCCAGCCTGCTGCACGAGTAAAGCCATCTGGATTAATGCATGGATCAATCAGAACAACTGTATTATCAAGGATGTCTTTCACCTCGTCTGATTGAGAAGCAGCCAGATAATAGGCAACTAACATTGAAGCATTCCCGGGGCTGGTTTCGTTACCATGTACACTATATCCAAGCCAAAGAACAAGCGGATTATCTTCTCCCTCCCGATCTTCAGAAGAATGAATATTTTTAATATGATCCTCTCTTATAGTTTCTAAATTTTCCTGGTTTTCAGGAGAAGTAGCAACTACAAGATATAATGGCCTGTTTTCATGTGTTCTACCATATTCAATCAATGTAAGTCTATCCGACTGCTCTGTAAGTGCCTTTATATAATGGACCACATTATCATGGGAAAAATGCCATTCACCAAAATTATGACCGCTAATTTCTCCCGGATACGGTATATCTGATGAGAACTCAGGATTATTTGAGAAAAAATAAGACTTCTCTACTTGAGAATAAGTTGAAAAACAAAAAAGTATTGAAAGGAAAGAAAGGAATAATTTTTTCATGACAAGAAAATTTAGATTATTATTTCGTTTGATTAGCAAACAGGTATTAAGGTTTAAAGGTGTTTCTCAATTTATTCTCTTCATTTTTAGATTCCCCATTCCCACTTATCTCAATCCTTTTTCTATATCAAAAAGTTCTTCTGGTTATATTTGCTTTTTCGTCCAAAATGGTGTTACCCCAAACTGGAAAAGTTGCAATTCTGCGGGCTTATCATTCGTAATAACCGGCGCAAATTAGCCCGGTGATATGTTATAACTGGAGTTATACCCCAGAGCGAAAGAAACAAAAATGTTAAATTGCTCCTCGATAACCTCCACTTTTTGTACCTCGACATATCGCCAACACATAATGCACTAATCTATATTTCAAACAAAACGGCTTTATGACTGGAAAATTAAAAATGTACTGTTTAAATCGTCATTCTCTGAGTCTCAAGAGCAATTCAGCATTTTTAGTTCTTTTCATAAGCATCTTGGCAACTAAATATAATAACGCAAAAACGGCCAGAAAAATACTTACTCGTCCAATGTAATCGCCATATTCAACATAAAAAGTTTGGTTATCATTGGCATTCATAGTTCCCTTCACAGCATCTTTTTCCCACCACTCTGTTGTTTTCAACAATTGTCCTTTTTGATTGATAAACGCTGAAATTCCTGTGTTAGCAGAGCGGGCAATATCCCGCCGTGTCTCAATAGCCCTGAGACGTGCAAAATGCAAATGCTGAAGGTATCCGGGTTTTCTCAGCCAACCATCATTCGTGATAATAAAAATAAGGTCCGCTCCTTGTTTAACATAAGCTGTAACATGCTCCCCAAAAACAGATTCATAACAAATAACAGGAGCTACTTCATATTGCGAAGAAAGATGGGTGAAATTTTTCCTGTTTTCCTGAATGGTTTTACTTCCTTTGGTTCCACCAATATCTAATACAAAATTTTCAGTGAATTGAAGCAATCCTGAATAAGGCATTTTTTCAACACCTGAAACCAGCTTAGATTTATGATATACAGGGTAAATACGTGAAGAGTCTATTTGAATAGCAGAATTATAAACTGCGTAAAATCCATTTTTATCCGAGCGTTGCCTGGCTGTTCGGGGAGCCTCCTGCTTAGAATTGTAATTCCGGTAACCATCTAAACCCAAAACAATGTGTAAGTCGGGATAATCTTCTACCATTTCATCAAAAGACTGAATCAGCTTGTCATTTTCCAGGCTATCCAGATTAACCTCAGCAACTGCAGTTTCTGGACCTATAAGGTAATCCATCCTGTTATCTGCTATGCTATCAGCAAGATTCAGCATAATATCTATTTGTTGTGAATTAGTCAATTCTTCAAATTTTTCCTCATACGGATCAACATTAGGCTGCAAAACGCCGATTTTTACGGGATTTTTATCAATCTGGTAGGAATTAAAAGCAATAATCGAAACCGTTACAGGAAGAAAAAGCAGTAACAAGAAAAACAAAACCTGGCCAAGCTGCGCCCGAATACTCTTATGCAGTATATAGAACTTCAATATATTAAACAATACGAGGTTGATGGCAAGTATCCACAATGTGCCTCCCAAAATACCGGTAAATTCATACCATTGAATCAAGTTGATGTCTTTAGCAAAACCATTCCCAAGATTCAGCCAGGGCCAGGTTATTTCGGTATTCATAAATAAATACTCCCACCCTACCCAATAAACCAACAGAGAAAAATTACCAAAATTTCGCCCCAGATTTCTTTTCGTAAGATGATAAAGGAAAAAAAACAATGACATAAGAAAAGCATTAAACAGAATAACCACAGCAGCCCCTCCAAAAGAAATTTTAGCAATCCAGAATGTAGAAAGTATATTCCATATTAAAAATGCCATAAAAGCATACCCAAGCAATACATAAGGCCGGTTTTCTTGTTCTTTTAGATATAAATAATCCTCAACGAATAAAAGTGGAATAAAAGCAATGAAAAGAATAATACCTGAAAAATATTCAAACCAGGGAAGGGATAACAAAATACCACTCAATGAAGTTAATACCAGTAATCTAGTGTTTCTCATGTGTTTATTTTTTATTTAATAATGTGCAAATTTAGCACTTCATAGTCAGTAATTCTGCAAAACACGGCGAAATTATCATGATAAAATAATCAAAAAAATTGAATTCATAAAATTATCCCAAAATTGTACCTTTGCAAAGGACAAAAAATCTCATTGATTATGGAAGAATACAAAATATACAAAGCAGGAGAATTCGTAAAAACCGATAAAGAACTGGAAGTTAACAACCCGTATGACGGTTCTGCATTTGCAAAAACCTATTTGGCAGGTAAACGAGAGCTGGATGAAAGCATTGAATTAGCTAAAAATGCGGAGAATACCATCAAAAACCTCCCTTCTCATAAGCGATATGAGATTCTAATGGTTATTTCTGAAGGTATAAAGGAGCAGAGGGACAAACTAGCTAAAACTCTGGCCATGCAAGCGGGAAAACCATTAAAATATGCATTTGGAGAGATAGATCGTGCTATCCAGGGTTTTATTATTGCTGCAGAAGAATCCAAAAGGCTGCCGAAAGAATACATGTCTATAGACTGGACTGCCAAAGGTGTGGGCAAGGAAGGCATAGTAAAACATTTTCCCATAGGAATAATAGCAGGAATATCGCCGTTTAATTTTCCCATGAATCTTGCAGTTCATAAAATTGCACCGGCAATAGCATCAGGCAATCCAATCATTCTAAAACCTGCCCGTTCAACTCCATTATCAGTTCTGCAGCTTGCTAAAATTATTCATCAAACGGACTTACCCAAAGGAGCTCTGTCGGTATTACCTATGGACAGAAACGCAGGGAATCAACTGGTGACCGATGAAAGAATAAAAATGCTTTCTTTTACTGGATCTCCTTCGGTTGGATGGAAAATGAAGCAAAATTGCGGAAAGAAAAAAATTGCTCTTGAACTAGGAGGAAATGCCGGTGTTGTTGTTTCAGATACCGCTGATATCGATCAGGCTGCAGAAAAATGTGTTGTTGGTGGCTTTGCATACTCCGGCCAGGTGTGTATTCACACACAAAGAATTTATGTGCACCAGAACATTTTTGATTCATTTCATTCAAAATTTACTGAGAAAGTAACGTCTTTAAAACAAGGCGACCCTCTGAAAGAGAGCACAGACATTTCCGTGCTTATAGACCAATCAGAAGCAGACAGAATCGAAGACTGGGTGAATGAAGCGGTGAATAATGGTGCAAAAATTCTTACGGGCGGAAAGAAAGATGGTAGTTTTTATCATCCGACTGTCCTTACAAATACGAAACAAGACATGAAAGTATGCTCCCTGGAAATCTTCGGACCGGTAGTAACCCTTGAGCCGTTCAATGATTTCGCCAAAGCCGTTGAGGAAATCAACAACTCTGATTATGGTCTGCAAGCAGGCCTATTTACAAACAAAATTAATGAGATGAACTATGCTTTCAATTCTATCGAAGCAGGAGGAATTATCATTAATGACGTGCCAACATTCAGAGTAGACCACATGCCTTACGGCGGAATGAAAGATTCAGGATTCGGACGTGAAGGAATAAAATATTCTATAAAAGAAATGATGGAACCCAAGCTGATGGTAAAAAACACTTAACATGAGGATAAAAAGTGCTGAATTTTTACGAAGTACGGCAAATATAGCAGAGCTTCCCAAGGAGGAGTATCCGGAATTTGCATTTGTTGGAAGATCAAACGTTGGAAAATCATCCCTGATAAATATGCTCCTTGAGAGAAAAAAACTAGCAAAGACATCTCAAAAACCCGGCAAAACAAGAACCATCAATCACTTTATAATTAACAACCAATGGTTTATGGTCGACCTGCCTGGATATGGGTATGCAAAAGTATCCAAAAGAGACAGGAAGCAAATGCTGGATTTTATAAAAAATTATTTATTGTATTCAAAAAACCTTGCGAATCTTTTTTTGCTATTAGACTCACGACTAGAGCCACAGAAATCAGATATGGAATTTATAGAATGGCTGGGGATGAACGCAATCCCTTTCACAATGGTATTTACAAAAATTGATAAATTATCAAGCGCCCAGTTAAGGAAAAATTTGGAAAAATACAGAGATGAAATGCTCAAATCATGGGAGTTTCTGCCAAAAATAATAAAAACGTCAGCAACTTCTAAACACGGGAAAACTGAAATTTTAGAATACATAGATGAAATTATCCATATTCTAAACAAATAGTTTTTAAATATAACTGAAATATAATAAAAGATATTTTTATTTTTGCAGCAGAATTATTTTAAACAATCATTTTATGGACAAGACCCAAAATAAGCCACCTATTAAAATTTTTACCGGGAGTGCATCACGCTACTTTACTGAACAAGTAACCAATATTTTAGGCATGGAGGTTGGGAAAAGCAGTGTCATTGAATTCAGTGACGGCGAATTCCAGACATCTTATGAAGAAACCGTTCGGGGAGCATATGTGTTTATTATCCAGTCAACCTTCGCTCCCTCAAGTAACATTCTGGAGCTTCTTCAAATGATTGATGCTGCACGCCGCGCATCAGCATATAAAGTTGTTGCGGTAATTCCCTATTTTGGATATGCCCGCCAGGACAGAAAGGACAAGCCACGGGTATCGATAGGCTCCAAGTTGGTAGCAAATCTTTTAATGGCCTCTGGAGTAGACAGGGTGATGACCCTTGACCTGCATGCGGATCAAATACAGGGATTCTTTGATATTCCAGTTGATCATATGTATGCATCATCCATTTTTGTATCCTATATAAAAGAACTTAGTCTGGACAACCTTGTTATGGCGGCACCAGATATGGGAGGCACCAAAAGAGCCAACGCTTATGCCAAGCATCTTCAAACACCACTTGTCATTTGCCACAAATCAAGAGAAAAAGCAAATGTAGTTGATGATATAACCGTCATTGGGGATGTAGAAGGAAAAAACGTTATCATCCTTGACGATATGATTGATACAGCAGGAACAATGACCAAGGCAGCAGATAAAATGGTAAAACTGGGGGCACAAAGTGTAAGGGCAATGGCAACTCATCCTGTGTTATCCGGACCAGCATATGAACGCATTAATGAATCTAAAATAACAGAAATTGTGGTTACAGATTCAATACCCATAAAACCCTTATCTGACAAGATTAAGGTCCTTACTATTTCAGGAATTTTTGCTGATGTTATACAGAAAGTTTATAATTATCAATCAATAAGTGCAAATTTTATTTTTTAAATTATATATTTGCAGTCCAAAAAATAAAAAGAACTGTTTTTGATTAAAAAGTTGTTATAATGAAGTCAATAGATATCAAAGGATCATTCAGAAAGGAAGTTGGGAAAAAAAGTACCAAACAACTACGAGCAAAAGGGCATGTACCTTGTATTCTTTACAGGGAAGGTGAAGTAAAACATTTTGAAGCTCCTGTTGGTGCTTTTAACAATTTAGTATACTCCCCTGATGTATACCTGGTGAATCTGGACATCGACGGGGAAAAACACAAAGCTGTTATGCAGGATATTCACTTTCATCCTGTAAAAGATCACATATTACATATAGATTTTTACCAAGTTATTGACAAACACTCTTTCTGGATGCGTATACCTGTAAAAATCGAAGGTGTCCCAGCTGGTGTGCAGGAAGGTGGTAAACCTATTACTAAAACAAGAAGACTGACGATAAAAGCATTACCCAAGGATATGCCGGATGAAATAAAAGTCGATGTTTCCAACCTTACTATTGGAGACTCTATCAGGGTAGCTGATATCTCCAGAGAAAACATCGAAATATTAGATGACGAAAACTCTGTTATCTTTCTGGTTAAGAGTCCTCGTGGTGGTAGTGCATTCGCATTGCCTGAAGATGAATTAGCTGAAGGTGAAGAGGGTGAAGAAGGTGAAGAAGGTGAAGAAGGAGCAGAAGCTGCAGAAGGCGAAGAAGCAGAAGCGACTGCTGAAAGTGACCAAAAAGAAGAAAAAAGTAATGAATAGTAAAATATTATCACATTGAAATATCTTATTACCGGTTTAGGAAATATCGGAGATAAGTACAAAAATTCCAGACATAATATTGGTTTTAAAATATTGGATGCTTTCGCGGAGGTATCCAATATTTCTTTTTCAGACAAAAGGTATGGAGCCATAGGAACTTATAAATTCAAAGGAAGAACTTTTATTCTTCTCAAGCCCTCCACCTATATGAATTTAAGCGGAAGAGCTGTTAATTATTGGCTTAAAAAAGAAAAAATCCCCCTGGAGAGATTACTTGTCATAATGGATGATGTCTCCCTACCGTTAGGATCTATCCGAATCAGACCTAAAGGAGGCGCCGGAGGACATAATGGACTGGAAAATATCAACCAGGTGCTTGGAACGCAAAATTATCCACGTCTGAGATTTGGAATTGGAGATGATTTCTACCCCGGGGAGCAAGTACAATATGTATTGGGCGAATGGTCCGAAGATGAAAAAAAAGAACTCCCCCAACTTATTGACCATGCGATAGAAATGATAAAAGCATTTGGAACGATAGGTATGGAATTAACTATGACCAAATACAACAAAAAATAAGTTCAAAATTAACTCCCGTATACATAAACGTTTTAACAGGCTTTATTTCAACAGATTAATATGTTGAAAAGATACATGATACCTGCTTATTTTTTTTATGTTTAGAGAAATTCCTGG
>JAWLEB010000003.1:0-169548 GCA_041686375.1 Bacteroidales bacterium
GAGACAAAAAAAGGAGACTTTAGCTATGAACTAAAACTGTTGAATTTTCACGACACTAAAGGTCTATCAGCCAGCAAAATAAATGGTTTATGTCTACGGAAAATTAATCATACCACCCTTATACAAACATTCTGTCGTTCAATCGATGCCATTTTGATAATGGATGATGGATCTAAAAGATACAAATATAGCGTTGAATTTGACAATCGTGAACATCTACCTTTATCTGAGTGTTGTTCTGTATAAGTAATGCTTGATAGAGATAAGTTAATGAGATGGGAAAATATTATTCAGATGGACATAAATTTTAAAACAAAAAGCTATGATAGTCAAAAAGATATTAGGTAAAAAAAGAGATCAAGCGATAATAAACTGGATGAGTCGCTATGGTATAACACTTCTGCGTATTAGTGTCGGAATTGTATTCCTGTGGTTTGGTTTCTTAAAATTTTTTCCTTCTGTTAGTCCTGCAGAGGACATTGCCGTTAAAACCATAAAGATTATATCATTCGATTTGCTTTCTTCTCAGGCTATCCTTATTATTTTAGCCGCTTGGGAAACAATAATTGGTATTGGATTAATAGCGAATATTTATTTACGGGAAATTTTGGTATTGCTGTTTCTGCAGATGATTGGAACCATTACACCTCTTTTCTTTTTTCCGGAGGAAGTTTTTACTGCTATTCCTTATGCCCCTGCGTTAGAAGGACAGTATATTATCAAGAATATTGTGCTTATTACAGCTGCATTTGTAATAGGTGGTACACTCAGAAATGATGTTTCCGAACATAAAAAAGGGTGATTAACATTTGGTTACACGTAATTTATTGACAAACAGTTTTTTGCTTATGCATGAAACCAACGATATTAGAAGCACGTATTATAGGTTACCCCAAAACCTACCATTATCACCAGTTGTCCTCGTTCTGCATTGCCCAACTGGCGAAGCGGTTATTAAAAAATCCAGAGAGCGGCTTTCCAAAACAGCTTCAGTGCATTAAAAACTCTGAGGCAATGTACTCTTTTTCTAAATTTTTTTATCTCCAGAGAGAAAAAGATTACTGCAAAAGTTACATCCCAAATATCTTTGTACTACCGGCAGAAAAAGGAAAACCGACTGCAGCATTAGGCCATCTCTCTTGAGAGATGGGTTTGGGGTGAGTACACCCCTGAAAAAAGTAAAAGCTCCTGAATTTTAACCAACAAAATTAGCACCAGGATAGCATTATCTTAAAATATTCTCATAGTTTGTCCCGCAAAGCGGGAACCTAAGGAAATAAAAAAAAACTTAGAGATAATTCTGTGTTTTTTGATATGGTTAACGCACAGTAAAACAAATCGTTATGAAGTTTATGTATACGGGATTTATAGCACAAACTCATCATCCGGGATTGTAGCTATTTCTTTATATAGCTCATAATTTTTTTTCCATTTATCCATATCTAACCCTGCACAATCTGGTTTTTTAGGATCCAGATCACTATGCTGAACAACCTGTATGTTATTGAATTGTTTTTCAAGTCTTTGTACGATTCGGAGCGATGTGTTTAATTGCTCTTCTGTGAAAATCCTTGAATTGCCTACCAGGCATATTCCGACTGAATTGTAATTATGTCCTCTAACGTGGGCTCCGGCTTCCGTCTTTTTCACTACCGGGTCATCATCCAGGGGCCTGCCGGTTTCTATGTGTCCATTGTAGATGGGATTGTATACAGTGCTTGTCAGCCATCCGTTTAAAATGACATAATGATAACCTATACCGCTCCAGCCTCTTTCCTTTACATGCCATTTGGCAATTAAAGCTGCATTGCCGGAAGATGAATCTGAACAATGTAAGATAATTTTTACCATTGTATCTGATTTTTAACC
This sequence comes from Bacteroidales bacterium, assembly GCA_041686375.1. GTDB lineage: Bacteria > Bacteroidota > Bacteroidia > Bacteroidales > UBA12077 > JAGXLC01. The sequence continues at coordinate 1,870 of JAWLEB010000003.1, forward strand.
TTTTTTTTAATGTCTTTTGTAATAGCTTCCGTAGTATTGTCTTTCTTTTGGGTTTTAGTTCCAGTAATTGCAGATTCCCATTTACTCCTTGTTCCTCTTTTCTCTGCCGACCGTCCTAAACTGTAAACACCTAATACGCCTCCCCATGCCCAGAGGAATGTATTGAAAATTTTATCTGAGCTGTCCAGCAGTGCCTGAAGTTGAGCGCCATCGTCTGCCACCGCTTCCAGTATGATGTGCCGGAGGCCGAATACTTCCAGTAGAATGAAGATAAGACCTACATAGACCACGGTTGGACGTGCACGTTTTGTGTACTGGTCACCTTGGTTAAGTTCTGCCAGTAATATCTCTTTCTTTGCATCCAGTTCCTGTCTGATAGACTTTTCCAGTTGTTCTTCCTTTTGCTGAGCAAGGCATTCCATATCCAACATGAAGTTATTCTGACTTTTCTGAAAGTCTGACTGGAGTTTCAGGAGCTCCTGCTTTACTTTGTCTTTTTCATCCTTAGTTTGTACAAAGCGATCAACAGTATCAGCCAGGGAGCTTATCATATTATTCCCTGAGTCATTCAGGAAGCCTTTGACTTTAGTTAAGAATCCAATAGCCATGTTTGATGATTTTACGGGTGAAACATTTTTTTACAATAGAACGGTTAAAGGTAAATATTTTTTTGCAAAAAGAGCCTCTCAACCCGCAAAATTTTATTCGTCACGTAATGCTTGGGCCGGATTTAAGTTTGAGGCCTTCACCACTTTTGAAAACATTGTAAGTCCTGCAATTAACAATGCAATGATAATTGCAGATACAAAATAATACCAACTAAGCGATATCTTGTAGGCGAAATTATTCAGCCAGTTGTCCATGTAAAAATAGGCCACAGGGATTCCTATCATGCTTGCTATGATTATAAGCATAATAAATTCTTTGCTTATGACCATTATGATCTGTTTTACATTGGAACCAAATACTTTTCGGATGGCAATTTCTTTGGTTTTCTGTGTTATGGTGAATGAAATCAGTCCGAATAAGCCTAGACAGCTAATAAATATGCACAAAGCTGCAAATATACCGAATATTTTTATAGTCTTTATTTCGCTTGTATATCGTGATTCAAATTTTTCTTCCACAAAAAACCCCTCAAATGGTTCATTGGGGAAGAGTGTATTGTATTTTGTACGTATTTTTTCAACGCCTTCTTTAAGATTATTGCCATCAATTTTTGTGATTACTTCGCCAAATCTGCCTGGGAAATAGAAGTATGCAGCAGGTTCAATCGGGGTTCGCAAAGAGTAATAATTATAATCCTTTATAACTCCTATAACTTCTACATGCATTGAATCATTTACAGGACTATACATCATTTTTCCGACAGGTTCATCCCAGCCAAGTTTTTTTACTGCAATTTCGTTGAGTATTACCGCACCATCTGCATCAAGTTTGTGTTTATCACTAAAGTTTCTTCCATGTGCGAGTTCAATGTCCATTAACGGAAAATATTCCGGGTTAACAAATCCGTATCTTACCATTAGCTGCGTTCTGTTTGAATCAGCAACGGTTATTCTTGATTGAGTACCGGAGACCCCGTTGTAGGCTGAAGCAGCCGATGCTGATTTAATTAATGTGCTTTTACTGAGTTCTTCTTTGAATAAATCAATGTTTTGCGTTAGTTCGTCTTCTTCAAATCTCATTGGAATGGAATATACTGCCTCATCATTGTAGCCTTTATCGGCCGTTCTGAAATAGTTTACCTGGCTTACGGCTACAAGTGTAGCAATCAGGATGATAATCGAAACAGTGAATTGACTGACTACTAAAATTTTTCTCATTCGCGAAGACTGATTTACTCCTTTTGATGTTCTTAGTCCCTGAAATATGACATTAGGAGTAAACGATGATGTGTACAAAGCCGGATAGATCCCTGAGGCCAGCCCCAAAATTATAACAGTAAGAAGAATCCCTGCACTGAATACCGGATTGTTAAAATCTGTTTCAAGGGATATTTTAAGGATATTATTTATAACTGGCAGCAACAGGTTGATTCCGATTAATGCTAACAGAGCAGCAATGACAACAATTATATAAGATTCACTTAAAAACTGTACAACCAGTTTTTTCCTTTGTGCTCCTATAACTTTTCTGATTCCAACTTCTTTACTCCTTTTCAGTGCCATAGATGTAGATAGGTTGATATAATTTATACAGGCTACAAAAAGAATCAGGATGGCAATTATTGAGAATATATATACTTGTTTGATATCTCCCTGTTTGTGGTTGTAAGTTTGAAATTTCAGATGACCTGATTTCAGATGTATCTCATCCATCGGCTGCAGGTATAGGTCTATATTGGATTCCCAGTCTTCCGGGAAGTATTTTGCCAGAAAACCTTCCATATGATTTTCAAACTCTTTATGATCTGTATTATCTGCAAGTTGGATGTAGGTGTCAAGAGAATTGCTGTTCCAGTTAGCAAGATATGGAAAATAATTTTCCATAACACGCATAGGTAGAAGAGCATCGAAGTAAATACTGCTTTCTTCGGGATAATCTTTCATTATGCCTGTTACCATGTATGACTCATTTCTGATGTTAAGCAACTTTCCCATTGCATCATCAATATTCTCAAAATATTTTTTTGCTAAACTTTCAGAAAGGACAATTGAATTGAGTTCTGTCAGGGCTGTCTCTTTTTTTCCCTTTACCAGGTCTGCACTTAACATATCAAATACGGTAGAATCTGCAAATGCGAAATTATTTTCTGTAAATGCCCGGTCTTCATATTTTACGGTCAATCCGTAACCTCTCATTATGCGGGTATAGTTAACAATTTCAGGATAATCGTTGTATAAAGCTGAACCTAAAGGACCCATGGTTACTGCAACATGCTGATCTCCAACTCCCGGTTGGTTTTGAATTTCAACCACACGGTATTTGTTCTTGTAATTGTCAATATGTTTGTTAAAACTCAATTCATATTGAACATATAAAAGAATAATCATGAAGCTGACAATTCCTGTTGTCAGACCAAAAATGTTTAATATTGCGAATGTTTTTCGACTCTGAAGGTTGCGGATTGCAGCAATAAAATAATTTTTTAGCATGGATTTATATATTTCGTTACTAGTTGACAGGCAATTTAGACATTATTTTCCTATTGTTTACCTTTAAAATTAAAGACGTGTAAAAAATATGTTAGCTGCATAATTTTTATATGGAGAGTCATTTCGTTTGGGAGACTTCTTTCTGAACGGGTACACCCTAACGATGCTCTTAGCGCCGGTATTGGGTTGAAAATCGCCAGATTTATCTCTATTGCTAAATTTATTGATATTTCTTATCTTGATAGTTTATTTTAAAATAGGTGGGCTATGTATACTGCAATTATTTTGTTATTGTTAGCAATAAGTTTCTGGTTTTTTTATACCGGCATTCAGAAAAGGAAAAAGGTTAAAATCTATATTGGCAGTTTCATTGTTGTCCTGACTATAGGCTTTTTTTGGTTTATGGGCTTTTGGGGCGACAAGCTCTGGTTTGATGCGCTTGGTTTTGGGGATAGATTTTGGATTGAGATTTTCACAAAAGCATTTATGTTGATTTTAGGAGCAGGCATTTCGGTTTTGCTTGTTCATCTTTTTACTCGTTCCATAGCGAAGGATAGTATATTCTATAAATACCTGGTATTGATTGTTGCTGTTATTTATGGCGCTTCATGGGGTTTTTCCAACTGGGAAATTGTATTGAAGTATATAAATGCAGCTGGTGCAGAAATTACAGACCCGATTTTGAATAAAGATGCCGGATTTTATATGTTCCTTCTTCCATTTTACCAGCAGTGTACCAACTATTTGCTGGTTGTTTCTATTATTTCCATTGCTGCTGTGTTATTGGCTTTATATTCAAATGAAAATAAACCATCTAGTGGCAAATTTGATATAACATATGGCATTACGGAAGGGAAATCATTGATATATTCCGGTTCGCTTTTCTTGTTGGTATTGGCTGTTGATAAATTTTTAGGCAGGTATGACTTGTTGTACTCCGATTGGGGTGTCGTATCCGGGCCCGGATGGAGTGATGTTTATATACGTCTTCCGGGATATACGGTGGTGGCGATTCTTGCATTTATTTCTGCCGTTATTTTTGTTCTGCCTCCCTCTCGACGATGGCTGATGAGCATTTTCAGAAAAACAAGAATACAAGCTATGCATCTTCTGCCGGCCATTCTTGGCTCTCTGTTTGGCGCAAACCTTGTTGTTTGGTTGATAGTTTTGGCTATCCTGCCGGGCGCATTCCAATGGCTTAAAGTTGAACCCAATGAGATTTCAGTTGAAACACCATATATTTCAAATAACATTGAATTTACAAGATATGCGTTTGAATTAGATGGTATGGAGGAAAAGGAATATTCGGTTTCCGAGGTGTTTAATAAAGAAACTGTAGAACGAAATGAAGGGATGTTTAATAATATCCGGCTTTGGGATTGGCAAGCTTTAGATGAAGTCTATAAGCAATTCCAGGAAATACGGCTTTATTATGAGTTTACGGATGTTGATATCGACCGTTACACCATTGATAGTTCTTACAAACAGGTTATGGTTTCTGCCAGGGAAATGAATCAGGAAAATCTTCCGGAACAGAGTAGGACATTCGTGAATCATCGTTTTAAGTATACGCATGGATATGGTATTACACTCACAAATGTGAATGAATTTACAGAAAACGGCCTTCCTAATTTACTGATTCGGGATATACCTCCGGTATCAGCTTATCCTGGCTTAGAGGTTGAGCGTCCGGAGATTTATTATGGCGAACTTACCAATACTCATGTTATCGCTAATTCAGAGGAAGAAGAGTTTGACTATCCAAAAGGTGATGGTAATGTGTATACCCGATATCGGGGTAAAGGGGGTGTGCAAATCTCCAATGTATGGAGAAAATTTCTTTTTGGTTGGAAATTTGACGGCACGCGATTGTTTTTTTCTGAATCGCCTACCGATACAAGCCGTATTATGTTTAACAGGAATATTAAAGCACGTATTTCAAAAGTGGCTCCTTTTCTGGAATTTGATGAAGATCCTTACATTGTAATGGCTGACGGTCGGCTTTACTGGATGGTGGATGCTTATACTACTTCAAGTTTCTTCCCTTATAGTGAAGCTTATGACTCCAGGGAGGTTATTAATTACTCAATGGGTGATACCGAACGTCAACTGGTCAACAGGGTTGCTCCGATTTTTCATGGAGTGAATTATATGCGAAACTCTGTTAAACTGGTAATAGATGCTTATGAAGGATCGGTTGATTTTTATGTTTTTGATGAGGATGACCCGGTAATTAACGTGTGGCAGAATATTTTTCCGGATATGTTTAAGGCTGAAGACCAGATGCCTGAGTCTTTGCGGAAGCATATTCGATATCCTGTTGACAAAATGCTTGTTCAGGGACAGGTTTATTCTAAATACCATATGAAGGATCCGGTTGTATTTTATAACCAGGAAGATCTGTGGATAAGAGCTACGGAAAAATATTACAATACCATTAAACCAGTTGACCCGTATTATATTATGTGGGAACGACCGGAGAGCAATGAGAAGGAATTTGTGCTTATGCAGCCGTTTACTCCCAAAAACCGGCAGGTAATGATTGGTTGGATCGCTGGTATGTCCGATGGAGAGAATTACGGTGATTTTCTCGCATATAAATTTCCTAAAGATAAGCGCATACTTGGTCCCCAACAGGTTGAAACAAAAATTGATCAGGATGCTTATCTTTCCGGTCAGCTTTCCCTGTGGGATCAACGTGGTTCTAGTGTGATTCGGGGGAATGTACTGGCAATCCCTGTAGATAATACCGTGATATACGTTGAACCTATTTATCTGCAGTCAGAATCTGCTGCATATCCTGAATTGCGACTTGTTGCTGTTATGCACAACGACAAATTAAGTTATGCAAGTGATTTTAAAGTGGCTTTGGAAGGTTTATATGGGGAAGCGCCAGATCAACCCGTTTCAGAGGAAGAAATTGTAGAAGAAACAATGCGTGATCAAAAAGAGTTGATAAATATGGCTGATGAGGCATTAAAGGAATACCTGGAAGCCACGGGTCAAAGTGATTTCGAAAGAGCAGCACAGGCGATGAGAAGCCTCAGAGAGGCACTTGACGATCTTTCCGGGAAGTTTGATCAGAACGAATAGGAGGAAGTCATCCAGGTGGATTTTCCTGGCGCTATGATATTGAAAAAGTTAATTAGGGGAGAAAACTGATTAGATTTCGTTGAGATTGAAATCTGTGTATTCATATTTGCTTTCCTGAGCATATTCGCGTAAATTTTTCAGAGTATTATAGGGAGCTATCTGGTAAACTTTTTCCTTGAGCCATTCTGGTAAATTTACGCCGGGATTGATTTTTCCTTTATATTCTATTCGTATTCGGTTATTTTTTAAGCGGGTAAAAGCATAGGAAGCATTCACCTCTTCAATCCTTATTATATCTTCTTTTTCTGGAATTGCTCCATTGACATTTTTTGAATGGGTGGTAAAAATATTTTCTTCTGGAACCCATTCAAATTGCATATCCAGGACTACATCCCTGTCTTTCGCCGGCCATGGAAAATCAGTGAGCATGTAGTAGCTGAAATGATAGTCGCTTTTTTTTTCTACCACAGTTGTTTTTTTTACAGAATGCATCCATTGATCATAATTAGGAACATCCTGCATAATTGCTCCAAAAATTTCGAGCGAACCTTTTGATTTAGTGGTTGCCCTAATATTTACATAATTATTGTTTTTTGATTGCTTTTTGATGTAAACTTTAATGCGTTCGGAATCTTTAATTAATTTCCATTCATCTCCGCGGGTGCCTGTATGGTACAAAAGACTAAAACTAAAAAGCATTGATAAAAAATAAGGTAGCATCATATTTTTTTGAGATTAAAGCATTTTGATGCAAATAATGCAAAATATTTTCCAGAAAAACAAATGGTTTCTGAATAGATAATTCCCATGATGAAAGCAGAAGCTTTTTGATGTAATATTATCGTTTTGATAAAATCTTTGGTTATAACCTAAAGATTAGACCTGTTAATTTGTAATTATTCTAAATAGATATTTTTTCGTGAAAAATCCTTGCTATTTTTTGGTTGAACAAGTTTTATTTTTTTATTTTGGTATTTGAATACTTAAATATCAAATAAAAAATTTAAATTGAATAGAACAAAAATAATTTTTAAATAGTCAACCTAATGGTGGCTGAAATTTTAGTAACGTATAATTTTGAACGTAATAAAGAATGAGGAGAGAAATCATAAACATTGACGAAGAGAAATGTGACGGATGCGGATTATGCATTCCTAATTGTCATGAGGGTGCTTTGCAGTTGATAGACGGAAAGGCGAGACTCATAAGTGATCTTATGTGTGACGGGCTTGGTGCATGTATTGGTCATTGCCCAAAAGATGCAATCACCATACAAGAACGTGAAGCAGAACCATATGATGAGGAGAAAGTTATGGAAGATATGATTCCTAAAGGTAAAAGCACGATAATTGCGCATCTTAAACATTTGAAAGATTATAAAGAGTTTGGATACATGAAACAGGGAATGAATTATCTGAAGGGGAAGGAAAAGGAGCTGGATTTTGACTTGAATGAAGTAATTGAAGCTGTTCATTCTGCTGGTCAGGAGCAAGAAACAGTAACAGAAAATCATGAGGATGAAGAAGAATGTGGTAATGGCCATGCCAGGGGAGGTTGTCCGGGTAGCATGTCCAAATCCTTTGACCAGGTTTCTGAGATACAAAACACAGAATTAACAGGTGTTCCTTCTGCGCTTAAACATTGGCCTGTTCAGATGCATTTAGTTAATCCTTCGTCACCTCATTATAAGGGGGCAGATTTACTTTTAGCTGCAGATTGTGTGGCCTATGCGATGGGGAATTTTCATGCCAAATACCTGAAAGGAAAAGCATTGGCTATTGCTTGTCCTAAGCTGGATTCAAACAAAGAAGTATATGTACAGAAACTTATCGCACTTATGAATGAGACGAATATAAATACCCTGACAGTGATGAAGATGGAAGTTCCATGCTGTGGGGGAATTCTTCAGATGGCTCAAATGGCATCTGAATATGCTAAACGAAAAGTGCCTGTAAAAGAGATTACTGTGGGAATTAGAGGAGATGTTCTTTCTGAATATTGGATTTAATTAATTAACTTGTTATAAACTTAAACTTCACTTAAAAAAAGAAAATTATTATGGATGCTAAAATGTTTTGTTTTCAATGTCAAGAAGCTTCAAAAGGTACGGGTTGTACCATTAAAGGTGTATGCGGCAAATCTGACGAAGAGGCGAATTTAATGGACCTTTTAATTTATGTCATGAAAGGCATTTCAATTTTTACTCAAAAGGCCAGGGAACATAATGTAGATTATGATAAAAAATCTGTGGACAGGTTCATTCTTGATGGTCTGTTTACCACCATCACAAATGCAAACTTTGATAAAAATGCGATTACCGAATACATCAGAAAAGCGTTGGATCATCGTAATAGTGTAAGGAAGGCATTAATAGATGCTGGTGTCGAAATTAAAAATGATGAATTACATGATGCAGCAACCTGGCAAGGTTTCACACCCGATGAATTTTTACGAAAAGGTGCTGCAATTGGGGTATTAGATACTGAAAATGAAGATATACGGTCATTGAGAGAATTAATAACTTACGGAGTTAAAGGTATTGCAGCATACGGAGAACATGCTCATAACCTGGGGCACCAGAATGAAGATGTTTACAATTTCATACAGAATGCACTGGTTGCAACTACGGATGACAGTCTTAGCGCTGATGACCTTGTGAATTGGGTATTGGATACCGGAAAACATGGTGTTGATGTGATGGCATTACTGGATAAGGCAAACACTAGTGCTTATGGTCATCCTGAAATCAGTGAAGTGAATATAGGCGTTGGCAATCGCCCCGGAATTCTTATCAGCGGTCATGATATGAAGGATATGGAAGAGCTCCTGGAGCAAACAAAAGATTCTGGTGTCGATGTTTATACACATAGTGAAATGCTTCCTGCCAATTACTATCCTGCTTTCAAAAAGTATGATCATTTTGTAGGCAACTACGGTAATTCTTGGTGGAAACAGAAGGAAGAGTTTGAGTCATTCAACGGGCCAATTCTTTTTACAACCAATTGTATTGTTCCACCCACGAAGAATGCTACCTACAAAGAAAGAATTTATACAACAGGAGCGTCCGGGCTCGAAGGCTGCATGCATATTCCCGGCAGAGAAGATGGTCGGCCAAAGGACTTTTCTCAAATTATAGAACATGCTAAGAAATGCGATTCGCCGGAAGAAATTGAAACCGGTAAGATTGTTGGTGGATTTGCTCACAATCAAGTTGTTCAGCTTGCTGATAAAGTAGTGGATGCCGTTAAGAATGGCTCTATTAAGAAATTCTTTGTAATGGCTGGATGTGACGGACGATTTAAGAGTCGTGAATATTATACACGTTTTGCTGAAGAATTACCGGAAGATACTGTAATTTTGACTGCAGGTTGCGCAAAATACCGCTATAACAAGCTTCCTCTTGGTGATATCGGAGGCATTCCACGTGTACTGGATGCGGGTCAGTGCAACGATTCTTATTCATTAGCAGTTATTGCCTTGAAACTTAAAGAGATATTTGAGTTAAATGATATCAATGAATTGCCTATAGAATATAACATTGCATGGTATGAACAAAAAGCGGTTATTGTCTTGCTTGCCCTGCTGTATCTTGGCGTAAAAGACATTAAGCTGGGCCCGACATTGCCTGCATTTTTATCACCCAATGTTGCGAATGTATTGGTAGAAAAATTTGGTATCAGCGGTATTAACACAGTAGAGGAAGATATGAAAGCAATGCTTGCATAATGGATCCTCAGTTAAAAATATGTGAATAAGAGAGATTAAAGATGCTGGCTTATTCCGGGTATTAACCCAGAATAGCCAGTATTCTTTTATATGTAAAACGTAAAAAAATATTTATTTATGAAGATTACCAGAGTAAAAGACGCAGAAGCAAGAAAAAATCCTCACGGTGTAGATGCCAGGAAACTTTATGATTCTGAACATGCCATGGTTACGCATATAACATTGAAACCGGGAGAACAGCTCAAAAGACATATTACACCGGTAGATGTCTTTTTTTATGTGCTTGAAGGAAAAGGGATAATTGAAATCGGAGATGAAAAAGAAGAAGTGGGAAAGGATTCTCTTATCGATAGTCCGGCTAAAATCCCCCATTGCTGGTACAATGAAAGTGATGCTGATTTACGGGTATTGGTTGCTAAAGTCCCGAAACCTAAAGAAGGGACAAAAATCATGTAACTCGTAATCCTGAGTTATTCAGCTTTTTTAAGTGAGCATTTAATATTCAGACAATTTTATTTTGCAGGATTTGCTCATTTCTTTCTGTTATGATAGTAACTCCTTCACCTTAGCGGCAATAAGTTTCCCTTCTGCTTTACCTGCAAGCTGGCGTGAAGCTACTTCCATTACTTTCCCCATGTCTGCCATGGTTTTAGCTCCCGTTTCGTTTATAATATCTTTTATTATTTCTGTAAGCTCTTCGTCTGAAATAGGTTTAGGAAGATATTCCTGTATGGTTTCTGCTTCCATTTTTTCCTTTTCAGCAAGTTCTTGACGGTTTTGCTGATCGTAGATTTCTGCAGATTCTTTTCTTTGTTTCAAAAGTTTTTGAAGAATTTTAATCTCTTCTTCCTCCGAAATCTCTTTACTTGCACCTTTTGCCGTTTTCGCAATAGAAAGTGCAGTTTTTACAGACCTTAACACTTCAAGTCTTTCTTTGTCTTTATTCTTTAGTGCTTGTTTCAGGTCCGTTTCTATTTTTTTTTGAAGGCTCATATCAATAATTTTTATTTTGTATAAGTTACAAAAACATAACTTTACCACCCCAGAAATAACCAATGGAGCAAGCCAGATCTTTGTTTTTTTCTACTATTGTAATTTAACTGCCGTTCCAAAAGCAAGGATTTCTGAAATGCCCTGTGTAATATTTGATGTTGTAAATCTTACATTAACAATGGCATCGGCATCAAGTTTTTGAGCTTCCTGTGTCATTTGCTCTATGGCATCTTGTCTTGTACGTGACAATAAGTTTGAGTATTCAGATACTTTTCCACCTGTAAAGTTTTTGAAAAATGCTACTATATCTCTTCCAAAAAACCTTGCACGAGTGGAATTGCCTCTGACCATTCCGAGGCTTTCGGTTATTTCCTTACCATGCACATATTCTGTTGTTACAATAATCATGCTGTTTGTTTTTTAATCTACATTATCGTGAAGATACGAATTATTTTCTTTCAATTTGGTTTTTTCTTCTTCATCATCTGATAATGTATACCGGCTTACTTTACTTGTTTTTGAATATTTTGGCTGTTCTATTTTTATCTTTTTTCTTTTATATGCCGGTTCATTCTCTAATGCCTCAATATTTTGTATGTTTTTAAGAGCATCATCACCCGGGTTTTCGCTATGTCCTTTGTTTTCTTTTAGACGTTCCATGACTTCCTCTTTGTCCAGCTTATGAGTGTGTTGACCGGTTAAGGTTTCTGATGATGTTTTGTTTTTTACTACGAAGTCTTCTTCTTCCCTGTCTTTTTTAAGGTCGAAATTCATTGTGCGTTGTTTAATTTCAAACTTTTCATCACCAGATTGATTTACTGTCTCTTGTTCTTGTCTGTTTTTCTGAGGTGTATCATCATCTAGCGTAACTTTCTTTTTTTGTTTTGTTTTCTTTGCATAGAGTTCCGGAATGCTGTTATCAGCAAATCCTGTTGCGACGATAGTGACACTAATATTTGCCCCAAGTCCTTCTTCCGTTCCTGTTCCCCAGATAATGTTAGGAGAGGATTCTACTTCATTGTATATAAAATCCATTATTTCACTAATTTCGTCCATTGTAATTTCTTCTGAGCCGGACGTTATGTTCAGGAGTATATTTTCTGTACCTCTGATGTCGTTATCATTGAGTAGTGGCGAATTGAGTGCCAGTTCAACAGCTTTTTGAGCCCGGTTTTCTCCTTCGGCAATGCCGGTACCCATGATAGCCACACCGCTGTTAGTAAGGACAGTCTGTACATCAGCAAAATCCACATTAATATACCCAGGGACAGTTATTATCTCCGCAATACCTTTAGCTGCTGTTGCCAGGACATTATCTGCGTGTTCAAATGCTTCTGAAAGCTTCATATTTCCGCATACTTCACGTAGTTTTTCATTGTTAATGACAAGCAAAGAGTCAACATGTTCTCCTAACTCATGTATCCCTTCTATGGCCTGACTTATACGCTTTGGTCCTTCGTAGCGGAAAGGAATGGTAACGATAGCTACGGTCAGTATACCTTGTTCTCTTGCAGCTTTGGCAATTACAGGGATTGCCCCTGTACCTGTTCCGCCTCCCATTCCTGCAGTCAGGAACACCATTTTTGTATTACTGCCCAAAATATCCATAACATCGTCCAGATTTTCAATGGCGGCTTGTTTCCCTATTTCAGGCTTATTGCCTGCCCCACGACCTTCGGTAAGTGATTCGCCAAGTTGTATTTTTACAGCAACAGGGCTTTTTGACAATGCTTGTGCATCGGTATTGCAAACAACGAAGTTTACATCTTTAATACCTTCATTATGCATATGGTTGATAGCATTGCTTCCTCCTCCTCCGATACCAATCACTTTAATTATTGATGAGCGGTCAACGGGCAGATCGAAATTCATTAATTCTTCAGCCATAGTTATGTTGTTTTTGTTGTTGTACAATTTGTAATAGTTAAAATGAGTATTAATCAGTTATATTTCAGCGTCATTTTCTTCAAAAATGTCGTTGAAAGCTTGTTTTAATTTACTTATGAAACCTTTCCTGTCTTGTTGTTCTTCCATTTCTTCCTCCATATCAAATGTTTCCTTATCCTTTCCTGACTCATTCTGCATGCTTGGGGAGTTTTTATCTTTGTTGATTTGGTTAATTTCAAAGCCTTTTATAATAAGGCCTACACTGGTTGCAAACATTGGGTCATTCACAGCAGGATTGCTTTCTGATGCCAGCATAATATCCGGTTTACCTACTCTTACATCCATACCGGTTATGAATCTCACCAATTGAGGAAGATCTTTCAGCAGCGCACCGCCACCGGTAATTACAATGCCTGCACTCAGTCTTTCATAATATCCGGAATTTTCGATTTCGTAAAGCACAGCATTCAGGATTTCCTCCACACGCGATTGAATGATATAGGCCAGGCTTTTCAGGGAAATCTCTTTGGGCTCCCGACCGCTGATTCCCGGAATGGAAACCACTTCATCTTCTCTCGCCATATCTCCCAGGGAAGATCCATATTGAGTTTTTAGAGACTCAGCCTGTCTTTGCAGAATTGAGCAACCTTCTTTAATGTCTTTAGTGATAACATCCCCTCCAAAAGGTATAACAGCAGTATGACGGATGATGTCGTCATAGTATACGGCTACATCTGTGGTTCCTCCCCCTATGTCAACGAGGGCTACACCAGCTTCCTTTTCATCTGCTGTAAGTACCGCTGCAGAGGAAGCCAAAGGCTCAAGAATAAGCTCGTTGAGCTTGAGGCCTGCTTTATTTATACATTTGCCGATGTTTCGTGCTGAGGTTATTTGTCCGATGACAATATGAAAATTAGCCTCTACACGCCGTCCAAGCATACCAACAGGGTTTTTGATGCCTGTTTCATTATCAACAATAAAATTTTGTGGAAGCACATGAATAATCTCTTCACCGACATCAATTGAAATGTTATACATTTCTTTGATGAGGTTTTCAATATCTTTTTTGGTTATTTCATCCTCCGAAGAATCTCTGTTTATATATCCTCTGTTCCGGATGGTTTTAATGTGCTGTCCTGCAATGCCTACGTAGACATCCGCAAAAACAGTTTCTGCATCGTTTTGAACCTGTTCTACAGTTCGTTTTATGGCATTTACGGTTTCATCGATATTCTGAACCACACCACGTTTAATTCCGCTTGATGGGGTTTTGCTTATTCCTAGAATTTCAATTCGCCCATTCTCTGTTTTCCTACCGACGATGGCAACAACTTTCGTTGTTCCGATATCAATTGCTGCGACAAGATTGTTTTCACTCATTTTAACTATCTTTTTGTACAAATTATTTGATTATCGTATTTTAAATTTATATAGAGGTATTGATTCCATCCCACATTGTTGAGCCCTTTTCTGTAGAAGGCCTTTAGATTACGGAATTTTTCCCGATAATTTTCAAATGGACCAAATTTAATAACATGAGCTCCTACACGTGGGATTATTTCGTATTCATCTTTTTCATTAACATAGATTTGTTCAATCTGTGACATCCAGAATGGGTCTTTATTTATGAACTTTGCCATTTCTAAAAGGTTGCACAGGATGCCACTGTTATTATTTTCGTTTTTATTTTGGCTGCAATTTATCCTATTGGTTTTTGCCGGTTCAAAAGATTCCTTTATGTTTCCGTTTGCAATTAACACATGCGAGGTATATCTGCCTTTTGAGGGGACTATAGCTCCCTCTTTGTCAATAAAATAGTTCTGTCCCTTCCTGTTAGCTATACGAATAATCGGATTTCTCTGGTTAATTTTAATGTTAAGGTCTCCATCTGAAGTGAAGTAGACTTCAGTGTTTTTAACCACAGGATTCTCAGTCAGTGTTTTTTCAAGATACTGAATATTGATGTTTTTTACGGGATGCCCGAGTACTTTCATATCAAGGTCATGAATATAATCATTGACTTCCTCCCTTGTTAGTATTTCATCCACTGTACTGTCAACAATATGTACATTAATCTGGCTGCAGATGGTATTACCCCTCTTTTCGCCCACAAAGGAGAGAGTTATAGCCAGGTATAAAAATATACCTCCCCAGATCCCTATGTGCTTTAATTTCTTCATGCTTTTATTTTATTTTCCAGCATTTCCTGAATCGGTTTTACTGTTTGATCAATGTCACCGGCTCCCATAGTTAACAATATGTCTATATTTTTAGTTTTTAGCACTTCAGTTAAGTTTTTTTTATCCGTAAGGGTAACGGGTATATTTTTCATTTTTTCCGTTATTAATTCTGATGTTACTCCTTCCATAGGCTCTTCTCGTGCTGGATATATGTCGAGTATAATTGCTTCGTCCAGATTTTCAAGGCTTTGTGCAAATTCTGGCGCCAGCATCTTTGTCCTTGAGTAGAGATGAGGCTGAAATACGCCCAGCAATTTTCTTTCGGGATACATCTTTCTTACAGAATGAATTGTGTATTTTATTTCCTCCGGATGATGCGCATAATCATCGATATATAGCATATTGTCACGATTTAAGCGGATATCAAAACGGCGCTCGATACCTTCAAATTTTGATAAGCTATTGATAATCATTGAATGATCGAGATTGTAAAGGTATGCGACACTAAGAGCAGCAATGGCATTTTCGAGATTAACCAATCCCGGAATTGGGAGGGTTAAATTTTTTAATGTTTCATAGGGTGTTACAAAATCAAAAGAATAGCATCCTTCTTTTATTGAGATATTTTCAGCGTGAAAATCAGAATTTTTCTCCAGCGAATAGGTATATCTCTCAATTTTCTGATTAGAAGTGATGATTAGTTCGGCATTCTTGTGTTTTAATATTTTTCCGTTTTTAGATACTTTGGTTATGAATTCTGAGAATGCCTGTTTTATTTCATCATGTGTTTTATAAATATCAAGATGATCCGGATCAATTGATGTAATTACCGCCATATCAGGATTAAGGTAGAGGAAAGACCGGTCAAATTCATCAGCTTCCGCAATAAGGATATCGCTTTCTTTATTTAATACCAGGTTGCTGTTAAAATTTTTTGATATTCCTCCAATAAATGCATTGCACCCGATTGTGTTATTATGGAACAGATGAGCCAACAAGGCGGATACACTGGTTTTTCCGTGAGTACCAGCCACGGCTATGCATGTTTTATTTTTTGAGATTAGTCCCAAGACTTCTGATCTTTTCCTAATGGTATAGCCATTATCATGGAAAAAATTAAGCTCTTTATGGTGGGAGGGTATGGCAGGAGTTACAATAACCAGGGTGCTTTTCTTATTTTCAGTAAAAATAGAGGGGATTAAATTGGGCTCGTCTTCATAATGTATTATAATGCCCTCTTTCTCCAGTTCCTTCGTTAAAGGTTTGGATACCTTGTCATAGCCTCCTATTTCCATCCCCTGGGTTTTGAAATACCGGGCGAGGGCACTCATTCCAATACCTCCAATACCTAAAAAATATACGTATTTAAATTTGTTAATGTTCATAAGTTCATTTTTGTTAACTCATTATCTTACTTCCTTCGTAATTTTTTACTTCCATGACATATACCCTGCACAATCAGTTTATTAGTTTTAATACTTCTTCAGCAATTAATTTAGCTGAATTTGGTTTAGCCATTTTTTTTATATTGTTTGATAATGTATTTAATTTATTATCGTCATTAATCAGTCCTATAGCTGTTTTTATTAATTCGGTCTTTGCTTTATTGTCTTCAATCAGTATTGCTGCTTTTTTATCTACCAGTGTTTTGGCATTTCTTGTTTGATGATTTTCTGCAACATTTGGGGATGGTACCAGAATTACCGGTTTTTTTATTAATGCAAGTTCTGAAATAGTTCCTGCCCCGGCGCGCGAAATTATAATATCGGCAGCTGCATAAGCCATATCCATGCGGTTAATAAAATCTTTAAGAACCACATTGTTGAGGTTATATTTGTTTAATTGTTTTCTGGCTTTTTCGTGATAAAGTTTTCCACATTGCCAGATAAGTTGCACATTCTCATTTTTAAACAGATGCAGATGATCTAAAATGCTTTCGTTAATTGATCTGGCCCCAAGGCTTCCGCCAATACTCAGGATTGTTTTTGTATTCTGCTGGAGATTAAAATATTTCAGGGCTTTTTCTTTTTTTACTTTTGTCAGTTGTAAATTTTTCCTTACCGGATTTCCAGTTATTATTATTTTTTCAGCCGGGAAATATTTTTCCATTCCTTCATATGCTACGCATATTTTCTGAGCTTTTTTCGCCAGCATTCTGTTGGTTATTCCTGCATAGGAATTTTGTTCTTGTATCAGGGTGGGGATTTTTTTAGATGCTGCTACTTTTAATACAGGACCGCTGGCATATCCTCCTACACCCACCACAACACCGGGATTGTATTGTTTAATGATTTTTTTAGCCTGTAACAAGCTTTTTAGTAATTTAAAGGGAACCTTTAAATTTTTCCATGTTAATTTTCGCTGTATTCCGCTCACGGGGAGTCCTATGATTTCGTAACCAGCTTCAGGAATTTTTTCCATCTCCATTCTGTCCCGAGCACCCACAAATAATATATTTACCTCAGGGTCAATTTTTTTCAAGGCATGTGCAATAGCTATAGCCGGGAACACATGTCCTCCTGTTCCGCCTCCGCTTATGATAATATTTTTACTCTTCTTATTCATTTTTTTCTTTTCCTTTTTCATTTGCAGAGCGACTGACGCTTAAAATAATCCCTATTGCTATACTTGAAAATATCATAGAAGAACCACCCATACTGACAAGTGGCAGCGTTTGTCCTGTTACCGGTAACAGATGGACATTGACAGCCATATTGATCATCGCCTGAAATACTAATAACAAAGACAATCCAATCGCCAGGAAGGCAGCGAAACTTCTGTTGCTAGTCTTAACTATCACACCTGCACGATAGAGCAGGAACATGTATAAAAACAGAATTATCAGGCCTCCCAGAAAACCGTATTCTTCGACAATGACAGCATAGATGAAATCTGAATAAGCATAGGGGAGAAAATCTCTTTGTATACTATTTCCAGGGCCTTTTCCTAAGACTCCACCGGTTGAAACTGCTACTTTTGCCTGTTCTATCTGATAGTTGTCACCGCCTTCTTCTGCGTTTATAAAATTTTCAATTCTGTTTTTCCATGTTTCAATTCTGATTTGGTCACCACTGATAAGAATACCGCTAATAAATAACGATACCAGCAATAATCCTGTGAATATGAGTTTGGCAATATATGCAACTTTTACACGCCCGATGAACATCAGTATAAGTATTGTGGCAAAAAGAATTACTGAAGTTGACAGATTAGACGGTAATATTAATGCACAAACTATAATAGTGGGGATGAACAGGTAACTCATAACCTCTTTGGAATCACCAATTTTATATTGCTTTACGGAAAGAATCCGGGCTATGTACATCACTAAAGCAAGCTTGGCGAAGTCAGATGTTTGTATTGTTAATCCTAATCCTGGGAGGGTCAGCCATCTTTTTGCCATGTTAATATCTTCTCCTATAAAAAGTGTTAGAATGAGCAATATTACTGAAATTAACAGGAGGACCTGGGATAACCTGGAATAATATTTATAAGGAATATTATGGATGACGAAAATAATAATTAAACTTATTAGCAGTAAGGTAAAATGCTTTAGAATATAATGCGTAGTAGTGCTGGTTTGAGATTGATACGCAAGCGTTCCTGTTGAACTGTATACAGCCAATAGGGATACCAGGGAAAGTAGTATAACTACACCCCAAATGACGCTATCTCCTTTAAAGTATTTTGCCAGAACCTCTTTCATCAGCTGAGCTTATTGTTTTTTTGATTTGTCTGTATTAAATTTATAGTTCTCTAACTGCCTTTTTAAATTGATCTCCTCTGTCTTCGTAACTCTCGAAAAGGTCAAAACTGGCACATGCAGGTGAGAGCAGTACAGTATCACCTTTTTTACCAAGATAGTAAGCCGTTCTTACTGCTTCCTCTGCGCTTTTCGTGTCTACAATAGTGTCTACAATATCCTTAAAAGCATTATGAATTTTGGAATTATCGATTCCTAAACAGATAATTGCTTTGACCTTCTGTTTGACAAGGTCGCGAAGAACGTTATAATCATTGCCTTTATCTATGCCACCTGCAATCCACAACACATCATCAGGCATGCTTTCCAGAGCATACCAGGTGGAATTGATATTTGTAGCTTTGGAGTCATTAATAAAATTAATTCCGTGGATTTTTAAGACCTGTTCTAAGCGATGTTCAACTCCCTGGAAACTAGTCAGGCTTTTGCGGATAGTTTCTTTCCGGATATCCAGCGCTTTTGCTGCAATACCCGCAGCCATGGAGTTGTAGGCATTGTGTTGTCCTTTTAAGGCTAATTCATGTATTGACATAGTATAATCATTATTTTTATAATTGATAATAAGTTGAGCGTCGTCTATGTATGCTCCTTTTTCTAATTTTTTACCGTAGGAAAAGGGGATACATTCAGCTTGTATCTTTCTTTTGTTTATTTCTTCTGATGTTATTTCATCATCGGCATTGTATATAAATAAATCTTTTTTTGTAAGGTTTTTGGTTATCCTGAATTTGGAATCCGTGTAATTTTCTATGTCATTGTCATATCTGTCGAGATGATCGGGGGTAATGTTAAGGATCATTGCGATATCTGGCTTGAAGTTTATTATCCCATCTAACTGGAAAGAACTTAATTCAATTACGTGATAATCGTGACTGTTTTCAGCCACCTGGAGGGCAAAGCTTTTTCCTACGTTACCTGCTAAGCCTACTTTTAGTCCGGCAGTTTTTAAAATATGATAGGTTAAGGTTGTCGTTGTTGTTTTCCCATTGCTTCCTGTGATACAAATATTGAATGCCTCCGTATAGCGCCCGGCGAATTCAATTTCTGAGATGACTGGAATTCCCAGCTTTTTGCTTTCTGCTATTATTTCTGTATTTTCAGGTATTCCAGGGCTTTTTATTATTTCATCCGCTTCATATATTTTTTCTTTGGTATGTCTATTTTCTTCGTATTGTATTTCATTTTGTTCCAGTAAGGTTTTATACTTTTCTTTTATTGTACCCTTGTCAGATACAAACACATCCATCCCCTGCTTTTTGGCAAGTATAGCTGAACCTGTACCACTTTCTCCAGCTCCTAATATGATAATTTTCTTGTTCATTATTTTTACCTGACTTTGAGTGTTATAATTGTTGTGATTACTGCCAACATAATTCCTACAATGAAAAACCTGACAACAATTTTAGGTTCCGGATAACCCTTCAATTGATAATGATGATGCAGCGGTGCCATTAGGAAAATTCTTTTTCCTGTTCCCAGTTTTCTTTTGGTGTGTTTAAAATAGGACACTTGCATGAGCACTGATACGCTCTCCGCCAGGAATATACCGCATAATATTGGTATAAGCAGTTCCTTGCGGATAATTATAGCGAAGACAGCAATGATCCCACCTATGGCAAGACTGCCTGTGTCTCCCATAAATACCTGTGCAGGATATGTGTTATACCATAAGAAACCAATTGTTGCACCGACGAATGCACTGATGTATATTACGAGCTCTCCTGTAAAAGGTATATACATGATGTTAAGATAATCCGCATAGATAATGTTACCTGATACATAGGCCAGTATGCCTAATGTTGCCCCGACTATTGCTGAAGTTCCTGTTGCAAGGCCATCCAGTCCGTCTGTCAGATTAGCTCCGTTAGAGACCGCGGTAACAATTAAAATTGTGACAATAACAAAGACAACCCATGCCCATTTTTCCTTTTGTTCTCCAAGGAAAGACACCAAATAAGCATAGTCAAATTCATTGTTTTTTAGAAATGGGATGGTAGTGATGGTTGATTTACTGTCTTCTGCATATTGTTTTTTGTCTTCTTCATTTTCTTTGTCTAAGGCAGTAACAACAGTTTCATCTTTTATTTTCTCTTCAGGTATTATTTTTCTGACAACTACATCCTCACTCATATACAATGTTACTCCCACAATTAAACCAAGCATAACCTGTCCGAAGATTTTGAATTTCCCTGCCAATCCTTTTTTGTTTTGTTTGAATATTTTTATGTAATCATCCATGAAGCCTATAAAACCTAACCATACAGTTGTTATTATCATCAGTATGACATAAATATTGGTAAGATTTGCAAAAAGTAATGTTGGGATTAATATGGAAGCCAGTATAATCAAACCACCCATGCTGGGGGTTCCTTTTTTTGATTGTTCTTCCTTTAGTCCAAGTTGCCTTACATTTTCACCAATCTGTTTTTTACTGAGATAGTGTATAATTTTTTTTCCAAATAGCAGTGCGATAACTAGAGAGGTGATGACAGTTATTGCCGAACGGAATGATATATACTGAAATAACCCCGCGCCGGGCAAATCAAATTGTTCTAGATATTTAAAAAGATGATAAAGCATGTTTCTAAATCTTATGTTTTTGCTTTTTATTTTTAGTTATTCAAGTTCAAAGATTTTTTTTATTATTTCCCTGTCATCGAAATGGTGGCGCACACCGTTCACTTCCTGATAAGTTTCATGTCCTTTTCCCGCTATGAGGATAATGTCGCCTTGTCGGGCGAACATACAGGCCGTTTTGATTCCCTCTGTTCTGTCGGTAATTGTTGTTACACTGGATATTTTATCCTTTGACACCCCTTTTGTCATATCGGAAAGAATACTTTCCGGTTTTTCTGTTCTTGGGTTATCAGAGGTAAGCACCACTTTGTCGCTATATTTAGCGGATATTTTGGCCATTTCAGGCCTTTTTGTTTTGTCACGGTCACCGCCGGCGCCAATTACAGTTATGATATGTTGTCCTTTTTGTTGCAGGTCCTTAATTGTTCTGAGAATATTTTCCAGAGCATCAGGGCTATGCGCATAATCCACAATTGCTGTTTTATGATCTTTGGAGCGAATGGTTTCAAACCGGCCATCAACGGGTTTGAGTTTTGTGAGATCGGTGTATAATTTTTCTTTGTCGTAGCCCAGAAGACTTGCTGTTGCAAATACACCTAAAAGATTACTGGCATTAAATTCACCAATAAATTTTATCCATACTTCTTTCCCGTTTATTTGCAGTAATGTTCCATCAATAAGTTTTTCTATTACTTTCCCTTTGAATTCTGCCGGAGATTTCAGGGCAAATGAGTAAGTCTTTGCAGGGGTATTTTGCACCATTATTTTACTGTTCTTATCATCTGAATTGACGAGCGCAAAATCATCTTTATCCAGGTATTGATCAAAAAGGAGTTTTTTAGACTTGATGTAATCCTGAAATGTATTATGATAGTCAAGGTGTTCGTGGGTTATATTTGTAAAGACAGCACCTGAGAAATTCAGACCTGAAATCCGGTTTTGTTTGAGTGCATGGGAGCTTACCTCCATAAAAGCATATTGACAACCCTCTTTTACCATTTCGTATAGTAATTTGTTTACAGAGATGGCATCCGGAGTAGTGAAGACCGTTGTAATTTTCTTTTTGTTAATGTAATTTGCTATCGTAGAAATTAGTCCTGTTTTTTCTCCATTGTTTAAAAACAGGTTATAAAGCAGCGTTGCGGTTGTAGTTTTTCCATTTGTTCCGGTAATTCCTATTAATTGTAATTGTTCAGAAGGACTGTCATAAAACCTTGATGCTGCCATTCCCAGTGCTTTGGAAGTATCCTCTGTCACTATATATGTAACATTGTTTCTAGTTTTTGACGGCATTTTTTCGCATAAAATGGCTATCGCCCCATTTTGTGCTGCATTGTTAAGGAATTTATGCCCATCTACGGTAAGCCCTTTTATAGCCACAAACAAAGTTCCGGGAGTTACCTCTCTGGAATCAAAATGAATCTCTTCAATTTTAAGGTCAAGCGACCCTGAAGTTTCTTTAACTGGAATATTCCTTAGTATTTCTTTGAGTTTTTTCATGATTCGTTAAATGTCATTGTCAGGGTAACTTTATCACCCGGTTTAATTTTTGTTCCTGCTTGTATTGATTGTTCCCTGATGCTTCCGCGACCATTTATTTCAACATTAAGCCCCAGTTTTTCTAAAATAAATACTGCATCTTTGATACCCATTCCAACTACATTGGGCATTATATGTGGCTCAATATACCGGTTTGCAATGTCAATCATAGAATCTTTTTTTCTTGTGACAACCCATTCTGAATTGACATCTTGCAAGTCGGCTTCTATTCCAAGTTCACGTAGTACGTGTGTTAATTCTAATCTGTGGCTGTGCTTTGTATAAGGAATATGTTTCATTGTTGTGTTGTGAGCAAAGCTTATGTCTTTATGCATTTCGAATGAGGTTGCATATACTTTGTCTGCAATTTCTTTAAAGACCGGGCCGGCTACCAGATTGCCATAATATACATCTTTTGAAGGTGCATTAACCACCACAATACAGGTGTATTTTGGATCATCGGCAGGGAAATAACCGGCAAAAGAGGCTTGATAGCTAATTTCATCTTTTTTTGCATATCCGAATTGCACATTGGCAATTTGTGCTGTACCCGTTTTTCCTGCAATTTTATAATTGGCATTACTCAAATTTTTTCCTGTTCCATTTTGCACTACTCCTTTTAACAGTTTCTGTGCTTTTTTAATGGTGGGTTTTGAACATATTGCCGGGTTGATAATTTCCGGTTCATATGATTTAACTGGCTTGCCATGATCCATTATTTTTTTCACAAAACGGGGTTTGATCATTTCACCGTCATTGGCAACAGCATTATAAAAAGTAAGCATTTGAAGCGGTGTCAGTCTGACTTCATATCCGATAGACATCATAGGCAGTGTGATTCCCGACCAGTATTTATCTCCGGGATATTTGATCTCAGGTTTGCCTTCCCCCCGGAATTCAATATCCAGCTTTTCATTGAGATTCATGCTGTATAAGCGGTCAATGAATTGTGTTTCCCTGTTTTTGTAATTTTCGTATATTATTTTAGAAATTCCCACATTAGATGAGTATTCAAAGGCTTCCTTGACACTTATTTTTCCGTATCCTCCCGGTTTGCTGTCAGTAAGTTTTTTGTCATAATATTGAATTTCACCGGATTCCGTGTCTATGGTATCATCGAGGTCAACATAGTTGTCTTCCAAAGCCGCCATAAGCGCTGGCAGTTTAAACGTTGAACCCGGTGACCGGCTTTCTCCTACTGCATAGTTATATATCTCTCTGTAGTCTCCGTTTTGTGTTTTACCCAAATTAGCAATAGCTTTTATTTCCCCTGTTTTTACCTCCATCAAAATTGCCGTACCGTGCCCTGCATTGTGTTTTTTTAACTGATGCCTCAGAGCGCTCTCAGCTACATCCTGTATATTAACATCGATTGTAGTGACGACATCTTTCCCGCTTTTGGGCTCAACCACATTATCGTCGTTTACAGGTATCCATACGCCTCCCTGAATTCTTCTCATCATTCGAATGCCTTCTGCTCCCCGGAGGTATGAGTCATATGCCCCCTCGATGCCAACAATATTGCCTCCTTCCCATGATGTTGTGTAACCTATGGTTCTTGATGCAAGATTATTATGGGGCTGGAGCCTTATATTGCGCTGTATTGTTATTAGTCCACCTTTATATCGCCCTCTTCTTAATAAAGGGAATTTTTTTAATTGTTTAAGTTGATTATAGTTTACCTTCTCTTTAATAAGATAAAAACGACTCCCTTCTTCACGTGCCTGGTATAATTCTCTTCTGTACTGTTCAGCTGGCTTATCCTTAAACAGATTGGCAAGAGCTATAGAAAGTGTATCGAGCTTTCGGAAATATTCTTTTGAGGAAAGAGCAAGCCCTGTGCTTCTCGTATCCAGTCTTATATCGTAGTAAGGAATAGAGCTTGCAAGTAAACGCCCATTAGTGGAGTATATATCCCCTCTGTATGATTCTACCATAACATTGCGGATATACATGTCTTTAGCTTTTTCTTCAAGTTTACTTCTTTCAAAAACTTGCAGATAAATAATTTTTCCTGCTATAACTAGCGCTAATAGTAGCATAAAAACATATACTACACCAACTCTCCACAGTATGTCTTTTTTTAAAGGCATATCACTTCTTTTTAACCACTATTTTTTTAGGAGGTGTTCTGCTTTCTTTTAACTCCAGATTTTTTTCTTCAATCAGTTTAATTACTTCAGATTGTTTGCTTATCTGCATCAATTCTGCAGAAGTTGATATCGACTTCGCTCTTAATTCTTTTACCTCATCCTGCAGGATAGAATTTTTTCGCACTATTTTTTCCGCATGGTACCTATTGCCAATATATATAAACGACAGGAAAGTCAACAATAAGATAAAAGGCAGTTGCCCTGCGATGTTATCTTTTGACAGCAACGAACCTGCCAGTAGTCCCTTGATAGTTCCGATACGTTTTAGTTCGCTTCGTTCCTGGTGTTCATCAATAAATTCTATTTTGTCTTTATCTTTCTTCATTTTTATCTCTTTTTTCAGCAATTCTTAACCGGGCGCTTCGTGCCCTTTTGTTATCTTCAATTTCTTCCTTGCCAGGCATGATAATTTTTTTGTTGATTAATTTAAAAGGAGAATAAACATTTCCATAAAAATCCTTGTCTATCTTTCCTTCAAAATTTCCGGTTTTCAGAAAATTTTTTACCAGCTTGTCTTCAAGAGAATGGTAAGAGATCACACATAATCGCCCTTGTGGCTTAAGTACTTCCAGACTTTGTTGCAGAAAAGCTTTAAGATTTTCTATTTCTCTGTTGACTTCTATTCTTAATGCCTGAAATATACGTGAAAGAAATTTATTTTTTGTTCTAACAGGGATAAACGGATCAAGTACTTTGACCAATTCTTCTGCTGTTTGAATTTCTTTTTTTTCTCTGTATTTTAATATGGCACTAACAAGGGGGTAGGTTTTTCTTATTTCTCCATACTTTTTCAATACCTCACTTAGATTTTTTGCATGGTAATGATTTATAATGTATTGCGCAGTCAGGTTAGCATTTTGGTTCATTCTCATATCAAGCGGCACATCATCAAAACGGTATGAAAACCCCCTTTCAGGTGTATTCAGATGATGAGAGGAAACACCCAGATCTGCCAGAATACCATCGACAGTATAAAAACCCATATATTTCAGGAAGTTTTTCATATACTTAAAATTATGTCTGATGAATATCAGTCTGTCGTTCTGAATTACATTTGCTTCTGCTTCCTTATCCTGGTCGAAAGCAATTATTTTACCATTTGTTAAGTGTTTTATGATTAGCTTTGAATGTCCGCCTCCACCATATGTAGCATCAACATAGATTCCATTTGGATCTATATTCAGCCCTGCAATACTTTCTTTTAACAACACTGGTTGATGATACATATCTTTCACTCATTATTCTTCATTTGAAGTATTTCCCATAATTTTTTCGGCCAGATTTGCAAAATCTTCCTCCGGCTCATCTAGTTTTTCATAGCGTTGTTTATCCCATATTTCAATTTTACCGTCCTGGCCTGCAAGAATGATATCTTTACTTATTCCAACCGTGTCAAGTAATCTTTTTGGGATCAATAAACGATTATTTCCGTCAAGCAATACCTCAGCCGTTCCTTTATAAAAATTTCTGAGAAATTTATTGTGTTCTTTATTATAAGGATTAATTCTGTTTCTTATTATTGAATTTTGTCTTTCCCACTCTTCAATTGGATAGAGCACAAGGCAATTTTCAAAGATGTCTTTTTTGACCACAAAACGGCACTCGGATGCAGAATCCATCTGCTTCTTCAGGTTTGAAGGAAAGGTTATTCTTCCCTTCGAATCCACTTTACCGGTATAATCTCCTATAAATGTGGTCATATAATACCTTGATTTAACTTGTAAATATAAAAAAAATATTACCACTTTCAACCACACTAACCCATTTTTTACCACATTGTTGAAAACTTTTTCCACTTAGTTTCAGTTTCCGTATTTTATATATAGGTGGTTTATTTTTTCTAATACCCATTAATTGATAGATTTGACTAAATTTTTGTAATTTTATAGCAGATAAAGATGATAATTTATGGAAGTAGAGGATTCAAATAACAAAGCAACTATGGAAAGAATTAATGTGCGGGAGGTATTTCGGAATAAGAACCCCAAAGTTGCCCGCTTGTTACCTGGGTTTGTTTATCGGTATATTGAGCGCGTCATTCATCAGAAAGAGATAAATGAAGTTTTACCACAAATATCGCATTTGTATGGGCTGGACTTTGTCCGTGCAGGTCTTGATTTACTGGGCATTGAAGCTCTTCCTAAAGGTAAAGCAAATATTCCTCAGAAAGGGAGATTTATTTTTGTGGCAAATCATCCTCTTGGAGGTCCTGACGGATTATTGTTTGCCAAAGAGGTTGGAGATATTTACCCTAATCTAAAATTTATTGTGAATGATATTTTGTTGAACCTGAGAAATCTTGATCCTATTTTTGTGCCGGTGAATAAACACGGTAAGCAGTCATCAGAGTATGTAAGAAAGATCGAAGAAGCCTATCAATCTGATGCCCAAATTTTAAATTTTCCGGCAGGGTTGTGCTCGCGAAAAGTTAGAGGGAAAATTGTTGATTTGCAATGGCAGAAAAATTTTGTAACAAAAGCCCGAAGCCATAAGCGGGATATTATTCCTGTTCACATTAGCGGAAGAAATTCTAATTTTTTCTATAACTTGGCACGAATCCGATCTTTTTTAGAGATAAAAGCAAATATTGAAATGTTTTATTTGCCTGATGAGATGTTTAAACAAAGGGAAAAGCAAATTGTTATGACTTTCGGGAGACCAATTTCTTATACAGTTTTTGATCATAGCCAAAGACCTGTTGAGTGGGCACAATTGCTGAAGAAGCACGTATATCGCCTTGGCATCGAAGGAAGTGATATTGATTTTGAGAAATAAATGAAAAAAAATAATAGATTTGCAAGTTAAAATTTTGTTATGAAGGATATCATAAGCCCTGTTAATAAAGATTTATTGAAAAGCGAGCTTACAGAGGATAAGTTTCTGAGATACACTAATAATGGGGGAAATGAGTTGTATATAATTAATGCTTTTAATGCCCCCAATTTGATGAAAGAAATAGGCCGGCTCAGGGAGGAGACTTTTCGTTCTGCCGGAGGAGGTACGGGAAAAGCAATAGATATTGATGCTTTGGATGATGGTGAAAATTCCTATGAACAACTTATCGCATGGGATCCTGATTCCGAAGAAATTATCGGCGGGTATCGATTTTTCGTTTGCAATCAAAATACAGACCCCAAAGAATTAGCGACTTATAAACTATTCAGTTTTACTGAGGAGTTTGTAAAAAATTATATGCCTTATACAATAGAACTGGGGAGATCTTTTATACAGCCAGATTATCAATCTTCTATGGCTAAAAGAAAAGCCTTGTATGCTTTGGATAATTTATGGGACGGGTTAGGAGCTTTGGTTATTAAACACCCGCAGCATAAGTATTTTTTTGGAAAAGTAACAATGTATCCACATTTTAATCGAAAAGCAAGAGATTTAATTTTGTATTTTCTACATCATGAATTTGTAAATGGATATCATTTGGTATCTCCTTATCACCCTCTGCCTTTTGAAACAGACGAAAAAGAACTTCAAAATTATTTTACAGCTTCTACTTACGAGCAAAAACATAAAATTTTGACACGGGAGGTCAGAAAACTGGGGGAAAATGTACCTCCACTCATCAATGCTTATATGAATTTATCTAAAACGATGATGATTTTTGGTACAGCTATAAATAAGTCTTTTGGATATGTGGAAGAAACAGGGATTATGGTCATTTTATCTGATATCTATCCCCAAAAGATGGAAAGACATGTTCAGTCTTACTTAAAAGACAGCCGGTATCAGTAGGCTCTTTTGTTTTTACCTTCTATAAAATCAATCAATGCAGTATTGACGACTTTATTACCGCCCGGGGTGGGATAATTACCCGTGAAATACCAGTCGCCTTTATTCTCTGGACATGCGTTATGCAGATTTTCGACTGATTGGTACACTATCTCAACCTCTGCATTGATGTTTTCGGCTTTTAAAAGCTCGCTTATTTTTTTGGAAATTTCTTGCTGGGAGAAAGGTTTGTATATTTCTTTTACATAATTAACAATTTGTTCTTTTGGTAAATTTTCTTGTTCTTTTGATTTTTTGTACACTTCATTGATAATGTTATCTTGTCCTGTTTCTTTTAATAGGGCAATAGCCGCCTGAAACGCAATAAAGTTACTCAATCTTGCCATATCAATACCATAACAGTCAGGAAATCTTATTTGTGGAGAAGATGAAATTATTATTATTTTTTTGGGCTCGAGTCTGTCCAGAATTTGTAAAATACTCTCCTTTAGGGTGGTTCCCCTTACAATGCTGTCATCGATTACTACAAGGTTATCTACATTTTTCTTCACAGTACCGTAGGTAATGTCATAGACATGTCCAACCAGATCTTTTCTCCCATTTTCCTGTGCTATGAATGTTCTGAGTTTTACATCTTTGATGGCTATTTTCTCAACCCTTATTTTTTTTGATAATATTGTTTCCAACTGAGCATTGTTTAGATTTTCTTTCTCTTCAAGGATTTTTTTCTTTTGTTGCTGAAGCTGATAATTTTCTAGCCCCCTAATCATTCCGTAGAATGCTGTTTCTGCTGTATTTGGGATAAACGAAAAGACAGAATTTTCTATGTCATAGTCAATGGATTTCAGTACCCTTGGAATAATGAGCTCTCCCAGTTTTTTTCTTTCCCGGTAGATATCTTTATCGCTTCCCCTCGAAAAATATATCCTTTCAAACGAACAGGATTTTCGTTCCTGTGGAACACGTATTTCGTCATATGAAACTGATCCATCTTTTTTTATTATAAGTGCTTTACCGGGCTCAATTTCATGAATGTTTTTACCTGATACATTCATTACAGTTTGTATGACAGGACGTTCTGATGTTGCCACAGCAATTTCATCATCATAATAGTAATATACTGGTCTGATTCCCCAGGGGTCTCTCATTACAAAAGAGTCACCATGTCCTAATATCCCGGCTATTGCATATCCTCCGTCCCAATCTTTGGAAGATTCCTGCAGTATTTTTTGTATACTGATATTGTTTTCAATTAGTGGTGAGATTTCCTGATTACTATATCCTTCATTTTTATATTGCCTGAACAGCAATTGGTTTTCTTCATCCAGGAAATGTCCTACTTTTTCAAGAACCGTTACTGTATCAGAATAATCTTTAGGATGTTGCCCGAGGCTTATCAACTTGTTGAAAAGTTCATCCACATTGGTAAGGTTAAAGTTACCTGCTAATATAAGATTTCTGGATTTCCAGTTGTTTTCTCTCATTACGGGGTGGACGTACTCAATATTATTTTGTCCGTAAGTCCCATATCTCAGGTGTCCCAGGTAAATTTCGCCTGCAAAGGGAAGGTTGCTTTTACACCATATCGGATCTTTTAACAGGTCAGGATTGTACTCTTGTATTTTCTGGTGTTGACTGTTGACTTTATCAAAGATTTTTTTAATTGGATTGGCTTCATTGGTTCTATGGCGATGTATATATTTTTCTCCGGGTTTAATGTCTAATTTCAATGAAGTAATTCCTGCCCCGTCTTGTCCTCTGTTATGTTGTTTCTCCATTAGAAGGTATAGTTTATGGAGTCCATACATCCAGGAACCGTATTTTGCCTGGTAATACTCTAAGGGTT
The DNA here is from genome assembly GCA_041686375.1 of Bacteroidales bacterium. Taxonomy (GTDB): domain Bacteria; phylum Bacteroidota; class Bacteroidia; order Bacteroidales; family UBA12077; genus JAGXLC01. The sequence goes on from JAWLEB010000003.1 coordinate 32,466, forward strand.
TTAGAAAACGGATTAACGCAATGCCACACTCATGTTTTATCTGATCACTCATTATCTTGATTTTGTAATATGTTGTCAGTCAAGCTCCGGATAATTTATTTCATCCGGAACTACAAAGGCTGAAGGAAAATGTTCCTGAATTTTGTTTAATGATTTTATAGCTTCTATTTTTGTTCTGAAATCTCCTACATAAATTTTAAAGTAAGGAGAATCATATTTACGGTATATAGGAATATCAGGAAATTTTTCGTGAAATTCGGACCGTATTTTCTGCGATTCTTCTCTTGCTTTTGTTCCTAAATTTGAATAAATACGAATCCTATAGCCCGACATCCCTTCTCTGTTATCATTGTAAGCAATATGTTTCCGGATAAGTTTATTTATGCTGTCGTTTTGCACAAATTTTACCCGTTCATTGCTTTTCTGTTCAATTTTTCTGAAAATATCTGTTGTTTTGTCTATCATTGAATTGCTCTGGGAATGAGCTGAAGTGAAGAACAAACATAGAACAGCAGAGAGAAAAACCAATTTTGCCATATCAAATTATATTTTGGGTGCTTCAAAATTAACGAATTTACTTTAATCGTTATATAGATTTCTTTTCTTTAATTCCTTAAATATTTTTGTAAATTTAATTTTTAATACATTTCAATGTTTTTCAGTATTTTATTTGTTTCTTAAATCATTCAGGTTTATGTTTTGACTCTTGTGAAAATCAATCTGCTTTTTAGTCAAAAATGATTTTACATAGAGTGTTCCTTTGATTTCAAGCGTTACTGCCTTTTCTCTGAGGAGTTGCATCACAGGTAAATTTTTATTCACTAAATCCGCATAATTTATATTTATTTCCAGATCGTGAGATTTGTCTGAGTTTGCTGGAATAGATAACGTTTCATTGTTTATAATATTCCCTATTTTTTTATTGTTGATGTAGCCTGTGGCATCAATTTTTTTCAACTTGACTGGATAAATATTAGGGTTGTGAATAGGGAGGACTATTTTTACATCCATATCACTCAGAGAAGCGGATTGAATTTCTATTTTTTCCGGTTCTTTCACGGTGATTGATTCATAAGGTTTACACCCGAGTAAATTCAGGAGGCTGACTATTGTGAGAACTGTTAAGTAACTTGAAATCTTTTTCATCTGTTTCTGGGTTAATTGTTTTTAAATATTTATCCATTCACTAAGTAAGCTGCTCCAATGACTCCTGCGCTGTCTCCCAGTTTTGGGCTGACAAAATGGGTTCCCAGTTTGTTATTGAATACATGTTTTTTAGTTTCTTCAAATCCGATGGTGTAAAGACTCTGAATATTACCGACACCTCCGCCCAGTATGATTATACTCGGGTCAATGATGTTGATTACCTGGGCAATAGCTTTCCCAAAAAACTTGCACAAACGCATTATGGTTTCGGTAGCCTTTTGATCCGAACCATTCTCATATAATTGGTTAATTTCTTTCAGGCTTTTTTCTTTTCCTGAAATTTTACTATAGTATTTTTCAAGTGCCGGGCCTGATATCACTGTTTCAACACATCCTGTTTTCCCACAATAACATTTGCCACCTGATTCATCTAAAAAGTTGTGTCCCCATTCTCCTCCAATACCTTGTTTTCCGGTCAAGATTTTATCCTTGATTATAATTCCCCCGCCAACGCCCGTTCCCATAATTACACCGAAAATTGTCACTGCTTCGGGATAATACATTTTTACTATTCCAAATTTTGCTTCCGCTAAGGCAAAACAATTGGCATCGTTATTCAATATTACAGGTAATCCTAGCGCTTTTTCCAGATCCTCCTTAAATGGTCTACCGTTTAAGACTGTTGTATTGGCATTTTTTACAGTCTGTGTTGAGGGTTCCAGCGTTCCCGGTATTCCTATGCCTATCTTATGGGGTTGTTTTGATGTTTCTTTTTCCATCTTTGACACCAATTTTTTTATTTGGTTGATGATGTGCTCATAACCTTTTTTTCTTTCGGTTGGAATACGCAGCCGTGCTATTGTTTTTGGATCATCGCCGGCCTGTAATACTACCCCTTCTGTTTTTGTTCCGCCGAGATCGATTCCCCAAAGTGTTTGCCGTGTCATTTTTTTGGATTTCGTTTTTGTTTAAAGAAATCGATAAGTAGATCGCTGCACTCACTTTCCAGCACACCGCCTGTGAGTTTTGTTTTCGGGTGGAGGACATTAAGATTTTTACTTAGGAAGCCCCGCTTTCTGTCTTCTGAACCATATACTATTCTTTCTATCTGTGTCCAGTAAGCTGCACCGGCGCACATTGGACATGGTTCTGTTGTCACGTACAAGGTGCATTCTTTCAGGTATTTTGCTCCCATATGATTTTCTGCTGCTGTAAATGCCTGCATTTCCGCATGTGCCGTAACATCATTCAGTGTTTCCGTAAGGTTGTGTGCCCGTGCAATTACTTGATCATTGCATACTATGATTGCTCCAATTGGTATTTCATCTCTTACAAGCGCTTTTTTTGCCTCTTTTATGGCTTCTTTCATGAAGAATTCGTCATTGAGAATATTTGCCATTTTGTATTATTTTGCTCCAAAATTAATAATTCATTTGAATATTCACTTGTATCTATAAAAACAAAAAAGAGGGAGCCATATTGCCCCTTTTTGTTGTAACCATTTTTATTTAATGTTTTATTCTATGTTTGAATTTTTACATTGATTTAAATATAGCCGGTTGTTCCTGTTAGTATATCGTTCACTTCAAATACATCCTTAACTCCGTCCTCTGTTTCAACACCAACAACATCATTGCTAGCTAAGTCTATTACGCCTGTATTGTCAGAAGATGAGAATGCATCATTAATATTTGCTTTTGTTTCGATATCTGCAAAGCTTATATCTAAAACTGCAGTGGTATTTACTATGATTTGTATCTCAATTTGCATCGGACTGGATAGAGAATGCAAGTTCCTTATTACCAACAACTCCATGTGTTTCAGGTACATTTCCTGGCGTGATATAAATTTCATTTGGATAAAGTTAGATTATTAGTTTCCTACTCTGAGACTTATTGCTACAAAAGTAAACGTATGTAGATTCTGCATCCCATGGAACTCTCATGCTTTATAAATAGGCTTTTGTCTGTGATAGTGGATGAGGGTTTCATTGGGGTCTTCGTCATTTTCTCGTGTTGTGAAAGTTTCTATTGCTGCTATTAATGCTGATTCAAAAATTAATCTGATCTTTTTCATAATTATAAGTTTGAGAGATTTTGGTTTGGGTAATAATATATTTTTTGGATTTTGATTGAAATGATGTACATCTGTTCATTGTGAATTTCATCAAATATTATTCTGGTTTATTTGATCGAGTTATTTATATTTATTAAAAGTAAATTAAGCCTTTTTGTTTAATTTATAGATTCAGGAAATAATTTTTATTAAATTTAGACTTGTATATCAGTATTTTCTCATGGTAAGCACTCCAGCTTTAGCATAAATACTACTTTCGGTGAACAAACATTTGGCTAATAATTAATAAAAAATAAATTTATGAAAATAGTTTATATCAGCACCTATCCACCCCGCAGGTGTGGAATTGGTACATTTACCAGTAACTTGGTTCAGTCAGTCTTCGCTAATACTAATTATGCCTCTGTTGAGGAAAGTTCGGTTGTGATAGCCATTACTGACAATCATGCAGAATATGAATATCCCGAAGAAGTAAAATTTGTTATCAGAGCTAATCACCAGAAAGATTATATCCAGGCAGCCCGATATATTAATTTTAGCGGTGCAGATATTTGTGTTCTCCAACATGAGTTTGGTATTTTTGGAGGAGAAATGGGTGTATATATTGTACCACTTGTTAATCGTTTGCAGATTCCGTTGGTGGTCACTTTGCATACTGTTTTAAAAAATCCTTCCTACATTCAGCGTTCTATAATAAAGGAAATCACTAAAAAGGCCGCTAAAGTCACTGTGATGAGTTCTCTTGCCGTTCAGTTTCTTAAAGAAATCTATAAACTTCCGGCAAAAAAAATTGAGAAAATAGAACATGGTGTACCGGCTCATGAAACGCTCCCTCAATCACGTTTAAAAGACAAATATGGTTTAAAAAACAGACGGGTTATAATTACTTTCGGATTAATTGGCAGGAATAAAGGTATTGAAACTGTTTTACATGCTTTGCCCAAAGTTGTTAAAAAGCATCCGGATATCTTATACATTATTCTTGGGAAAACCCACCCTTCCGTTCTTGAAATTTCTGGAGAGGAGTACAGGGACTATCTCAAAATGCTGGTGAAAAAGTATAAATTGGAGAATAATGTTTATTTCTATGATAAATTTGTATCTGAAGAGGTGCTTTTTGAATATTTGTCAATGTCTGATCTTTATGTAACTCCATATCTTTCAGAGGAACAAATAACCAGCGGTACGCTGTCTTATGCAATAGGCGCCGGGACATGTGCATTATCTACACCTTACTGGCATGCAAAAGAACTGCTTGATAAAGGACGTGGAATTTTATTTGGCTTTAAAAATCACGAGCAACTAGCTGAAATTCTGGACGATTTATTGGATAATCCTGCCAAGCTTAAAAAATACAGGAAGAAAGCTTCAGAGTATGGACATAAGTTACAATGGAAAAAAATAGGGAATCAGTATCTGCAGCTTTATACAAAAACCATCAAATTGCCTAATGCAATAAAACCGGTCAAAAAATATGTAATTGATCTTTCATTAATGCCTACATTAAAACTTGATCATGTAACCAATTTAACTGATGATACAGGTATTGTGAAGTATGCAAAATATGGATTACCTAACCTTAAAGAGGGTTATAGTCTGGATGATAATTCAAATGCATTGCTGATGAGTGTTATGTATTACAGGCAAAGAAACGACAAGGGAATTTTGAATTTAATGTCAAAATATTTGTCCTATATTCATTATATGCAAAACCCGGATGGTACTTTCCGTAACAATTTGAATTTTGACAGAACTTATAAAGATGAATTAGGCACAGAAGACGCTTTTGGACGCACAATATGGGCTTTGGGGTATATGATACATCATAAACCTAATGATGCTTTTAAACAAATGGGGAAAGAGTTGTTTTTGAAGTCTGTGAACCAGTTTGATTATCTGAAATCGCTGAGAGGAACAGCTAATACCATTATAGGCTTATGCTACTTCTTAAGAGAGTATCCCGAGAGGGAAGATGTTACACAGATTCTGAAATCATTGGTAGATGTTGTTAAAATTTATTTTAACAAATATTCTTCAGAAAAATGGCAGTGGTTTGAGGAAAAATTAACTTATGATAATGCAATAATTCCGTTGGCTATATTGCATTCTTATGAGATCATAGAAGATGAAGAGGTACTGAGTATTATTGGGAAGTCTGTGGAGTATCTGGAGAACGTGAGCTTTAGTGATAAGACTTATATTCCTGTTGGGAATAAAGGATGCTATACAATCAATGGAGAATTCCCGAAATTTGATCAGCGTTCATCTGAACCTATGGGTATGGTTTTACTGTTTTACCAAGCTTATAAGCAGTTCAAAAAGAAAAAGTATTTAAATGCATTACTTAAGAGTTATCTATGGTATCTTGGTGAAAATGAATTGGGTATTCCTCTGTATGATCATGAATCCGGGGGGTGCTATGACGGATTAATTTATAAAGGTGTGAATAAAAACCAGGGTGCTGAAAGCACACTGGCTTATTTGATATCGCATTTAACAGTTCTTCAGGCTCATGAAAAAGAACATTTAATTTAAACTTCGTTGAAAGATGGTATTAATAAAAAGACATAAACATAATCCGATTCTTACAAAAGAGGATATTCCTTATCCGGTCAGCACTGTATATAATGCTGGGGTAATTAAACACAATGGTAGTTATATTATGCTTTTCCGGTCTAATATTCAAAATGGAAGAAGCATAATTGGCATGGCTGAAAGCGAAGATGGATTCAATTTTATGCCACATAAGGAGCCGTTTATTGTCCCAGGAGACTCTGGTCAGTTTGGAGTATATGAAGAGTTTGGTGTAGAAGACCCAAGAATAACATATATGGAGGGAAAATTTTTGATTACCTATAGTGTGTATTCCCGCTATGGTGTGAGAAATGCTTTAGTAAAAACCAAAGATTTTAGAAGGCTGGAAAAATTTTCATTGATTACACAACCTGATCTCAGGAATGTTGTCATATTTCCTGAAAAATTCAAAGGTTTATATGCCCGCCTGGACAGGCCCCATACCGATTTGAATCCATGGGGTATTTGGATATCATATTCTCCTGATCTAAGATATTGGGGAGATTCTGAGCTAGTAATTTCACCCGTTCATTATCATTGGGATGAATTGAAAATTGGACCCGGAGCTTCTCCTATAAAGACAAGCAGAGGTTGGTTAAATATATTTCATGGTGCTTATCCTACCATCAACAGTACAATATATAGATTAGGAGTAGCTTTGCACGATAGCAAAGATCCTTCCAAAGTACTTGGCGTTGCCGATGAATGGATTTTAGAGCCAGAGAAAATTTATGAAATTACAGGTTATGTTCCCAATGTTGTTTTTACCTGCGGTGCAGTGCCTGAAGAAGATGGAACGGTTAAGATTTATTGGGGCGGTGCTGATACTGTTATGTGTGTTGGCGAAGCAAATATTGAAGAGCTTGTTGATTTATGTCTTACTAATTCGAGAAAGCCTATGTAAATTTATTTTGAATTCAGCAACTCATTTAACAGCTCATCCAGATTAACCGTTGCAAATCCGCTCGCATAATCTGCCATAGCATAGGGGATGATAAGGGTATTATTATGTACCATAGCCCCACATGTGTATACAACATTTGGAACATAACCTTCGCGTTCTTTTTCGTTAGGTGCAAGCAAGGGTTCTTTCAGTCGTCCGATTACTTTTGTCGGGTCATTAATATCGAGCAGGCAGGCGCCAAGTGAATATTGTCTCATAGGGCCAACTCCATGTGTTATCATGAGCCAGCCTTTAGATGTTTCTATCGGAGACCCCCCGTTACCCACTTGAACAAGCTCCCATGGATAATTTGGTTCCTGGATTATATTGGCTTTTTCCCATATATTGATGTGATTTGAAAACATTATATAATTGTTTTTGCCATCATACCTTGAAAGCATGGCATATTTTCCATTTATTTTTTTTGGGAACAGTGCGAGATTTTTATCCTGTGCAAATTTCCCGTGTAATGGCATTACTTTGAAATGATAAAAATCTTTTGTATGGAGTAGTTTTGGCATTATGGTATAACCATCATAAGCAGTATACGTTGCATAGTAATTTATCTTGCCTTTATCATCTGTAAATTTTACAAACCTTGCGTCTTCTATACCTTTTTGTTCTGTTTCAGCTATTGGAAATATTGCTCTTTCCGAAATATCAGTATCCATGGAGAACTTAAGCTCATAGTGTGAATCGGCTAACCACAGGATTTCTTTAAGAACTTTCTGTTTTTCTATAGTCATTTTATTGGTTCTCAATATGTCTTCAACCGTTTGTTTGATTTGTTTATATACGAATTTTTCAGGTAACTGATCCAGAACCATACCCGATAATTTATTAGGGACATCCATTTCTTCAAGCTTTTGTTGAAATGACTTTTTATGGTAAGTATAACGTTTTACTCTTTCTGCTTCGTCAATTAGTTTTCCTGCGGGCCGGAACTGTATATTTATATCATTATCAATTATTCCCCTGCGAAAAACCAACGATGAAATGTGCCCTTCCCCCGTTGCTCTGAAACTCACCACGATTCTTTTTTCTCCTTCAAGCAGACCACTTTGATCAGGGTCCTCAATAATAGAAGGATTAAAAAAAGCTGCCGATTCAACGGAATATTCCATCGTAAAATAAGCGCCTATCAATAATTTTTTTCTTTCTGATATATCGTCAGCATCAATTTCAAGATCTTTGAAAATATATTTTACTTTATTAAAGTGTCTTATGAGTATTTTAGTGATGTTTCTGTGTCTTTTGGAAAAATCTCTTAAGATCTGATTAAAAGCTGAATCTGCCTCTTTCTCAGGCATATGAACGACCCGCATTACAATCTCCGTAGTCCGCATAGAATCTAGTGAAAAATCCCGTGCTATAACTTTTGTAAAGTCGGGTAGAAATTTAATGTCTTTTCGCTCTACTGTTATGGCCATAGGGTAAGATATGGTTAATTTAGATGTTGCCAAGTTAAAAAAAACCTTTAATTATATCTTCTATTATAAAAAAAAAATACATTTTATTTTTGTTTTATTTCATACCGAGTACAGCAGATTTATATTTTGTCACTTGGGTTTATTTTAGTTTTTTTAACATATACTTTTTTGTATCTTTAACTTAGAATTTGTTCCTTTGAAATATATAAGTTTAACAAAAATTGTTATTGTATGAACATGAAAAAGTTTTTTAGCCTTTTGGCTATTAGTTTAGGTATCGTCTTAGGCGGTACAGTTAACGCCCAGGATTTTAATTCAGGGGCGAACCAGAACCAGCAACAGATGGAGATTTCTGATGAGGAGTTGCAGAATTTTGTTGAAGCTTCGCAAGAGATTCAGATGTTAAATAATGAATTGCAGGATAAAATGGTTGAGTTAATTGAAAACAGTGACATGGGACTTGACCGTTTTCAAGAAATATCTCAAATGCAACAACAAGGTCAGGATGCTTCTCTTTCTGAAGAGGAGGAATCTATAATGGCTTCGATCCAGGAAGAAATGCAAAAAGAACAGCAAGCAATGAGACCGAAGATGGATGGTATTCTTGAAGACCATGGATTGGATGCTGAACGTTATATGGCAATAAGTAGAGCTATGCAGACAGATGAAGAGCTTCAGCAGCGTTATCAGGAAATGCAGCAAGAACTGGGTGACAATCAACAACAGATGCCATAAATTTGGATTTTGCTCTGTAAATCTTGAAGAAAAATTTAGTTCGGCTGATAAAATCTAATTGTTTAAAGATTTTTAGCCGGACTTTTTATTTGTAAATTTCTTCTTACGCCGGGTATCCAATTGGCATTATTCCTAAAGGCACCTCTCCGGATAATCTAAAAGCCCTTTTTACTTTTGTATCTTCAAAAGCTCCTATTATAACTGTACCCAAATTCATTTCAACAACTTTAAGGTGGATATTCTGACATACCCCACCTGCTTCCATCCAAATATATTGAATTCCTCTTTCACCATATAACCTTGTTGTTCTTTCTTTTTTGCTTGCAATTAGAATACACATGCTTGCTTTGGTAAGAAAGCTTTGGTTATAAGTTGCCTGAGGTAAATGTTCAATAATGTTTTCTTTCGAATGTTTTTCCAGGAGGTGTTCATCCGGGTTATATCGGTAAATACCCGGCTCAAGGCTATATACACTACCTTTTTTTGTAGCAATATATAGCTGGAGGGGATATGTGGCTCCGGCAGAAGGCGCTGTACGTCTTTGGCTGAAACGTTTGTCACTAATACCGTTGGCAGCCCAGAGAATATCACCTACATCTTTTAGCTTAATGGGTTTATCTTTGTAGCTTCTACACGAAATCCTTTGTTTCAGGGCTTGATCAAGATTCACTGTAGCTTCGGATGAGCTTGTCGGTAGTTGTATTTTGTCCATAACACATTATTTTTTAGTTTGGTTTAGAACTCTAACTTAATTATATACAATGAATTTCACAAATTTTAATTATCTCATCATTAATTAACTGTTAAAAACCACTTGATTGATGAGGCACTTTATCTCTTTTTATTTTTAATGTTGGGTAAGGCTAATTTGGGAAAATTGAAAAAAATCTTATACTATTCCTGAACCGCAAACATACTAATAAGGCTGAATACTCATTTATAATAATTTATTTACCAAAGTATTTATCATTATATAAATCGGATTTTTTGAGTCTCAATTTCATGGAAGCATCACGGTTTATTTATCGTCTTTTGCTGGATTTTTTAGGTTAAAGTTTTAATTTATTTGATTAAATTATTTGTTTAAACAAAGAGAAGAATTATTAATTTAGTATGTTGTTGATGATGTGTTAATACGCTGATAATTAAGCAAAAAATATATTTCATGATAGACAGGGAAACGGTAGAAAGAATTGTTGAGACGGCTGAAATAACTGATGTTGTTCAGGATTTTGTTAATCTAAAAAAACGGGGAGCTAATTATCTTGGTCTTTGTCCTTTTCATAATGAAAAGACCCCTTCTTTTACGGTTTCTTCTTCTAAAGGCATTTTTAAATGTTTTGGCTGCGGGAAAGGGGGAAACGCTGTTAATTTTATCATGGAGCATGAACACCTAAGCTATCCGGAAGCTTTACGTTATCTGGCCAAAAAATATAATATTGAGATAAAGGAAAAAGAACTATCGGCCGAGGAGATAGAAGAACGAAATTTACGCGATAGCCTGCTCATTGTTACGAAATTTGCTAATAAATATTTTATCGACAAGCTTCATAAACATGAAGAAGGGAGAGCGGTGGGGCTCAGCTATCTGAGAGAAAGGGGGATCCGTGATGATATGATTGCAAAATTTGAACTGGGTTATAGCCTTGATAAGTGGGACGATCTGACCAAAGAAGCACAAAAAAATGGTTATAAACTTCAGTATCTGGAAAAATGTGGATTAACTATTAATAAACAGGAACGTCAATATGATCGTTTCAGGAATCGTATTATGTTTCCTATACATAGCCTTTCTGGCAATGTGATTGGTTTTGGGGGGAGGATAATCAAACACAGTGAAAAAAGTGCAAAATATGTAAATTCTCCGGAATCAGAGATATACCATAAAAGCAGGGTTCTTTATGGCTTGTACCAGGCGAAAAAAGCCGTAACACAGCAAAACAAATGTTATCTTGTAGAAGGTTATACCGATGTTATTTCTCTCCATCAGGCGGGTATAGAAAATGTGGTTGCCTCCTCCGGTACCTCCTTAACAGAAGAACAAATCAGGTTAATAAAACGTTTTACGCCCAATATAACGATTATCTATGATGGTGATACTGCAGGCCTGAAGGCTTCTCTAAGAGGAATAGATCTTATTCTTGAGCAGGGGATGAATGTAAAAATTCTAATGCTACCTGAAGGTGAAGACCCGGATTCATTTTCGAAAAAAAATAATGCTTCTGATTTTCAGAAATATATTGAAGAAAAGGAAGAAGATTTTATAACATATAAGACCAAATTACTGTCTAAAGAGGCTGAGCATGATCCGGTAAATAAGGCCAACCTTATCTCGGATATTGTGCGTTCTATATCCATGATTCCTGATGGGATTACACGCTCGGTTTACATTAAAGACTGTAGTGGCCTTATGGATATTGATGAGAATATTCTGTATGATGAAACGAATAAAATACGGACCCGAAGAGCAAGACAGAAACAACAGCAGCGAAAAATATCCGAAGAAAATGAACGTAAAAATAATCAGGCACTGACTAGTTTACCCTCTTTTATTGAAGAGGTATATTCAGAAACCCAGGAAAAAGAAATTGTCAGGTTGTTACTAAATTATGGAGATAAAGAACTTTTTACTTATAAGGAAGATAAATATTCTGAACCCCAGGTTATGACTGTGGCTCAGTATATCATTAAAGAAATATTAAATGATGAACTTGAATTTAAGAACCTGATTTACAGGCAGGTTTTTGAAGAATACCTGGAACTACTGAATAAGGGTAGTCATCCGGAGCGTAATTATTTTACTTATCACACCAATTCAAGAATAAGCCAATTGGCTGCTGATTTATTGGGCCCGGGGTATGAAATCAGTGAATTTTTTAAGAAAAGAAGTGGAATTTTTGTGGAAACGGAAGAGATGAAGCTTAAACTGTTGGTCCCCGAGGCAATTATTGCCTATAAACGAAAGATATTGGAAAAGGCGCAGAAAGATAAAGTAAAAGAACTGAAAGAAGCACAGGAACAAGGAGAGGAGGGCGATACTCTGAATAAAATCCAGCAGGAATACCAAGCAATAGCTTTGGCAATTAATGAGATTTCAAATGACAGGGGATGGGTGGTTTTTAAGTGAGTTTTGGAAATGTTGAAAGAAGACTTTTGATTTTATTCTGATATCAGGTATTCCATAACGGATTAAATCCATTTCCTTTTATCTTTGATGTTTTTCATAATCATTATAGGGATTTGTTTTTTCATGCGCCTGAAATTTTCCGTGATATTTCCAAGTAAGCTTGTTATTGATGAGGTCTGTCCTTTGGATCCAATAATAATGAGCTGAGTATTTTCCTCTTCAGCGCTTTGATAAATTTTTTCTGCCTGACTTTTCATCGTTTCATTCACTTCATACCGGCATTTAATGTCAGTTGGTTTAAGGCCGAATTGCTTTACAAATTTGTTATACTTTTTTCTGAATTGTTTCTCCATTGCAGAGCTGGTTCTGTTCGTGGCCGCAGGGAAATAACTTTTGCTGCTGTCGAAGATATATTGACAAACCATTTCCGCATTTATAGCATTGGCTATATCAAGGGACCTCCTGAAGGCTTTTACAGACAATTTCGAGAGGTCGATAGCACATAAAATTTTTTCTATGGATAATTCCGGATCTTCTGGAATGAACATTAAATCTGACTGTGCTTTTGCTGCAATTTTGTGGCCATAATGACCTTCCCTTTTTTCTCCTGCTTTCTGTCCAATCAGCGTAAGGTCTACATTCTCTTTTTTTATAAATTCTATGATGACATTAGAGGCATCTTCATCTTCTATCTTTGTGGTGACTTCAGTTTTGATTTGTTTTTTAAAATGATTGGAAACTACGCTGTTGATTTCTTCCTCAATGGTTTTACTAAGGGAGCTTTTCAAGTCGGGGTATTTTTTACTTCCTTTATCAGGGAGATCATATGCCTGAATTGCATGGATAAAAATTATCTTGTCGGTTTCCAGCTTCTGGCTGAGAAAACTTGCATATCTTATTAATGAGTGGTCTATATCGGTCAGGTCAAGGCAGACCAACATTGTGTCCAGATTTTTTATTGTTTGCATACAACCTCCTTATTTTAAGGTATTAACTTTTATCTTTTCGTTTCCTAATGACTTCATCAACCAATTCCTTGTAGGATTCCTGCTCTTTTGCTTTTCTGCGAAGTTCTTCTTTTTCATGTTCTTTCTGTAATCCTTTTTTTAGACTCACGGCCATAACCAACAGAATCACAGCAAAAGGCAGGCCGGTTGCAATGGCTGCAGTTTGCAGGGCATTTAGACCACCAGCTATAAGCAATATTGCAGCAATCAATCCTTCCATGGTTGCCCAGAAAACCCTTTGGGTTACTGGCGACCGCAATTTTCCTCCTGAAGTAAATGCGTCAACTACCAAGGATCCTGAATCAGATGACGTTACGAAAAAGCTTATAACCAATACAATAGCTACAAAATTGGTGATGTTGGCTAACGGTAGGTTTTCAAATAGCTGATATATTGAAATAGCGATATTGTCCTTTACTTCTCTTGCAATATCTCCTACACCGTTTAATTCCATGAAAATTGCCGAACCTCCAAATGCCGATATCCAGAGGAATGTGAGAAGTGTTGGGACAATTAACACGCTCAGAACATATTCCTTAATAGTCCTTCCTTTTGAAATTCTGGCGATAAACATACCTACAAAGGGCGACCATGATATCCACCATGACCAGTAAAATATTGTCCATTGATTTTGCCAGTTACTTTGTTGGTAACTTTCTGTCCATAGGCTTTTCTCAAAAAAAGAATTGATATAATTACCCAGATTTTGTGCATATGAATCAAGGATATACACTGTAGGCCCGAGTATAAGGATAAAAACCAGGAGCAATGCCCCAAGGTTAATGTTCATTTCACTCAGTTTTTTTACACCGCGGTCTAATCCTGAAATCACAGAAATTGTTGCTGCTCCTGTTATTGAAGCAATAAGGATAACTTGTGTTTGTATATTGTCAGTAGTATTAAAAAGATGGCTAAATCCCGCACTAACCTGCTTAACTCCCAGCCCCAGAGAAGTCGCTAAACCGAATAATGTCGCGAGTACAGCTAAAATATCAATAAGATCTCCTGGCCATTTATATACTTTTTCGCCCAGGAGCGGATAAAAAACTGACCTGAAAGCAAGCGGCATTTCTCTGTTGAACGAGAAGAATGCTATAGCCAGTCCAACTAAGGTATATATTGCCCATGCATGGAGTCCCCAGTGAAGAAAAGTTGTTTTCATTGCTTCCTGTGCAGCTTCGGCTGTATTTGCTTCTCCTACGGGAGGTTCTGTAAAATGAAAAATAGGCTCAGCAACACTCCAGAATAATATCCCGATTCCCATGCCAGCACTGAAAAGCATGGCAAACCATGCTCCACGGCTAAACTCCGGCACAGATGCTCTTCCGCCAAGTCGTATTTTACCATACTTTGAGAAAGCAAAATAAATCGTGAAGAATAAGTAAACATTAACCAATATGACAAACAACCATCCAAAATTGTCTGAAATCCAGTTTTGAGTGTTGTTGAATACTGCTTCCATGCGCTCTCCGAGAATAATCGTGATGGCGATAAATACTATGAGCAGTATTGTTGAAGTCCAAAAAACAGGGGGATGGATATCAAAATGTTTTTTTATTCCTTTTGGTGATGTTTTGGATTTATCGTCGGTATGTTTCATGTGTAAGTTTTATTTCAAATACGCTTCAACCATTTTTTTACTAATTTCCCAGAGCTTATCTTGTTTATTTGTTTCATATGTAACAGTGGCTGAACTTTGTGGCATTTTGTTTACAAAATATTTACCTGTTACCTGATCAATTCCTTCGTAAGTAGCTACGTATAAAAGATTTTCTGCACCTTCTTTAACAGAACCACCAATTCCACCCCAGTGGTTTTTTAATAATTTTGTGTTGATAACCCCCGGATGCAGACAATTAACAGTTGTTTGATCTTCTTTAAGACTACTCGCTAACTTGTAGGTGAATAAAATCTCACATAATTTTGATAAGGAGTATGCTTCGGATCCCTCGAAAGCTTGTTCTCCCTGAAGATTGTCAAAGTCAATAGCGGTAGAATGCACCATTGAAGTGACATTAACTATTTTGCCTTTTTCCGATTTCTTGAGAAGGTCGAGTATAAGATTTGTTAAAAGAAAGTGTGAAAGGTAATTAATTTGAAACGTTTTTTCATATCCGTCTTCCGTTAGTTCCTTTTCTTTTAGAGCTACTCCCGCATTGTTAATGAGAATATCCAGTTTATCATATTTTTCTTTGAGTTTTTCTGCAAACTGAGATACATTTTTTAATGATTCAAAATCTGAAACAAAACCCTCAACACTTGCATCGTTCTTTGTTTCTTTTATTTCATTAATGGTTTGATTTACTTTCTCGTTACTTCTTCCGTGAATAATGATTTGATAATCAGCCAAAGCCATATCATAAGCTGTTTGTTTCCCTATGCCGTCCGTTGATCCCGTAATAAGAACTGTTTTTTTCATATTCATGTCTTTTTTTGGGTTTATCAATTTTCGATAAGCTAATTTGTTTAGTGTTTAAAGCTGTGTTTCCTTTCTATATAATACTTTTCTTATTGACGGTCCATTTAAAGATAAAACATTGTGAGCAATTTCCCAAAAAAAAGCTGCCTTATAGAGAAGGCAGCTACAACTATGTGGGATATGCTGGATTCGAACCAGCGACTTCTACCCTGTCAAGGTAGCGCTCTGAACCAACTGAGCTAATACCCCATTCATTATTCGCTTACAAAGATACAAATTTACTCAAAAAAAGTTATTGTCATTTGTTTAAATTCGGATTATTGGACATACAATACTGATTATTAGAATTTGTATAATTCTGTCTTTTGAATTGAGTCTTTATCTAAAAAACTTCCTATATTCGCAAAGTTTATTTTTTAAAAGATCAAAATTTAAGGTTCATGTACAGAACACATAATTGCGGTGAATTAAGAATCGAACATGTTAACGAGCATGTTACTCTAACCGGATGGATTCAGCGTATCAGAGAGTTAGGTGGAATGACCTTCATTACCCTGAGAGATAGATACGGTATAACTCAACTTGTTTTTGATGAAAACACTGCGATTACGATTAAAGAGCACCTTTCTGATTTAGGCAGGGAATATATTATAAAAGTAGACGGGGAGGTAGTGGAAAGATCAAGTAAAAATCCGCACATGCCCACTGGAGAAATAGAAGTGAGGGTTCAGAAGCTTGAGATTATAAATAAGTCGGAGATTCCTCCTTTTACCATTGAAAAAGAAACCGATGGGGGAGAAGAGTTGAGGATGAAGTATCGTTATCTTGATCTCAGGCGTGAGACAGTCAGGGAAAAGATGCTTTTAAGGCACAGGATGGCGCAGGAAATAAGAAAATACCTTGATAAGCAATCTTTTGTTGAAATAGAGACGCCATTTCTGATTAAATCAACTCCTGAAGGAGCACGTGATTTTGTTGTACCTTCAAGAATGAACCCCGGTGAGTTTTATGCTCTTCCTCAAAGTCCGCAGACTTTTAAACAACTGTTGATGATAGCTGGGTATGATAAGTATTTTCAGATTGTTAAATGTTTTAGAGACGAAGATCTCAGGGCTGATCGTCAGCCGGAATTTACTCAGTTGGATTGTGAAATGGCATTCGTTGATCAGGAAGATGTGCTGAATACTTTTGAGGGGTTAGCGAAATATTTATTCGAAGCAGTAAAAAAATATACCTATTCAGAAAAATTTCCGAGACTACAATATGATGATGCAATAAAGTATTATGGAACAGATAAACCCGATTTGAGGTTTGATATGAAAATTTCTGAAATTACCTCACTGGTGCAGGGAAAAGGGTTTAATGTCTTTGATAAAGCCGAATATATTGGAGGAATAACAGCTACCGGTTTAGCCGGATACAGCAGAAAGCAACTTGATGAGCTGACAGATTTTGTTCAAAAACCCCAGGTAGGAGCTAATGGATTGGTTTATGTTAAGTATAATGAAGATGGAACCTTTAAATCATCAGTTGATAAGTTTTTTGGAGAAGATGATTTTAAGGAATGGGCAAAAGCACTTAATGCTACATTCGGGGATTTAATGCTCGTTTTAGCGGGACAAAAAATGCAAACATTGTCTGCTTTAGGTACGTTGCGTTTGGAGATGGGGGAGCGAATAGGATTGAGAGATAAAAATCAGTTTGCTCCATTGTGGGTTGTAGATTTTCCTTTGCTGGAATGGGATGGGGAGGATCAACGATATTATGCTATGCATCATCCATTTACTTCACCCAAAGATGAAGACATTGAGCTGTTTGAGACACAGCCTGGAAAGATGAGGGCTAATGCTTACGATTTCGTTATTAACGGAGTTGAGATAGGAGGGGGATCTATTCGTATTCATAATCGTGACCTGCAGCAAAAGATGTTTAGAACACTGGGTATTAATGAGAAAGAAGCAGAAGAAAAATTTGGTTTTCTTTTGGATGCCTTTAAATACGGAGCTCCGCCTCATGGCGGCATCGCTTTTGGTTTCGACAGATGGTGTGCTGTCATGGGAGGTTCTGACTCTATACGGGATTATATTGCATTCCCGAAAAACAATGCTGGCCGGGACATTATGATTGATTCCCCATCAAAACTTGCCGAGGGGCAGCTTAAAGAACTGGGTATTAAAATAGTACATATTCAGGGTTAAAGAGAAAAATTGTTGAATAACATATGTTTTGTCTTAATTTTTTTTGCCAAGGTTGATTCTTTATATATTATTTGTTCATAACTTTGCAATTGTATGAATGTTTTTAAGTTTATTAAACCAGTTCTTTTACAGCATAAAAAAATATTTGCATTATGCTAGCAGTCAACTATGATCAAGACTATTGCCGCCTCTCTTTTCCAAAGTTAATGAAGTTTAACATTCACAATGCTAAAGAAGTAGAACAAGATCTCATGCAATACATTTGTAAACCACATTCGTGTGTCGTATTGGATATGAAAAGTGTTGCATTTGTTGATAGCTCAGCATTTGAATGTTTGTTGAATATTGAGCGGAATGCAAAAATCTATAATGCGGAATTTAGATTAGAAAGGGTATCCGATGACATACTTGATATTATTAAAGTTGTTCAGTTGGATAATGTTTTTAATATAATTACCGAAGAAGAATCCGAGGCTTCCTAAAAAGTTTTATAAGTTGCTTGGTTGAAAATCAGTCCTTACCCTTTATCCGGGACTACTGATTTTGAGCATATTATCCGATAATTCCCCTTACTAGGCAAAAAGTTACTGACAATTTATTTATTGAATCTTGTTTTCAGCGATACAACGTCAAAAAAATAGAAAGATAAAATATTGTTTGGCCAAACCTACGTATAGCTTTGGTGTGGAAATATGTTTTATTGATTTTCTTCATTTAGAGCTTCCCAATATTCTAGTGCCCTTCGTGTATGTGGGATGACAATTGTCCCACCAACCAGATTAGCGACGGCAAATATTTCGTACATCTCCTCATTACTTATCTTTTGTTCATGGCATTGGTCTAAATGGTATTTTATACAATCATCACAACGTAATACCATAGATGCTACAAGCCCCAGCATTTCTTTTGTTCTTGTAGATAAAGCGCCCTCCATATAGGTATTGGTATCAAGGTTGATAATACGCTTGAGGATTTTATTATCAGTCTCAAGCATTTTACTGTTCATTTTATCCCTGTACTCTCTGAATTCATTTATCAGTTTGCTCATAATAGTATGTTTTTATTTTACAATTTCTCCTATCAGTGTACCTGAAGTACTATCTGTAACTTTAACAATAGTAAAGTCCCCGATATTTTTATCTTTTTTAGGAAATACAATTACCTGATTTTGTGAATTTCGGCCGGCGTATTGATTGTCTGATTTTTTTGATATGCCGTCAATAAGCACAGTAAAGGCTTTGCCAACTGCCTTTTTTTTATTTTCCTGTGAAAGCTTATTTTGTAGTTCAATCACCTCGTTGAGTCGTCTTTTTTTGACATCCTCAGGTACATCATCTTGCATTTTTCTGGCCGCCTTCGTTCCAGGGCGTTCAGAATATTTAAACATATATGCAAAATCATAATTCGCATATTCCATCAATGATAAAGTTTCTTGATGGTATTCTTCCGTCTCTCCGCTAAATCCGGTCATTATATCTGTTGTTATTTCACAGTCAGGCAAGTATTTTCTAATGGCATCTATTCTATTCATATACCACTCGCGGCTGTATCCCCGGTTCATCTGATTTAAAATTTTTGTGCTACCTGATTGCACCGGCAAATGAATATGTCTGCATATATTTTCATGATTGCTCATTACTTTAAGAACATCATTTGACAAGTCTTTCGGATGAGATGTGGAAAAACGGATACGCAGTGAATGAAAACTGGTTGCAATATGGTTAAGTAACCGGGCAAAATCCATGTTTTTATTGTTATCTCCCCATTGATAAGAGTCCACATTTTGGCCAATAAGTGTAATCTCCTTGTAACCCCTTTTTTCGAGCTGCGCGATTTCATTAACAATGGTTTCCGGCGCCCTGCTACGTTCCCTTCCTCTTACAAAAGGCACAATACAGTAGGAACACATATTATTGCATCCTCGCATGATAGAGATGAAAGCTGATAATTTATTTTTATCGGTTCTTACAGGTAAAATATCACCATAAGTTTCTTCTTTTGAGAGGATGGTATTAACACCTTTTTGTCCGGTTTCAACATTGTTTAGAAGTTTTGGTAAATCGCGGTATGCATCCGGGCCTACCACAAGGTCTACACTTTTTTCTTTATCAATAAGCTTTTCCTTGAGTCGTTCCGCCATACAGCCTATAACACCAACTTTAACGGAAGAATTCTGCTCTTTAACCTGGCGAAATACGTCAAGCCTTCCCCATATCCTTTGTTCTGCATTTTCTCGTATAGAACAAGTATTAACCAGTATCAGCTCAGCTTCTGACATGTGGGGTGTTGCCTCATAGCCGTTATCCTTCATGATAGAGCCCACTACTTCACTATCTGCTACATTCATCTGGCAGCCATATGTTTCTATATAGTACTTCTTCTTTTCTTTTGGGTTCATTTGGATAAAGTTAGATTATTAATTTCATTCTCTGAGGCTTATTACTGCTAAAGTCATAATTTGTTGATTATGCAACTTCTAGAACCCTCATGGTTTATACATAGGCTTTTGTCTACGCTAATGGATGAGGGTTTTATTGATAATAAAATGCTTTAGTTTACGCTCTAATTAATAGAAAAAGCACCTTTAATTAAAGTAGTATTTTAATGCAAAATTATATTAAGCATTTAAGTTTTCATAGCATTTTTTGTATAAACTAAAAATAAATGTTGAGACAAGGAGTGCATCCGGTTAGGTATTATAATCTTAAAACTAAAATTTTTATCTTTATGCAATAATTTTAAAAGGAGTTTGACTTATGGCTGGTCACAGTAAATGGGCAAATATAAAGCGAAGAAAAGAAGCACAGGATGCTAAGCGATCGAAAGTTTTTACACGGGCAGTAAAAGAGATAAGTGCAGCAGTTAAAGAGGGAGGAGATGATCCTGAATCTAATTCACGCCTGCGTACTGCTATTCAGAATGCCAAAGGGGTCAATTTGCCAAAGGACAGAATTGAAAAGGCGATAAAAAAAGCAAGCAGTGATGGGAGCCAGCTTGAGAAAGTGGCTTATGAAGGATATTCTGCAGGGGGAATTGCTATTTATGTAGAATGTCTGACGGATAATAATAACAGGACAGTAAGCAGTATTCGTTCTATATTTACTAAGCATGGTGGGAGTTTAGGTAAAAAAGGTTCTATCAATTATTTATTTGACAGAAAGGGAATTTTTACTATCCCTAAAGCTGAGGAGATGGATCTTGAAGAACTGGAACTGGAGCTTATTGATGCCGGCGCTGAGGATATTGAAGTGGAAGATGACTTTTTAACTGTATCAACAGCGCTGGAGGATTTTGGAGCAGTTCAGAAAAAGATAGAAGAACTTAATATAGAACCGGAAAATTCTTCTCTGCAAATGATTCCAAAGGCCACAAAGAAGGTGGATCTGGATTCTGCCCTGAAAGTTATGAAAATGATTGATGCCTTTGAAGAAGATGATGATGTACAAGCAGTTTACCACAATATGGAGCTTACAGATGAACTACAGCAAGCGTTGGATAAACAGTAATATAAACTGCGATAAAATATTTTGAACAGATACGGCTATTAATACTGAAAGACCGTATTCTTATGACAGAAACTTTAAAATTAAGCATTACTTATATTTATATAATAATGAATTATCTTTTTTCATTTAAAATTTTCTTGTTTAGATGAAGATAAAAAATTTTGTTTATGAGTGTCTAAAGAGAATATCAATTAAACTAACTACAGTTTCTTGCATCTAATAGTAAGTTAATTCCTAAAATATGAGCCATGAGATACCTTTTTAACTACCGCAGCTTAGCATTCAGTTTTCTGTTTGTGTTTTTCGTTTCAGTTTCATTTAGTCAGGTTACAAAGCCAAATGATTATTTTGGTTTTCAGCCCGGTGCTGACAAGATGGTTTTTGACTATGAATCACTCATTGATTATCTAAAACAATTAGAAAAAGAATCCCCAAGGCTTAAGTTGGAGCAAATTGGTGAAAGTACAATGGGTAAACCGATGTATGTAGCGTTTTTTTCATCTCCTTCCAACATCGAAAACCTGGGGCAATTAAAGGAAATCAATGAAGAGCTTGCCTTAAATCCTGACTTGTCAGAGAACAAAAGAAATACATATATTAAGGAAGGGAAAGTGTTTTTTCTCGCTACTTTGTCAATGCATGCCAGTGAAATCGGCCCTTCTCAGTCTGCTCCCCTGATTGCTCACCAATTGACAACCACAGAGAATACTGATACGCTTGAGTGGCTGGATGATGTGGTATATATGATGGTTCCTTCACATAACCCTGATGGAATGAATATGATTATTAACCATTACAAGGAATACAAAGGGACCAAATATGAAGGAAGTTCTTACCCGGGTGTTTATAATAAATATGTCGGGCATGATAATAACAGAGATTTTATCACAATAACTCAAAAGGAGAGTCAAACGATAAACAAATTATTTAGCAAAGAGTGGTTTCCACAGGTTATGGTTGAGAAACATCAAATGGGTTCTACCGGACCAAGATATTTTGTTCCGCCAAATCATGATCCAATAGCAGAAAATATTGATGCAGGAGTATGGAACTGGATTGGAATTTTTGGAATGAATATGACTAAAGACCTGACGCAGGAGGGACTGGATGGGGTATCACAACATAATACTTTTGATAATTATTGGCCTGGCTCTACAGAGACCTGTATATGGAAAAATGTTATTGGGTTTTTGACTGAGGCAGCAAGTGCAAACTTGGCCAGCCCTTTGTATATAGAGCCTAATGAATTGAGTGTAAGTGGGAAAGGACTTTCTGAGTATAAAAAAAGTATAAACATGACTCAACCCTGGCAGGGAGGATGGTGGAAGTTAAGTGATATTGTGGATTTAGAACTTTCTTCCACTTTTTCTATAATTAAAACATGTGCAGCAAATAAAGAAGATATTCTCAAGTTCAGAAATGATATGAGTATGGAGGAAACTAAAAAGGGGAGGGAACAGGCTCCATTTTACTATATTTTCCCAAAGGAGCAGCATGATAAAAGCGAGCTGGTGGATTTAGTTAACCTGCTCCACAGGCATGGTGTAAAAAGATATGCCCTGAATGAAGATATTGAAATTGAATCCCGGCAATTCAACAAAGGAGATATTGTAATTCCGCTTGCACAGCCATTTCGTCCGTTTATTAAAGAAGTGCTTGAAAGTCAGGAATACCCTGTTAGACATTACAGGCCCGGGGGTGAAATGATTAAACCCTATGATATAACTTCATGGTCATTGCCGTTACATAAAGGGGTAAAGAGTTACGAAATTGATAAATCGTATCCTAAGCTGCGCAAATCGCTTAAAGAAATTAAAGGTGAATATCTACTTGCAGATAGTGATTCACCTGATAATACAAAATCAATTGTATTGCCTTTCGAAAATAATGAAAGTTATAAACTAGCTTTTAAAGCTAAAGAAATGGGACTGGAAGTTCAATATAGCAAGCAGAAAATAGAAGGAGAAAATAAGATAGCCCCATCAGGTGGATTTGTTATTAATGAATTAAGGGAAAGAAAATTGAATACCTTACTTGATGATGCTACTGTCGACCCTGTGTTTTTTACAGGTGATCATAGTCAAGCGGAGGATTTAAGTTTGCCTAAAATAGCTCTCATAGAAACTTATATGCATGACATGGATGCAGGTTGGACAAGATATATTTTTGATTCTTACCATATACCATTTGAAGTTATTCGTCCGGGGGATATTCCCGAAACGCAACTGGAAGATTTTGATGTGTTAATTTTTCCTAATTCCAGCAAATCAGTTTTGTTGAAAGGAAATTATGAACGTGGCGGTCAGTACCGGATGAGTAATTATCCCCCGGAGTTTTCCAAAGGCATGGGTAAAGAAGGATTAGCAAAAGTAATGAAATATGTTGATGAGGGAGGAAAAGTAATGTCCTGGGGCAGCTCTTCCGAGATATTTATGGGCAAACAAAGCATAGAAAATAATGGAGATAAGGAAGAATTTAAATTGCCTTTTTCTAATGTATCAGATAATTATAAGAAAGAGGGATTTTATACTCCAGGCTCTCTTGTTAAGCTTGATCTGGAGGAAGACATAGATATTACATTGGGAATGCAAAAAAATGTTGCTGCTTTTCACAGGGGTGATCCATTATTTAGTACAACTTTACCAAGGTTCGATATGGACAGGCGCGTAATTGGAAGATTTAGTGACGATGATATTTTATTGAGTGGATATGCCGAGGAAATTGATAAAGTAGAAGGTGAACCGGCAATCGTTTGGATGAAGAAAGGCGAGGGAGAGATGATTGTGTTCTCCTATTCACCTCAATTTAGAGCTTCTACAGCACAAAATTATAAGTTGATGTTTAATACTTTGCTTTTTTAAACTTAAAGTAAATCTTTGCTTGAGTTGAGCGTTTATAGTTTAGATCGCTTTTTATGGCGCTCGACTCAAGCAAACCTCTACAAAATTCATTAAAGGATTTGTTATTTGCTTAATAAGGATTACCCTTAGAATTATAGTTTCCCTATCCGGGAATTGTCAGGTTCATTGGTATAAAATTAGATTATCAGTTTTACAATCTGAGACTTATTGTTACAGAAGTCAACATTTTTTGATTCTCCATTCCATGTAATCCTTATGAATTGGCTGCCGACGGGTATGGTTTTTATATCTTCATTGGCATTTGTGTAATGTATTGTAGGATGGTTTCATTTCATCCCTGCTTTTTATAATATTCTTGAAATTTTGCAGTAATTTCGTCTCCGTATGTAAGACATGTTATGAAAGAAAGGGTAAAAATTATAAGGAATGCATCCCGTGTGGGGCTTTTTGCTAACATGATTCTGGCAGCAGCAAAAATAATTATTGGCTATATTTCCGGGAGTTTTGCAGTAATTAGCGATGGTATTGACTCCGCCTCAGATGTATTGACTTTTTCAGTTTCTTTGTTTGCTACCAAGATAATGCGGAAACCACCTGATTACAGATATCCCTATGGTTATCAGAGGGCTGAGGCCGTTGCAACGAAAGTACTCAGCTTTATAATTTTTTTTGTCGGCGCTCAGCTTTTTTACTCTTCCCTGGTTCGGATTATAACAGGTGAACCACACGCCTTCCCTTCTTTGATTGCTATTTATGTCACAATATTTTCTATTGTAGCAAAAACTGGTTTATGTTATTATCAGATTAAAAAAGGCAAAAAAGGAGATAGCCCTATGCTGATAGCTAACGGGAAAAATATGAGAAATGATATTTTTATCTCTTCTTCAGTTTTGCTGGGCTTATTTTTTACATATGTTCTTAATCTACCGGTTTTGGATTTAATTACTGCTCTTGCTATTAGCATATGGATTATGAAGGAAGCGTTTTCCATATTTATGGAGTCCAATGTGGAGTTAATGGATGGTGTTGAAGATACCTCATTGTATTATAGAATTTTTGATGCGGTTGAAGCAGTGGAAGGAGCACATAATCCTCACCGGGTAAGACTGAGAAAACACGCAAACGAGTACGTTATAGCCCTAGACATAGAAGTGGACCCTGATATAAAAATTTCAGACGCGCACTATATTGCTAAAAAAGTTGAAAAGACTATTAGAGAGAATGTTTGTAACACCTATGATGTTATGGTTCATACGGAACCTCTGGGAAATCAGGAAAGAGAGCAGTTTGGTT
The DNA here is from genome assembly GCA_041686375.1 of Bacteroidales bacterium. Taxonomy (GTDB): domain Bacteria; phylum Bacteroidota; class Bacteroidia; order Bacteroidales; family UBA12077; genus JAGXLC01. The sequence goes on from JAWLEB010000003.1 coordinate 57,781, forward strand.
TATCTAGGGAAAGACTTGACAAGGAACAAGGGGAATGATGCATTCCACTTGTCCCACTTGTTCGTTTTTTTAAATGATTAATACAGAATAGAGACACGCTTCTCAGACGTGCCTCTCTGAGTTGATTTCCTCTTATAATTTTTCAACCTGGCATGCAGAGTATTTAAAGGGGGGTATTTTTGAATATGGATCGAGTTCGCCCCTCGTTAAAATATTGACTGGTGATTCATGATAATGAAATGGCATGAATAATTCACCCTCAGAGACTCCATTGCTGCTTTGGATGTTTGTTTCCAGGGTGCCTCGGTTATTAAATATTTTTACCCTGTCTCCATCTTTAAGTTCTTTTTTTTGCACATCCAGTGGATTCATCAACACATAGGATTCATTGGCAAAATCATTTAAGGACTTATTTCTTCTGGACATCGTTGAGGTATGATATTGATAAAGAATCCTTCCGGTATTGAGTAAGAAAGGAAATTCTTTTGACGATTTTTCTTTTTGTTCTGCATGATGCACAGGATTTAATACTCCTAGTCCACTTTCTGTTTGAAACTGGTCTAAGAACAATGTTTTTGTTCCGGGGTGATCTTTTGTGGGACAGGGCCACTGAATTCCCTCCTGTTCAATTCTTTCGTAGGTTATTCCTGCCATGATAGGTGTAGCTTGTCTTATTTCTTCAAATATTTCTTTGGCGTTGTTGTATTTACCAAGGTTATAGCCCATTTTGTCTGCGATTTTAATGATAATTTTCCAGTCTTCTTCAGCTTCGCCTGGCATTTCTACTGCCTTACGTACTCGAAGCGTACGTCTATCGCTGTTTACAAATGTTCCATCTTTTTCGGCAAAGGAAGAAGCCGGGAGGATGACATCAGCATAGGGTGTTGTTTCAGTTGGAAAAATGTCCTGTACTACCAGAAAATCAAGTTTTCGCAGAGCTTCTTCAGTATGATTCAGATCAGGGTCTGTTAACATCGGATTCTCACCCATGATATACAGTCCCTTTATTTTCTCATCATGTGCTGCATTCATTATCTCCACAGTCGTCAGCCCGGGTTCGGATGGAAGCGCATTATAATCAACATTCCATAGTTTGGCCAGTTTTTTCCTGTTGTCAGCATTCCCAACAGGGATATATCCCGGGTAATTAATTGGGGAGACGCCAATATCCGTAACGCCCTGAACATTATTTTGACCTCTCGGGGGGTCTATTCCGGCAGTTTCTTTTCCAACCTGACCGGTTATCAGCATCATATTAATCAGTGAAAATACCATGTGTGTTCCAACAACTTGCTGACTCAGTCCCATCCCTGTTGCGATCATTGCTGTGGATGCGCCGGCATACATACGTGCTGCTTCTGTTATTTTTGATTTTGGTACCCTGGTAATACGTTCTGTCTCCTCTGGTGTATATTTTTGAACTAACGATTTTAACTGTTCAAAAGCTTCCATCCCTCCCTCAACACGTGATTTGATAAATTTTTTATCTATCATATTTTCCTTGATAATCACGTGCATAATTCCATTCAGTAGAGCTACATCTGTTCCCATTCGTGGTTGAAGCCAAATATCTGCATAATCCGACATTTTCGTCCACCGGGGATCACAAACGATAATTTTATTGCCTTTATACATGCCATTTTTGACAAATGTAGCCGTTACCGGATGAGTTTCAATCATGTTATTTCCTATGATAAAGTGGCATTCTGTATTGGCAAAATCCTCTATGGAATTGCTTCCTGCACCACTGCCCAGAGACTTTAACATTGCTGTAACAGTGGATGCATGACACAACCGTGTACAATAGTCCAGGTTATTATTTCCAAAAGCTATCCGGATAAATTTCTGAAAAATATAATTGTCCTCGTTGGTACACTTTGCTGAACCATAGCCGGCCAGTGCTTCATTTCCATATTGCTGTTTAATTTCGTTAAATTTCCTGGCTATCAGATTGTTTGCCTCTTCCCACGATGCCTCAACAAATTCCCCGTTTTTCCTGATTAATGGTTTTTTCAACCTGTCCTCACTCTGGACATAATCCAGTCCAAATCGTCCTTTAACACATAGCCTGCCATCATTTGGCATGACATCCTCCACTCCGTCCGAACGGACAATTTTTCCGTCCTGAACATGAAGCATTACCTGGCATCCTACACCACAATAGGGACATGTGCTACGTACTTTTTTGTCTATTTTGTCTATATTGATTGCTTCACGGTTAGGCTTTTCAACCAATGCACCGGTGGGACAAAGCTGAATACATTCTCCGCATCCGTCGCATTCGGATTCATCCCATTTATCCATACCGGCTATGATGTATGATCTAATACCTCTTTCGCTGAAAGACAAAACATTTTTTCCCTGAACCTCGTCGCACGCTTTTATACAGCGAAAACACTTAATACATTTGGATGCGTCATAAGTTAAAACAGGAGATGTATCATCGACCGGAAATTTTAATTCTGTAGTAATTTTCGGATATGACCTTTTTTCAGGCGTTTCAAGATTATACTCCCTTACCCAATAGTGAAAATCATCCCAGTATGTTCCGTCGTAATGCTCATTATGCTCAGCCAGTAAGTATTCAAGTGTATGTTTTCTCGCCGCTTCAATTTCCTTATCGAAAGCGGTGACGTTCATTCCTTCTTTGACATTTACGGTACATGACATCATCAGGCCTTTTTGACCTTCAATTTTTACTACACACATCCGGCATGCACCAGTGGGAGATATCTTTTTGTGATAGCACAAATAGGGAATGTGTATACCATTATCCAGGGAGGCTTGCAGAAGGTTTGTGCCTTCCTCGGCCTGGATGGTTTTATTGTCTATTGTTAAGTTTACTTTTTTACTCATACTTGCTGTTCTTTAAAATTCGTCTTCAAAATATTTCAGGATACTTCCGACAGGTAATATGTGAGACGCTCCAAGAGGACACAGAGAGTTGTTCTGCATATATTCTGCCTCTGACTTCATTTGTTGCATTATATTCAACCTTTCGCCGTTTTCTTTGCTCTCCATTTCTTTCATCATTCTCATAAGCTGGGTGCTTCCTACGCGACAAGGAGTACACTTTCCACATGATTCATGCTCGAAGAATTCCAGGATAGAATAGAGCATGTCGTATAATGAACGATCCTCTCCCATAACCATGATAGCTCCGGAACCAAGGACAGCACCTTTTTCCTTAAGGGTGTCAAAGCCCATGGGGGTATTCATAACACTTTCATTGACAAATGTTCCGGCTGCACCACCCAAAATTGCAGCTTTAAATTTTTGGTCTTTTTTCATCCCCCCACACAAGTCATCTATTAGTTGCTTCAATGTAATACCCATTTCTGTTTCGTAATAGCCGGGTCTTTCAACATCTCCGCTAATGGTGAAGATTTTTGTTCCCGGAGAATTTTTCGTCCCCAATTCATGGTATTTTTTAGCACCTTCATTAATTATAAAGGGTATGTGGGCAAATGTTTCCACATTGTTGATAAGAGTAGGGCAGCCAAATAATCCTTTCTCTGCAGGGAAAGGAGGTTTTATCCTGGGGTAGCCTCTTTTCCCTTCAAGGGATTCGAGAAGCGTAAGTTCTTCTCCGCAGAGGTATGACCCTGCGCCCAACCTAATTTCAAGTTCAAAGGAAAAGGCGCTGCCTAAAATGTTATTCCCCAGCAAATTGTTTTCATAGCAATTGTGAATGGCCCGTCTGACTTTTTTTATTGAATCCGTATATTCACCTCTGAGGTATATGTAGCCTTTCTCCGCACCTATTGCAATAGCTGATATTATCATCCCCTCAATAATTATATGGGGATCTTGCTCCATAATGATGCGGTCTTTAAATGTTCCCGGTTCACCTTCATCAGCGTTACATATCACATATTTAGGACCACAATAGTGGCATATGGCTTCGTCGGTAAATTGGCTTTTCATGCCAGCAGGGAAGCCAGCACCGCCGCGACCCCGAAGATTTGCTTCATGAATTTCTTTTATAATATTTGTGGGCTCTTTGTTCAATACCAGTTCTACAGCCTTAAAGCCACCAGTGTTCTTATACTCACTGAGGCTAAGAGGATTTATTTTACCGGCATTTTTTAGTGCTATTTTTGTTTCTTGTATCACAGCTATTTGTTTTTATTTGCGGTATTTGTCAATTATTGTTTTTATTTTGGTTGCATCCAGATTGGTATATAAATCTTCATTGATCATGAGAACAGGAGATTTGTCACACTCTCCAAGGCACTCTGTCGTTTCAATGGTAAATAAATTATCCGGTGTGATTTCGCCGGCTTCGATTTTTAATTCGCGTTCCATAAACTCAAGCAAATCTGTGGCTCCTAGCATTCTGCACATGGGCGATTTGCAGAGTCGTATGATATATTTACCACGGGGTTTTACACTTAACATAGAATAGTAGGTAATGACACCATAGACTTCAGCATACGTTGTGTTTAAAAAGCTAGCCACTTCTTTTATGTCGTTTTCATTAATCCGGTTATCCGTGTTATTGTTTTGAATCTCATGGAGAATCATTAATATGTTATCTTTGGTGGCCGGATGGTTTGTAAGTATATCCTTCGTAGTCATAATTATGTAAATTTAATCTCTAAATTTAATGGATTTAAAAAAGCAAGTCAAGAGAAAGCCATAATAATGAAACTATTTGGATGGAAGAAACGCGTTTCTATCCCTGTCACAAAAGTTGGTTGTAGCAGACATCCTCCCAGAATACCGGGAGTCCTCCCGAATGGATATCACAGAATATTGTAGGTAGTGCTATTTGCGGAATTTTTGTGATCTACGTGGATAACTTTTCTCTTTTCTGACTCTTGTTATTGTATTTAAATCACTTTTATTAACCATCTGTTGTCTGCTTCGAGCCGCTTAGCGGCTGATTTTGACTAATTATTTGCGTTTTCTTCCACTATCATCGTATCTATGGTGCTGCTGTAAGAATTACGTGCTATTTGAAATTGATATAATCCCTCTTTTGTAGGGATAAATTCTATAGTGGTATCTGCAGTAACTATAACCTCCGGGCAGATTCCTTCGCTTTCAAAAATTCCGTAAGCTGATAACATATAAGTAGTATCAGCAATAGAGTCAAAAGAAAAGGTAAGATCCCGCCAGCAGCCGTTATTTTCCTGGGCTGTTGCTTCAATTTGTACGGTGTCTGAAACCAGGGCAGAGTCAGGGATAGATACTTCTGTAATGGACACATAGTCGGTCCTTTTCACGTAGTAACCATCATCACCAAAACATGAAGATAACAGAAAAATCAATAGTAAGTAAGCAAAGGGTTTCATTTGGATAAAGTTAGATTATTAGTTTCATGCTCTGAGACTTATTGCTACAAAAGTCAACGTAGGTTCATTCTGCATCCCATGGAACCCTCATGCTTTATTTACAGACTTTTATCTACGTTAGTGGATGAGGGTTCATATGTTTATTTTTTATTATTTATGGCCATATGGAACTTACCATGATAAAATAAACATTTCCTTTTGTGATTTTAATGTTTATTTTATCATGGACGTTTCATTTGTTTATTTTTTTTATTTAAGATCTGTTTTATTTCTGATTTAAAAATCAGCTCAGTACTTTTCTGCAAATATAATGAAAATTAAACTTGTTGTCTTACAAGATACTTATTTTGCCATACAAAATCAATTACTTGGATCATTTTAAAGATGACCGATTTTTAGAAACTGTTGCAGAGGGAAAATAAGCTGCTTTTACTCTGTGAAATTAATATTAATCTCCATAATTTCTGAATATGAGGAGGTTTTTACCGGAGGGCCCCAGCCTTGTGCACCGCAGGTGACAAAAAAATGGGTATTGTTAATTTTTTTATATCCCCAGCTTATGCGGTAAATAGCTTTGGTAATTAATTGAAAAGGAAATAACTGTCCGTGATGTGTGTGTCCTGAGACTTGAAGGTTGATGTTGTTTTCTGAAACTTTTTTAAGCTCAAAGGGCTGATGATCGAGAACAATTCTGGGTAAACTGTCTGTTGTATTTTCTAATAGCGTTTGAAGCGATTCCCTTTCTTGGTTCTGCCGGTCTCGTCTACCAATGATAACAAAGGAATCCGCTTTTTCTTTTACCGTATCTCTTAAAAATTTGATGCCCGTATTGTCAAAAAAGCTTAACTTTTTTTTATTGCCATACAGTTCATGATTACCCTCTGATGCATAAATGCCGTACCTTGCCTTTATTTTTCCAAGTTCATCTTGGATAAATGCTGATTTCTTTTTACCTGGTAGGCTCTCTATTAAATCTCCGGGAAATAATACAATATCTGGTTCAATAGAATTAAGCTTTTCGACAAATTGCCTTACAAAAGACCGCTGGGTATGATCGCTGAAATGAAAATCCGCAGCAACAGCAATTTTCATATTGTCCAGTTTGGAGAGTTTCTGTGGAACTTCAATATTATAAGAGGTAACACTGGTATTGTTGAAATTGTAGATGCCTGCTATATTAATTACGGCTGTGATCAGCAGTATCACACTTAGTGAATAAATTCTGAATTTTCTGGTGGAGAAAACATAAGAAGGGAGTAACTTTAAAAGTTGATTTGATGCCTTTCCAAGGTCTATAAGCAGGTATAGAAAAAATGTATATAACAATACCGGTAAGTAATAATATGCGATCCACAAGGTGACATTTCCAATTTTGCTGTCGGTGTTATGCTCCAGGACTTCTCCCACTGGTAATGCTGCTACTAGCAAAGCGAACAGTATAGTGAAGATTAAACGCCTGCGTTTTCGTGAAAATATTTTTTTTATTTTGTTGTATAAATAGAAGTTTGGCAAGAGGTAAATAGCAGTAAAGATAAACCAGAATGCTCCGGTTGTCCGGAAATATCCTGCAACTATTAAGGCAATGAGAAGTATGATGATTATTGTTTTTTTATTTGCCAGGATGCTTTTTGAAATTTTTCGTTGTTTACTCATTGATAATTACTTATGCTTATTTATTGTTTTCATTTTGTTTAGGGGTAAAACTATAAAAAATGATTTTTGTTTTAATGAATTATTTTTTATTTGTTTATTTGTCATATGGATGTTTTATGATTACTAAAGTCCGTATCGCAAATAAAACCAATTGATATGTCCCTTATTAATAAAACGATTTGGATAACCGGCGCTTCATCAGGAATTGGTGAGGCGCTGGCTTATGAGTTGGCTGTAAAAGATAATATTTTAATTCTTTCCGGCAGAGATGAGCAAAGGTTGAAAAAGGTTAAACAAATTTGTAAAAATGAAGGAAGTCAGGCGTATGTTGTTCCTTTTGATCTTTCTTCCCCGAAGGAGGTAGAAGAAACAGCACGCAAAGTTTTGGACCATTATCCTAAAATTGATGTTTTGATCAACAATGGAGGCCTCGGTCAGCGATCCTTAATTACTGAAACTTCCACTCAAATTGACAGACAAATTATGGAGATCAATTATTTCAGCAACGTTATTCTAACCAAGACTGTACTTCCATCTATGATTGAAAAAGGAGGCGGTCAGATTGCTGTTACATCCAGTATTGTCGGGAAGTTCGGATTTCCAATGCGTTCTTCCTATTCTGCTTCTAAGCATGCTCTCTATGGGTTTTATGAAACGCTTAGAATGGAGATGAGAAAACATAATGTTTCTGTTAACATTATTTGTCCCGGCCGGATAAGAACGAATATTTCTTACCATGCGGTTACGAAAGAAGGTAAAGAACACGGGAAAATGGATCAGGGGCAGGAAACGGGAATGCCGGCAGGTAAATGTGCTAAGAAGATAGTTAAAGGAATGGAAAGAAATAAAAAAGAAATTCTGGTGGGAAGAAAGGAATTGATAATGGTTTATCTTAAGCGCTTTTTCCCTGTTTTGTTTTATAAAGTTGCACGAACAGTTAAGCATTTCTGAGTTTTACCCGTAGATTTTATTCTTGAAACAATGAATTTTATATATTTACCCAAAAATATTCGAATATTTTATGAACGAAGTAATCATAAGCGGCATCCAACAGATTGGTATAGGAATAGAGAATATAAAAGAAGCATGGAGATGGTACAATGATGTTTTTGGTACAGATATCCGTGTTTTTGAGGATAGTGCAATAGCCGAGTTGATGCTTCCATATACTGGTGGTTTGCCGCAAAGGCGACATGCTGCACTTGCGTTTAATTTACAGGGAGGTGGAGGATTTGAAATCTGGCAGTATAAAGAGCGACAACCTCAAAAACCTAAATTTAATTTACGTCTTGGAGATTTGGGTATCTATGCCGCAAAGGTGAAATGTAAAAGCATCAGGGATACGTATGAAGCCTATAAAGCAAAATCAATAAATATTGTTAGCGAACCAACAGAGGCGCCGGACGGTAAGAAAACATTTTTTGTTACTGACCCTTATGGCAATCATTTTCAATTAGTCGAATCGTCGGATTGGTATAAAGATGAGAAAAAACCGACCGGTGGAGCTTATGGTGCATGCATCGGAGTCTCTGATGTCGACAAGTCCAGAGAGGTTTATTCCGGTATTTTGGGTTATGATAGGGTAATTTACGATAAAGAAGGGAAATTCCCCGATCTGTCAAATCTTTCGGGAGGTGACTTTTCTTTCCGAAGAGTACTCCTGACACACAGTAAGCCTCGTGAAGGTGGTTTCTCTCCTTTACTGGGGGAAAGTTATATTGAACTTTTTGAAGTCAAAGAGCGTAAGCCTCATCATATCTATAAAGACAGGTTTTGGGGAGACCCCGGATTTATACATTTGTGTTTCGACATTAATGGTATGAAGGTGTTACGGAAAAAGTGCAAACAAAAGGGACACTGTTTTAAAGTAGACAGTAATGTAGAACATCATTCCGATCATAGCTTTGATATGGGTGAAGCTGCCGGCCATTTTTCTTATATTGAAGATCCTGACGGAACGTTAATAGAATTTGTCGAAACACATAAAGTGCCCATAATCAAAAAATTTGGTTGGTTTATAAATCTCAGAAAAAGAAAGCCAGAAAGACCCTTACCCCACTGGATGATTAAAGCGCTTTCTTTTAACAGGGTGAAGTTTAAAGAATAGTTAAACAGTTTTTTCTACTTTCCTTAAACTGTGAGACCGGGAAGATTATTTCTGATTACATTTTATGATTTATTAATTTTTTATCCTGTTCTATTTTTTTATTTTATTTTTAAGCTCATCTACAATATTCAACTAAATTAATTCATATGGGTAAGTTTAACTCTATGTTCAATCGCGACAATTTCCTTTTTTCATCTTGGTTTATGGGTGTTTTGTTTATTCTCTTTGCAGTGTCTATGGCTTTTGCAACGTTTATTGAAAATGATTATGGGCAAATGGCTGCGCGCGAAATTGTTTATGACGCCAAGTGGTTTGAACTTATCATCCTCCTGTTGGTTGTCAATTTTATAGGACATCTTTTCCGGTTTAAGCTTTACCGACGATCGCAATTGCCCCGCATGACATTTCATATTGCTTTTATTTTGATAATTATTGGTGCTGCTATTACCCGGTATATAGGGTTTGAAGGTTCAATTCATTTAAGAGAAGGGGAGTCAAAAAGCTCCATAAAAACGGAAGACCAGTATATTAAGCTTAAAGTTACGGATAAAAATAACAAGAATCTTTATTCTTCATCAGATAAATTTGTAGTAACTCCTGTAATATCAGACAACTATGATGAAGACATAAAGGTTGAAGAACAAGAGTATAACATTCAGTACAAAGGATATATTGCGGAGGCTGCAAAGAGTATAGCTGATGATCCCAATGGCAAACCCCTCATTCAAATGATGATTACAAGGGATATGGAAAAAACGCATAGGTTAGTTTTGGAGGATGGTCAGCATACAAATATAGCGGATTTTACATTTGGATTGAATACAGCGGAGGATGCTGATATACAAATTGAACAAAATGGAGATGGTTTTATAATGCACTCACCGTGGGATGTTCAGCGTTTTGATATAAATGACAGGGTACCGGAGAATTTTACAAATGATGAAAGCATTCCGCTCGAAGATATGTTTGTATATTCAATCAATGGCTGGCGTATTCTAGTGGAGGATATTACTCCTTCGGGCATAATTAAGCCCGTACGTGCCAAGCAGGGCAGCCCTCAAAACCAGGATGTTCTGCATTATGAACTAAAAAATAACAAGAATACTTCTGATATGTTTCTCTGGCTGAATGAGGATTCTTCTTCAGTGGCCAGATTTGCTAATGAAGACCATATTGTTAAACTGAATTATGCCCCAAAAGCCATAAAATTGCCGTTTTCTATAAAGCTGAATGAATTCGTGATGGAAAAATATCCGGGCTCTGATGCCCCTTCATCTTATAAAAGTAACGTAACTGTTATTGATAGACAGAATGATAAGGAGTTTTCTTATATGGTCTATATGAATAATATTTTGAAATATCGAGGGTATCGCTTTTTTCAGTCGTCTTATGATCAGGATGAAAAAGGCTCCATCTTGTCGGTTAACTATGATGTAGCCGGTATGTCGGTAACATACGCTGGTTATATTTTGCTTGTTATAGGTATTGTCCTCTCTTTACTAAACAGGAAATCTCTTTTCCGGAAAGTTAATAAAAAATTTTGGCCTGCCCCAGTCAGGAAGACAACTGCTGTGATGATTTTATTTTTACTTTTTGGCAGTTCTGCTTCACATTCATCAGGACAGCGATTTGAAACTGATAAAAAAGTTGCAGAAGAATTCGGTGATGTTTTGGTACAAGATCAGAAAGGAAGAACGAAACCCCTGTATACTTTAAGTCATGAAATACTCAGAAAAGTTAGCAGAGATAACTCTTACCGGGGGTTTTCTCCTGTGCAGGTTTTCCTTGGGCTTTATTATGACTTCGAAAACTGGAAAAATGTTCCGCTTATAAAGGTGAATAATAAAGAAGTACAAAAATTACTCGGCCTAAAAAATGATTATGCGGCTTTCACAGATATTGTTTCTCCGGGGAAAAATCAATATAAACTTGATGAATACGTGAGAAAGGCATATTCTAAAGCTGCAGGAGAAAGGAATAAGTTCGACAAAGAGGTTATGAAAGTTGACGAACGGTTGAACATCTGCTTTATGGTAATGCAAGGAGAATTCCTGAGAATATTCCCTTATGAAAATGATGAAGGGGAATGGACAACACCTGGAAAAATATCAGAGCATGTGGAAAACAATGAAGATTTACTTCAATTTGAGAATGTTATGACCAGGGTGGAGAAGAATATTTCCAGGGAGAACTATGATAAAGCTTTAGAACTGATAAGCTCAATAAAGGAATACCAACGCAGACATGCCCGGTATGAGCTTCCTTCAGAAAAGAAAGTTGATACAGAAATAATTTTTCATAAGGGCAGAGTTTTTGAAAGATTATTTCCATTTTTAGCTACCACTGGTATTCTTCTTATTGGTTTGTTGCTGGTTCGGATTATTAAAGGGCAAAAAATTGCTCCCGGACTGGTAAAAGTGTTTGTTGGACTGATTGCTGTTGGCTTTCTTTTTCAAACAATTGGTTTGGGTCTTCGATGGTATATTTCTGGTCATGCTCCTATGAGCAACGGATATGAATCTATGCTTTTTGTTTCCTGGGCAACTTTATTAGCTGGTTTTCTGTTTTTCAGGAAGTCTAAATTAACACTGGCCGCTACTTCTGTTTTGGCTGCTTTTGCTCTGATGGTGGCACATATGGGTTTTATGGATCCTGAAATCACAAATCTTATGCCTGTTCTTCAATCCTATTGGCTTACACTTCATGTTTCGATAATTACAAGTAGTTACGGATTTCTTGGACTATCTGCTATCCTTGGACTGATGAACCTTGTTTTCTTTCTGTTGGTTTCTCGTTCTAATCATAGCAGGATAGTTTCTTCAATACAAGAACTGACAGTCATTAATTATAAAGCCATGACTATAGGTTTGTATTTGTTAACTATCGGAACCTTCCTTGGTGCTATTTGGGCAAATGAATCGTGGGGAAGATACTGGGGATGGGATCCAAAAGAAACGTGGTCGCTTATTACGATTATTGTTTATAGTTTTATTATGCATGCCAGAATCATTCCAGGCCTGAAAACATTATTTACGTTCAACGTGATGGCTCTTTTTGGGTTTTCATCTGTCCTGATGACCTATTTTGGTGTTAATTATTATTTGTCCGGACTCCATTCTTATGCTGGCGGAGATCCGGTTCCGATACCTGCTTTTGTTTATGTTTCTGTCATACTTTTGGTAACGTTGACGGTGGTTTCATACATTCATAAAAAGAAAATTCTGGTGGTAAGCGAGGAACATTGAGGGTATTATTTTATATAAATTTAAAAAATGGTTTGTCTTCTTTTGTTCAGTTTTTTGGCACATTAGAATGAATACCCCAGGCTTACATACCATCTCAGTCTGCTGTCTGTACTAACATCTCCAACCATCAGTTTTAGGGGACCCAGTAATGAATTAATTCTAACTCCCATTGCAAATCCTTTGGTCAGGTCTCTCCATTTGGTATCTTCCATGGTACGGAAAAATTGATCTACTTTTTCGTTTGTGTAAACCATATTTCCTGCAGCTGTCAGGTATATTCGTGGTTTAATTTTGTAATTGAATTCCCCGTCTATTTTCCAGAAATTGGGTACAATATGTTCCCCAAAATTCATCCCATAAAATGATTCAAAGGTATATTTGTCTGTATAAAGAATACCCCCAAGTGCAAAAAAATTAGTTATGGGAGTTTGCTTAGATACTAATCCCACTGATGTTCCGAATTTTAATGAAGTTCTTCGGTCGATCTCAAAGTAGTTGTCATAGTTGAAGTAGAATGTATTAAAAGGTTTCAGGTTCAGCCTGAATATTTCTTCTTCAATACTCTGATCTTCTTTTATATGTTTCTGAATAATGGGTTTCATGACCCTTTTAAATTCAATATCTAATTTTGTTCCCCTTGTAGCGAAATACAAATCATTAAGCGTATTATGTTTGAAGTAGGTTTGAGCCGCAAAAGCTCCAAATGCATACTGATCAAAATCAGCTTCAGGGTAATATGCTTCAACGGCTCCTCCCGGTTCAAGGTGATTTCTTTCATAGTAAAAGTCAAAGCCTGCCTGTTGATTGAATGAAAGACTGTATTTTACTCCTGTCCCAGCTTTTAATAGTCTGTGCTTGTAATTTCCGACATTTTCTTCTTCGTAAAAAACGGGTAATTTTGTTCTGCTCCACCAAGCAAAATTGTGCAACATTAACTTTTGCGCTTTTCCCACATATTTATGCGTATTGAATTTAACTCCAGGGTTTTCTGCAATATTAGCAGTCAGTTTTATTCTGGATGAAGGGATAATATAATTTCTGAATGTCCCGTTAAGTGTTATTCCTGTTCCAAGTTGATTGTCATAGTGGGGTGCTATTTTTAAAAAGGCGCGTGAGTTTTCCTTGATTTTATAAACCAGGTTGAATTTATTATTCTCTATGTGCTCCAGCTGGTAACCTACATTACGGAAATAACCTGTACCATATAATCTTTCTACCGCCTCGTCAATTTTCTTCCGGGTGGTATAGTTTCCGGGAAATATATTCCCTTGTCCAATGATGAAAGATTTTTCAACGTATTGAACATTTTCAACTTGGACATCTGAAATGAGAACAAATTCACGGCTGAATGGTTTTTCTACAGGTTCAAATGAAAGATTCAGAGTATCTGCCAATTTTTCCAGTCTTTCTTTAACCTTAAGAGTTGCTTCTTTGCCTATTTTGGCTATGGTATCACTTTTGCTAAAATCCGTTGAACTTAAATCTCCTAGTTTGGGGATGATTAGGATATCCGCCATTTTCATCTGTTGTTTGGTATCTAACACGCCCATGAAGATGGTTGTTCGTGTTAAAACATCACTGAGTGATGATAAACTTTCCGGTGTCACTTCCTCTTCAAACCCCACGTACACTGCAATGATTATATCAGCTCCCATTTTCCGCACTTCTTCTACAGGCAAATTTCTGATTACTCCACCATCAACCAGCAGCATAGAATCAACCTGTACAGGTGTGAACATGCCGGGTATAGCCATGCTTGCACGTATTGCTGTGGAAATGTCCCCTGAATCAAATTCTACTACCTTTCCTTCTATAATATCAACAGCCATGCAATGGAAAGGTATTGGCAAACTGTCAAAGTTATGAATTTTTTTGACATTCCATGTCAACTCAGAAAACAGTCTGTCAATCTGGTAGCCTTCAGTGAGGCCGGATGGCAATTTTAGCTTCAAGTTGCGTACGGGGAATTCAATCAAATATCTTTCAAAATCTTCTTTTTCTTCCATTACAATGTTTCTCAAAGAGACTCTGTCTGTTATCATTTGATCCCAATCAGTTCTTGAAGCCAGCTCTCTCAGCTCTTCTGGCGAGTACCCCATGGCATATAATCCCCCAATGATTGCGCCCATACTTGTCCCCGTCATATAGTCCGGGCGAATGCCAACGTCTTCCAATACTTCTAAAACACCAATATGAGCAAAACCCTTCGCAGCTCCTCCACTTAGGACAAGGCCTATCTTGGGGCTTTCTTCTCTTTCCGTATTGGAACTTGATTGAGAAAACATTGCCTGCGCAAAACAGAAGAAAAAGATGAAAAAGTATATGGGTTGCTTCATACCGATCTGTACTTAGTTAAAATATGCAATATTATATTTTATAAAGCATGTTTTTATGGTTTATTGTGTAAAAATTTATAATAAATAATTACGCTAACAGAATAATATTTTAGGAAAATTCTGTTAGCGTAAATTACTTTTTAATGGGTTTTTATTTATTATCCGCTTAGTTGAATTTTTTGTAGAAGTCATTCCCTTTATCATCAATGAGTATAAATGCAGGGAAGTCTTCTACATCAATTTTATAAATGGCTTCCATTCCCAGTTCGGGGTACTCAAGCAGCTCTACATTTTTTATGTTTTCCTGTGCAAGAATTGCTGCTGGACCTCCGATGCTTCCCAGGTAAAATCCGCCATATTTTTTGCATGCATCAGTCACTTGCTGACTTCTGTTTCCTTTTGCAATCATTACCATACTGCCTCCTGCTTTTTGGAAGGGTTCTACGTATGGGTCCATTCTGCCGGCTGTTGTCGGACCAAATGAGCCGGAAGGCATTCCTTCAGGTTTCTTAGCCGGACCTGCATAATATACGGGGTGTTCCTTAAAGTAATTGGGGAGTCCTTCTCCGCTGTCGAGTCGCTCTTTTAGTTTGGCATGCGCTATATCTCTTCCCACTATAATAGTACCGTTCAGGGATAATCGTGTTCCTACCGGATGTTTGGAAAGTTCGGCTAACACATCTTTCATGGGTTGATTCAGGTCAATGTCTACTGCTCCTTTTTCATCTTCTTTCCTGTACTTTTCAGGAATAAATCTTCCAGGATTATCCTCCAGTTTTTCTAACCATATTCCATCCTTGTTGATTTTGGCTTTGATATTTCTGTCAGCTGAACAGGAAACCCCCATGCTTACAGGGCAGGATGCTCCGTGTCTTGGGAGTCTTATAATTCTTATATCCAGAGCAAAATATTTGCCTCCAAATTGAGCTCCTATTCCTAATTTATATGCTGCTTTTAGTATTTTATCCTCAAGTTCTGTATCACGGAAAGCCTGTCCTCCCTCATTTCCTTCTGTAGGAAGTTTATCCAGGTATTTTGTAGATGCAAGCTTTACGGTTTTTAAGTTGGCTTCTGCTGATGTTCCACCAACTACGAAAGCTACGTGATAAGGAGGGCATGCCGCAGTACCCAATGATTTTAATTTTTCAACCAGAAAGTTTTCCAGTTTTTCCGGGTTGAGCAATGCTTTAGTCTGCTGGTATAAGGCTGTTTTATTGGCTGAACCACCACCTTTGGCAACGAAAAGAAAATTGTATTCATCCCCATCTGTTGCATGAAGGTCTATCTGTGCAGGCAAGTTGGTACCGGAATTCTTTTCGTTGTACATATCCAGTGGTAACGTCTGAGAATACCGTAGATTTTCTTTTGTATAGGTTTCATATATGCCTTTTGAAAGTGCTTCTTCATCTTTTCCACTTGTCCATACTTGCTGCCCTTTTTTTGCGTAAACTGTCGCTGTGCCTGTGTCCTGGCAGAATGGAAGCTGTCCTTTTGCAGAGATTTCAGCATTACGAAGCATAGTGAGCGCAACATATTTATCGTTTTCGCTTGCCTCATTGTCGTTTAAAATTTCTGCCACCTGCTTAATATGCTCAGTGCGAAGCATAAATGAAGTGTCCCTGAAAGCTGTCCGGGCCAGTTTTGTAAGTCCTTCCGGCTCAATTTTTAAAACGGTTTTTCCATCAAACTTGTCTAATGAGACATGGTCTTTGGTTAATAAGTAATACTCAGTGTCGTCTTTCCCCAGGGGGAATGGATTTTGATACTTGAATTCAGGAGTTGGCATATGACTTTGGTTTTAAATTATTACTAAAAATAAAGTATACTGCCGGTAACATTTCACTTTTACAGGCAAATTGGAAGTCAAAAGATACAAAATTTAAAGTAATTTATCAATGTTTTCCGGTGGATTGCCAATAACAGCTTTGTATTTGCCTTCTACGATGGGACGTTCTATAAGACGCGGATTTTCTAATAGAATTTTTATCCACTCGTCTTCCGTAAAATTTTTATTTTTTAATTTTTCTTTGAATACCTTTTCCTGTATTCTTATGATTTCCCTGGGATGTTTGTTTAGTTTCATTAATAATTCCCGTAATTTTTTCTCTGATAGGGGTTGGTCTTTTAGGTATTGGATGATTTCGGGCTGAATTCCCTTTTCCTGGAGATATTTCAGTCCGGCGCGACTTTTACTGCATCTGGGGAAGTGATAGATTTGCATAATAAAAGGATTTTATAGTTTAATTGTTGTTTGCTTTTATTTTCCCCCAAATTCCATGAGGTAGCTTTTTATAAAATCGTTCAGTTCTCCGTCCAGAACATCTTTAACATTAGATGTTTCGTACCCTGTCCTCAAGTCTTTTATCATTTTATAAGGGTGCAGTACATAACTTCTTATTTGTGAGCCCCATTCAATTTTCATTTTCTGTTCTTCCACTTTTTCTTTTTCTTCCAGCTTTTTTCTGATTTCTATTTCATAAAGCTGTGATTTTAGCATAGAAAGGGCTTTTTCCTTATTTTTCGACTGAGAACGTGTCTCCTGGTTTTCTATTGTGATTCCTGTTGGAAGGTGTTTCAGGCGTACTGCTGTTTCTACTTTGTTTACATGTTGCCCTCCTGCGCCACTGGCACGGAATGTTCCCCATTCAATATCTGCTGGATTGATATTTATGTTGATGCTTTCATCAATTACGGGTGATATAAAAACAGAAGCGAAGGAAGTGTGTCGCCTGTTATTTGAGTCGAAAGGGGAGAGTCGCACAAGTCGGTGAACACCATTTTCACTTTTCAGATATCCATAGGCGTAGTCGCCTTCAAATTCTAAGGTTACTGTTTTAATCCCAGCTTCATCTCCGGGTTGGTGATATATTTCCTTTACTTTATAGTTATTTCGTTCTCCCCAGCGAATGTACATCCGCATGAGCATTTCTGCCCAATCGTGGCTTTCAGTTCCTCCGGCACCAGGATTTATCTGGAGGTAGGCGCCAAGCGCATCCTCCTCTTTCCCCAGCATGTTTTTTAATTCCAGATTTTCTATTAGTTTGAGCGTCTTGTAATATTGTCCATCTACCTGGGTTTCCTCAGCTTCCCCTTCATCGTAGAATTCAAGCATAACTTTCAATTCTTCGATGTTTGTTTCTATTTCATCGAAGGCTTTTGTCCATTCTTTGAGTCTGGAAATATATTTAAGTTTTTTTTCTGCAGCCTGTGGATCGTCCCAGAAATTTGGGGACTGTGTTTTATCCTCTTCTTCTTCTATCTGAATTTTCTTGTTATCGATGTCAAAGATGCCTCCTCAGCGCATTTTTGCGCTTTTCGATTTGTTGTATTTCGTCTTTTGTTACTATCATATGTTTATAAGTTTTATGCAAATCTATTTAAAATTTATTTGTGATAAAAACAGAAAATACAAAAGGAACCCTGTCGAGTCCCTTTTGAGCTGATATCATTGAATGCTATATGTTTGAAAGCATTCATTTGAGGTTTTTCGAGGTTTAATAGTTGCCTTCTTCTTCAAGTTTTTCCATTTCCTCTTCGAAAGTCTCTTTGTACTTTTCGTAATCGTAGTCAACCCTTAATCTTTTGTCTCTTGAAAGTCTGTCTTCCAATGCTTCCTCCAGTGCTTCTACACCCATTTCGATAGCCAGGTAAGTTTTGTATTTTCCTTCTTTTGTGCGTGTATGTTCTTGGCAAATTGTTCTTACATCATTAAGTTGCTGATTGACAACTTCGCGTGTAAGGGTCTCAAAGCGTTCTTCAACTTCTTCTACATTATTAAATTCCCTGGAGTTCACATAGTTGTCTGTAGTCCCTTTAATTACGGTTTGAATCTGACCTGCTAAAGCAGCTTTGGCATTGCTCATAGCTTTTTTTCTTGCTGTCATTTGATCTTGGCTTTCACCAATAGCATTGGCACGGAACGCTTTTTTATCCGTTCTGTAGTCGGGTCCATCGCAATAGAAAGTGATTTTCTCTTCCTCCTCCTCTGCAACATTCGTGGCTTTCTTTTTTGAACCACAACCACCTAATCCGAGGCTTAAGATTAATGCACTTACTAATAAGAGGTTAAATGAATTGTACATTTTTGTTTTCATAGCTTAAAAATTTAATAATTAATAATTTAGCTTTCTTATTTCAGATATTATTTTTTCTTGTATTTCCTTTTTAGCTTTTTCAAGGGCATCCTGGGCTGCCATTTTATAGCTTCCGGTTTTCATCCCTTTTACATTCGAAATTCCTTCACTATAGATTTCCTGACTTGTTTTGTTATTGGTGATGCTTATGTTGCAATTAATAAACGCTGTATACAAATTGTATTTTTCAACAAATTTTCCTTCTGTCGTATTTGATTCTACTTTAATTATAACATCTGCATCTTTTGTATTATCAACGAAGGAGAAAAAATTTTCAGATAATTTTTCTTTAAACACTTTAGCGACAGGTTGGTTAGTAGATATTTTTCCAAATTTAGTTTCATTGGTTTCCAGATAAGCATTAACTTCAGAAACATTGATGTTAATGTATTGATAGGGAATATTTCCATCTTTGGCAAACATTTGAGTCAGCAGGTTTTTACCGCTTCCAAAATAGGTTTCAGTGTTTAATTTTACTTTTATTTTTTGCTGTTTGCCTTTTGGCAACATTTCTGCAATTGAACAGTTGATAATTCCCCGGGAATTGCTGGTAGTCTTTTCTTTTGTGTCGACAGATAAATCCGGGAAAGAAAATGTTACCGACAGGTTCTTTATAGGCTGGCGTTTACCGTTTTCGTTATAATAAGTTGTAGCTGATATCAATGGATTGTCGGTAGTCAAAGTTTTCAAATCGTAATTTGTTTTATCCGGCTCAAATTCAATAGCACTGAATATTTCCTGGATATTTTGGTAAATGCCGTTTACGAGGTCAACACGCCCTTCTAAGGTAAATACGGATAAATCTTCGTCCAGATGAGGATTGACAGCCTCAAATGCTTTGACATAATAGTTCAGGGCATTATGAATATCATTTTTTTCCTTTGCATTAGCTGCTTGTTCATAATAATTCTTTGCTAACGACTTTGCTTTTTCTAATTTTTCCTGCTTTATCTTTTTGTATTCCTCTTTCGATAATCGGTAATAAACCCAATATTTGTCTTCTCCCTTCCACGAATCCACAATCTCATAACCCTCCAATTCATCCTTCATATTCATTTTTATAACTGCTTCGAATTCTTCTTTGAAACCTGAATTGTCTTCAAGTTGACGTAAAATAGAATTACTGGACAGTTTGATAGATATTTCTGAGATTAGATCGGTAAGCGCATAGTTTTTTGCCACTTTAGCATAATTGTCTTCATACGTATCTGCATTGCCTATACCTATATAATATTCATTATCTATGGGTCTTTTTTCTACCCACTCGGGTTGCTTTTTGTTGCCCGCAGAAATATTTAATGACGAACATGAATACAACGATAATATTATACTCATTATAAAAAGCCAGGGAATAGATTGTGACAATTTCATATGTTTATTTTTTATTATTTATGGCCATATGCAATTTATCATGGACGTTTCATTTGGGTAAAGCTAGATTATTAGTTTCATATTCTGAGACTTATTGCTACAAAAGTCATAATTTATTGATTCTGCAACCCATGAAAACCTCATGCTTAATACATGGGATTTTTCTATGTTAGTGATGAGGGTTTTATAATTAAATTTATTTTTATATTAGTGTAAATATAGCATTTTCATCTCTTATGAATTCCATTAAGTCCAAATTTACTCAGTAATCGTTATTACGCATTCTCTTTTCAATAAATTCAAAAACCTTGCCATATTCAAAGCCCTTTTGAACTAAGTATTGTGCGGTTTTGTTTTTGATGTCGTATTTGTCCTGATCTCTAAGGCTTTTAAGCTTTTTGTCTGTTTCTTTTTTTAATATTTGTGAGTATAATTGTTCATCTATAGCTTCTAAAGCTTCGTCAATAAATTGTTCGTCTATCTGCTTGTTAATCAGGCTGTATTTTATTTTGTTTTTGCCCCAGTGATTAAATCTTAGTTTATCGTTTACAAAAGCATGCGTGTATCTTTTGTGATCTATGAAACCTTCTTCTTTTAAAGTTTCAATCATTTCTTCCAGTTTATTACCAGGCAATTGCCACTTTTTATTTTTTTTATAGATATCGCCGGCACATTTTTCGCTTTTTGCACATAACGACTTTACCGAGTTCAGTATCTGTTGATATTGTTCGTCATCCATGTTGCATTGCTTTTATCATCCTTGCTTTTCCATTAATATCCTTTTGGATTGTAATCCCGTGAAATCCTTTTTCCCTGAGTAATGCGTCAATGTCTTCAGCTTTGTTTTCATTTATTTCAAAATATAGTAAGCCATTGGTGCTGAGATATTTTTTTGCATAATCAGCGATCTTATGATAAAAGATGAGGGAATTGAAATCTGCCACAAAAAGGGATTCGCTGGGTTCGAAATCCAATATATTTTTGTGCATAAATTGCTTTTCGGAATTCATAATGTATGGCGGATTGCTGACAATTATATCCATATCCGGAAGGGAAGGTTGCTCGCTTAAGATATCAGCCTCGATGAATTGGATAGATACATTGTTTTTTTCAGCATTTTTTCTCGCGGTATCTAAGGTTTGTTTATTATAATCGATTGCATAAAGACTTGCTTGGGGAATGAATTTTGCAAGAGCTATCGCTATACATCCGCTTCCAGTTCCAATATCCAGTATTTTCGGACTGTCATGCTGTTCTCTGATTATCCAGTCGACCAGCTCTTCTGTTTCCTGACGTGGGATTAATACATTTTTGTTTACATTTAAGTTAAGATCGTAAAACATTGTTTCTCCTAGTATGTACTGAACAGGAACTAAATTTTCTAATTGTTGTACGATTTTCTGAATTTCAAGAATCGTACTTGGGGCTAGTTTATAATCAGGATCTAAAAGTCTGTCTGTTTTTTTTAAATTTACCTTTTTTTCATATATGAGCTCAATCAGACTGTTAATCTCATTATCAGGGTAAATCCCTTTAAGTGTATTGTGGATATATTGAGTAACTTCTTTGATTTTTGTTATTTTCATAGATCAAAAATAACAAATTAATAAATGAAACTTTCATTTGATTATTTTTTATTATTTATTTGTCAAATGGACGTTTCATTTGGCAATTTAGAAAATTTAAATTCATCAAATGCAAAGCATAGAGCAAGATAAAAAATATATGAAAAGATGCCTTGAGTTAGCTACTTTAGCTGCCGGCAATACTTATCCTAATCCGATGGTTGGGAGTGTGATTGTACAGGGTGGTAAAATCATTGGCGAAGGCTATCACAGAACTTATGGTGAGGTGCATGCAGAGGTTGCTGCTATTGAATCTGTTCAGGAGCGAGGACTTTTAAGAGATGCTACTTTATATGTCAATCTGGAACCTTGCTCACATTATGGGAATACACCCCCATGTGCTGAAAGAATTCTACGGGAGGAAATTTCGCGTGTTGTAATTGGAACTTTAGATACATCAGGAAAAGTTTCCGGTAAAGGTGTTGAAATACTGAAAAATTCTGGGTGTGATGTAACTGTAGGGGTACTGGAGGATGAATGCCGGGAACTGAATAAACGTTTTTTTACCTTCCATGAAGAACGCAGACCTTATTTTATTTTAAAATGGGCGCAAACTCAGGATGGATTCATTGATAAAAAGAGAATGCCTGATGACCCTATTGCCCCTAACTGGATTACAGATAGAGTGGCCAAACGGCTGGTGCATAAATGGAGAACACAAGAACATGCTATAGTAGTAGGTTCAAAAACAGCGATCAAAGACAATCCTGAATTGAACGTCAGAAAATGGTTCGGTAAAAATCCCTTGCGGTTTGTGATTGATAAAGATTTTGAAATCAATGAAAGATACAAGTTAATTTATGATCAAGATAATACGGTAATTTTTGTTGATAAGAAGGTGGATGAGGGGAGACTGGCAAAATATGGTAATTATGAGGTGGAGTTTGAACGGCTTGATTTTACAGAGGGGTTGTTAACTCAGGTTTGTGATTATCTTTATATAAAGGGTATTATGTCGACGATTATTGAAGGAGGCGCTATTACACTGCAAAGTTTTCTTAACGAAAATTTATGGGATGAAGCTCGTGTTTTTATTGGTGACGGATTATTTTATGAAGGAACTAAGGCGCCGGTTTTGCCTTCCGATATGCTTACGGAACAAGTGGAGTATAAAAATTCAAGTTTGTATATCTTTAGGAGAAAATGAATGGTTGGGGGATAGATAGTTGTGCTTAAACAAAGCTATGGCGTATTGGTCATAAAGTTTTCTAATAAATCCGTTGGAGGATGAACTCTGTGGCTTATTTTATCTGAAAGTGTAAAAATTAAAAATAAAAATATGAAGATGTTGAAGTATTTTTTTGTTCTGCTACTATCATTATTTGGAGCATCATACCTTTCTGCCCAGAATCTTACCCGGAATGCGGAGATCAGCCTGATTACTTGTTCTCCCGGAACCCAGGAATTATACGCATATTTCGGTCATAGTGCATTCAGGGTTAAAGATACTTCAACAAATACGGATATAATTTTTAATTATGGCGTTTTCGATTTTGATACCCCTAATTTTTACTGGAAATTTATCCAAGGGAAGTTAAAGTATGAGCTTGCGATTCAGCCAACTTATCATTTTTTTCAAATGTATGCCAATGAAGGAAGGGAAGTAAAGGAAGAGAAATTATTATTGACAGCGGAAGAAAAAAAGGATGTTTTGAATTATCTGGAATGGAACTATAAGCCTGAGAACAGGTATTATACCTATGATTTTTTCTATGATAATTGTTCTTCAAAAATTTGGGATGTGGTAAAATCTCAGCTTCATACAGACTATGAGTGTAATATCGATAATTATGAGGAAAAGACATTCAGACAAATGTTACATGAGTACCTGGAGAATGCCACCTGGATATATTTTGGGATTGATATAGCCTTGGGTTTGCCGGCAGATAAGACTGCAGATTTTGAGGAACAAATGTTTCTGCCGGATTATTTGTCACAAAATATGAGTCTCGTTTCAAGGGAGGACACGATTTCCGGTAAGAGAGGTATTTTAGACAAGGAAAATATTGTAATCAGGAAACAGGAAAAGGAACAGAACGAGGTGATGCTGGGAAATATCATGAATCCTGTTTTGATTGCCTGGATGCTCTTTATTGGAGTTGTATTATTAACATTTTTTGGAAAATATAACTTTAAGCGTTGGTTTGATGTAATCTTCTTTTCATTGTCAGGGCTTTTGGGTGTTTTTTTCCTGTTTCTGTGGGTAGGTACCGATCACACTGCAATGAATGCCAATATGGATATGTTATGGGCAAATCCATTTTCAATTCTATTTGTTATTACTTTCATAAGACAGCGAACACGATTAATTCAAGTTTTCACATTTTTACTATTGATTTCGGTATTGGTTCTTCTAGTAGGTTGGTTTTTTTTGCCACAGCAGTTCCACCCTGCTATTTTCCCATTAGCTTTATTGATATTGCTGAGAATGCTGAATAGTCTTTTTACTTATTTTTTTAATTACGGGCAGCGCTCTTTTGCTTTAAAATACGTCAGAAAGTAAATCCTTTTTTTATTCCTCTTTGTTCCCGTTTATTCGCCACAAGGCCGCCTGAATGGATTCATTCTGGCGGGCTATGAGACGCTTCGCTTAGTCTCCTGCATAAAAAGAAAAAAATCGCAGAGGATGGAAGCATTGATGCTTCAAATTAACTTATTCTGGGTGCTGCAATGCAGAAAATAAGGAAAACTGTGATTGAATTTAGGGATTAATCCATATTCTTGATGAACTCACGTAATTGTTCAAGGGCAACAGGGAAACTTTTTCTGCCAAAACCGATTCTTAGATGCTCTCCTCCATAGTCATATACGTCTCCAGGCAAAACCATTACTCCCTTTTGCTGGATAAGTTTATTGCAAAAATCTGAGGCAGGCATGTTAATATTTAATGCAGGGAAGGCTATAGAACCGGCCTGAGGTTCCTTCCATTTGAAGAAGCCTCTGTGGTTTTTAAAAAATTGATTCAGTGTTTGGAGGTTTTGCGCAATTAATTGACGGTTTTTGCTGATGATTTTATCTTTTGCCCGTAATCCAATGAAGGCCAGAATTTCACTAGGTGCACTGTTGCATATTGTCGTGTAATCTTTGAACATAATAAACTTTTCATGCCAATCCTTGTTTTTCGTTACTAACCATCCAATGCGCAGTCCTGCCAGACCAAAGCTTTTGGACAGACCCCCCAGTGCAATAGCATTGTCCGTTGATTCAATCATAGACGCAAGTCGTTCATTTTCATCGTATTCCAGGAATCTGTACATCTCGTCAGAGAAAATGAGAATATTGTTTTCCTCTGCCAGCTTGATAATTTGTTCATGCTCCTCTTTGCTGATTATACTACCTGTTGGATTATGGGGAAAATTGATTACCATCATTTTGGTGTCAGAAGAAATTAATTCTTCAAGGTCTTCCGTACTAAAATGCCAGTCTTTTTCCTTTCTTGGTGCCCATCGTTTTACCTCACATCCTATGGAATGGGCTACTTCATACAATGATTGATATCCCGGAAATGTAACAATGACCTCATCTCCTTTTTCGAGCAGTACATTCATTGCAATAAAAATTCCTTCTTCCGGAGCCATAACCGTAATATCCTTGGCAGTTATCCCCTCGTAAAGTTTGGAAATTTCATTTCTGAGCACCGGATTCCCCTGACTTTCTGTATAGCCAAGACTTAGTAGATTCCAATGCTTCATGCCTTCTCCATCAGCCATGGAAAGGAGCTCTTTTAGAGAAAGGGGTTCACAATCTGAGCTGCTTAACAAATATGGTGCGGAAAATTCGTGCTTTGCAAAATATCGTTCGAGTTTAAAAGGTTGGATTTGCATTTTTTTTGCCAATATATTGAAATTTTTCTTGAAAATCCATTCATAGCTATTAATAAACTGTTTTGATTTCTTTTAGAAATTTTGCTTTACCAAATTTTGAAGATGATATTTTGCATAGCCTCGTCCTTTAGGGCGGAGATTCAAATGCGCCTCCTGGTCTATGATTTCTAAAAATTTTGTATTTAAAATTTATAAAATTTTTAGAAATCGAACAGATAATTGGGCTTTACCACAGATCCCGCCCTAAAGGACGGGCTATAAATAAAACTAATTTGTTAAAGTTAGGACAAAATCAAAACAGTTTCTTAATAGGTTCTTACAATAGGTTCTATCTAGCCGGTATTATCCATGAAATATAAACAAGTTTATGTAATAAGAAGATAATCAATTTAATGTACAAAATCCGATATATAAATTTTGTTTATCCATTGTTCATGAATGGAAATAGGCTAACTTTTAACATTAATAAAACATGGTGATTAAAAAAACCAAGGTTTCAAATTAATTTTGTTCATTAAACAATGAAAACTATTATCTTTGTGAGTTTGATAAATAATTTTCAAATGGGAGAAACAGAAAACAAGAAGAAAGCAGGCTTTTTCCGTAAATTGAAAAACAAGTACCGCCTGATCATTTATAATGATGATACTTTTGAGGAAGTGTGGTACATGAGATTGAGCCGTTTGAATGTTTTCGCATTGGTAGGTACAGGGACATTGTTACTTGTTTCCCTGATTATAATTTTGATAGCTTTTACCTCTCTTAAAGAGTTTATTCCGGGCTATCCGGAAGGAGATTTAAGACGGAATATAATTTCAAATTATCATAAGATTGATTCCCTGGAAAAGGAACTAAGCCTTCGGGATAAGTATTTGGGAAATCTTAATCAGGTATTATCAGGAGAAACACCTGAAGATTATACAACTGTTCAGGATTCAGGTGAAGTGATCTCGGAAGTCAATTTTACACCTTCCAAACATGATTCTATTTTAAGAGCGGAAATTGAAGAGGAAGAACAATATACCCTTGCTGTAAGTTATGATGCTCCAGGCGAGCGGGAAATGTCACAGCTTCATTTTTTGGCTCCGGTGAAAGGTATGGTGACCAATTCTTTTAATCCGAACATGAATCATTATGGAACTGATTTGGTGGCAGGAGAAAACGATGTGGTTGTGGCAACTTTGGATGGGACGGTTACTATGGCCAACTGGACTTTAGAGACGGGGTATGTAATTCAGATTCAACATGCGAATGATATTATTTCGATTTATAAGCATAATGCAGAATTATTAAAAGAGGTTGGAGATTTCGTTAAAGCCGGCGATGCAATTGCTATAATTGGTGATTCAGGTGAACTTTCAAGTGGTCCTCATCTGCATTTTGAACTATGGCGCAATGGTTCTTCTCTTGACCCCGAGAATTATATAAATTTTTAACAATCTGGTTAAGTATCAACTACCCTTATGACGCAAATTAGAAAGATTGCAATTTTAGGTTCTACAGGTTCTGTAGGAACACAAGCTCTTGAGGTAATCAGCTCATATCGGCATATGTTTTCAGTGGAGGTGCTTACTACCAATCAAAATATTAATCTTCTGGCCGAACAAATAAAAACGTTTAAACCTAAGGCTGTTGTTGTTGGAAATTCTGAAAAAGCTGATGAAATTGCTGATTTTTGCTCTAAACATGCTGTCAAATTGCATAAGGGTTTAGAGGCCCTTTCTCAGATCGTAACCATGTCTTCTATTGATGTTGTTTTGTCAGCTATTGTGGGGTATTCAGGCTTACTCCCTACTATCAATGCTATAAAGAGCGGGAAGGATGTTGCCTTGGCAAATAAAGAGTCATTAGTTATTGCAGGGGATATGATTCAACATCTGGCGCAATCCTCCAATGTAAAAATATTACCGGTTGATTCTGAACATTCTGCTCTCTTTCAGTGTCTCACAGGGGAAAATGAAAAACAGATTGAAAAGATTTATTTAACAGCTTCGGGAGGCCCTTTCCGGAATTTAACGATGGAGGAGTTAGAAACTGTTACCATACAACAAGCCCTAGATCATCCTAATTGGGATATGGGAAATAAAATAACAATCGATTCAGCATCACTGATGAATAAAGGTTTTGAAGCTATTGAGGCAAAATGGCTGTTTAACCTCGATCCTGAACAAATTGATATCATCATTCATCACCAGTCTATTATTCATTCGATAGTGCAATTCGTCGATGGTTCAATGAAAGCACAGATGGGACTGCCTGATATGAAACTGCCTATTCTTTATGCTTTGACCTACCCGGAAAGAGTGAAAACGGATTTTAAACGGTTTGATTTTGCGGACTTTAAAAACTTGACTTTTGAAAAACCAGATACCAAAAAGTTCAGAAACCTTGCTTTGGCATATGAAGCGATGAAAAAAGGTGGAAACATGCCATGTATTTTAAATGCTTCTAATGAAATTGCTGTAGAGGGATTTCTGAAGGAGAAGATAAGTTTTACATATATCCCTTCAATTGTGGAAGAAGCTATGCAAAAAACATTTTATGTAAATAAACCTAATCTGGAAGATTATATGAATTCAGACAAAGAAGCGCGCATAATCGCTTCAGAACTAATTTTAAACAAAGTAAAATAAGATTTCAATGGAGATATTAATTAAAGTATTACAGTTAATTCTAAGTTTATCAATTCTTGTTATATTGCATGAGTTCGGGCACTTTGCTTTTGCAAAACTTTTTAAGACTAGGGTCGAGAAATTCTACCTGTTTTTTAACCCGGGCTTTTCTCTTTTTAAACTCAAAAAAGGAGAAACAGAATATGGAGTCGGTTGGCTTCCACTAGGAGGCTACGTGAAAATTTCCGGAATGATAGACGAGTCAATGGATAGGGAACAGATGAAAAAACCGCCACAGCCTTATGAATTTAGGGCTAAGCCGGCATGGCAGAGATTATTGATTATGGTTGGCGGTGTTTTGGTAAATCTTATCCTTGCTATTATTATTTACGGCGCTGTACTGTTTGTATGGGGCGAGAAATATTTGCCTACGGAAGAGGTTAATAAGAATGGCGTCATGGTTGATTCTATAGCAGAATCGGTAGGGTTTCGCGATGGAGATAAAATAGTGTCCGTAGACGGCAAAAAGGTGGAAAAATTCAATAATGTTTTTCAGGAAATTATTTTAAATCGCCCTTCCTATGTCACTGTCGAGAGAGGCCAGCAAAAGGAAGTTGTACATATTCCTGATTCTGTGTTTCCAAAGCTACTGAATAATCCGGGTTTCCTACAACCCAGGGTACCACCGGTAATAGGGCGGTTTCCTGAAGATTCGCCTGCAAAAAATGCCGGATTAGAAGTTGGTGATAAAATTGTTGCTGTTAACGGCAAAAAAATTGATTTTCACGATCAGTTAGAGCAGACTCTAAAGGAATTTCGAGGACAGGAAACTGAGGTTATAGTAGATAGAGAAGGAGAGGAAAAGAAATTTAATGTGGGAATTTCTGATGAAGGCTATTTAGGGTTTTATTTAGGCCTTACTTTGGAGGATGTCTATAATTTACATACCATAAAATATGGCTTGTTCGAATCTATACCGGCAGGTATCAATAAAGGGGTGGAGACGATTGGCAGCTATATTAAACAACTGGGTTTGATTTTTTCACCAGATACCGGCGCTTATAAAGAAGTCGGCAGTTTTATTACGATTGGAAAAATTTTTCCAGGACAATGGGATTGGCATGCATTCTGGAATTTAACCGCTTTATTATCAATTATTCTTGGGATAATTAATGTACTCCCCATACCAGCGCTGGATGGAGGTCATGTTATGTTTTTGACATATGAAGTTATAACAGGACGTAAACCAAGCGATAAGTTCTTAGAGTATGCCCAAATCGTTGGAATGCTTATCATCCTGAGTATTTTTGTATATGCAATAGGAAATGATATTGTAAGACATCTATTTTAAAATAGTGGAAAAATCATTATTTTAGTAAAGTTTAAATAAAAAAAACCGGTAAAGATGATAAAATTTGTAATATTTG
The DNA here is from genome assembly GCA_041686375.1 of Bacteroidales bacterium. GTDB lineage: Bacteria > Bacteroidota > Bacteroidia > Bacteroidales > UBA12077 > JAGXLC01. The sequence goes on from JAWLEB010000003.1 coordinate 87,414, forward strand.
GAATGCCAGGCCCTTGGGAACTTGTTCTCATCGTGCTTGTTTTGCTGTTGATTTTTGGAGGAAAAAAGATACCTGAGATCATGAAGGGTTTTGGCAAAGGGATTAAGGAGTTTAAAGATGCAACAGGTAGAGGAGACGATTCGAAAAAGGAAGATAACGAAGACAATAAGGAAAATCCCGGTTTGGAAGGTTAGTTTTCCTCTGTAAGATTCTGAATTTCTGTTGGGTGTTTTTACTGAATTCTCAAGGAAATTTAATTTATAGACTTAGAGCTTTAATGCACTTCTATTAAGATGGTATTGATTTTATTGTTCAATTAATTATATCCTGATGTTTTTGGCTGCTAGTTTAGGTGTTGAACATTATTTTGTTAAAATGGTAATCTGATGACAGCAAATGTAAGGGCTAAAATAAGTTCTCTTTTTTTATTTCTGTTTATTTTTGGCCTTCAGAGCGGGCATAGTATTTCTTTTTCTGATTCCATCCCTGTTTTTCCCGATCTGGTTTATGAATACAGGATTACAGAGCTAAATAATTTAACACCCATAGAACTGGATTATAATGAATATGTTCGCAGGTATATTGATGTCTACACAATAGAGAAGCGACAACACTTGGAGGAGATTGCGGGAAGAGCCCAAAGATATTTTCCAATGATTGAAGAAAAGCTGGATCAATATGATCTTCCCCACGAGCTTAAATATCTTGCAGTCATTGAATCTGCATTGGATCCGTTTGCTGTTTCAAGTTCAGGTGCTGTCGGTCTTTGGCAGTTTAAGCTGCATACCAGTCGTATGTTCGATTTGGAGGTTAATTCATATATTGATGAGAGAAGGGACCCATATAAGTCCACCGACGCAGCCTGTAGATATTTTAAATATCTTTATCAGACTTATGGTGACTGGCAACTTGTTCTTGCTTCTTATAACAGCGGCCCGGGAGAGGTAAGAAAAGCTATTGATCGTGCCGGTGAAGGAAAATCTTTCTGGGAACTTTATGAACATATGCCGGCTCAAACAAAGGGTTATGTTCCAGCTTTTATAGCTGTTAACTATGCTATGAATCACATGGAAGATCATTTGATGAAGCCGGATAGTATTGATTATGAATTTTTTGATACGGATACTTTGCGGCTTACCTATGAAACATCATTTGACCGTATCTCCCAAGCTATTGAAGTGAAATTATCCACCTTGAAAATGCTTAATCCTGCTTACCGAAAGGGAGTAATACCACAAATGGAAGAGTCAGCTACTCTTGTGTTACCAAAAGAGAAAATTAGTGCGTATTTAAAAAATGAAAAAAAAGTTTCAAGTTCACGGCCATCTGTCCACAATCTCAGGAATGAAGATTCCGTTTCTTCAAATGACAATAAAACCAAAATCGTTCATACGGTGACTAAAGGTGAATATTTTCATAAAATTGCTATCAATTATGGTTGTACAATGGACGAAATAATGAAGTGGAATGATTTGGACGATAATAACCTAGAAGTTGGACAAAAACTTGATATTTGGGTAGATCCGTCATATATTGAAAGGGTAAGAGAGAACAATATGAAGATGCGCAGAAGATCTGAAGCAGATACCAATAAAAGAGTGGTATACTATACAGTCCAGAGCGGTGATACAATATGGAGTATCGCCAATAAGTTTAATTGTGAATCTATTGCTGATCTTATAGAGGTTAATGATATTCAAGATGAGAACGATATTAAACCAGGGAAGAAGATAAAAATATATTTAGAGCATTAATTAAAAGAATAAACATATGGGAACTAATTTAAATAGGTTACTCCTGGCATTTGGCATACTGTTTCTACTGTTTGGATGTAAACAGGAAGAAGCCAGTAAAAATTATATGCCGCAATCAAGCGGAAAACCAGGGAGTGTATTGGTTGTAATTGACAGTACGAAATTTAATTCTGAGATTGGATTATCTGTAAAAAAATCTTTGAGCAGGGTTTATAAAGGTTTGCCACAGCCTGAACCGATGTTTGAAATTACGAATATTCATCCTACAGCTTTTAAGAAGCTTTTTCAAAAGCACAGGAATATACTTAAGGTAGAGACTGGTGAAGACTATTCCGAAACTCGTCTTTTGATTAAAAAAGATATTCATGCCAGTCCCCAGTTATTAATTCAGGCTCAAGCTCCTGATGATTCGGCAATGGCCCATTTATTCAGAGAAAAGAGTGATCGTATTCTGAATGAGTTCCTTGAAGCTGAGAGAAAGCGCTATCTATCAAGTTATAAAAGTATATCTAATAGTGGGGTTATGGAAAGAGTGAGAGAAAAGTTTGGTATTGATCTGGTTATTCCTAAAGGTTATTCGCTGGATGTGGACACAACAGATTTTGTCTGGATTGCTAAGGAAGGAAGAGATTATTCAAAAGGGCTGCTAATTTATCATAGTCCTTATAATGATGAGCTTGATCTTGCAAAAACTAATTTGCTTGAAGTCAAAGACAGTTTTACAAAAAAATTTGTCCCTGGCCCTTCACCAAGGTCTTACATGATCACCGAACATCAAATTGATCCTTTTTATGAAGAAAAAACCATTAACGGTAATGAAGTTGTGATGATGAGAGGACTGTGGAAGGTGAAAAATGATTTTATGGGAGGGCCATTTATAAGTGTTTCCTTTGTAAACAAAGAAAAAACGAAGGTTGTTACTGTAGACGGTTTTATCTATGCCCCAAAACTGGATAAACGGAATCATGTCAGGAAGCTGGAAGCTATTTTGTATTCGGTTGATTTAGAATAGCTTTGCAAGCTTAAAGAATGTTGTAATTTGGGCTGTATCAAAATTTTCTCATAATAAATAAACTAAAAATAAGGTTTTGCCATTTATCCGGCATTTGCCGGATAAATGGCAAAAAGTTGCAGAAAATTTATTGAATTTCTCTTTTGATACACCACCGTTTAAGGTAATTTATGACCTTAAACATATTTGATTTATGAGTTGATAAATGATGAATGTATGAAGTTAAGTTTTAATAAAGTACAAGAAAGGGATTTAGATGTTTCAACTGTTTATATTGCAGAAAAAGAAGCCGATTTTTCAGATTATTCTTTTACTACAACTGAACATGAGTATCTAAAAAGGCAACTGGCACAGGAGAAAAAGGCTATTGATATTAATTCGTATTTTAAATGGTCTTATGTTCGGCTTATCCCTGATGAGGGCGAGCAATATATCATTTATGAAAAAATTAGAAAGACAGCTTGCCAGTTAGTCCCCCAATTAAAAGAGAATCAACATCAGGCAATTGTGGTTGTTGATGTTTCAAACAGACCTGACATGATAATGGCATTTCTGGAAGGCCTTGGTTTAAGTTTGTATTCATTTGACAAATATGACACGAAAGAAGATAAGAATTACAAGCTCCTGGAGATTAAAATATTCAGTGAAGGCATATCAGAGGAGGAACTTCAGAACCTTGAATCCCTTCTAAAGGCTGTATTTAAGTCACGTGATTTGGTAAATGAACCTTTGAATAAATTAAATGCTGTGGAATTGAGTCAGGCATTCAAAAACTTAGGCAAAGAAAGTGGGTTTTCTGTTGAGGTTTTTAATAAAAAGAAGATAGAATCGCTCAAATTCAACGGACTCCTGGCGGTTAACTATGGCAGTGTCGATCCACCTACCTTTACGATTATGGACTGGAACCCCTCGAATGCAATAAATAATAAACCTTTTGTTCTTGTTGGTAAAGGCGTTGTTTACGATACAGGAGGCATGAGTCTTAAACCTTCTTCTTCTATGAATGACATGAAATCAGATATGGCGGGAGCGGCAACGGTAGGTGGAATAATGTATGCTATAGCTGCTATGAATTTGCCATATCATGTTATGGGACTGGTTCCGGCAACGGATAATCGGGTTGACGGCAATGCCTATGTCCCGGGAGATGTCATTAAAATGCATAATGGCAAAACTGTGGAAGTCATTAATACTGATGCTGAAGGGCGTATGATTCTTGCAGATGCCTTAAGTTTTGCACAACAGTATGATCCGGAATTGGTTGTTGATTTTGCTACACTTACTGGATCTGCTTCTGTTGCTATCGGACCTATGGGAATTATTTCGCTGGGGAATATAAGTCAAAAAATTTTTAAGAAAATTGAAGCCAGTGGCAAAAATACCTACGAACGAGTTGTTCCGTTTCCATTATGGGAAGAATATGGAGAAATGATAAAATCAGATATCGCTGATATGAAGAATGTAGGAGGCAGAGATGCCGGAGCTATTACGGCTGCTAAATTCCTTGAAAATTTTGTAGATTATCCCTGGATACATATGGATATAGCTCCTTATGCATATCTGGAAAAATTTGATTCTTACAGAGGAAAAGGCGCTACAGGTGTCGGTGTTCGACTTATGATTGATTTTTTTAAGCAGTATACTAATGATGTAATTAGTAAGCAAAATTTAGTTGAATAGAACAATAAAAACGAAATCGTATGGAAGATAACAAAATTAAAATAGGTATTACTCACGGTGATATTAATGGGATAAGCTATGAAATTATTATTAAAACTTTAATGGACACCCGGATTAATGAACTTTGCATTCCGGTTGTCTATGGGTCTGCAAAAGTTGCTGCATATCATCGAAAAGCTTTGAATATTGAAAATTTTAGTTTGAATATCATTAGAGATGCTGAAAAAGTAAATGGAAAACGTCCTAATATCATTAACTGCCTGACGGATAATGTCAGGGTGGAACTGGGAAAGAGTACTTCTATTGCAGGAGAAGCTTCTTTGGTGGCTTTACAGAAAGCTGCAGAGGATTTAAAGAATAATAAGATAGATGCACTGGTAACGGCTCCCATTAATAAGGATAATATCCAATCTGAGGATTTCCAGTTTCCCGGACATACTGAATTTTTAGCCCAGCATTTTGGCACGGATGAAGATGTTCTTATGCTAATGGTAAGTGATCTTATGAGAGTGGGTGTTGTTACGGGCCACATACCCCTTAAAGATGTCCCCGGACAAATTTCGATAGAAAAAATTCTGAGGAAACTCCGTACTTTAAATCAAACATTAATTAGAGACTTTAAAATAGAAAAGCCAAAAATTGCTATTTTTGGTTTAAATCCCCATGCCAGTGATGGCGGGGTTATTGGTGATGAAGAGGAGAAAATAATCCAGCCGGCTGTTCAAAAGGCTAAAGATGAAGATATATTTGCTTTTGGTCCCTACCCGGCAGATAGCTTTTTGGGGGCAGATAATATCCGCAAATTTGATGCTATACTTGCCATGTATCACGATCAGGGTTTGGCGCCTTTTAAAGCTTTGGCTTTTGATGAGGGTGTGAATTACACGGCTGGACTGAATATAATTCGTACATCGCCGGCTCATGGTACTGCTTATGAATTGGCAGGTAAGAATGAGGCCTCGGTTACTTCATTTCGCAAGGCTTTGTTCCTTGCTTTGGATCTTTATAAAAACCGCAAGGAATACGAGGAACTTGCCTCTGATCCTCTTGAATATAATGATAAAATGGATATCTGATGTAGATGCAGAACTATGATTTGTTGTTAAACTGAATATTGCGCATAAGACCTTGATAACCTGTTCTTTTAACGGCAGATTTTTTGAATATTTGATTGTAACGCTCTTCGGACAAACTTTCCCAGTTTGTTTTTGAAAATTCAGTAAGTTCCGGAGGTGGCGCAAAGTCGGGTATATTATGGAGTACGGGTTTACGATTCCAGGGGCATACATCCTGGCAAATGTCACATCCGAAAATCCAGTCCTCAAGTGTGTTTTTCATTTTTTCAGGCAATTCGCCCTTTTTTTCAATGGTAAGATATGAAATACACTGTGATGCATCAATTTGGTAAGGTTTATCCAAAGCATGCGTAGGGCATACTTCAAGACATTTGGTGCAGGAGCCGCAATAGTCTTTGGCAGGACTGTCATAATCAAGCTCAATATTTAAGAGAATCTCTCCAATGAATACATAGGAGCCAAATTGGCGTGTTATAAGGTTTGTATTTTTACCTATCCATCCTAGGCCGGATTTTTGTGCCCATACTTTATCCATAACAGGTGCAGAGTCTACAAAGTATCTTCCCGATACTTCGTCTTCAATATTTTCCTGTATGGATTGAAGTAATGACTTTAGCTTTTTTTTAATGATTTTGTGATAATCAGTCCCATAGGCATATTTAGATATCTTGTAGGTATCGTTTTTTTGAGTTTGAGCAGGGTAGTAATTTAAAATAACTGAAACAATTGATTTTGTCCCCGGGATAAGTTTGGCCGGATCAGTTCTTTTCTCAAAATAATTTTCCATGAATTTCATCTCTCCGTGACGGGTTTCCTGGATCCATTGCTTGAAGTTTTCTGCCTCTTTTTCCAGTGGCTCTGCTTTGCTGATACCACAACCATCGAATCCATGCTTTTGGGCGGATGATTTAATAATTTCTGTATATTCTTTTTTTTTATCCGGCATTGATTTCCTAACAATGGATTAATCAAACTAAAGCAGTCCCAGTTCAAGCTTTGCCTCTTCTGACATCATTTCTTTGTCCCAGGGTGGATCAAAAACAAGCTCGACATCTACGTCCTTTACTTCATCAATATCTTTCACTCTATCATGTACTTCCTGTAAAATATCATCTGCAATTGGACAATTGGGCGCCGTTAAGGTCATTCTTATTTCAACGTTGTTGTTTTCATCTACATTGATATCATATATGAGCCCTAAATCATATACATTTACGGGTATTTCAGGGTCATAGACTTCTTTTAAGACCTGGACAATTTTACTTTCTATGGTTAAATATTCCTCTTTATCACTCATGGTAGATACATTTTCTGCAATTTATATATTATTTTTTGTCAAATTGTTTGTTGTGAATCATTCTAAAAATTTACCAATTATTGGTTTTAAATACCTTTCTATTGTTTCCAACAATTTTGCCTTAAAAGGGTTCAACAGTTCCTATTTGTTCAATTTTGCATTGTAAGCAAGTGCATATGCCTTTATTTTGTTGACCATTGCTAACAAGCCATTTGATCTGGTAGGAGATAGGTTTTCTTTTAATCCTATCTTATCGATAAAATATAAGTCTGCGTCCTTTATTTCTTTTGGGGTTTTTCCGGACAACACTCTGATAAGTAATGCTATAATTCCTTTAGTTATGATTGCGTCGCTATCGGCCTGAAAATATAGTTTGTCTCCTTTTAGTTCAGCATCGAGCCATACCTTTGACTGGCAGCCGTCAATCAAATTTTCCGGTACCTTCTTATCCGGGCTCATTTCGGGTAAATCTTTGCTTAATTCAATTAAATAGTTGTATTTATCCATCCAATCATCAAACATTGAAAATTCTTCAATGATTTCTTGTTGGTTTTCTTCTAAAGTCATAGCAGTTGTCTTTTATGCGAACATTTGTTTGGTTTTCAATAGGCTTTCATATAAAGCATTAATTTCTTCTTTTGTGTTATATATGGCAAAAGAAGCACGTACCGTTCCCGGTATTTTAAAATGATCAATAAGTGGTTCAGTGCAATGATGTCCGGTACGTAAGGCGATACCCATTTTATCCACTACCATACCGGTGTCATAAGGATGAATATCTCCTAATAGAAAAGACACTACACTTATTTTTCTTTCTGCCGTTCCGTAGATTCTTAGGCCATCTATTTCTTTCAATTTTTTGGTAGCATAATCCAGCATTTGCTCTTCATGTTCAAATATGCCAGACAACCCGATGCCGGAAAGATAATCAAGCGCTTGTGCCATTCCTATTGCCCCGACATAATTAGGTGTTCCTGCTTCAAACTTTAATGGTAAATCATTAAATGTAGTATTTGACAGGGTTACTTTTTTGATCATCTCACCACCAGTTTGATAGGGAGGTAGCTCTTCGAGCCATTGTTCTTTTCCGTAGAGAACTCCTGTACCATTAGGTCCATAAACTTTATGTCCGGAAAATGCGAAAAAATCACAATCCAGACTTTGTACGTCAACAGCCATGTGTTGAATGCTCTGTGCTCCGTCAATAAGAACAGGAATGTTTCTCTCATGAGCTAACCTGATTATTTCTTGTATATCGTTAATGGTGCCAAGGGTGTTGGAAACATGGGTTACAGAAACGATCCGGGTCTTGTCATTCAGTAATTTTTTATACTCATCAAGTTTTAATTCTCCATGTTCGTTAATTGGAATATATCTAAGTGATGCCTGTTTTCTCTTGCAAACAGTTTGCCATGGCACAATGTTAGCATGGTGCTCCATTTCCGAGATTATAACTTCATCACCTTCTTTTATAAATTTTTCACCGAAAGAATAAGCCACAGCATTGATAGAATGCGTAGTACCGTTGGTGAAAATCACTTCTTCCGGCTTTTTCGCATTAATGAATGATTGTATGGCTATTCGTGCGTTTTCGTATCTTTCGGTTAACCTTTCGCTTAAATAGTGTATACCACGGTGGATGTTGCTGTTTTCAAAGGAATATATCTCCGTGATTTTGTCAATAACTTGTTGGGGTTTTTGCGTAGTGGCAGCATTGTCAAAATAAATCAGTGGTTTGTCATAAATCTCCTGATTCAGAATAGGGAAATCTTTTCTGATTTTTTCTATGTCAAAATTTCTGGCTGTACTCATATTAATTTTTTTTCCTATATGCTGTTTTGAATCTGAACCCTGTTTAAAATTACTTTACTAACCATGATTTTAGGAACAATGTATTTCACAATAATTGCAGCGAGATAATTCTCCCCGTAATCGTTTATTTACAAGCTCGTCAATTCTTTCTTGAAGCGGTTTAACTGTGATTTTCTCTATTACTTCATGTGCAAAAGCATACATGAGTAATAGCCTGGCTTCTTTATAATTAATTCCACGGGAACGTAAATAAAATAGGGCATTTTCATCCATTTGACCAACTGTTGCGCCGTGGCTACATTTTACATCATCAGCATAGATCTCGAGTTGAGGTTTGGTATTCATTTTTGCATCATCAGTCAGTAAGATGTTGTTATTAGATTGATATGCTTCTGTTTTTTGTGCATCTTTTTGAACATGAATGCGACCGTTAAATGCACCGGTTGCAAAATCGTCTAAAACCCCTTTAAATAATTGATTACTTTGAGAATGAGCTTTTGCATGATCAATATATATGTAATTGTCAATGTGTTGTCCTCTGTCAGATAAAAACAACCCTAACGTATTGTTATCGCAGCCTTCACCGTTAAGTTTAACATGGTAGTCATTTCGTACCAATCCTCCATGCAGCGTAATCGTATTAGTGGATGCACTGCTGTCTTTTTCTTGTTGAAGATAGATTTGTGATAACTGCGTAGCTCCGTTATGTTCGTTTTGTATTCTTGCTAAATCAAATCGGGCGCTTTGGTTGACAAATATTTCTGTAACAGAATTCGTTAAAAAGGTTTGTTGTGTTAGCGTATGATCGCAAATAATGATATTCGCTTCGCTATTTTTTTCTATAACGAAAAGATTGCGGTGTTGACTCATTCCCGCCTCTTCATCAAGCAAAATATTTATAATTTGAATGGGCTTTTCCATTACAGCGCCTTTTGGGGCATAAAAGAAAACCCCGTCTTGTGCAAAAGCTGTATTCAAGGCTGTAAGACTTTCCTTTTCGTTATCAGCATAATTATTGTAATGCTTTTTCACAATTTCCGGATATTGCTTGGCGGCTTCTCTTAAACTGCCTATAACTATTCCGTTATCCAATTTTTTTAAAAGATTATCATTATCGTAATACCAACCATTCAAAAGGATAATCATGTTGGTATCCAATTCCGGGACGTCACACTTGAATATTTCATTGATTTTAAAATCAATGTTTTTTGGCTGAAAATAGTTTCTGTATGTTTTTTCAAAAACAGGGGTTAAGTCTGTATATTTGTATCTTTCCAATTTTTTGGTTGGAATACCTAAGTTTTTAAAGTTTTCCAGCGCCTTATCCCTTTGCTTGTTTATAAAATCAGGCAAACCATTATTGAGTTCATCATTATGATCATGAAACAATTCAACAAAATGTGCTTTTATATCAGGATTTTGGGTTTTTATACTCATCTTTTTGTCATTTTACAGTCTACACTTTATCAGCTTTTTTTAACCAGTCGTACCCTTTCTCTTCCAGTTCAATTGCCAGAGTCTTGTCCCCTGACTTAGCAATTTGCCCGCCATAAAGTACATGTACGAAATCCGGCACAATATAGTTCAGTAATCTTTGATAATGCGTAATTACTATGGTTGCGTTATCATTTGATTTGAGTTTATTGACACCATTAGCTACCACTCTGAGAGCGTCAATGTCCAGTCCTGAATCTGTTTCGTCCAGAATAGATAGCTTAGGATCCAGCATAGCCATCTGGAATATCTCATTACGCTTTTTCTCTCCTCCGGAAAATCCTTCATTAACCGACCTGTTTGTCAGATTAGAATTAATATCTACGATTTTCTTCTTCTCTCTCATCATTTTTAGAAAATCTGAAGATTTCATAGGCTCTAATCCATTGTGCTTTCTTTGCTCGTTAACAGCTGTTTTTAGAAAATTCATCATACTGACCCCGGGGATTTCTATGGGATATTGGAAGCCTAAAAAGATTCCCTCCCTTGCTCTTTCTTCGGGTGCCATCTCCAGTAAATTTTTCCCGTTATAAATGACTTCTCCATCGGTAATTGTAAAAAGATCCCTGCCTGCTAAGATGGAAGCCAGTGTGCTTTTCCCTGAGCCATTGGGCCCCATAATAGCATGTATCTCACCTTCATTAACTTCAAGATTGATTCCTTGTAATATTTCTTCTCCTTCTATAGATGCGTGTAAGTTCTTTATTTTTAACATAATATTGATATTATATCATTCATAAATTTATATTAACCAACACTGCCTTCAAGGCTTATTTGAAGTAGTTTTTGCGCTTCTACTGCAAACTCCATTGGTAATTTATTGAGTACTTCCTTTGCATAACCATTGACGATGAGTCCAATTGCATCCTCATTATCGATTCCCCGTTGGTTGCAATAAAATATTTGATCCTCACTTATTTTAGATGTTGTTGCTTCATGCTCTACAATTGCGCTGGCATTATCCGTCTCAATATAAGGAAAGGTATGTGCTCCGCATTTATCACCCAGCAACATTGAATCACATTGAGAAAAATTCCGTGCATTGGATGCATTTTTTGTGACCTTTACCAGTCCCCTGTAACTGTTGTTACTGTATCCGGCCGATATTCCTTTTGATACTATGGTGCTTTTTGTATTTTTCCCTACGTGTATCATTTTGGTACCGGTGTCGGCTTGTTGATAATTATTGGTTACGGCAACCGAGTAAAATTCACCTACTGAATTGTCTCCCATCAGTATACAACTCGGGTATTTCCATGTGATCGCCGACCCTGTTTCTACTTGGGTCCAACTGATTTTTGAGTTTTTGCCTTCGGCTTTTCCTCTTTTGGTCACAAAGTTATATATTCCGCCTTTCCCTTCTTTATTTCCAGGATACCAGTTCTGAACCGTGGAGTATTTAACATGCGCATTGTCTTTGGAAATAATCTCTACAATAGCTGCATGTAGTTGGTTTTCATCACGCATTGGTGCGGTACAGCCTTCGAGATAACTCACATAGCTATCGTCTTCTGCTATTATCAGTGTCCTTTCAAATTGTCCGGTATTGGCAGCATTAATTCTGAAATACGTTGACAACTCCATTGGCGCTTTTACTCCCTTTGGAATATAGCAAAATGAACCATCACTGAATACTGCTGAATTTAGTGCAGCAAAAAAGTTATCCGTATAGGGAACTACACTCCCCATATATTGTTTTATCAAATCCGGATGTTGCTGCACAGCGTCGCTGAAAGAGCAAAAGATGATTCCCAGCTCTGCCAGTTTTTCTGTAAAAGTGGTTTTTACTGAAGAACTATCCATTACCGCGTCCACAGCTACACCGGCCAATTTTTTCTGTTCGTCAAGTGGAATTCCCAGCTTATCAAATGTTTTCTTTAGCTCCGGATCAACTTCATCCAAACTTTGAGGGCCTGCCTTTTGTTTAGGTGCTGAATAGTAGATAATATCCTGATACCTAATAGGAGGAATTTTCAGGTGCCCCCAGGTAGGCATCTCCATCGATTGCCAATGCCTGAAGGCTTTTAATCGGAAATCTAACAAAAATTCCGGTTCATTTTTCTTTGCCGAAATCATTCGTATCGTATCTTCATTCAAGCCCTTGGGAATGGCATCACTCTCTATATTTGATGACCAGCCATACTTGTAATCGCCCTGCGTTAAGTTATTTAATATGTTATCCTGATTATTTTCCATAACTTTGCAAAAATAATATTATTATATAATAAAACGAGATCTATGTAGAATAATTCTAAATTGGTTCAAATTTTTTATAATTGTTGGATAGAAGAACAACAGATTTTGATTATTGTTTAGCCCGAATTATTTAAAAATTTTAGTGGATCTCAATCGGAGTTAAATTTTAGACAATTAAATGCCTATAACTATGAGCGAAGAAGGAGATAATAAACAGAAGAAAATATCAGAACTTGGAGAATTTGGTTTAATCGACCATTTAACACATAAAATTGAGTTAAAGCATAAGAGTTCTCTTTGCGGAGTTGGAGATGACTCTGCAGTCATTAATTATGGTGACTTACATACAGTTGTTACTACTGACCTTATGTTGGAGGGGATTCATTTTGACCTTATGTATTTTCCCTTGAAGCATTTGGGTTATAAGGCAGTTGTTGTAAATATTTCGGATATTCTGGCAATGAATTGCATTCCGCAACAGATTATTGTTTCCCTTGGTATATCCGGCAGATTTGAACTTGGAGATATAGAGAAATTATATAGTGGAATACAACTCGCATGTGAAAAATATAATATTGATATTATAGGTGGTGATACTACCACCTCTTTGACAGGTCTGACTATTAGTATTACTGCCCTGGGTCAGGGAAGACAAGACAGGATTGTGTATCGCAACGGAGCTTCCAAAAATGATATTATTTGCACAACCGGCAATTTAGGTGGGGCATATATGGGACTGCAGTTGCTTGAACGCGAGAAAGAGGTTTTTAAGGCTCACCCGGACACGCAACCTGATCTCTCCGGGTATGACTATATATTAGAACGGCAGTTAAAACCAGAAGCAAGAATTGATGTGATCCGTTTTTTTGAAGAAAATAACATTGTCCCTACTGCTATGATAGATATTTCTGATGGTCTGGCTTCTGATCTTTTACATATTTGTAGTCTTTCAGATACCGGGTGTAAAATTTTTCAGGATAAAATTCCTATTGACAATAATACGGTAAAAATGGCGGATAAGTTTGATATAGAACCAACTACAGCAGCATTAAATGGTGGGCAGGATTATGAACTTCTTTTTACCATATCGACTGATGATTATTCAAAAATAGAACATGAGGAAAGAATTCATCCGATTGGACATATTACTGACAGTGATTTTGGAACATACATGATCAGTTTCAGTGATCATGAGATAGAACTTAAGGCACAGGGCTGGGATAAGAAGTAAGTCCTGTCCTTTTTATCCTTGTAAATTTTACTGGGTGTTTACCCCTTTGATAACTCCTCGCTCAGAGCTTTCTAAAAAGGTTATAATCTCATCTCTTTCTTCTGTTACCGGCATGTTTGATTTAATATTTTCCATAGCCTGGCTGTTGTTATTACCTCTTAGGTAGATCTCCCTGTATATTTCAAGGATTTCATTGATTTTTTCATTAGTGAAATTTCTTCGTCGTAATCCAATTGAATTTACCCCTGCATATGCTAAAGGTTCGTGGGCAGCTTTGATATAAGGGGGCACATCCTTCCTTACCAGAGATCCTCCAGAGATTATTACATGTTTGCCTATGCGAACAAATTGATGTACAGCCACTAGACCACTGAGAATTGCCCAGTCATCAATTACCACCTCACCGGCAATCTGGCTGGTGTTACCTATGATTATATTATTTCCAATAATACAGTCATGGGCAATATGTGTGTAGGCCATCAGCATGGAATTTCGACCGATTACCGTTTTATTTTTTGATTTTGTTCCGCGGTTAACTGTAACACACTCTCTAATTGTAGTATTATCTCCAATCTCTGCTGTTGATTGTTCTCCTTCGAATTTTAGGTCTTGTGGGATAGCTGAAATTACAGCTCCAGGAAAAATTTTGCAATTTTTCCCAATACGTGCACCATCCATTATAGTTGCATTCGGGCCGATCCATGTGCCATCTCCAATAACAACGTCTCCTGCAATACTTGTAAAAGGCTCTATTTTTACGTTCTTTCCTATGTTTGCATCGGGATGTATGTGTGTGTTTGGTCTGTCCATTATTTTTTATTTTTAGCAATTTGTGCAGTTAATTCACCTTCCATAACCATAGAGTTTCCAACAAATGCCTGTCCTGCCATTGTTACAATTCCTCTTCGTATAGGCGCTTTGAGAGATAGTTTATATACCAGCGTATCTCCCGGAACTACTTTTCTTTTAAACCGTACTTTATCTATTTTTAAAAAGTAGGTATGATAATTTTCCGGATCAGGAACTGAATTAAGCACTAATATACCTCCGACTTGTGCCATAGACTCTACCTGTAAGACTCCGGGCATTATGGGTTCATTTGGGAAATGCCCCGCAAAAAAACTTTCATTCATGGTGACATTCTTTAATCCAATAACTGAAGATTGATCCAATTCCAGTATTTTGTCTACCAACAAAAAGGGAGGCCTATGAGGTAAATAATTGCGTACCTTATTGATATCCATCAATGGAGGTTTGTTCAGGTCAATAGATGGAATGTGATCTTCTGATGCTTCTTTACGAATTTTTTGTAGGATTTTTTTAGCCAGTTCTGTGTTTGCATGATGCCCAGGTTTCTTGGCAATTATCTTGGCTTTAATTGGCCGTCCAATTAAAGCCAAATCTCCCATCATGTCTAACAATTTATGACGAGCAGGTTCATTGTTATAGTATAAGTCTACATTATTGAGAACGCCTTCCGGTTTGACTTTAACTCTTGGCTTATTGAATAAATCTGCAATGCGGTCGAGTTCTTCCTGGGGAACAGCGTTTTCCATAATAACGATAGCATTTTCTAAATCTCCGCCTTTAATGAGATTGTTTCTTAACAGGAATTCTAATTCATGAAAGAATACGAACGTTCTTGATGGAGCAATTTCTTTTTTGAAATCAGTTTCTTGCTCATAAGATGCGTATTGATAACCCAATACTTTTGAATTATAATCTATTAAAACATTGATAGACAGTTCTTCATCAGGGTAGGCAATGAGTTCAATATCGTTTTCTTCATCTTTGAAGATTGTCTTTTCTTTTATCTCATAATAGTTTTTATCTTCATCCTGTTCTTCAATTCCTGTTTTTTCAAATTCCTCAGCATATACTCTTGAACTGCCATCCATGATAGGCGTTTCCGGTCCATTCAATTCAATGAGTACGTTATCAATGCCCATACCTTTTAAAGCAGCCATGACATGCTCTATGGTATGTATCTTTATTCCTTTTTCTTCGATAGTAGTTCCCCTGGATGTATCTACTACATTATCCACAATAGCTTTAATTATGGGTTTCTCTTTCAGATCAACACGCTGAAACTTATACCCGTAATTAGGAGAGGCGGGTTTGAATTGTATTTCTACTTCGTATCCAGTATGTAGACCTTTTCCTTTTAGTTTTATCGGTTCGCTTATAGTTGTTTGCTTATCACCCATAAATATGGTTGTTTAAATTACTGATTATTGGATAACTTTTTTATATGGTCTTCTAGTTCATTAATTTTTTTGTATAGCTCCGGAAGTTTTCTGAATAAAACATATGACTTTTGATACTTCCCAAAGTCAAATGCAGGAGCTCCCTGCACAATCTCTCCATCTTTTATATTGGACGTAATACCCGATTGAGCTGCTATTCTCACATGATTCCCTATTCTCAGGTGTCCTACAATGCCCACTTGTCCCCCAAGCATACAGTCCCTCCCAATTTTTGTTGAGCCGGCTATACCAGTCTGTGCAGCAATTACAGTGTTCTCTCCAATCTCTACATTATGAGCAATTTGTATTAGATTGTCAAGTTTAACACCTTTCCTTATTATCGTAGAACCAATAGTAGCCCTGTCAATACATGTATTGGAACCTATTTCTACATTATCTTCTATAATAACACTTCCAACTTGTGGAATTTTCTGATAGTTGTTATTGCTTTGTGGAGCAAAACCAAAGCCATCACTGCCTATCACTATGCCAGCATGGAAAATACACTTAGCGCCTATCTGGCAGCCATGATATAGTTTAACATCGGCATATAATATTGTCCCTTCTTTTATGGTAACATTGTCGCCTATATAACAGTGGGGAAGGATTTTTACATTGTCCTCGATTATAGTGTTTTTCCCTATAAATACATAATCTCCTATATATACATTTTTTCCTGTTTTAACACCTTCACTGACAGATGCAGTTTTGCTTATTCCTGTTTCCGTGATTTTATGGGTATCGACAAAAGACAATAATTTTGCAAAAGACTCATAGGCATTATCAACTTTTATGAGCGTACTTTGTATGGCATCATTCGTATTAAAGTCTTTGTTTACTAAAATGATAGATGCTTTGCTTGTTTTGAGGTATTTAGTGTATTTAGGATTTGCTATAAACGATATGGTACCTTCTTTGCCTTCTTCAATTTTTGAAAAATCATTTACTTTAGTATTAGGATCCCCTTCTATATTTCCATTCAGTATGTTTGCTATCTCTTTAGCTGTAAATTCCATGTTTTCGGCTGTTAAATTTCCGCAAAAATAATGATAATTTGTAATTAAATATTATTTTCTTTTGGATAACATAAAAAATATTTTTTTACTATCTTCGATAAAACAGATAGGTTGAGCATGTCTGAGGCTTCCGCTACATCTGTTACTTCATCGTTTTTGTCAATAATCTGTATTTTGTCATCCAAAGCACTGTAAGCTTTATTTGTCAGGTTACTCGAAAATACAAAATAATGAATGTCTTCATCTTTAATATTATCCTGATTTTGAATCTGTTCTTTAAAATTTTCAACTAGTTTTGTGTCAAAAGGTTCATTTTGCAATTCAATTTTATATAATTTTCTGTTATACATCTTTTTGCATAAGTTAGAAAGTACATAGTCGTCGTGATTAGCCCAGTTTTTTATGCTGACTGCAATATCGCTGTCGTCCAGCTGTGCAAAGTTTAACAGAAGATTTTTTTCATTGTCAATTTTGTATTGTTCTGTTAAAAAATATTTCATCACCGGGGTGCATGTGAGTTCTTCTCCTTTGTATATTAATTCTTTTGCTCTTTTGATGATATTGGTAATGAGCTGTTCAGCAGAGATTACCGTCTTGTGAAAGTATACCTGCCAGTACATTATCCACCTTGCTATTAAAAATTTCTCAATAGAATGAATGCCTTTAGCTTCAATAACCAATTGATCATTATGAACATTGAGCATTTTTATAATTCTGTCTGAGCCTATTATGCCTTCTGAGACTCCTGTGTAAAAACTGTCACGGCGAAGATAATCCAGTCGGTCAACATCAAGTTGACTTGATACCAGTTGATGTAAAAATCGTTTCTTATATTTTCCTGTGAATATTTCAATCGCAAGACTGAGTTCTCCATAAAATTTCTTGTTTAGTTCATGCATTAAAAGAAGCGATAATTGCTCATGGGAGTAACCATCAATGAGTACGTTTTCTAAGGTATGGGATAGCGGCCCGTGTCCAAGGTCGTGTAGTAATATTGCAATTTTTGCAGCTCTGGCTTCTTCTGATGTTATCTCATGTCCCTTTGAACGGATGATATCAATAGTTAATTGCATTAGGTGTATGGCTCCCAAAGAATGGTGGAAGCGTGTATGTGTGGCTCCGGGATAAACATAATGAGTTAATCCCAATTGTTTAATTCTTCTTAGTCTCTGGAAATAAGGGGCTTCTATTAAATCGTAAATGATTTCATCGTAAATGTTTATAAATCCATATACCGGGTCATTTATAATTTTCTTTTTGTTCATATAATTGTTTTTGTTAGCAAATTTGGTTTTTATATCATTGATTTAGTGAGCCTTATACTTCATTTATATTATGGCTAATTATGCTTGTATAAATTGTCTAATTTTCTTTTATTAATTCAGATTTGATTGCCAGACAAATGTAATAAAATATGAAGCACACCTCATACCTTAATATATCATAAATTTTTAATTATTTTTACAAAAAACCTTCCTGCACGGACGCACACAAAAGCCGATGCATAAAGAATGAGGGTTCCATTTGATCAAAAAATAATAAACAATAATCAAATGCGACACAATAATTTTGGTTCTATATTTGTCTATTAATAAGATAATTTTTATTTTTGCAAAAATAAAAAGAAGCGAGTGGAAGGGGGACAATGTCCCCTTTTTTCGTATCCTTCAACAAAATAAAGAATGATTGACGAAAAACAAATAGTTACAGTACTGGACAAAATACTTGATAAAGAAAAGTATTTTCTTGTAGAAGTATCTAATAAAAAAGACAATATAAAAGTTATTGTGGACGGGTATAATAATTTCAGACTTGATGATTGCATTTGGATAAGTCGCCGGTTAAAAGATGAATTCAGAGGTGAACTGGATGATTATAACCTGGAAGTTACATCCCCGGGTTTAAATGCTCCATTTAAAGTAAAAGAACAGTACGAGAAAAATATTGGCCGGGAAGTGGAAGTTTTACTAATGGATGGAGCGAAAGTTACAGGTACCTTACAAAATTATTCACCTGAGAAAATTCAGATTGAAGAGCAAAAAAAGATTGAGGAGAAAGGGAAAAAAAGCAAAACAATTACAAAGGAAACAGGCATAGATCTTAAGGATATAAAAAAAACGAAACTAATAATTACATTCTAAATACAAGTGAGAAATGGATAATCTAAATATGTTTGATACGTTCAAGGAGTTCAAAGAACTGAAAAATATTGACAGGGCAACCATGATGAATGTTCTGGAGGAAGTCTTCAGAAAGGCCCTTATAAAGAAATTTGGAACGGATGACAATTTTGATATAATCATCAATATAGACAAAGGCGATTTTGAGATTTGGAGAAACCGTGAAGTGGTTGAAGATGGGGAAGTGGAAGATGAGAATCTTCAGATACCTATTTCAGAAGCCAAAAAGATAGATGAAGATTATGAAGTCGGTGAAGAAGTGACGGATGAGGTGAAAATTGAAGATTTCGGACGCCGCTCCATTCTTTCTTTAAGGCAGCATCTGACTTCTAAAATTCTGGAATTAGAGAGAAATCTGATTTTTAATAAGTATAAAAAGCGCATAGGGCAAATTGTTAGCGGAGAAGTGTATCAGGTATGGAAGAGGGAAATACTTGTACTTGATGATGAAGGGAATGAACTCATTTTGCCCCGAGAAGAACAGATTCCTTCTGATCATTTTAGGAAAGGAGACCTTTTAAGGGCAGTAGTTGTAAGGGTTGAGATGAAAAACAATACGCCCCTGATTATTATTTCCCGTACTTCTCCAGTATTTCTTGAACGGTTATTTGAGTTTGAGGTGCCTGAAATATATGATGGATTGATTACAATTAAGAAAATTGTGAGGGCTCCCGGCGAAAAAGCTAAAGTTGCAGTTGAATCCTACGATGATCGTATTGATCCTGTGGGTTCTTGTGTAGGAATGAAAGGCTCAAGAATACATGGAATTGTACGTGAACTCAGGAATGAAAATATTGACGTGATCAATTATACCAATAACATTCAGCTTTATATTCAGCGATCTTTAAGTCCTGCAAAAATCAACTCTATTAAGTTTAACGACGAAGACAAAAAAGCTGAGGTTTTTTTGGAGCCTGAAGAAGTTTCACTGGCAATTGGTAAAGGCGGATTAAATATTAAGTTAGCCAGCCAGCTAACCGGTTATGAGATAGATGTATACAGGGAGGCTGTTGAAGACGAAGAGGATGTTAGCATTGATGAATTTTCTGATGAGATAGATCAGTGGATAATTGATATTCTAAAGTCTGTGGGACTTGATACAGCTAAAAGTGTTTTAGAGCTGAGCAAAGATGAATTAGAAAGAAGAACTGATTTAGAAGAAGAAACCATTGATGATATAATAGAAATTTTTAAATCAGAATTTGAATAAATTAATAGATTAATTATAATTTAGCGGATTGATTATTTAAGATAAATTTTGTGGGGTTATATATGGCAAAAGAGAAAAAAGTTACACGACTGAGTAAATTAGCGAGAGAATTTAATGTTGGGATATCCACCATAGTGGATTTTCTCAAGAAGAAGGGCTACGATATTAGCCCGAACCCTAATGCCAAAGTTACGCCCGAGCAGTATGATTTACTTGTTAAAGAATATAGTTCTGATATTGATGTAAAAAAAGCATCTGAAAAAATTAATTTAAATCAATATAGCGAAGAAAGTACAGTTTCTATAAGTGATGTTGACGAAGAGGAGGCCACAAGTGACTCTGAGGATGAAACCAGTGATGAGGAAATTATTATTAAGGATGTAAGTGGTAAAGGAACAGAGGATAGTACAACGGAAGAAGCAGAAAAAGAAGATGTAGAAGAAAAAGATGATACTGAAGAAGAGGAAAAGAGAGAAGAGTCAGAAGAGAAAGAATCTGCAAAAGCTGATGAACAAAAGGAAAAAAGAATTGAAAAAGAACCTAAGGTAGTGGGCAAAATCAATTTGGATACTTTGAATAAGAAAAAAGAGCGCGAAGCAAAAGAAAAGCAAGAAAAGCAAGAAGAAAAAAAGGAGCAGGCAAAATTCGCAGAATCAGAAGAAACTACAAAAGCTGAAGATGTAGCTGAGGGTATGGAATTAACTGATGAAGAAGCAAAAACAGAAACTCCTGTTGAGGAAAGCGAAAAAGGAGAAATTGTTTCTCAAGAAGAAGAATCACAGGAAGTGGAGGCAAAAGAGATGGAGGAGGAAGAAGATGTTGACGAGAAAAAAGAAGAGCTTCCCCTTACTGAATCAATAGAGACAGAGAAAGATCAGGAAGAGAAGATTAAGGTAGTGGGTAAAATTGATCTAGAATCATTAAATCAGAAAACACGACCAGACAGGAAAAGCAAATCAGAGCGTGAAGCCGAAAGGAAGAAAAAGGAGGAAGAGAGAAATAAACAGAAAGCTAAACCTAAAGAATCTTCCAAAGAAGAATCTGCAGAAGGGGAAGCTGAAGATAATAAAGCTCCACGACGTAAGAAGCGTAAGCGTATTCACAAGGATAAGGAAAAAGTAAAATTTACCGATAAGAAACAACAAAGTGTTAAAGATAAAGCTGCACCTTCGAAAAAGCAGAAGAAAAAGAAAAAACCTGTTCGTAATGAAATAAGCGAGGAGGATGTTCAAAAACAAATAAAGGAAACGTTATCCAGGTTAGAGAGCAAAGGAAAATCAAAGGCTGCAAAATACAGACGAGAGAAACGGCAGGCTATTAGCCAAAAACAACAAGAGGAAGAGAAAAAGCTGGAAGAGGAAAAGAATGTCCTGAAAGTTACTGAATTTGTTTCAGTGAAGGAGCTTGCTGCAATGATGGACGCTTCTGTGACGGATGTAATCCAAACATGTATGAATCTTGGTCTGTTGGTTTCTATCAACCAGAGACTGGATGCAGAAACAATGGCTCTCGTTGCAGATGAATACAACTACAAAGTAAAATTTGTCAGTGTTGATGTTCAGGAATCTATTGAGGAGGAGGAAGATCCTGAGGAAGAACTTGAGCCACGGGATCCAATTGTGACAGTGATGGGGCATGTTGATCATGGGAAAACTTCATTACTTGACCATATCAGAAAAACCAATGTAATTGCAGGTGAAGCCGGTGGAATTACACAGCATATTGGTGCATACAAGGTTACTTTTGATAACGATAAAAATATAACATTTCTTGATACTCCTGGCCATGAGGCTTTTACAGCCATGCGTGCAAGAGGAGCACAACTCACTGATATTGCTATAATTGTTGTTGCGGCCGATGATAATATTATGCCTCAAACGGTGGAGGCAATTAACCATGCTTCTGCTGCCGGGGTGCCTATTATATTTGCTATTAATAAAATAGATAAGCCCGGGGCTAACCCGGAGAAAATAAAAGAAGAACTTGCTAATATGAATTATCTTGTTGAAGATTGGGGAGGTAAGTATCAATCGCAAGATATTTCAGCAAAAGGAGGTGAATATATTGATGAACTTCTTGAGAAAGTTTTACTTGAAGCGGAAGTACAGGAATTAGAAGCCAATCCAAATAGAAAGGCTATGGGAACTGTAATTGAATCATGGTTGGATCACGGCAGGGGCTATATATGTAATATTCTTGTCCAGACGGGTAGTATGCGCGTTGGGGATGTTATTCTTGCCGGAAGTCATATGGGACGTGTAAAGGCGATGTTTAACGAGAGGGGAAAGGCTATTGAAGAAGCTGGTCCGTCTCAGCCTGTCCAGTTATTGGGATTGCACGGTGCACCACAGGCAGGTGACAAATTCAATGTTATGGATTCTGAGAAGGAGGCTAAAGAGATAGCTAATAAGAGATCTCAGCTTGAACGTGAACAGTCGATGAGAACACAAAAGCATATTACACTGGATGAGATAGGACGTAGAATTGCAATAGGAAACTTTAAGGAGATTAATTTAGTTGTAAAAGGTGATGTCGACGGTTCTATTGAAGCGTTGTCGGATGCCTTCTCCAAGCTGAGTACCGAAGAGATTCAGGTGAATATTATTCATAAAGGCGTAGGACAAATAACTGAGTCTGATATCCTTCTGGCTGCAGCTTCCAATGCTGTAGTTATTGGGTTTCAGGTAAGACCTTCTACTTCAGCAAGAAAGCTTGCAGGTAAAGAGCAGATTGATATTAGGTTATATTCTGTTATTTATGATGCTATAAATGATATGAAAGATGCTATGGAGGGTATGTTATCACCTGAAATTAAAGAGGAGATTACAGGTTCTGCAGAGGTAAAAAATACTTTTAAAATTAAAAAAGTGGGAACAGTGGCCGGATGTATTGTTAAAGAAGGCAAACTGGAGCGAAAGTCAAAGGTTAGAGTTATACGCGATGGTATAGTTATTTATACCGGAGAACTTGAATCATTAAAACGCTTTAA
This sequence comes from Bacteroidales bacterium, assembly GCA_041686375.1. Lineage (GTDB taxonomy): Bacteria > Bacteroidota > Bacteroidia > Bacteroidales > UBA12077 > JAGXLC01. Next base: position 110,607 of record JAWLEB010000003.1, read on the forward strand.
AGACGATGTGAAAGAAGTTAGGGAAGGATATGAGTGTGGCCTGAATGTAAAAAGCTTTAATGATGTGAAAGTTGGTGATATGATAGAAGGATTTAAAGAGGTTGAAGTTAAAAAGAAACTCGAAACAAATTAATATTCTGTTATATTAGGAAACATAAAAAAGGTGCCGAAAATAATTCAGCACCTTTTTTTACTGTCTCTTTACAATTCTGTAATACCTCTAAGATTCAATTAATTCCTTGTACTTATCAGCACTCAGTAAATCGTCTAGTTCAGATTGATTATTAAACTTAACTTTAATCAACCAACCTTCGCCGTAAGGGTCTTTGTTAATGATTTCGGGAGAATCTTCAAGTTTGGGATTAACTTCAATTACTTCTCCTGAGACAGGCATGTAAATATCTGAAACAGTTTTTACAGCTTCAACCGTTCCAAATACCTCTTCCTTATCAAGGGTTTCCCCTTCTGTCTCGATTTCAATAAAAACAATGTCACCTAGTTCATTTTGAGCATAATCAGTGATGCCTATTAGGGCCTCATCTCCATCAACTTTGACCCATTCATGATCTTTGGTATACTTTAGATTTTCGGGAATGTTCATAGCTTATTTTTTTTTGATAAACAATAATAGCCCAAAAATACATAATTTTTTCTTTAATCAAAATTATTCAGAAAGACTAAATCGTAAACTAAACCCAAAATTTGTGTTAGCAGTTGGATAAGAGCGGGAAATTTTTGGTTCATTAACATTCCTGTCGAAAAATGCTTTAACATTGAAACGATTACTTAAGGCATAATCAGCAGATACACCTATTACAATGTTTTTTTGCCCGGCTGTAATCTGATCGTCAACGTCTTCATCTAATTTACGGAGGATGGTTAGGTTTTCACGAAGCTTAAAATTTGTTTTTAGATTAAGGTCATTGTCCATAGCTTGTTCTTGCCCACCAAAATCTACAATTAAATTGAAATTCTCAAATCTGTATCCCAGGCTAACAGTATATTCTTCACTTAATGTTTCTGTAATCTGATTATTCGCCAGACTTAGAGTTATTCTTCTGGATTTTGAAATTTGAAATTGAGAGGTAAGATTATTTTCCCACGTTAGATCAAAGTTAATTAATGGATTAAATTGCTCATTAATTGAAACTGTGTTGATGTTATATTTTGGTATAAAATTTTCTTTTTGGTCTCTAAGTGCACTAAATGATTCCTCGAGGTTGTCAAATTCCTGGTTATAGAGGAATGATCCAAGGGAATATGTGGATTTATAGGAATGACTTATATTTACATTTTTCAATATATTCTGTATAAAATCAATTTGATTTAATTTATTAAAATTGATACGCCAGTTTGGGAAAGGTATTTTAGGAAAATTCCCAAGGGGTGAATTTTGTGGCTTATATTCTCCATATGCAGCCAGGAATGATGGAATTAGAACTTCCTGGCTTGTTCTTCCATATCCGTCAGCGTATGACATATTACCTGGGTTATAGTTTTCACTCCATTCTCTTTGTCGTTTTTTCCCTAGTCTTTCTGATATGATGGTTCTGTATTGTCTGAATTTATCAAAAGCTTCTGAATTATAATTGTTTTCTTGTGAAATTTCGTCAAAAGCTGTACTTATGGAGAGAAAACTCATTGAAAAATTACCTTCTTGTTGAAATCCATAATTATCAATTCTTCCAATAGAATCATTGTAAACATAGTATTCTCTGGAATTCTCTGATTTAACCCTTGAGCCGGTGAGATTGACTTCTATACCTGGGACAGGTTCGATTGTTGATCGGATATTTAAATTTTTTGTTTCTGTCAACAAGAAAGGACTACTAAGCCTCGGGTCGTTTGTAATCCAGTTATTGTCTCTTGCTATTTCAGCGAAATTTTCGTTTTGCCACCCTAAGACAAATGGAATGCCCGGAGCAAATTCATTGCTAATTTTGGTTAGTCCCATATATTTGGTACTTGGTTGATAGCCGGGCAACTCTGTACCTTGTGTTCTAGACCATGATACTGAAATATTTTTCACGGCCATCAAAACGCGGGCAAAATTTTCGGCAATAATTACAAGGGGGCTTTCTTGCTGTTCTACTTCTCCCTGAATTCTGATTCTGGCATTTTCAGCGTCTTGCTGGGCAGTAAAAGAAATTTTTCGTTTGTTTATGACTTTTACGTCTCCTTCTATCTCTCTTCCATTACTTTGATATGCTTTTGCCTGAATTTCTTCTGTCATTAAATCATGAGTGATTTCTAAAGGGACATTTTCCTCTAATGTTAAATCACTTTCTTCATGTCGTACTGTTTTTATTTTTTGTGCTGATTGTCCCTGACCACTATATTTTTGATTTATTTCATTTAGGAAACCTACTTTATTGTATAATTTGATTAGATTAAACTGACTATTTAGCTGTAAGGTGTTAGAGTTTCTAATGGTATTTCCTATATTGATGTTGCTTGTGTCTTCAAAGACTGGTCCTGCTTCCCAGTTATAAGTTCCATTATAGTTGGATGATAGGTTTATCCAGTCCAGCATAGGGAATTTATTAATAGGTACTCTGTATGATAAGTCCCATTTTTGCTGGAAATCCGTATTTCTTCCGAAATTTTGAATGTTGGTATAAACTGAATCTTTCCATTGTTCATATTGTTCCGGCGCTTTGTCTTTATCCACAATCCCCCGGGGTTCATCAATTCTTGCACGGTTTGTGGCTGAATAATTTAATTTAATAGACCGGGTCAGGTCAAATTGGAGCCTGTATCTTCTGTCCCAGAGAAAATTTTTGCTGTAGGATGGTTCATAGCTTAAGTGAGGATGGTTAATATTTCTATTTTCGAAAGCGTTATAGTGTCGTTCCAGGGTGGTTTGGAATGAAAACGAAGAGGGCATATAATAAAAATTGAAATCTTTTATAAGTTTTAATAATGAACTATTTAGGATTCCTCCAGCTCCTCCGAATGGTTGGATGTTTTTAGCTTTTGTGTTGTAGTCATATGTTAAGCCGCCCTTATGGTCTCTTATAATATTGTATTTTGTATTTATGTTTCTACTCATCATTTCATTAAAAGAGTAATTAAATGAAAAATTGGAAATATCGTAAATTGGATTTTTATCCTGATCTTGCGGATTGATTCTTATGTTCGTGAAGTTCAGGCTTTTTCTTCTTGTGTAATCCTGAGCTATATTTTTTATGGAGTCTCTTTTTCGTTTTGTTTCTGCTGCATCCAGAGCATCGCCTAGTTTTACATCCGGATTTAATGGGTTATATTGGGGAGTGATTATATTTTCTGAAAATCCTATGTATAATGGTATTTTTACACCCATTTGTTCCGAGAAGAATTTGCCAAGGTCAAAATTCGATGAGATATTGTATTGACTTGCAGTTTCTTTACTTCTTTCATTCACCTTTTGTTCAATACTGCCAAAACCTGGTGTGCTTAAATTTCCTGCAACATTAATAGTTCCGAAATCTGCCAGTTGTGAACTAACACGTCCCCTGGCAGCCCATCCTCCTTCTTCCTTAAAATCGCTCAATCGTAGTTCATTCATCCAGATTTCCCCAGATTTTATCATACCGTCATCTGAGGAGATATCATTATTTTGCTGATGGGGGTTTCGCACCCCAAGCATAATTGTTCTGACATCACTCAAATTGGGATTTCCTCTTACAGAAATTCTTGCTTCATCTTCTATGATACTGTAAATGGTCTGCACATTAATATTAGAATTTTTGCCTATTGCATTATCGCGTTGTAGTTTAATCTTTGGCAGTTCATTAAGGTCAATTTCCATCTCATTAGCCCATACAACTTCACGGTCATTGTCGCTGTCATTGTTGTATTGACCTGGGGGTGTTACCTTGAGTGGAATCTCATATTCGTAATAATTGTTGCGATAATCCGTGCCGAGTCTGATAAATGCCCTCAAGTCACCGTTTTTCAATTGTTCATTCTCTAAAGCCTCAGCGTGTAGAAACATTTTGATTTTATTATATTGCCTTATATCGAGATTAACATTTTTAAAGGCTGCACGTGCATCTCCATCTTCAAGTTCATTGACTTTAAATAATATTGATTGTTCATTTAATTGTCTCAGTTGTGGGTTGGTTGGGTCGGTAACTCTGTCAATTCCGGGTGGTAATACATAGTTTACAGGAGTTTTATCAGCATTTTCTTCTATATTGACGGCGGAAATGTTTAAATTCCCCTCTGTGTATTCTGGTGCCGACAAATCTTCTCCGGCTTCATATAATGCTTTTGAATATTGTCGCCATTCGCCACGAATCAGGTTTAGTTTTGCAAAACGCAATATAACGGAGTCTTGAAAGCCTCGAAGAAACATTCTCATAAACTTAATGGAGTTAAAGTCTCTTATTGAACCTACTTTTTTATCCGGATCTCTAATGGGTATACGAAATTGGTACCAATTAACCCTGGATTTTTCTCCATTTGCCAGTTCAACATTTCGGGTTACTTTATCTATTATATAGTTCTGTCCTACATTCATTTCCTCCGGGTCCAATGAAACTTTATACTGATAGTAACTTTCGTTTTCATTGAGTGTGTTATCCTGATTGATGTCTTCTACATCTGGCTGTGTTTTGCCGCTTGTAGGATAATCTTCAGGAGATTGCTCATCTGTGGGGGAATTTCCGTCCGGATTGTTGTAGTTTTTATAGCGTTCTATGATTCCAAGCCTTTCTGCATCATAATCACTACCTCGATAGTAATGATAATCGTCATTAGCAACATCTATTTCTTCGGGGTTACCACCATAATTTTCTTCATAAACTTCAGGGTCAAGAACATTTCTCAAAGAGTCAAGATAGCCGTGGTCTTCTCCAAAGAAACTATATTCATCTTCATTAGATAGCCCGTCAAGTCCTATATCTTGATATTTACGCACCTCAGGGTCATTATCGAAAGCAGTAACCATTGACTGCGAGCGAGGCACTCTTCCCCATGCAGTTGTATCTACCATATCCATGTTTTCGGGTGAGGGTAGCCCATGTTCAAAGCTTTTTCTCGAATCTCTGAGTATATCTTCTGAAATATCACCTAAGTTAAAGTATAGATTACCATCGTTTGCATTTGTTGAGTCATATACAAAGGGATCCATTAACCAGAATTCAATATATTCTACATTGGCTTCCTCAAAATCAGTTGTGGTTATTTCTCTCATTATTCCTCCCCATCTGGTTTCAGGGTCTTTTAGACTTTCGTCAGGATTTATACCACTTGAAATGCCTATTTCACCTGTTGAAGTGTGTTCGAAGTTGTAGGGACCTTTTTCATCAGGGAAATATGCAAGGTTTAGTACTTGTATGCTGGCAGGAATATCTGCCGGATTATCCCTGTTGGGGAATAATTCTTCTTCGAATATTTCTCTTACAAAATGACTTGAACGAAGATCGGGATTGCTTTTGATGTACTGAGGCATATTGGGGCTGTTTTCCCTGAGGAATAATGGATCAATGTGATACCATGCCAACTTTGCCCTGTTGTAATTATATGGCCAGGCATTATTCTTTGAACCTTCCGGGAAAATATCATTTTGCCCTGAAGGTGTGCTGGCTATAACCCATGCGGAAGGATTTTTCAGATCGATTGATGTTTCGCTTCCTTCAAAATCATCTATATAGGCATTGCCTTCCTTTTCGATTGCTTTAGAGTGACCAGGGATTAAATGTGCAAATTCGCCATCAAATGTAATGTTGGATTCTTCTTTAGTATCTAGCAGTGGAATTTTATCAATTAATTTTGTTAAAAAAGGAGCTTCTGTTCGATATGAACTGTTTAAACCCCAAATTGTATTGGAAATGGGTTCTTCTCCTATACTTACTTTTTTGGTTAAAGGGCGTTCGGTTAAATTCATTATAGTAGCTCCAATATTGAAATCCTCTGAAATGTTGTAGTTAAAGTGGGATCCAATCATCGTTTTTTTCTGCATACTATATGATTCCTGATTTTCCAGGGATATTTGTATGGGCGTACTTGATTGAAGTAAGGCTTCGTCAAGTATCTTTACTCTTCCCAGGTTATAATCCACTGTATAATCTACATTTTCATCTAGTTTTCTTCCTCCTGCAGTAACTACCACTGAACCTTCGGGAATATTCATGGCATTCAGGGAAATTTCTGATGATGTTGAGCTTTGGTACTCTCCCTGCAGTAAAAATTTATTTTTTTCAGTTGTTTGTCTTGCTTCAGTTAATGTAGAATCGTATAATTCTTCAAAAATGTATTTTTCTGCTATTGAGTTGTTATCGAATTGTTTTTTCAGATGGGATCCAAATGGTTCACGGACGGGAAAAATTATTTTACCGTCTTCTGGCAATATGGTAACACCAGGAATAAAATCAAACATTCCGTCTGGACTAGCGTCAAGTTGAGAGTTTGTGTTATCCAGATTCATCACCTGTAAGAGTAAAGTTTCACTTATTTTACCTTCCGGTATGTAGTTAATCGCATTACCCGTCTTATCGTCCCTGTACAGGACATCCATCCTGAATCCATCCTTGTTTACCTCATATGCATCTAAGGAGTAAATATTTTTCATCATCAGATCCCAGTTAGGGTATTTAGGGGTAAAACTTGTCCCTTTAATCATTTTAACAATTAGAGCAGCCGGGGAGCTTATACCATCTTGTGAGAGCTCTCCTACTTTTTTTTGTGAACCAGTGGTATTGTATTCATACGCCACAGCTAAAACTTCATCTTTTCTGAGTGATGATTTAAGAGAAATATAACCGAGTTTCCTGTTTACAGTATATTCATTATCATTTAATTTTCTGGCATTTTCTAGTTTGACGAAATCTTTTCCTGACTGGAAGTCATATTGTTGCCACTGTTCAAGAATGTTGTTGGTTTGTGAAATATTTCTTATGCCTTCAAAGGCAGCGGATGTTAGCTGCTCATAAAGGTTGTTGGCATTATTGTTAGGGTAGCTGCCTGTGAAACTGTTAATTATGTTTTCTGATGCCAGCACATTATCTTTTTTTTCCTCCCCTAAATCCATAAAAGCGATGATGTTTCGGGAGTTTTCAAAATCACTGCCTTTGTTGGTTACCCATATTTCAACTTTTGTAATTTCAATGTCAGAGTTTACAATAGGTAAATTTTGAAGTGCTTTGTCATAATTTTCTTTGAACTTATGGGATAGGAAGAAGTGCCTGTTTTCATCATATTCATCTGCTTTTATTCTGAAATCTTGAGTTTTTGCTCCTCCTTTTAACTGGATAACCTGACTTTGACCTTCCTGCTGCGAAAAAACAGTTGATACATCTAAATTTCCGAATTTCATTTTTGTTTTTAAGCCAAATAAACTTTGACTTCCTGTAATCAGTGAGCCTGGCAAAGGCAGGGAAACATTCCCTGCTTCTATTTGTTGTATAATTTCGTCCTCATCCCCACTATATTCTAATTTAGTCTGATTTTCAAAATCAAATGTAGCTTCCGTGTCATAATTAATACCGAGTTTTATTTTGTCCCCTATAGTACCACTTACATTCATCTGAATTTTTTCTTCAAAGTCGAATGTAGTTGTTTTTCTGAGTTTTTCCGAGAGTTTTGGATCGTCTACTCTGTTTATGTTAACCCCAAATATTAGCTCAGCGGCTCCTTGCGGAACAATATTGATTGTATTGCTTCCAAATAATCTATTGAACGCATCCCCTCCTAACTCAAGCTGTGGAATCAGACTTTCATCCTCCCCGGAAGTTTCAACCCCGCTTGCTTTTTGCCGCCAGAAGTCTCTTATCATTTGTTCAAATTGATAGTCCCAGTATTGATCACGATCTATTGCCGCAGGTGGACGATAATCAAATTCTCCGATACTTTGCTGTAATATATAGGCATCTTGTTCGGGGTCATATTCGGAGGAGTATTTAATATTATCCGGCATGTCAAGAAATAGCGGAGATTCCTTCCCTTCTCTAAAAAAAGGAAATTCATCTGTATCTTCAAAATTATAGGGTAGCCTTATGGTGTCGCTTTCATAGCCTTCGGTCTGAAAAAAACTATTGTGAGCTTCTGCCTCAATGGCTAAAGCCCACAATATACAACAAATAATTGTTTGGGTTATTTTGATTTTTTCTAAGTCCAAGGATTTCGTTAAGGGTTATAGTTTCGCCAGTGCTTTTTTAACTAATTCTTCTACTTTGATTCCTTCTTCCTTGTTTACCAGTTCATCCAGAACTTTTTCCACTTTTTTCTTATTAAATCCTAAAGTTACTAAAGCTGAAAACGCTTCATCTTTGATTGTATTGTCTATTCCTGAAAATATTTCTTCACTGCTTTCTGCTTTGCTTAATTTATCTTTTAAATCTACAATTATTCTTTGTGCTGATTTAGCACCAATTCCCTTAATATTTTTCAGGGAGTTTACTTCGTTATTTATGATAGCCTGCTTTAATTCATTGACTTGCATTGATGATAAAATCATACATGCAGTGTTCGCTCCAACTCCAGAAACCGATAATAGTTGCCTGAATACTTCCCTCTCGGTTTTTTCACTAAAACCATACAAAATGAAAGCATCTTCTCTTATTACCTCATGCAGGAACAGTGAGCATTCCTCTTTCTCTCTCAGAGAACCGTAAGTATTTAAAGTGATATTCAAGAAATAGCCTTTATTATTGTTTTCTATGATCACGTAGGCTGGCGTAATTTCTTCAATCTTTCCTCTTATAAATTCGTACATAGCAAAAAATTAATTGTCTAAAATAATATATTTTTGTTCTGTTGACAAAGATTTTTTTCATGATTCTTTGTTATTTAAATTACTGTTTTATATGGAAAAATATGAACTAAAACTGTTATTAATTGATATTTTATGCGTACTGAAAAAGATTTTATCGGAGAACTCAGAATACCTAAGGATGCATTATACGGTATTCATGCCCTTAGAGCTAAAAATAATTTTCCGGATCAAACGCCCTTTTATATAGAATGGTATAAGGGTATTGCGACAGTTAAGCTCGCAGTTTATCAAACTTATGCGAGGTATAAGAAAGCAGTTGAATCCAGATACCGGACGGCAGACCTTCCAATAGGTTTTTTTAGAGATGATATTATAGATGCGTTAATCAAGAGTGCCACTGAATTAATACAAGGGAGGCATTTTGATTATTTTATTGTTCCAGCTGTTCAAGGCGGAGCAGGCACAAGCATGAATATGAATATTAATGAAATTATTGCTAACCGTGCCATTCAAATATTAAGTGATAGTCCCGGCAATTATGGAATAGTTGATCCCTTTGAACACGCAAATGTGTTTCAGTCGACCAATGATGTTATCCCTACTGCCCTGAAGATAACTGTTATGCAGCTTTTGCTCGATTTGGAAGGGAAAATCAATAACCTGAGGGGTACGATGGAAACTATTGAAAGAAGGCACAGGAATGATTTGAGAATGGGATTTACTCAATTGCAGGAGGCGGTTCCAAGTTCTTTTGGAAAACTTTTTGGCTCATATAACGATGCATTGTCAAGAGATTGGTGGCGCGTTTCTAAAGCTCTGGAAAGAATTAAGATCGTAAATATTGGGGGCGGTGCCATAGGAACAGGTATCTCAGTGCCTACCTATATGATTATGGAAGTTGCTCCTTCCTTACAAAGATTGACAGGTCTACCCGTTACCAGAAGCGAAAATCTTACCGATCAGACATCAAATCTTGATTCTCTGGTAGAAGCTCATGCTATTTTAAAATCTCACGCAGTAAACCTCGAGAAAATGGTTTCTGATATACGATTGTTAAGTTCCGATCTTATCACAAACAAGGAGATGAAGATACCACAAAAACAAGTGGGCAGCTCAGTTATGCCCGGAAAAACAAACCCGGTTATTCCTGAGTTTGTGATTTCTGCATCCCATAAAGTTTATGCTAACGATTCGTTAATTACATCGTTATGCGGGCAAGGACAACTGGAGTTAAACGCTTATATTACGGTAGTTGGTCATGCTATAATTGACAGCCTGAAGCTTCTGATTGCTTCGGGACATACACTCCGTGAGAATTTACTTAATGAGTTAGAAATTTTCCCAGGGGTTGCTTTAAAACGTCTATATAACAGCCCTTCTATAACTACCGCTCTAACTCCTTATATTGGATATAATAAAGCTACTGAACTGGCATACTTAATGAAGAGTGAAAAAATTGATATATTTCATGCAAATGAAAAATTAAATTATATGAACAATGAAAAGTTAACATCTGTTCTCACTCCTGAAAAATTATTAAAACTGGGTTATCAAATCAAAGACTTGCTGGAATAATTTATTGCATAGCATTAAAGATAATTTGAATTATGGCAAAAGGAAAAGAAAGTAAACCGCATATAGGGATCTATGGCAGAAGAAATACAGGGAAGAGTTCTTTGATTAACCGGCTGGCAAATCAAGATATTTCTATTGTATCTGATTATGCTGGTACAACGACGGATCCCGTAAAAAGATCGTTTGAAATTACGGGATTTGGTCCTGTTGTATTGATAGATACCGCAGGCATAGATGATGAAGGAGAACTGGGTTACAAAAGAATTGCAAAAACCAAGGCCTCTGTAAAAACTATTGATTTGGGAATTCTTGTGATATCCCAAAACACTTTTGGACAATATGAAGCAGATCTTATTGAAGAATTCAGAAGAACATCAACTCCTTTCATTTTGATTCATAATAAGTCTGATATTGAACTTCTTAGTTTAGATTTGAAGGAGCAAATTCAAAAGCAGTATGAAATTGATGTACTCGATTTTAGCGTGCTCAAATCAACGGATGAAAATGCTGTTTTAGGTGCCATTAGAAAAAAAATTCCGGAATCGGCCTATACAAACCCTTCTCTTATTGGTGATTTAATCAATTATGGAGATATCGTATTGCTTATTACTCCTATAGATATTGAGGCACCGGCAGGGAGACTCATTTTACCACAGGTGCAAATGATACGTGATGTTCTTGATAATGATGCTGTAAGTATTGTGGTTAAGGAACGGGAAGTGGATACTTTCTTAAGAACTACAGATATCAAACCGGCACTGGCAATTACAGATAGTCAGATATTTTCAAAAGCAGATGCTTCAATACCCATGGAAATTCCTTTAACCAGTTTTAGTATTGTGTTAGCAAGATATAAGGGTGATTTTGAAAATTATCTGAAAGGAACTCCAAAAATTTCTGAGTTGAAAAACGGAGATCGCGTTCTTTTATTGGAATCCTGCTCACATCAAGTGTCTTGTGATGATATCGGCCGTGTAAAAATTCCCAGATGGATAACTAATTTTACAGGAAAAGAATTAAAATATGAGGTTGTAGCCGGTTTAGATGGATTACCTTCTAAAATTACTGATTATGCGTTGGTAATTCAATGCGGAGGGTGTATGATAACAAGAAAACAGTTGATTAACCGTATTAAACCGGCAGTTGATGCCGGAGTACCAGTAACGAACTATGGTATGGCTATTGCCTATGTACAGGGTATTTACAATAGAGCAATAGCATTATTCACAGCGGTAGATGACGAGCCGGTTGATTATTTGTAAGGAGAAAATACTATCCTGCATTTTTTCTTATAATTTGTTTTGAATTCATAAGAAAATATACTAATATTAACATATTAAATGGTTGAACTTTTATATCTGTTTCGTTGAGTAAGAAAAGAATACTAAATCTAATTTTTTAATTATGCAGCAGTTTTGGGATGAGCGGTTTGATACCAAAGAGTATGTATATGGTAGAAGCCCGAATGAATTTTTCAAAGAATTTATAGATTATCACATACCCGGTAGGGTCTTACTGCCTGCGGACGGAGAGGGAAGAAACAGCGTTTATGCTGCTTTAAAAGGTTGGGATGTCACTGCATTTGACTTTAGCAGTAAAGCTAAGGAAAAAGCTGAGAAATTAGCCTGTGAATATAAAGTTGACATTAATTATTTTATATCTTCAATTGAAGAGTTTACTAGTACTGAAAAATTTGATCTTATTGCTCTTATTTTTCTTCATCTCCCTCCTGATACAAGAAGTAAAGTGCATACTAGACTAATTGAATATCTGCCTCCCGGAGGATATTTTTTAATAGAGGCATTTACAAAAAAGCAAATCCATAACGATACTGGCGGTCCCAGAAATAAGGATTTGTTATATAGTGGACAGGAATTGCTAGATGACTTGTGCAATTTAGAAATTATTTACTACAAGGAAATTACCAAAGAGAGAAAAGAAGGTTATTTCCATAAAGGCAAAGCAGAGGTAATACAACTTATTGGGCAAAAACTTAATTAACCAGGATAATATTTTGCCTGTAATATCATAAGGTTTAATTTGAAACCAGCCTTAACAGATTATTCTACAAATTCCACATGATAAATTTTAGGCCACCTTTTTCCGGTTAGCAGAAGCCTGTCTTTCTCCACGTCATATGCTATCCCATTGAGCACATAATCGTTATGATTTTTATATTGTTCAGGAACCAACTGGCTGCAGTCAATTTTTTCTAGAACTTTTCCGTTATCGGGTTCAAAACTTATAATATAGTCTTGTTGCCATACATTAGCATATATTTTGCCATCGATATATTCTAGTTCGTTTAAATTATCTACAGCTCCCTCATGGTCATATATTTCCATTCTTCCAATTTCTGAAAAATCTTGTGGGTCAAGTAGATATATTTTTGAACTCCCATCACTCATAAATAGTTTATCTCCATCAGAGGTAATGCCCCATCCTTCAGTGGGATACCGAACTTTTTTCAATAATTTAAATTCATTTTTATCATAAATAAATCCTACCCGTGAAGTCCATGTTAATTGAATGATTTTATCTTGATAAGATGTAATACCCTCTCCAAAATATTGTGATGGTAAGTTCCGGCTACTGATAATTTCTCCTTTTTCCAAATCAATCTTTCTAAGTGACGATTCCCCTTTCTGGCCTGTCCCTTCGTAGAGATAACCATCTTCATAAAATAAACCTTGTGTATATGCTTTTGGATCATGTGGATAAGTTTCAATAATTTCGCATTGCGACAGTGATGGTTTTATATCAGATTTGAATTCCAGACGTTTATGCAATACTTCTTTTTCTCTGTTTTCCAGAAATACTATGAAACGAAAATTATTGTTGCCCACTGGCAAATTTTTTGTTGAAAGCTCTTCTTTATTTTTATAAAATACCTTTGCCTGGTTGTTATTAATATCCATCCTTATGGAATCAAGTTTTATAGTATCAGGATATTGAAATTGAAATCGAATTTCGTCTCCTGTTTTATATTCAGATTTTGGATCTTCAATCTTAATATTTGTAACTCTTTCCTGTTTTTTTGGCTCTTCTTTGTCTGTTTCTTTGCTTTTATCTTCTTTTTTATCGTCAGGTCTGGTGCATGATCCCAGCACAGCAAAAGAAATGACGAGAATTTTGAGAATATACTTCATGATTTTTTTATTTTATTCTAAATACTTTTTTTAAAAACGTTTTTATTTCTGTTTTCTTTTTTTTTGTTCCTGGTTCTCCATAGATATCCGGATTGAGCATTGTCCATGTTGTGCTCCAGCCCGGAAATCCACCAAGGTTTTTGTCATCTATATAGATGTCGGCATCAATTTTTCTGCTAATGGTATCGTCGTATTGTTCTTCAGGATAATTCTTATTAACGGCATAAAATTCAATACCATTTGATTTGCAAAAGTCAACAGCTTCTTCTAATTCTTTTCCGCTTCTGAAAGTCCATAGAATCAGAAAATGACCATTTTTTTGCAACTCCTTTAGCGTTTCAAAAGCGAATATTTTTGGTTTCCCAATTTGAGGATATTTATTCTTTACGATGGTTCCGTCAAAATCTACTGCAATTTTCATTTAATTATTGTTTATCAGTTTTTGGATATTTTAGTTGGATAAAGTTAGATTATTTGTATGACGTTCTGATACTTATTTCTACCAAAGTCCTCTTTTTTGATTTCCCTATCCCATGGATCGGTCATGCATCACCTGCTGATTTTTAGGGTTTTATATACGTTTCGTATACTCTGGTGGAGGTTTTGGTGATTTTTAATTTATTTAATTACATCCATAAAAGTAGTTTGCAATGACAAAGATAAAATATATTTTTTGCCGTTTAATAATTTGTATTGTAAGATATGATTGACTGTTGTATTTCTTGGGGTTGTGCAGCAGTGTTGCTTGTTAACAACAATTTTGAGAAAAGAATCTCAATATTTTAATTGCTGACCTGTTAATTGAATTATTTTTGTCAAAATTGTAAACATAACAAACTTATTATGATAAATAGTTGTTTTAATAACAGATATGATAGCAATTTTTTTAAGGGTAATTAGAAAATGATTGAAATGACTGGGAACATTTAAACATATGAACAAGGTTTTTAAAAATATACCTAATTTTCTTACAATTTTAAATTTGTTGTCAGGAACTTTAGCAATTACTTTTGCTGCAACGGGAGATTTATATTTTGCAGGAGGTTTGGTTGGAATAGCTGCCATTTTTGATTTTATGGATGGTTTTGCAGCAAGATTGCTTAAGACAATTAGTCCTATTGGGAAACAACTGGATTCCCTTGCAGATGTTATTAGTTTTGGACTTGCTCCTTCCTTCATATTACATGTTTTTTTGAAAGGAATTATCTTTTCCGGCTCTGGTTATTTAACAACTGACTTGAGCCTAATTGGGAGTTTTGACCTGATTTTATTGCTTTCCCCGTTTTTATTGACCGTCTTTGCTACATTAAGGTTAGCAATGTTTAATTTGAGTACAAAACAACAATCTTTTTTTATGGGACTACCGGTGCCTGCTATGGCTTTGTTCTTTGTGTTTGCGGTGATGAGTGCTGAAAATTATGCAACTAATCAATTTTTTATGCATGAAGTGAACTGGCTGGTCTTGATTGTTTTGTTTTCAGCATTGATGGTCGTACCATTTCCAATGTTTTCATTAAAATTTGAGAATTATGATTGGAGGGGAAATGAAATTCAATATATTTTTATTGGTATTTCTGCTATTTTATTGGTAACATTGCAAACAATTGGTATAAGTTTGATCATAATTTTATACATCTTCCTTTCTGGATTAATGAATGTCTTACAACTTAATAAATAACTAAAATGAAGTTTACTGCAGAAATTAATGTAATGCCATTAAAGAACCTCCTTGATCCGCAGGGGAAAGCTGTAAAAAGCAGTATGAAAAAAATAGGCTTTAACAATGTCGATGATGTAAGGATAGGCAAACACATTACCCTGGAACTAGAAGCAGAAAACAAGGAGAAAGCAATGGAGCAGGTAAATGAGGCTTGCAACAAACTTTTAGCAAATCCTGTTATGGAGGGATATAGTTATATTGTTGAAGCTGCTGATGAGAATTAATTGGGTTCATCATTTGAACTATCATCACGATTCCCCATAATTTCCGTTTGTTTCCGTATGGATTCTTCATGTACCAATTGTAAGAGGCTTTTTACGAATTTTTCAGAAAGCCCTTTTTCGGTGGCCTGTGCGAGTCGTGACGCAATTATTTCTTCCCATCTTCTGAGCTGGAAAATTGTAACCTTATTTTTATGTTTATGATTCCCTATCTTTTCTGCTAGTTCCATCCTGTTGGCTAGTAGATCGATGATTTTTTTGTCAATAGAATCGATCTTTTCTCTTAATGAATCTATTGTACTTTGAAATTTATCATTTTGTGATTGAATAGACCGGAAAATAAGCTTTTTCACTAATTTGTTCAGCTCGTCAGGATGCAGTTGTTGTTGTGAATCACTCAGCGCTTTGTCCGGATTGATATGACTTTCAATCATCAGTCCGTCCATGTTTAAATCCAGTGCTTTTTGTGAAATGTCCTGAATATAATTTATGTTTCCCGCTATGTGACTGGGATCATTTATTATGGGAAGCTCATTAAACCTTGTTTTTAATTCAATAGGAACTTCCCACTGGGGGATGTTTCTGAGTTTAGTTTTTTCAAAAGGATAAAAACCTCTGTGAACTGCCGCTAATTTTCTTATTCCGGCATTATATATTCTTTCAATAGCGCCAATCCACAATTCTAAATCGGGATTAACCGGATTTTTAACTAAAACCGGAATATCAAAACCCTTTAGAGAATCCGCTATAGCCTGAACGGCAAAAGGATTAGACGTAGTTCTTGCTCCCAGCCAAATCATATCAATATTATGTTTTAAAGCTAAATCTACATGTTCGGCTGTTGCTATTTCTACAGCAATATGCAACCCGGTCTTTTGTTTGACTTCATTTAACCATCTAAGTCCTTCAATTCCTACCCCTTCAAAACTGCCAGGCCGGGTTCTCGGTTTCCATAGACCTGTACGGAATACCTTAACCATACTTATTTTTGAGAGTGCTTTAGCTGTTGTTATAATTTGTTTATGTGATTCAGCAGCGCAGGGTCCGCTAATAATTAATTGCCGGCTGGTTAAGTTACTGAACCATCTGTCGATTGGGATAAGGGTTAAATTATTCATGGCCTTATACTTAAGAGAACAAAAATAATCATAAATTTCTAATACTTGTTTTTTGTCATAACCTATGATTTCTTTGCTAGTAAGGGTTGATAAGTAGTTTTTCAATTAAAATTATTTTAAAATTAGGTTTTTGTAACAGAAATAAAAAGTTAAAAATTATGAAATTAAATAAAAACATTTTAATTTTGCGCCTTCGCATGGGTGAATACGTACAATAAGATTTCCTGTGTTAAGAGATTAGAGCTTAAAATAAATTTGAAATTAATTGAAAAATAATTGGGTATTTTACAAAAAAAAAATACCTTTGCGAACCGATTTTGGAAAACCAGTATATTAATTAAACTGATTATATGCCAACAATACAGCAATTAATTAGAAAAGGACGAAAGGAAGTTGAGAAAAAGAAAAAAGCACCGGCTTTAGATTCTTGTCCACAAAAAAGAGGAGTGTGTACACGTGTTTATACAACAACTCCAAAGAAACCTAATTCTGCAATGCGGAAGATTGCAAGAGTACGACTAACTAATGGTAAAGAGGTTAATGCGTATATTCCAGGTGAAGGTCATAACCTTCAGGAACACTCAGTTGTATTGATTAGAGGAGGTAGGGTAAAAGATCTTCCTGGTGTAAGATATCATTTGGTAAGAGGCACATTGGATACTGCTGGTGTTGAAGGTAGATTGCAAGGTAGATCCAAATATGGGACAAAAAAACCTAAAAAGTAATTGAAAAATGAGGAAATATAAAGAACAAAAACAAAAACGTTTACCTGATCCTCGATATAACGATACTTTAGTAACACGTTTCGTTAATGATCTTATGTTGGAAGGGAAAAAGTCTCTTGCTTTTAAAATTTTCTATGAAACGCTTGATATCGTTGGTGAACGAATGAAGAACGATGAAAATAGCCCGCTTGATATATGGAAAAAAGCGCTTGAAAATGTCGCTCCATTAGTTGAGGTTAAAAGTAGAAGAATTGGAGGAGCAACATTTCAAGTACCACAAGAGGTGAATCCAAACAGGAAAACCTCAATTAGCATTAAGAATCTCATCAAATTTGCTCGTCAGAGGAGTGGAAGGACAATGCAGGAAAAATTAGCTGCTGAAATTATTGCTGCTTATAATGGAGAAGGTGGTGCATATAAGAAAAAAGAAGAAATACACAGAATGGCTGACGCTAATAAAGCTTTCGCTCATTTTCGATTTTAAATAATATAGATACAAAGATAAAGAAAGAGGAAAATTTCAGGAATGACTACGGATTTGCGATATACGAGGAACATTGGGATTATGGCGCATATAGATGCCGGTAAAACAACAACTACAGAGAGAGTACTCTATTATACCGGTATCACCCATAAAATAGGAGAAGTGCATGAAGGTGATGCTCAGATGGACTGGATGGTGCAGGAGCAGGAACGTGGGATTACAATTACCTCCGCTGCCACAACATGTTTTTGGAAATTTAAAGATAATGATTATAAAATTAATATAATTGATACTCCGGGCCACGTAGATTTTACTGTTGAAGTTGAAAGATCTTTACGTGTTCTTGATGGGGCAATTGCGGTATTTTGTGCTGTTGGAGGAGTTGAACCGCAATCGGAAACAGTTTGGCATCAAGCCGATAAGTACGGTGTTCCCAAAATGGCATTCATTAATAAAATGGACAGAGCAGGAGCAGATTTCTATACTGTAGTAAAACAAATAAAGGAAAAATTGAAAGCAAATCCTGTTCCTATTCAAATACCTATTGGAAGTGCAGAAAACTTTTCTGGTGTCGTTGACCTAATAGAGAATAAAGCGGTAGTTTGGTATGACGATGAAACATTAGGAACTAATTATGAATATAAGAATATACCAGAAGAACTAGAAGAGGAAGCTGAGAAATATAGAAGTGAGTTGATAGAGGCTGTGGCTGAATACGATGATTCACTTTTGGAGAAATATTTTGAAGATCCGGATTCAATAACCAAAGAAAACATTGTTGAAGCAATCCGCAAAGCTACAATTGATATGACAATTGTTCCTGTTCTATGTGGTTCTGCTTTTAAAAATAAAGGGGTTCAAAAACTTTTGGATGCCATTATTTCTTTCTTGCCTAGTCCAATAGATATAAGTGCTATAGAAGGGAAACACCCCAGAACAGGCGAAAAAATATACAGAAAACCTGATACCAGTGAACCCACATCTGCTTTGGTATTTAAAATCGCCACAGACCCATTCGTAGGAAGACTTGCCTTTATGAGGGTATATTCCGGGAAAGTAACGGCTAAGTCAACTTTGTTTAATCCAAGAACAGATAAAAAAGAGCGGGTTAACCGTTTATACCAGATGCATGCAAATAAACAGAATCCAAAAGATGCAATAGGGGCTGGGGATATATGCGCTGCTGTGGGTTTTAAAGATCTTCGAACAGGGGATACATTGTGCGATGCAAGTAATCCGGTCTTACTGGAATCTATCGAATTTCCTGAACCGGTAATTGGTGTTGCAATAGAACCTAAAACACAGAAAGATTACGATAAATTAAATCTTGCTCTTGGTAAACTGGCCGAGGAAGATCCTACTTTTACAATTAAAAGTGATGAGGATTCAGGGCAAACTGTTATTAATGGTATGGGGGAACTTCACCTTGAAGTTATCCTTGATAGATTGAAACGTGAGTTTAAGGTTGATGCCAATCAAGGAGCACCTCAGGTTAATTATAAAGAAGCCTTTACGGCTGAGGTTAATCATCGTGAGGTGTTTAAAAAACAAACTGGTGGACGTGGTAAATTTGCGGAAATAAGTATCACTCTTGGCCCTGCGGATGATGATATTAAAGGGTTGCAGTTTGTTAATAAAGTTAAAGGTGGAAACATACCAAAAGAATTCATCCCTTCCGTTGAGAAAGGCTTTAAAGATGCAATGTTTAATGGAGTCCTTGCTAATTATCCTATGGATAATATGAAAGTTGTGTTGGATGATGGCTCATATCATGAGGTGGACTCAGATCAATTGTCTTTCGAAACGGTAGCTAAAATAGCTTTTCGGAATGCAGGAGTTAAAGCGAAACCTGTTCTTCTGGAGCCAATTATGTCAGCCGAGGTTGTAACACCAGAAGAATATATGGGAGATGTGATTGCTGACTTTAACAGACGAAGAGGAGATGTTGAAGGAATGGAAAACAGAGGAAGTGCAAAGGTGATTAAAGCAAAAGTACCATTGGCTGAAAAGTTTGGTTACGTTACAGTACTACGGACAATAACCTCAGGTAGAGCAACATCTTCAATGGAGTTCTCACACTATGCCGAAGTACCTAAAGATATAGCTAAAGATATTATTGAAAAAGCAAAGGGTAAAATTGAGTTAGTATAAATAATATTTAATAATGAGTCAGAAAATAAGAATAAAATTAAAGTCTTACGATCACAATTTGGTGGATAAAAGCGCTGAAAAAATTGTAAAGACTGTAAAATCAACAGGCGCTGTAGTTAGTGGCCCGATACCTCTTCCAACACGGAAACGTATATTTACGGTCAATCGATCCCCATTTGTGAACAAAACAGCTCGGGAGCAATTTCAACTCTGCTCATTTAAGCGATTGATGGATATATACAGCACAACGCCTAAAACCATCGATTCTCTGATGAAGTTGGAGTTACCTAGTGGTGTTGAGGTAGAAATTAAAGTTTAATTACTAAAGTCGTAAAAAATGGCCGGACTAATTGGAAAGAAAATTGGAATGACTTCAGTCTTTGGTGCCGATGGAAAGAATATTCCATGCACCGTTATTGAGGCAGGACCATGTGTTGTTACTCAGGTTAAAACTGAGGAGAAAGATGGATATTCTGCTTTGCAACTTGCTTATGATGACAAAAAGGAAAAAAATACAGGAAAACCTTTAATTGGTCATTTTAAAAAAGCTAAAACATCTCCTAAACAGGTCATTGCCGAATTTGACAGCTTTAAAGATGAATATAAATTGGGAGATACTGTTACTGTTGACCTTCTTAAGGATGACACATGGATTGATATTGCAGGAATTTCAAAAGGGAAGGGCTTTCAGGGTGTTGTTAAGCGATATGGTTTTAGTGGTGTTGGAGGGCAAACGCACGGCCAGGCTGATCAGGAAAGAGCGCCCGGTTCTGTCGGTGCCTCATCAGATCCTTCCAGAGTTTTTAAAGGAATGCGAATGGCAGGACGTGCCGGAGGGAAAAGGGTTAAAGTAATCGACCTACGGATAATAAAAATTATCCCTGAAAAAAATTTGTTATTGGTTAAAGGTTCAGTACCAGGTTATAAAGGTTCATATTTAATTATAGAAAACTAATGGAGTTACCAGTTTTAAATAAAACAGGAGAAAATACCGGAAAAAAGGCTCAACTCAATGATAGTATTTTTGCCATTGAGCCGAATGACCATGCTATATATCTTGACGTGAAACAGATAATGGCAAATAGGCGTCAGGGAACACATAAAAGTAAAGAACGAAACGAAATTACCGGTAGCAGAAAGAAGATAAAGCGTCAAAAGGGTACAGGCACCGCTCGTTCAGGTGATATTAAATCACCCATTTTTAGAGGCGGCGGTCGAATATTTGGACCACAACCCAGAGATTATAGCTTTAAGTTAAATCGTAAAGTTAAAAAATTAGCACGGAAGTCTGCTCTTTCCTACAAGATCAAAGATCAGGCTATGAAAATTGTTGAGAACTTTGATTTAGAACAACCGCAAACTAAAGAAATTGCCCAATTCCAGACTAAAATGGAGGGAGCGGATAAAAAAATGTTATTGGTCCTTGATACGCCCAATACAAATATTTATCTATCTTCACGGAATATACCTGGGTTTAAGGTTTTACCCGTCGATGAAATTAATACATACGATATTATGGATGCTCAAACGGTTGTTTTCTTTGAGGGTTCATTGGAAAAATTAGAAAAACATTTAAGTGCTTAAGATATGGCTGCAATAAAAGATATTTTAAAAAAGCCGATAATTACTGAGAAATTAACCGAGCAGGGAGAAACCCTTAATAAGTACGGCTTTATAGTGGATAAAAAGGCGAATAAACTGCAAATCCGTAATGCTATAGAAGAGATGTACAATGTGACAGTGGAGTCAGTTAATACCATGCGATATAAAGGAAAGTCGCGGATGCGATATACTAAAGCCGGAATTATTCGAGGTAAAGAAAATAATTATAAAAAAGCTATCGTCACATTAGTTGAAGGAGATTCCATTGACTTTTACAGTAATATATAGGAAAATTTGAGTTATGGCAGTAAGAAAATTTAAACCAGTTACACCAGGACAAAGACATAAGCTTATTAGCGCTTTTGATACCTTATCAAAGGTTGAGCCAGAAAAGTCTTTGTTACAAACGAAAAAGAAGAGCGGTGGTCGTAATAATGCCGGTAGGATGACTATACGGTATCGAGGAGGAGGACACAAACAAAGATATCGTATAATTGATTTTAAGAGAGATAAAGAGGGAATGAAGGCAACTGTTAAATCAATAGAATACGATCCTAATCGTTCCGCTAGAATCGCTCTTGTAGTTTATGAAGATGGTGAAAAACGTTATATAATATCACCGAATGGTTTAAAAATTGGAAAGACTATTCAATCCGGGAAAGATGCTACTCCTGAAATTGGCAATAGTCTATATCTTTCCGATATTCCGTTGGGTACTATTATACATAATATAGAATTAAGACCCGGACGTGGCGGTGTTTTGGCACGTAGTGCAGGAACTTATGCCCAGTTAACATCACGGGAAGGTAAATATGCAAGTATCAAATTACCTTCAGGAGAAATACGAATGGTACTTACAACATGTAAAGCTACCATTGGAGCTACATCCAACCCAGATCATATAATTGTATCTTCCGGTAAAGCCGGACGTTCAAGATGGTTAGGACGACGTCCCCGTGTTAGAGGGGTTGCTATGAACCCGATTGATCACCCCATGGGTGGTGGTGAAGGCAAAGCTTCAGGAGGTATACCCCGTTCCAGAAATGGTATGCCGGCTAAAGGATATAAGACCAGAAAGCTTAAAAAAGCTTCAAATAGATATATTGTTGAGAGAAGAAAAAAACGTAAAAAATAAACGATCTAACTAAAAATACTTATGAGTCGTTCATTAAAAAAAGGACCTTTTGTAGAATATAAATTGGAGAAAAGAATTCTGGAAATGAATGAATCAGGTAAAAAGAAAGTTCTTAAAACCTGGTCAAGACGTTCCATGATTACTCCTGATTTTGTAGGACATACTATAGCTGTGCATAACGGGAATAAGTTCATTCCTGTATATATTACAGAAAATATGGTTGGGCATAAATTTGGTGAATTTGCACCAACTAGACAATTTAAAGGTCATCCAACGAAGAAAGGTAAATAATCTAACTTGAAAAATTTTGAATAATGGGTGCACGAAAACGTTTAAGAGCGGAAAAAATAAAAGAGGAAAAGACAAATCAATATTTCGCAGTTTTAAAGGGTTGCCCCGTTTCTCCCAGGAAAATGAGATTAGTGGCTGATATGGTTAAAGGTAAGGAAGTCAATCAGGCTCTGGATCTATTGCGATATAGCCCTAAAGCTGCATCCAATCATATGGAGAAACTTGTTCTTTCTGCAATCTCAAATTGGCAAAACAAAAACGAAGGGGTGAGAATTGAAGATAGCCACCTTGTTATTAGTTCTATTCAGGTCGATAAGGCAAGAACCCTGAAAAGAATAAGACCAGAAGCTATGGGGCGAGCTCACCTTATCAGAAAAAGGTCTAATCACGTAACTGTATATCTACAAGATCTGAATCAAGCGAAAAACCTAAAACAATCTGCGAGTCAGGCAAAAGACAATGCAGAAAAAGATACGAAACAAAATAGCAATGAGTCTAAAACAAATCAAGAATAGATGGGACAAAAAGTTAATCCAATAAGTAACAGGTTAGGCATAATTAAAGGATGGGAATCAAACTGGTATGGCGGGAAAAATTATACCGATAAATTGATTGAGGATAACAAAATCCGTAAATACTTGCATGCTAGATTATCCAAAGCAAGCATTTCAAAAATTATTATTGAGCGAACACTTAAACTTATAACCATTACGGTTCATACCGCGAGACCGGGTATTATTATTGGTAAAGGAGGGAAAGAGGTTGATAAACTAAAAGAGGAATTAAAGAAATTAACCAAAAAGGAAGTTCAGATTAATATATTTGAAGTTAAGCGGCCTGAATTAGATGCGACACTTGTTGCAAATGGAATTTCACGGCAAATAGAAGGAATGATTTCATATCGCCGGGCTATTAAGATGGCTATTGCTTCAGCCATGCGTCTTGGAGCAGAAGGAGTTAAAGTTCAAATATCCGGTAGATTGGGAGGAGCAGAAATGGCTCGAACAGAAGTATATAAAGAGGGTCGTACCCCATTACATACTTTTAGGGCGGATATCGACTATGCTCTTGATGAAGCATTAACAAAAGTAGGACTTATTGGAATTAAGGTATGGATATTCAAAGGCGAAATATATGGTAAAGTTGATTTAACTCCCATGACCACTGCACCAGGGAAGGGCTCTAAATCAAAAGGAAATCGAAGAAAAAGGAAATAGATAAAAACCATAGGAATAATGTTACAACCAAAAAAGACAAAATTCAGGAAGTCCCAGAAGGGAAAAATGAAAGGGTTTTCCGTAAGAGGTAGCCAGCTTGCCTTTGGGTCATTCGGACTTAAAGCTATGCAAGCTACTTGGATTACTCAAAAACAAATCGAAGCTGCACGTCAGGCAATGACAAGATATATGAAACGAGAAGGACAGATTTGGATACGTATTTTTCCGGATAAACCTGTTACAAGCAAACCTGCTGAGGTTCGAATGGGTAAAGGGAAAGGAGACCCTGAAGGTTTTGTGGCACCAGTTAAACCAGGAAGAATAATGATTGAAGCGGAAGGTATTCCTAAGCATGTTGCTCAGGAGGCATTAAGACTTGCTGCCCAAAAATTACCTATCAAAACGAGGTTTGTCGTGCGAAGAGATTATGTTGAATAAACAATATTTATGTTGGTAAGTTCTTTGCTTTCGGCAGAAATACTGCTTACCGCAGACAAGCATTTGCCTAACAATTAATAAATAATAATAAAATGAAACCTTCGGAAATAAGAGAATTTACAATAAAAGAGCTGGAAGAAAGATTAGAGAATGAGCAGAACCATTTGACTCAGCTGAAAATTAGTCATGCTGTTTCTCCGCTGGATAATCCTAACAAGATTACAGAGGCAAAAAAAAATATAGCCCGAATGAAAACGGAGCTGAACATGCGACGCTTTAAAGGCGAAAAGACAGAAAGTGATAATAATTAAGAAACCATAAATAAAAATGGAAAAACGTAATCTTAGGAAAGAAAAAGTTGGTGTCGTTACAAGCAATAAAATGGAAAAATCAATTACTGTTGAGGTACAGCGAAGAGTACAACACCTAAAGTATGGGAAATACATCAACCGTAGATCAAAATTTGTCGCTCATGACGACAAAAATGAATGTAATGAAGGCGATACCGTAAAAATTATGGAAACCCGTCCGTTAAGCAAAAGGAAACGATGGAGATTAGTTGAAATTTTAGAAAGAGTTAAATAATAAACCCATGGTACAACAAGAAAGTAAACTAAATGTAGCTGACAATAGTGGCGCTAAGATAGTGAAAGTGATACGGGTTTTAGGAGGTAGTGGTAGAAGATATGCCTCCATTGGCGACAAAGTTGTTGTTAGCGTTCGCAATGCGTTACCCTCTTCTGAAGTTAAGAAAGGTACCGTGAGTAAAGCAGTTATTGTTAGAACAAAGAAAGAAGTTAGACGCTCTGATGGTTCTTATATCAGATTTGATAATAATGCTTGTGTTTTAATTAATAATTTAGGAGAAATCCGTGGAACACGTATTTTTGGACCAATACCCCGTGAATTGAGAGAAAATTATATGAAGATTATCTCATTAGCACCAGAAGTATTATAAAATTTAGAATAGATGCGAAAACAAAAGAAATTACATATAAAAAAAGGCGATACGGTCTACGTTAATACCGGTGAATATAAAGGTGAAAAAGGTAGAGTTCTGGAAGTTTATCCAGCGGAATATAAGGCACTTGTTGAAGGTGTCAACCTCGTATCAAAACATACAAAACCTAATTCTGAAAATCCCAAAGGAGGAATTATTAAAAAAGAGGCACCTGTAAATATCTCTAACTTAATGGTTGTTGATCCAGCTACAGGTGAGCCGACAAGAATAGGTAGAAAGAAAGATCAAAATGGAAAATTAGTGCGTTATTCAAAAAAATCAGGGGAGGAGATAAAATAATGGACTATCAGCCAGCTTTACAAAAAAAATATCATGAAGAGATTGTGCCTGCACTAATGAAGGAATTTAATTATAAAACAATTATGCAAGTTCCCAAACTGAAGAAAATTGTTTTAAACCAAGGTGTAGGTGAAGCAGTAGCTGATAAGAAGTTAATTGAAAGTGCCCAGGAAGAATTAACTCTTATTGCAGGTCAAAAAGCTGTACAAACATTCTCGAAGAAAGCAATATCTAATTTTAAATTACGTGAAGATACTCCCATTGGAGTTAAAGTTACCCTACGACACAATAAAATGTATGAGTTTCTGGAGCGACTCATCAGTGTTGCATTACCACGTGTGAAAGATTTCAATGGAGTTGAAAGTAATTTCGATGGTTGGGGAAACTACTCTCTTGGATTGGATGAACAGATTATTTTTCCTGAAATTAATATGGATAAAGTTCATAAAATCATCGGTTTAGAAGCCACTTTTGTTACAAATGCTCCTACCGATGAAGAAGGTTTCGCATTATTAAGAGAATTTGGAATGCCTTTTAAAAATTTTAAAAAGGAATAAGTTATGTCTAAAGAATCAATGAAGGCCAGAGAGAAAAAAAGACAAAAAATGGTCGAGAAATACGCGAAAAAGCGCGAAAAGTTAAAAGCAGAAGGTGATTATGTCGGCTTGAGCCGTTTGCCCAGAAATTCCAGTCGGGTAAGACTACACAACAGATGCCAAATTACTGGCCGTCCCAGAGGATATATGAGACAGTTTGGTGTTAGTAGGATAACTTTTAGAGAAATGGCATCTAAAGGATTAATCCCTGGTGTTAAAAAAGCTAGTTGGTAATAATTTATAAAAAGGTTAGGAAGAATGAAGGTTACAGATCCAATCGCTGATTATCTAACAAGATTAAGAAACGCAATGATGGCAGGGCATAAAGTCGTTGAATTGCCTGCTTCAAACCTAAAGAAAGATATAACTAAAATTCTTTATGATAAAGGCTATATTTTAAGTTATAAGCTTGAGGATGAAGAAGGGTATCAAGGACTGATTAAAATTGCTCTTAAGTATCATCCAAAAACTAAAGACCCTGCAATACGTTCATTACAAAGGGTAAGTAAACCGGGCTTAAGAATATATGTTGATACAAATAACATACCTCGGGTACTGAATGGTTTAGGAATTGCTATCCTGTCTACTTCCAGTGGTGTAATAACTGATAAGGAAGCAAGGAATTTGAAAGTGGGTGGTGAAGTATTGTGTTATGTACATTAAAATGGAGGAAATTCAATGTCACGTATAGGCGTTTTACCAGTACAAATACCAGATGGAGTTAACGTTAACGTTAATGAAAGTAATGAGGTTCATGTGAAAGGACCCAAAGGCGAATTAACCAGAAAGGTTGATCCTGCAATAAATGTAGAAGTAAAAGAGCAGGAAGTAGTACTTTCGCGTTCTTCAGATATAAAAAAGTATAAATCTCTACATGGCTTATATCGTTCTTTAATTAACAATATGGTCGAAGGTGTTTCCAAAGGTTATCAAATTCAGTTGGAGCTTGAAGGGGTTGGATTTCGTGCTGAGGCTAAAGGGCAAATTCTTGAAATGAATATAGGATACTCGCATCCTATTCATTTTGAAATACCCGAAGAAATTACTGTTGAGGCAAAAACTGAACGACGAAGTAATCCTAAGGTTACATTGACAAGCCACGATAAGGAGCTTTTAGGAATGGTAGCTGCCAAAATCCGAGCCTTAAGACCGCCTGAACCATATAAGGCTAAAGGAATTAAATATGTAGGCGAGTGGATAAGGCGTAAAGCTGGAAAAGCCGGAAATGTATAAACTTTTTAAACAGTAAACTCATGGCCTTAACGAAAAAAGATAGAAGGTTTAGAATAAAAAAACGAGTACGAAAAAAGATAAGTGGAACGAGTGAAAAACCACGTATGTCTGTCTATAGAAGTAATAAGCATATTTATGTTCAATTTATTAATGATGAACAGGGACATACAATATTGGCTTATTCTTCAAAGAATAAGGATGTTGCTGAAAGAGCCCCGGAATTAAATAAATCTGAGCAAGCTGAAGAGGTTGGAAAAGTTGCTGCTCAAAAATCTTTGGACAAGGGGATAAAAAATGTAGTTTTTGACCGTAATGGTTATCGATATCATGGCCGCGTTAAAAGATTAGCGGATGCAGCCAGAAAAGAAGGACTTAAATTTTAATAGATATGTCAAAAGAAACTAATATTAAAAAAGTAAAGACCAGTGATTTAGATTTAAAAGATCGCCTTGTAAGTATTAGCAGAGTCACAAAGGTTACTAAAGGGGGTCGGCAATTCGGTTTCACAGCACTGGTTGTTGTCGGTAACGAAAATGGTATAGTTGGTTATGGGCTTGGAAAAGCAAAGGAAGTTACTACTGCTATAGCTAAAGGTATTGAGGCAGCTAAAAAAAATCTGGTTAAGGTGCCTATTATTAAAGGTACTATACCACACGAAATTGAATATAAATATTCAGGAGCTCATATTTTTATGAAGCCTGCAGCTCATGGTACAGGTGTAAAAGCTGGTGGTGCTATGCGTATTGTCCTGGAAAGTGTGGGAATAACTGATTTACTTGCCAAATCAAAAGGATCCAGTAACCCTCATAACCAGGTTAAAGCAACAATAAATGCTTTATTGGATATGAGAGATGCCTATACAATAGCCGAGCAAAGAAACATAAATCTTGAAAAAGTATTTAACGGATAGATAACAATTGATTACCATGGCTAAATTAAAGGTTACACAAGTTAAAAGTAAGATTGGAAGCACAAAGAGACAGAAAAGAACTCTTGAAGCACTTGGTCTGAAGAAGATTAACAATTCAGTAGAGGTGAAGGATACACCTCAGATTATTGGGATGATAAATAAAGTGAAGCATTTATTAGAAGTTGAAGAAGTAAAATAAAGAATATAATTCTTAAAGATATGGACTTAAGTAATTTAAAACCAGCACCGAACTCCGTAAAAAATAGTTTGCGTAAAGGGCGTGGAGAAGGTTCTGGAAAAGGTGGAACTGCAACACGTGGACACAAAGGAGCTCAATCAAGAAGTGGATATTCACGCAAATTAGGATTCGAAGGTGGACAAATGCCACTCCACAGAAGGGTACCGAAATACGGGTTTAAAAATATTAACCGAAAAGATTACAAAGCAATTAATCTTGATGTTATTCAAAAAATTGCAGAAGAGAAAAATTTGAATACCATTGATATTGACACATTATATCAGGCTGGTCTGGTCAAGAAAGGTAGCCTTATAAAAATATTGGGTGATGGAAAACTAACCCGAAAATTAGAAGTCAAAGCTCATGCTTTTTCAAAAAAAGCTCAGGAAACTATTGAATCACAAGAAGGAAACATAGTAAAATTATAATATTGCAATGAGGGCATTTATAAATACTTTAAAAAATATTTGGAAGATAGAAGACCTGAAAAAACGTATTTTGTTTACGTTAAGTATCTTGTTAATATATCGTTTGGGAAGTTTTGTTGTTTTACCTGGAATTGATCCCAATCAACTTTCTGCCTTAGAACAACAAACATCTGAAGGTGTATTGGGATTGCTTAATATGTTTTCAGGTGGTGCATTCGCCAATGCCTCTATTTTTGCCTTAGGAATTATGCCCTATATTTCTGCTTCAATTGTTATTCAGTTATTGGGTATTGCTGTTCCTTATTTTCAGCGATTGCAACGTGAAGGTGAAAGCGGAAGAAGAAAGATTAATCAGATTACAAGATACCTTACAGTTGCCATTTTAATAATTCAAGCCCCTTCTTATTTGAAAAATCTTCAGGTTCAATTGCCTGAGACAGCATTTGTATTAGGAGGATCCTTTTTCTGGATATCATCGGTAATTATCCTTACTGCCGGATCAATGTTTATTATGTGGCTTGGTGAGCGAATTACAGACAGAGGTATTGGTAATGGTATTTCGCTGATAATTATGATTGGAATTATAGCTAATTTACCCTATGCTTTATTTGCTGAGTTTATCTCCAGATTGGAAGAACAAGGAGGTGGACTGGTTGCTTTTCTCTTGGAAATGATTATTTTATTTTTCGTATTTGTTGCAACTATACTGTTGGTTCAGGGAACACGAAAAATTCCAGTCCAATATGCCAAGCGTATTGTAGGAAATAAACAATATGGAGGCGTAAGACAATATATACCATTGAAAGTTAATTCGGCTGGAGTTATGCCAATTATCTTTGCCCAGGCATTGATGTTCGTTCCGATTACTATTGCGGGGTTTGCAGACTCAGACGCCTTAACGGGTTTTGCATCTGCATTTTCTGATTTTACAGGATTTTGGTATAACTTTACTTTTGCTGTTATGGTAATACTCTTTACCTATTTTTATACAGCTATAACTATCAATCCATCGCAGATGGCAGAGGATATGAAAAAGAATGGTGGTTTTATCCCCGGAGTTAAGCCTGGAAGGAAAACAGTAGAATTTCTGGACAGAATAATGTCACGTATTACATTTCCAGGTTCATTATTCCTTGCATTGATAGCTATATTACCATCTTTCGCTATGATAGCGGGTGTCAATAATCAATGGGCACAATTTTATGGAGGAACATCTTTATTGATTTTGGTAGGTGTCATTTTAGATACGCTACAACAGATTGAAAGTCACTTGCTCATGAGACACTATGATGGTCTGATGAAAACAGGAAGAATTAAAGGTCGTGCTGGTGGAGCATCCGTAATATAAAATTTTGGTTCTTTGAATGCTTAAGATAAAGAGTGCTGAGGAAATAGAGGTTTTACGCGAAAATAATGTTTTGGTCTCAAAAACGTTAGGAGAGATAAGTAAACTAATTAAACCCGGCGTTAATACTTTGAAGCTGGATAAAATAGCTGAGGAGTTTATCAGGGACCATGACGCGGAGCCAGGGTTTCTAGGATATGGAGGGTTTCCCAATACACTGTGTACATCAGTTAACGATGCAGTTGTGCATGGAATTCCATCCAAGTATGAATTACGTGAGGGAGACATTATCTCCGTGGATTGTGGTACGAAAAAAGATGGATACTACGGAGATTCCGCTTATACATTTAAAGTGGGTGAGGTTGCAGAAGATGTGGATACATTGTTACGCGTAACAAAAGAATCTCTGTTTAAAGGAATTGAAAAGGCGGTTGCTAACAATAGAGTTGGAGATGTCGGGTATGCAATACAAAACCATGTTGAGCAGGATGGTTTTACTGTTGTCCGAGAAATGGTCG
The DNA here is from genome assembly GCA_041686375.1 of Bacteroidales bacterium. Classification (GTDB taxonomy): domain Bacteria; phylum Bacteroidota; class Bacteroidia; order Bacteroidales; family UBA12077; genus JAGXLC01. Next base: position 141,699 of record JAWLEB010000003.1, read on the forward strand.
GGCATGGGTTAGGTGCTAACATGCATGAGGCACCGGAAGTACCTAATTACGGGAAAAGAGGACGAGGAGTTAAATTGAAAGAAGGGTTGGTTATCTGTATAGAACCCATGATTAATATGGGAAGCCGTAGCATAAAACAGGATCCTGATGGGTGGACAATTCGCACAATAGATGGAAAATACTCTGCTCATTTTGAATTGGCTATTGTGATTAGAAACGGTGAGGCAGACTTTTTATCAACTTTTGAATATATAAGTAAAGAACAACAAATTAATTAATAGAGAGTTATTATGGCTAAACAACCATCGATAGAACAAGACGGTACTATTGTTGAGGCATTATCAAATGCCATGTTTCGGGTTGAACTGGAGAATGGACATATCATAACTGCTCATATTTCAGGAAAAATGAGGATGCATTATATTAAAATTCTTCCAGGTGATAAAGTGAAAGTTGAAATGTCACCTTATGATCTTTCAAGAGGTCGGATAACATACAGATATAAATAAAAACTGAAAAAAATGAAAGTAAAAGCATCAGTAAAAAAGCGAAGCAGCGATTGTAAAATCGTAAGGAGAAAAGGACGGTTGTACGTAATAAACAAAAAAAATCCTAAGTTTAAACAAAGACAAGGATAATATTTTTAATTTTGCACACAAATTTGAAAAAATATGGCTAGAATAGTTGGAGTAGATTTACCAAAGAACAAAAGAGGCGTTATTGCATTGACCTATATATATGGTATAGGTGCAAGCACTGCTTCAAAGATTATGGAAGAAGCAAATATTGATAAGAACATCAAAGTTAAAGATTGGACGGACGATCAAATAGCTGCTATTAGAAGCATAATCAATGAAGATTATAAAGTGGAGGGATCGCTACGCTCTGGGGTGTCTATGAATATCAAACGACTAATGGATATCGGGTGTTATCGAGGAATAAGACATCGTAATGGGATGCCTGTTCGGGGACAATCAACCAGAAATAATGCACGAACACGGAAGGGACGAAAGAAAACTGTTGCAAACAAGAAGAAAGCTGTTAAATAATTAATCATTATGGCAAAACAACGAAGTAAAGTTTCAAGGAAGAAGAAGGTTAATGTAGAACCTACAGGTCAAGCTCATATTCAGGCTTCATTCAATAATGTTATTATTTCCCTGACAAACAGTAACGGGCAAGTTATCTCATGGGCTTCATCGGGAAAAATGGGATTTAAAGGTTCTAAGAAAAATACGCCTTATGCAGCACAAGTAGCCGCTGAAGATGCTGCTAAAGTTGCATATGATTTAGGAATGCGAAAAGCAAAAGTTTATGTTAAAGGCCCCGGCGCAGGACGTGAATCAGCTATTCGAACCATTAATAATACAGGTATTGAGGTTACAGAGATTGTTGATGTTACACCTCTGCCTCATAACGGTTGCCGGCCACCTAAAAGAAGAAGAGTATAATTGTTTTAATTAAGAAAAATATTTTAATATGGCTAGATATAGAGGACCAAAGTCAAAGGTTGCCAGAAAGGTAGGCTCTCCAATTTTTGGACCGGATAAGTTTTTTGAGAAGAAAAATTATCCTCCTGGACAACATGGGGCAAGCAAAAAAAGAAGAAAGCTTTCAGAATATGGTGTCCAGTTACTTGAAAAACAAAAAGCAAAAGCAACATACGGATTGCTTGAAAGACAATTTTATAATACATTCCTGAAAGCTTCTCAAAGCAAGGGAATTACAGGCGAAAATCTTCTAAAATTTTTGGAATCAAGACTGGACAATATAGTTTTTAGGTTAGGTATCGCACCTTCACGACGAGCTGCAAGACAATTGGTTTCACACAAACATATTATGGTAAATGGTGGAGTTGTTAATATACCTTCATACCAAGTTAAAGAGGGAGATATTATCGGAGTGCGTGAACGATCAAAATCACTCGAGGCTATTACAGAGTCACTTAGCGCGTCAAATGTCTCCAGTTATCCCTGGCTTGAATGGGATCAATCCAAGATGGCAGGAAAATTCCTTAACGCTCCGGAAAGAGATGATATCCCCGAGCGGATAAAGGAACAATTGATTGTAGAATTGTATTCTAAATAATTTAATATCTATTATTTATGGCATTACTAGAATTTCAAAAACCTGAGAAGGTTATTATGATAGAGTCGGATGATTCTCAAGGAACATTTGAGTTTCGTCCATTAGAACCAGGGTATGGTATTACTGTAGGTAATGCTTTAAGGAGAGTGCTTTTATCCTCTTTGGAAGGATTTGCAATTACAAAAGTAAAAATCGAAGGTGTTGAACACGAATTTTCTACTATTACAGGTGTAATTGAAGATGTTAATGAAATTATTCTTAACCTGAAACAAATTAGATTTAGACAAGTTGCTGAAGATAATGCTGGTAATGAGAAGTTAAATTTTACCCTTACCGGGAAAAACGAATTTAAAGCCGGCGATTTGAATAATTTCCTTAATAATTTTGAGGTAATAAACACAGATCTCCTTATTTGTACTATGGAACCTGATGTGAAACTCCAAATGGAAGTTCACATTAATAAAGGTAGAGGTTATGTGCAGAGTGAAGAAAATAAGTCGGAGGATGATCCTGTCGGCATCATTGCTATTGATTCTATTTTTACACCTATTAAAAATGTGAAATACGCCGTAGAAAATTATCGTGTTGAGCAGAAAACCGATTATGAAAAACTTATTTTTGATATTCAAACAGATGGATCAATACATCCTAAAGATGCCCTTAAGGAAGCTGCGAAAATTCTGATCTATCATCTCATGTTATTTTCAGATGAGAAAATAACTCTTGATACCGAAGAAAAATACGGGTCTGATGAGTTTGATGAGGAAGCCTTGCATATGCGACAACTTCTTAAAACAAAACTGGTTGATCTCGACTTATCTGTAAGAGCATTGAATTGCTTAAAGGCAGCTGAAGTTGAAACATTAGGAGACTTGGTTCAATATAATAAAAATGATCTTCTTAAATTCAGGAATTTTGGAAAAAAATCCCTTGCTGAATTAGAAGAATTATTAGATAAGATGAATTTGAGTTTTGGTATGGATGTTTCTAAGTATAAATTAGACAAAGCGTAAATGCAATGAGACACGGAAAAAAAATTAACCATTTAAGTAGAAAAAGCGCGCACAGAAGAGCTATGTTATCGAACATGGCATCGTCCTTAATTTTAAATAAACGAATTAAAACTACAACAGCTAAAGCTAAGGCTTTAAAGACTTATGTAGAGCCACTTATTACTAAATCAAAGGATGATAAAACGCACTCCAGAAGGATAGTTTTTAAATATTTACAAAATAAAGAAGCTGTGGCCGAACTCTTTCGGGATGTAGCTGAAAAAGTTTCTGGCAGACCTGGTGGATATACAAGAATATTAAAAACCGGAAACCGCTTAGGCGACAACGCTGAGATGTGTTTCATTGAACTTGTTGATTATAACGAAAATTATTCTGTCGCTTCTGAAACTAAGTCCAAAACCTCAAAGCGAAGACGACGAAGAGGTGGAAGTGGAAAGAAAAAACAAACTACTGAAGAAGATCAGATGACGGCTGAAACCGATAAACAAAAGGAAGAGGTAGAAAGTCAAACGGAAGCTAAAGAAGATAATCAGACGGAGGAAGTATCCAGACAAAAACCCTCTGAAGAGGTTAAAGAAGAAAAGAAAGAGATGAAACCTCCAAAAGAAGATAAGGACGAAGGCAAAGAAGAAGAATCTGATGAGAAAAACAACACCAAAGAGGAGTAACAATAAATATCATATTAAATAACCATATAGTCGGGGTAGCAATTTTCTTGTTACCCCGTCTTTTGTGTTAGAAATTATGTGTAAAGTTTGTATGGAATAATAGATAATATTGAATAACTTTGGTAAGTTAGTAGTTTAAGAAACTATCTGTTAAAATCGTAAAAAGTAATGCCATGAGTAAAATAGTTGATATTAAAAGCAGGCAAATTTTGGATTCCAGAGGAAACCCAACTGTCGAAGTAGATGTTATTACTGAAGAGGGTAGCGTCGGTTCTGCTGCTGTTCCTTCAGGCGCTTCAACAGGTATTTATGAAGCTGTTGAGTTGCGAGACAAAGAAAAAAAAGAATTTTTTGGGAAAGGTGTTCTTACAGCAGTTGCCAACGTTAATACCAAAATTAAAGACCATCTTGTTGGGGAATATGTGGAAGATCAAAATTTAATTGACAAGAAGTTAATTGAGTTAGATGGAACAGAAAATAAGGAACTTTTAGGTGCTAATGCAATTCTGGGTGTATCATTAGCTGCAGCAAAAGCAGCGGCATATGAAATCCTTCAGCCTTTTTACAAGTATGTAGGTGGTGTTAATGCAAATACTTTACCTATCCCCATGATGAATATACTAAATGGAGGAGAGCATGCCGATAATAATATCGATATACAGGAATTTATGATTATGCCTGCTAATGCTCCAACTTTTAGAGAGTCATTGAGAATGGGTACTGAAGTTTTTCAAACTTTGAAAAAGGTGCTTAAAAAGGGAGGTTATTCTACGAATGTTGGTGATGAAGGCGGCTTTGCCCCTGATTTGAAATCCAATGAAGAGGCGATAGAAACTGTATTGAAAGCTATTGAAGAAGCTGGATATAAACCTGGAGAAGACATCTATATTGCATTGGATCCCGCTGCCTCAGAATTTTATAATAAAGAAAAAGGCATTTACACGCTACAATCTACAAATCAGGAATTAAGTAGTAGCGACATGGTAAAATATTGGAAAGTATGGGCAGAAAAGTATCCTATTGTTTCCATTGAAGATGGTCTTGATCAGGATGACTGGACCGGATGGCAGGAGTTAGTAAAACAAATAGGAGATAAAGTTCAGCTTGTTGGCGATGACTTGTTTGTGACAAATGTGAAAAGATTGGCTAAAGGTATCAATGAGAATGCGGCAAATTCTATCCTGATAAAGGTGAATCAGATTGGAACTTTGACAGAGACTATTAACGCCGTACAATTGGCAACGAAAAACTCATATACTTCTATAATTAGCCACCGTTCTGGTGAAACAGAAGATACAACGATAGCTGATCTTGCCGTAGCTTTAAATACTGGTTTGATTAAAACTGGCTCAGCTTCCCGTTCAGATAGAGTTGCAAAATATAACCAGTTACTACGAATTGAAGAACTCTTGGGAGATGCAGCTTATTTCCCCGGTAAAGAGTTTAAGTATATCAGATAATCTACCACTAACATGGGGTGTTGTGGTTTTAGCCCCACTGTTTTCTGGTTATGTAGATATTCAATCCGGCTAATTTGAAACAAGGGAAAGTCAGAAGGTAGCCACAGAAAGTGCACCTAAGGTTACTCGAGCTGATTTATTATTTTAAATTATTTGTGGTATATTGGGATGTGAGTGAAGAGATATCATTTAGAAATAGTGTTTTAATGAATTTCAGGGAGCAAATATTATTGTTTATATCCATTTACTTTATTGCGGCTACCTCATCACTAGCACAACTGGCCCATACAAAGTCTTTTGATGTAAAGGATGGCCTTTCTCAATCGAATGTAACATGTCTTTTACATGACTCCCGGGGATTCTTATGGATAGGGACTCAAGACGGACTGAACAGATATGACGGATATGAATTTACGACCATAAAGCAGACTCCATCTTTGCAAAATACTTTATCAAATAATACCATTAATCATTTAATGGAGTCAGAAAGTGGAGATATTTGGATTGCAACTAATAATGGACTGAATAAATATAATCCACATACAGGTAAATTTACTTCTTATTTGCATAAGGAAGATGATGAATACAGTTTGCCACAAAACAGAGTTTTCCATGTGTATCAGGATTCAGAGGGTAATATTTGGGTAAAAACTTTACATTATCTCTCCAAATTTAAACCTGAGTCAGGAAAGTTTTATAATTATGAACATTTTAATGATTACTTTAATTATTTTGATGGTATAAATAATTTTCCCATTCTTGAGGATGAGCAGGGTCGTTTGTGGGTGGGAACAAAAGATGGTTTAACCCTTTTTGATAAAGATCTGGAAATTTTTAAGCGTTATTATCATCGACCGGAAAGCAGCACTAGTTTGAGTGATAACAGAATAACGCACTTGTATCAGGATAAAAAAGGTAATATATGGGTAGCAACTAATAAGGGGCTTAATCTTTTTGACCCTGATAATGAATCTTTTAAAAGGTATCTTTTAGATGAGGATATAGAAGATGAAAGTCTCCCTGCTAATATTATTAATGTGGTGTATGAGGATAAGGAAGGCGTTTTATGGGTTGGGACTGAAGAAGGCTTGTTTGTTTTTAACTGGCAAAAAGAAAAATTTGAACCTGCAAGGGAAGTACTTGATAGTGATAACAGGCTTTTGGATGGTTCAGTTAGAACTATTGCACAAGGACGTTCAAAAGTAATATGGACTGGAGGATTACAAGGTCTTTTGAAAATTCAGAAAAAATTGAAAAATTTTGAGGTATATAAAAATGACCGATCAGGAGATCCTCTTTTTGGTGATAATATTATTGCTTCAATTTATAAAGAAAACAATAGTAAAATCTGGATTGGTACATGGACCTCCGGCCTATTTTGGTTTAATCCAAATTCAATGGAAACCCGCCATTTTACAGAACAAGATCAATTTATTCCTGATGATGATATTCATATACTCTTTAGAGACAGTAAAAAAAGACTGTGGATAGGAACGCAAAATGGTATTGTATACTATGACTTGAAATCTCAGAAATTTGTTCAAATTAATGAGCCCAAAATAAAACAGGTATTTGAGAATAACAGAATTTATTCCATCAAAGAAAGCAATGACAATAAAATTTGGTTTGCTTCACGAAACGGGTTGCATATACTTGATGATAAAACAATGGAATTAAATAGTTATTTCAACAAATCATATGATGATAATTCCTTAAGTTCGAACCAGGTATATGATATTCTTATTGATTCCGATGATGATATATGGATAGCTACAGATAAGGGATTAAACAGATATAATAAAGAAGAAGATGATTTCAAACGTTATGACAGGATAGATATAACTTGTGACAGTTGCTTGTTGAATAATGAAATTATTTCACTTTATGAGGATTCATTGAATAATATTTGGATAGGAACCACAGGAGGTTTGCATAAATTTGACAAACAGACAGAAAATTTTTTGGCCTACACAGAGGAAGATGGTTTACCGAATAATTTCATATATGCAATACTCGAAGATGACCGTGGAAATTTATGGATAAGTACAAATTTGGGTATTTCTAAATTCAATCCATATAATGAAGAATTTTCAAATTATACTATTTATGATGGCTTGCAGCATTATGAATATAATCATTTGGCAGCTCATAAAGCTTATGATGGGGAGTTCTTTTTTGGCGGAATTGAAGGGTTGAATGCTTTTTACCCCGATTCTATACAAGTAAGTGAATATATGCCTAAAATGGTAATAACTTCAGTCGAAATTAATACCGATAAAGATATTAACAGTTATAAGTTGTTTGGTAAAGATACAGTGTTTATCCCTTACAACCATAATCTTTTAATACTGGAGTTCTCATCTCTGGATATGGCTATACCTTCAGAAAACCAATATGCTTATATGCTTGAAGGACTCGAAGATAATTGGATTCACATTCAAAACAGGCGTTATACAACTTTTTCAAGACTATCTCCCGGCAAATACAAGTTTAGAGTTAAAGGAACAAATAATGACGGCGTTTGGAATGAGCATGGCGCATCACTACATATCATAGTTGAAACCCCTTTCTGGAGGACTGAATTGGCTTTGGTAATTTATTTGGTTTTAGGAATTACATTGATATTTTTAATATTTCACTGGAGAACAAAACGATTAAGAAAAGCTAACCGGGAACTTAAAGAAAAGGAAGTTATCGCGCGTCAGGTCGCAAAGCAAAAAGAAGAATTAAGTATCAAGAACAGAAACATTACCGATAGTTTAATATATGCTAAAAGAATTCAGGAATCCTTGTTACCCACAGTAACTTCTTTCAAGAATATATTTGAAAATTCATTTATTCTTTATAAGCCGAAGGATATTGTCAGTGGAGATTTTTATTGGATTAACAGAGTTGAAGATAAATTATTCATAGCAGTGGTTGATTGTACCGGCCATGGTGTCCCAGGTGCATTTATGTCAATTATAGGCGTGGAACTGTTAAATAATATTACAAGTGAACAGAAAGTATTGGAACCCGATAAGATATTATATGATTTGAACAAAGGGATTTCAATGACACTATCAAATACTGACGGTGATTCACATACTTACATACATGACGGGATGGACATTGCGCTTTGCGTTCTTGATGAAAAAAACAAACAGCTTGAGTTTGCTGGTGCATTCAGACCTTTATATCTTTTGAGGGACAACAAAATTGAAGAAATAAAAGGAGACAGGTTTTCTGTTGGTATGCTTGAATATTTAATGGATGAGCCAAAAATCCATAAAAAGACTATCAATTTGAAGGACGATGATATAATTTATTTGTTTACAGATGGATATGCAGATCAATTCGGCGGACCAGACTCTAAAAAGTTTAAATACCGAAGATTCAGACATTTACTTTTAACTATTCATCAATTTCCCATGAATCAGCAAAAAGAATATTTGGATAAAAGTTTGCAAGAATGGCAAGGAAGCCAGGAACAAGTTGATGATATTCTTATAGTAGGTTTCAGATTTAATAATAATTATTAAACTGTTTTGATTTCTTTTAGAAATTTTGCTTTACCAATTTTGAAGATGATATTTTGCATAGCCCCGTCCTTTAGGGCGGGCATTCAAATGCGCTTCTGGTCTATGATTTCTGAAAATTTTTAGAAATCGAACAGATAATTAGGCTTTACCACAGACCCTGCCCTAAAGGACGGGGGGCTATAAATAAAACTAATTTGTTAAAGCAGGACAAAATCAAAACAGTTTCTAAGAGTTATTTTCAAGTAAATTTTTCATTTTGTCCAATAAAGTTTCGATTTGAAATGGCTTGCTTATATAGTCGTCTGTACCTGCAGCCAGGCATTCTTCTTTGTCGCCTAGTAAGGCATTTGCCGTTATTGCAATTATTGGTGTATGTGTATTTGTACTTTTTTCAATATTCCTGATTTTTTTCGTAGTTACAATACCATTCATTACCGGCATTTGTATGTCCATTAGGATGATATCGTATTTTACAGAGCCAAACTTATCCAACGCTTCTTTTCCATTATTAGCAACGTCAACATTTTTGACCGACTTTTTCAGACTTAATAAAACGATTTTTTGATTAATGAGGTTGTCTTCCACCAAAAGCACGTTTGCATCTTTCAAATTCAACTCTGATGAAGTTGTTTTTCTAGCCTTTACTTGAGTCTGATCTTTCTCCGGAGACGTTTGTGGCTCTGCCTTTTTAAAATCCAATTCAAATTTGAAAATGGTGGTATCATCAGAAAGTGAAATCTCTAAATCTCCATTTAATGAATTAATCATTTTCTTTGCTATATTTAATTCAAGTTGATGGATGATCTGTTCATTCTTTGATTGTGGAGATTTTGTTTTTATATTTTTTGCAATCGAGCTGAGTCCCTTTGTATGTAGTTCGAAAATTACCCCTGTGGTATCATTAGATTTACCGGTTTTTTTGAGGTAAATGTTGATTTCTCGATTCTTAGAGGAATGCTTGAGTATTTGTTCAATGAGATTCAAAAATATTTGTTTGATTTTTACCGGATCACCTAATAAGGAGTAATGAATTTCAGAGGAGATATTCATCACCGGATAGTTATCTGCTTCAGCATTATCTTCGTCAGAGAAAAGATTGAAAGTATTTTGCAGGGTGCTGTTTAGGTCAAAAGTTATTTCATACTGTTTTCTTTTCTGAACATCTACATTACTAATCTCCGAAAAACTATTAACTACATCCACAATATTGTTGGCGGAAGCAAGGATAGTGTCAAAATAGTCTTTGTGCTGTTCATTAAGTACTGAAGGGTCGATCATATTTGACACTACAACAATGTTGTTTAAGGGAGTACGTATTTGGTGAGATACTTTAGAAATAAATTTTTCTTTATTTTTTAATTCATCAGATAATTGATTTAACTCCTTCTGTTGTTTTTCTATTGTACTGTCGATATTTTGCTGTACAACATTTATAAGATAAGCACATCCAGCATAGGCTAAAATAAATAATAATTTATAGGTGATATGAAAATCATTGGAATAATGAGAGAAAACAGGTAAGAACAATGTTAAAGTTACAATAATAAAAAATATTGCAGCAATCAGATTTCCCTTTTTTGGGGTCAGTGTAAGAAATGCTACGGGGAATACAGCATACCATAAAATATCCGGCTCTGTGATTTTGCCTAACCATAGGGCTATTAGTGAAAAAAATGAAATTAGAAAAACAAAAGATTTGCTTGCAAATTCTTTTTTAATCTTAGCTGTATTCAAAAGAACTAAATTAGTTGCTACCAGTAGGATTGGGATAATATAAGTTATAAGGCTTGTAAATGTCTGCTCCAGCGTAGAGGTTGTAACTCCATATACAACAACTAAGCCTGTAAAAAACAATGATAATACATTAATTAGTTGTCTTTTATTAATTTTTTTTATTGTAGGGCTAATATCATTACTAAGAAAGAACTGCTTTGAATTTTTGTAAATGCTCATAAAATAATTCCCATTTTATTCAGGGTAATAATTCCCATTTTGTTCGGGGTAAAAATAATAATTAATTTGCAATTCATTTTTTTGATCCTTTAAAAATACAAAAAATAAGCAATTTTGTTGTAATGAGGAGAAGAGAACTTTTGAAAAATTTTATAATCTGTTTAATTTTTTTCAGGATGTTGTACCTTTGTTGAAAATTGGTACTAATCAAAAAGAGATATTATGAAGATAACATTATTTGTTTTAGGAATTTTTATAACCATTACATCCGCATTTGCTCAAGAATACGTCCCTACTGTACAAGAACTTGACAAATTTTTTAATACAGAGACTAAAGTTGTCCTTAGACCCAATCCTATTTCAACTTATAATACTAAAATTAAGCAGGCAGTTGAGAATAGCTGGGTAATAACCGATTATGAGTTTTTGGAGTACCCGGAATTCGAAGAAATGCGTAAGAGTTCTGAATACTCCTTTCTTGCTGAGAACATTGTTGTATTTGAAAAAGATAAAACCAAGGCACGTTACAGATTTTTAAGTTTGCTTCTTGGAGAAAAATCACGTTTTTTAGAAGATATGCCTACATTAGTGGCTGTTCCCCTGGCATATAAAGACGTTGACGAGGAGTACTATAATTATAAAATTGAAGTTATCGTAAGGTTTATACAAAAACATGTTAAACTGATGAAGGAGAATCCTGATATTATTTCAGATGATATTTTTGATTACTACAATGATAATATTGAAGATATTCGTGGTAAAACCCTGTATCTTATAAAAGATGAACTTGCAGAAGATGTTAATACGAGGGAAGAAATTGAGCAGTATTACCCTTATGATTTTAAACTAGTTACAAGGGAGGATGTTGAGCAGGCAATTAAAGAAAAAGAGGAGGATGTAGTATTTCTTCATAAAGTCGGCCCACAGGGATCAAGGCTGAGAGCACGGTGTTATAAAATATTAATGGGAGCCAAAGATGCTAATTTTTACTATTTTGATTATCACAATGTAGTTAAAGGAAGAAGGCCCGATGGTTTTCTTAAAAAAGATTTCAGAAAACTTAAACGAAAAGCAAAAGGTGGACTTTTTTAACATTTAAAATAAACAACTATGCTTGTTGTTGGTATTGCTGGAGGAACAGGTTCCGGTAAAACTACAGTGTTAAAAGAGATAGTCAGAAGACTTCCAAAAGATGAGGTGGCTGTTTTAGCGCAGGATTCATATTATAGGGACAACAGTCATATGCCGCTGGAGAAAAGGCAGAAAATCAATTTTGACCATCCCGATTCAATAGAATTCGACCTTTTAAATAAGCATATTTGTGAACTTAAGAAGGGTGAACCCGTTAAACAGCCAATATATTCATATTTAACATGTATACGCTCGGATGAAACGATTCATGTTGAACCTAAAAATGTGATTGTTGTTGAGGGAATTTTAATTCTTCAAAATCCTGAATTGAGAAAACTTATGGACATTAAGGTTTTTGTTGATGCAGATAATGATGATCGCCTGATGCGTGTTATTGAGAGGGATATTGCTGAAAGAGGCCGCTCCGTGAGCAACGTTTTGGAAAGATATCAAAAGACCGTTAAGCCTATGCACCTCCAGTTTATTGAACGTACAAAACGTTATGCAGACATTATTGTTCCGCAGGGAGGAAAAAATATGGTAGCAATTGATATTCTGACTTCAATTATAGAAAAGTATATTTATGATGTAGAATACTAAATATTTTTTATATGCTTGAAAAGATTGATTTAACAAAGATTTTATTCCTTGATATAGAAACAGTACCACAGTTTTCTTCATTTGATGAATTGCCGGAGAAATTTAAAGATTTATGGAATAAGAAGTCGTCTTACTTCAGAAAAGAAGAAGAAACTGCTGAGGATGTCTATAAAAGGGCAGGTATTTATGCTGAATTTGGAAAAATTGTCTGCATATCGGTTGGGATAATTAAAAATACAGATGAAGGAAAATATGGTTTACGTATTAAATCATTTTTTGGACATAATGAAAAAGAGTTATTGGGTGATTTCACGGAAATGATAAATAAACTTGCTGAAAAGAAAGAAATTTATTTATGTGCACATAATGGAAAAGAGTTTGATTTTCCCTACATTGCAAGACGTATGTTGGTTAATGGCATTTCTTTGCCCGAAGTACTGAATGTACCAGGAAAAAAACCATGGGATGTTCCATTTCTTGATACGATGGAGTTATGGAAATTTGGCGATTACAAGCATTTTACCAGTCTTGACTTGTTAGCATATATTTTTAATATCCCTACACCAAAAGAGGATATTGATGGCAGTCAAGTGGGAGATGTATACTGGCAAGAAGAAAATCTCCAAAGAATAGTAGAGTATTGCGAAAAGGATGTGATAGCTCTTGTGCAACTTTTCTTAAGATACAAATCATTTCCTTTGATTGAAAATGACGCTATTGAAAGTGTAACTAATGATTAGCCGCTAGAAAGTTTTTTGCAACAGATAAAAATTCCTGCTGCTTTTCAGCATGTACCCAGTGGCCTGCATTTTTAATGGTGGTGATTGTAGCTTTCGGAAAAAGCTTTTTGATTTTAATTTTATCATCGTCTCCGATATATTCAGAGTATTCGCCTTTTATAAACAATGCTGGTATTGATTCTATGGGTTTCGTGCTTTCATCAATTTGGATACCGTCCATTGTCTTTTCAAGTTCATTGTATAAAGTGTCTATATTGAGTATCCAGTAAAACTTTTTGTTTTCATCTCTTTTTAAGTTTTTTAATAGAAATTGACGCACATTCTTATAAGGGATATATTGAGCAAGATGACTTTCGGCTTCTTTTATGGTTTTAGTGTTTTTGAGATCCAAACTTTTTAGGGCATTCAGTATATTTTTGTGCATTTCCAGATGGAAGTGGTCTGAATTTTCAGGACTATATCTTGCCGGAGAAATATCAACAACGATAAGTTTGGAAATTTTTTCAGGATTTTTTACGGCGCAGAATATAGCTGTTTTACCGCCCATAGAGTGCCCAATGATGTTTGCACGCTTTATGTTGTGATCATTTATGAATTCGATCAAATCGTCGCTCATATCTTCATAAGTGTGCGATTTACTATGTGGCGAAAGTCCATGATTTCTTTGGTCAACTAAATAAACAGTAGATTTGTCTGCAAGTTTTTGTCCAATATTCATCCAATTGTCGGATGAACCATAAAGGCCATGAAGAATGATAAGGGGTTCTCCTTTATCCCCAATTACTTTATAATTTAACTTCATAATACGTTTCATTTAAGTTGCCTGAGATACAACTGAATTGTATTTTCTAGTCCATAATACAATGAATCTGCTATTAAAGCATGACCAATTGACACTTCTTTAAGAAACGGAATATTATCATTCAAATATTTAAGATTGTATAGATCAAGATCATGCCCGGCATTAAGTTCTATCCCTTCCTGATTTGCCACATCAGCAGCCTTTATAAAAGGTTCAATAGCTTTTTCTTTATTTTCATGGAATAATGAAGCATACGGTTCAGTGTATAATTCAACCCTGTCTGTACCAGTATCCTTTGCATTTTTGATAAATTCTGTGTTAGTTTCTATAAAGATTGATGTCCGTATCCCATTCTCATGGAATTTGTTTATGATTTTTTTAAGAAATTCTTTATTTTCAATTGTATTCCATCCTTGGTTCGAAGTGAGAACCCCTGGTGGATCAGGTACCAGGGTAACCTGATCAGGCTTATTTTCAATAACCAAATTCATAAAGGCTTCGGAAGGATAACCTTCAATATTAAATTCAGTTTGAATGATAGGCCTGATATCACGAACGTCCTTATATTTAATATGTCTCTCATCAGGTCTCGGGTGTACGGTAACTCCTTCTGCTCCAAATCGTTCACAATTCCTTGCGGCTTCTAAAACGTTGGGAATATTTCCCCCTCTCACATTTCTTAATGTAGCAATTTTATTTATATTTACACTTAATCTGGTCATATATTTTTTAACGATTAAAATAGAACACTTTGTGACTCGTTTTTGTTAAGGTACAAAGGTAAGTTTTTTAAATAAATTTCATAGATGATTGCTAAGGACATTATATCCGAAGAGATGCCTTCAGTAAGAACCTCAGACACTGGACTGGAGGCTCTTAATTGGATGACTTTCTTTAAGGTTTCTCATATACCTATTGTAAACAATAAATTTTTTTTAGGCCTACTTTCTGAGAATGATATTTATGATTTAAATAATCCGGAAGAACCTATTGGCAATCATAATTTGTCTTTGTTTAAAGCCTATGTTCTACCCACACAGCACATTTATGAAATTTTAGAGGTTGCCAGTAGACTGAAGCTGTCTATTATTCCAGTAGTAGATGATAATAAGGAATATCAAGGAATTATTAAACTAACAGATCTTTTACATGAATTTGCTAAAGTTTCTGCTATTGAAAAGCCTGGTGGAATTATTGTATTAGAAGTCCATGTTAATGATTATTCAGTTAGTGAAATAGCCCAGATAATCGAATCCAATAATGCGAAAGTTCTTAGTTTATATATACTCACTATCCCGGATTCTGTTAGACTTGAAGTACATATAAAAGTTAATGTATCCGATATAACATCCATTCTGCAAACGTTCAACCGTTATGAATATGAAATTAAAGCTTCACATTTGGAGATGGATAAACAGGATGAGTTATATAACGCTCGCTATGAATTATTAATGCGATATTTAAATACATAGTAGTCTTGATTATGAAGGTAGCTATTTACGGAAGAAAATTAGATATAAGTAATGATCAATATATTAACCAGTTAATTGATGTCCTTAGAAAATACCATTTTGAAATATTTTTCTACGATGTTTTTTTTAATTCTTTAAAACTAGAAACCAAATACGCTTCAGGAGTAAGTGGGTTGTTCAATGGATATAAAGATATAAGGCCGGATATTGATTGCCTCATAAGCATTGGCGGAGATGGAACATTTTTAGACACCCTGGCATTAGTACAGGATACTAACATTCCGGTAATAGGAATAAATTATGGAAAATTGGGTTTTTTGGCCAGTATTTCTAAAGAAGATGATATCGAAAATGTGGTTAAAGCACTACATGAAAAAAAATATTCGATTGAAAGACGCAGTTTGCTACAGGTTGAATCTCAAAATGGTACATTGCCCAAGTTTAATAAGGCTCTAAATGATATGACCATTCAGAAGAAGGAATCACAGATGATAACTGTCCATGTTTATCTGGATGGGGAATTTTTAAATTCTTACTGGGCAGATGGTTTAATTATTGCAACTCCTACAGGTTCAACAGCTTACTCTTTAAGTGTGGGGGGGCCTATTTTGTTGCCTCAAAATACAAATTATATTATTTCTCCGATATCACCGCATAATTTAACAATAAGACCAATTGTTGTACCCGATGATTGCGAAATTACTCTTAATCCTGAAGGACGATCCACAAAATACCTGGTTACGATGGATCATCGTTCTGAGATCATTAAAGGGAAAATCTCTCTGAAAGTTTTTCGTGCTGATTATCAAATGAATGTAATAAGATTACAGCATTCAAATTTCTATAATACATTGCGAAATAAATTGATGTGGGGAATCGACAGAAGAAATTAATTTGGTAAAAATTTTAATTGTTTGTAACTTTATAAGATATAATAGGTATTGGTAAATAAATTCTAAAGAATAAGATAAGGAACGAATGCATTATCTGAAAAAATATTTTATAATCTGCTTTTTGTTAATGCTGCCCGTATTGAGTTTTTCACAACGTTGGAAATTACAGAGGACAGAGGTTACAGGAGGTATTGGCGGGACACATTATTTTGGTGATATTGGAGGTACGGCAGATGAAAACAATTGGATGGGTTTAAAAGACATCGAAATTGTTAACACAAGACCAAACATTAACATTGGGGGACGCTATCGTTTGGAAGAAGATATGAGTATTAAAGCCAATGTTGTTTTTGGATACCTGGAAGGAGATGATGCAAATTCAAAGAATGAGGTGCGTAATTACGCTTTTAGTTCCACTGTGCTTGAAATAAGCGGGCAATTTGAATACTCTTTAATTCCTGAGAGCATACCGGTTAATTTTAGCATTGGAAATGTTCGTCGCGGGCTTATAAGAAGTTCAGCCAATTTGAACACATATGTTTTTCTTGGACTTGGCGGTGTTTTTTTTGATGTAAAACCATTAGATGATCTTAAGGACAGTGATCGTTTCGATAGTAGTAAAAGTATGAGCTTTGTGGTACCTGTCGGAGTGGGGGTTAAATACCCAATAAATAATCAAATTCATATCGGATTTGAACTTGGAGGGCGGTGGACATCAACTGATTATATAGATGGTTTTACTTCCCAGTTTTCAAAGCATAATGATATATACTATTTTACTTTACTCAACGTTGTATTTAAAATTGAAACGCTAAACCGGCGAGGATTTTAGTTTTAATTCCAAAGTTGATGAAGTCATTTTTGTTATCAAGTTTCTTATTGTTATTAAGCCTTTCTTTATTTTCTCAGGAGGGGGTATCATTAGGTGCTGTTGGTGGAACAGCACATTATATAGGAGATTACAATAAAACGAATCCATTTTATTCTCCTTCTTTGGGGTATGGACTTGTTATGAAAACTGATTTTAGTAAACGTTACTCCGTGAAGATTATGGCGGCCAGACAGAGCTTGAGCGGGGACATGACAGACTTCGATGACTTTAATTATCCTGCTACACCAGATAATATTATAACCAAGAAATCTTTTTACACCAGCTTTTGGGATATATCTGCCTCGGTAGAATTTAATTTTTTACCCTATGATGTCTTCAATATTAGGAAAGAAAACTTTTCCCCTTTTGTCTTTTTAGGCGTTGGAACCGATTATTTCCTGACTGAAGAAAAAATTAATTTTCCATTGACAATTCCTTTTGGATTAGGAATTAAATATAATATCTTTGAACGCTTTTCCATAGGATTTGAATGGAATGTGAGAAAAATATTTTTTGATTCTATGGATGGAGTAAACACTATAGAAGGGCATGAATCAGAACTGCACAATGACGATTGGTATCATATGCCTTTTTTATTTATTACCTATAAACCATTTTCAAGGGTAATAAATTGCCCAACTTACGATGATTGATGAGCTATGGGAAGAAAGGAAAACATTATAAAAGAAAGATTGCCCCGGCACATTGCCATAATCATGGATGGTAATGGAAGATGGGCAAAAAAAAGAGGCAACCAGAGAATTTTTGGCCACAAAAATGGGGTCAAAGCGGTTCGGGAAACAGTAGAAGCTGCGGCTGAACTGGGCGTATCCTATTTGACTCTTTATGCCTTTTCTAGAGAAAATTGGAACAGGCCAAAAAGTGAAATAGAAGCCCTGATGAATCTGCTTGTTGTTACTATCGATCAGGAAACAAAGACACTTTTGGACAATAACATCCGGTTAATTACAATTGGCGATATTGAGTCTTTACCTGAAAATGTACAAGCTAAGCTAGCCACGATTAGAAAAAAGACAGCAGATAACGATAGCCTGACGCTTGTGCTAGCTCTGAATTATAGTGCGAGATGGGAGATCATGAATGCCATGCAAGAATTTGGAGAAAATGTGAAAAAAGGAAAAACAGACACTGCGATGGATAGCCAGAAGATGCAAAATTACCTGACCACAGAAAGGATTCCGGATCCGGATTTGCTAATCAGAACAAGTGGGGAAAAAAGACTGAGTAATTTTTTGCTTTGGCAACTGGCTTATGCAGAATTATATTTTACTGAAGTACTTTGGCCCGATTTTAGAAAAGATAGTTTTTATGATGCCATTATTGATTACCAAAAAAGAGAAAGAAGATTTGGAAAAACCAGCGACCAATTGGTTAAAAATGAAACAAAAAATGATACAAGACCCTATGTTTAAGACAGTTATAATTTTATTGACGGGTTTATTAATTACTACCTCACAATTATCAGCTCAACAAGAAGAATCTCATCAACTAATGGATTATTCAAATCCGGAGGAATATTATATCAAAGATATAAAGGTTACCGGGGTTCAATTTCTTGATAAACAAATCCTTGCGAACTTGTCGGGTTTGAAGCGTGGCGAGATTATTGAAATACCTGGAGATAGAATTACCAGGGCGATTGAATCTCTATGGTCACAAGATTTATTCTCTGATATTAAGGTTTATGCTGATGAGATGGAAGGAGATTCTGTGGTTCTTAATATCTTTCTTCAGGAATTACCTCGTCTTTCAGGCTTTGAAATAAAAGGAGTCAAAAAAGGCGAAGAAAAAGACATTAAGGAGGAACTCGAACTGAAATCGGGTAGTCAACTTACAGAACATCTGAGAAAGCAAATCAGGGAAACAATTCAGGATTATTTTTACGATAAAAAATATCTTAACACAGAAATCGATATTAATAAAATTGATGACACAACGGAGGTTAATAGAGTTAAACTTATTGTTGATGTTGATAAGAATGAAAAGGTAAAAATAAAAGATATCGTTTTCAAAGGGAATACCATTTTTAGTGATGGACAACTAAGACGGGAAATGGAGAATACTCATAAAAAGAACTTGAATATCTTTAAAGGATCCAAGTTTATTCGGGAAGATTATGAAGAGGATAAAGAAATAATTATTGATAAGTATCGCAGAAATGGATATCGAGATGCAGAGATAATTAGTGATACTGTTTATTCTATAAGCGAAGAAAGAATAATGATAGAAATAGAGCTGAAAGAAGGAAACCAATATTTTTTCAGAGATATTAATTGGGTGGGGAACAGTAGATATCCATCACAGCTTTTAAGTAATGCCCTGAAAATAAATAAAGGCGATCCTTTTGATATGTCACTGTTAGTTGACCGTCTCAACGTTGATGAAGATGCTGTAGGAAATCTTTATCTGGATAATGGATTCCTTTTCTTTAATGCAAATCCGGTGGTTACAAATGTAGGGGAAGACTCTATAGATATAGAAATACGCATTCATGAAGGAAAACAGGCCACATTGGACCAGATTATTATTAAGGGGAATACCAAAACAAACGAGCATGTTGTTCGTAGGGAATTAAGAACCCAACCAGGTGATTTATTCAGTAAAACAGCTATTCAGCGATCTCAACGTGAACTTGCTCAACTTGGTTTTTTTGACGCTGAGCAATTTGGAATTGAGCCCACTAATATAAGACAAAACAGAGGAGAGGTCGATCTAGAATACTCTTTGGTGGAAAGAGGTAATGACCAGCTTGAAATTTCCGGTGGATGGGGAGCTGGAATGTTAGTTGGAACTGTTGGCATTAAGTTTAATAATTTTTCAGCAAGAAGAATATTTGAGAAAGACGCCTGGAGGCCTGTCCCTACTGGTGATGGTCAGTCGTTGTCAATTCGCGCGCGGACCAATGGAAGGTATTATCAGAATTATAGTTTTACATTTGTTGAACCATGGCTTGGTGGGAAAAAACCAAACCAGTTTTCTTTTTCCATATATCATTCTATACAAAATAACGCCAGTTATATGTTTGAACGGAGTGATGAATCTTTTAAAATTACTGGTGCTTCCGTTGGTTTGCAAAGAAGACTTAAATGGCCGGATGATTACTTCTTACTGAGTCATTCATTAGAATACAAAAGATATGAGCTTAATGATTGGTATGAAGGATACTTCT
The DNA here is from genome assembly GCA_041686375.1 of Bacteroidales bacterium. Taxonomy (GTDB): domain Bacteria; phylum Bacteroidota; class Bacteroidia; order Bacteroidales; family UBA12077; genus JAGXLC01. Next base: position 162,101 of record JAWLEB010000003.1, read on the forward strand.
TAATTGCGGACGGAACAGCAAATAATTTGAGTCTCGAAACAACATTTGCAAGAAACTCTGTTGATCAGCCTATTTATCCGAGAAGAGGAAATAAATTTTCTCTTTCTTTACAGCTGACTCCTCCGTATTCTCTCTTTAAGGATGATAAATTTTGGGAATTAACCGCTAGCGATAAAGAGAATATTAGAGAGAATGTTGTTGATAGCTATGGCGACGATTGGGAATCTTTGCCGGAAGATGACAGGCACAATGAAGTAACTGAAGCTTATAATGAAGCTGTCCAGAATGAACAATATCAATGGATAGAGTTTCATAAATGGGTTTTTAAAGGGGAATGGTATCTTAATGTGTTTGATGATCTTGTACTTGCTGCAAATTCCCAATTTGGTTATTTGGGCTATTACAACAAAGATTGGGGATACAGCCCTTTTGGTTCATTTGATGTTGGAGGATCTGGTATAACAGGATATAATCTGTATGGTCGCGATAATATTGCGTTAAGAGGTTATGATGATTTCTCTCTTACACCATTGAATGATAGGGGTCAGAAGGTAGGACATATCTATGAAAAGGTAAATCTTGAAATTCGTTATCCTATTACACTGAAAGAACAAGCTCGAATTTATGCTCTGGCATTCGTCGAAGCAGGGAATGCATGGAGAACCTTTGATGAATATGATCCGTTTTACCTGAAAAGATCAGCAGGTGTGGGTATCCGGGCTTACTTGCCTATGTTCGGATTACTTGGTATTGACTGGGGTTATGGATTCGATGATGTTCCCGGAAAACCTGATGCAAATGGTGGGCAGTTCCACTTTGTTGTTGGTCAGGAGTTCTAAATAGTGTAATAAATTTTCGTTAGTTATGGACTTCCTCATCTACTAACGCAGATAAAAGCCTATGTATAAAGCATGAGGGTTCTATGGCTTGCAGAATTAACTTACGTTGATTTTTGCAGCAATAAGTCTCAGAAAAGGAAATTGATAATCTAACTTTATCCAAATGAAGATAATAACTGTGACTTTTCTCCTGATGATATCTCTTACAACATTTGCCCAGAGATATGCTTATGTTGATACGGAGTATATCCTTAATAATATTCCGGCTTATAAGGCAGCCAAGGAAAAATTAGATGAACTGTCTTATGAGTGGCAACAGGAGCTTGAATCAGAGAAAGAGGAACTTGAGGAGATGGTACAGGAGTATCAGAGCGAAAAAGTATTACTAACTGATGAAATGAGAGAAAAAAGAGAAAATGCCATTACAGAAAAAAGGAATGAACTTAATGAGTTGCAAAGACAGTATTTTGGGCCGGAAGGAGAACTGTACCAACGCAGGCAGGATTTGGTGAAACCAATACAGGAAGAAGTATATGAGGCAATTGAAACAATTGCCAGTAAAGGCAATTATTCAGTAATTTTTGATAGCTCAGATAAATCAACAATGTTATATACCGATCCAAGATACGATAAAAGCGATGATGTACTTCAACAATTGGGATATAAAAAATAAATAAATAATTTTGTAATAAACTAAAAACTAAAAACTAAAAACTATGAAAAGATTAATAGTCATTTTGTTTGCTTTGGCAATGATAGCTCCAACAACACAACTGTTTTCTCAGAATGATTTAAAGTTTGGGCATGTCAATATAGACCAAATTATGAGCATGATGCCCGAGAGGGATAGTGCCAGAGAAGAATTGCAGCAATATAACCAGATGTTACAGCAGGAAATGCAGGTTATGCAACAGGAATATACTGAGAAACTGCAAACATATCAGGAAAATGTTGAAAACTATTCAGGTTCGGTACGACAATCCAAAGAAGAGGAGCTTCAGGATATGCAAAGACGAATTCAGGAATTTCAAACTACTGCTCAGGAAGATTTCCAGCAAAAGCAGTCGGAAGTCTTAGAACCTATAATTGGCAGAATTGAAGATGCAATTAAAAAAGTTGGAGAAAGAGAAGGGTTTATTTATATATTCGATACCAGCGCAAACGCAGTCGTATACAAATCTGACCAAAGTATAGATGTTACCCAGATGGTGCAGGAAGAATTGGGAATAGAATAGCAATCAAAGATAAAAATAACGACATTAGAGACCATCTAAGTTAGTGCGAAATGAACGTCTGGCATTCTAAGATGGTCTCTTTTACTAATAGTTTTATGCTAAAACCTGAACAACCTATCGGCATTTTTGATTCCGGCTTAGGGGGTCTGACTGTTGCGGCGGCAATTAAGCATATGCTACCAAATGAACAGTTGATATACTTTGGAGATACTGCACATCTTCCTTATGGAGATAAGTCCCCTGAAACTATTGTCACTTATACTAAACGTATTACTGATTTTCTCATTGATAAAGATGTGAAACTTTTACTTATTGCTTGTAATACTGCTTCTGCAGTAGCTTATCATCAATTGAAAGAATATGTGGGAGAAAAGGTTTATCTATTAAATGTGATAGACCCGGTTGTAAACTATATTAATCAAAATTATTCTTCAACGAAAATCGGTGTTATTGGCACGAAAGGAACCATTAACAGTGAGATGTATGAGAAAAAAATACTGGAAAAGAACCGAAACAACATTGTAGCATCCTTGGCTACCCCACTATTTGTTCCAATGATAGAGGAAGGTTTTGTTTATGATGATATTAGCAATGCAATTATTCGGTCTTATCTCTCCAATGATGTATTAAAAAATATTCAGTCGCTCATACTTGGTTGTACGCATTATCCAATTATTAAAAATCAGATAAGAAAGTTTTTTGATTTTAAGGTCGATGTTGTAGATTCAGCAAATATCATTGGCCATTCATTGAAGATGATCCTGGAAGAAAAACAACTGCTTAATACAACTAAAAGCCCACGATATACCTTTTATGTTTCTGACTATACACAATATTTTGAAGCTATTGGACGAATGTTTTTTGAAGAGAAAATTAATTTGTCTAAAGTCAATATCTGGAAAGAATAGCTAACCCCATTGGGTTTCTGTTAGTAAGTAAAATTCGTTAATTATTATTTCCTGTATCAACGAATAATTACCATTTTAAGTAAACTGAAGCTCTTTACTATCAGCCTGTTGTTTTCTGATTTATTTTTGATTGTTCACTGATAAATGTCATTGAAAATGTATTGTTATTTTCTGATCTTTAGTACAATAAAATAAATCTTTTCGCTATGCACAAAATTACTCAACATCCCATTTTAGATATAAAAAAGAAGGAGATCACAACTTTTCAGTTTACTTCTAAAGAAATTACGTGTGAAAAAGGATTGACCATTGCGGCAGCATTGCACCAGGCTGGTTATCCTGTGCATTCACACAGTTTGGGAGGACGAAATCGAAGTATGGAGTGCGGAATAGGAAAATGTGGTGCATGTGAAATGCTTGTAGATAATGAAGTGAGGCGTATTTGCATTACAAAAGTTGATGGCGTTGAGGAGGTGAAGGAGATTCCCCATAATTACGAGCCAAAAGTAAAAATGTTCCCCGCTGATAAGCCAAATGATGTTTACAAAACGGATGTTGCAATAATAGGGGCGGGTCCCGCAGGTCTGGCTGCGCGAAATATTCTCAGAGACAATGATATTGATAATATTGTTATTGATAATAATGAAAAAATTGGTGGCCAATTCCTGATGCAAACCCATCAGTTTTTCTTTTTTGAAAAAGAGAAGAAATTTGGCGGTATGCGAGGATTTGAAATTGCCAACGACCTGGCAGGGGATGATCATTCAGGAATATTGTTAAATTCTACGGTGTGGGATATTCTTGAAGGTAAAAGATTGGCTGTAAAGGATATAAAGACCGAAGAAATATTTTTTATTGAAGCAGATCATTTGATTATTGCCACTGGTGCGGTACCTTTTATGCCACCATTTGAAAATGATGATGTGCCAGGAGTTTACACTGCTGCAGTAGTGCAAAAAATGATGAATATTGAAGAGACGCTTTTAGGGAAAAATATACTTACTGTGGGCGCGGGTAACATCGGCTATCTTACATCTTATCAGCTTACACAGGCAGGGGCGAACGTGAAAGCAATTATTGAGGCTATGCCTGCTGAAGGAGGTTTTCCTGTACAGGCAAAACGTGTGAAAAGGTTGGGCATTCCGGTTATTACTTCTCATTTGCTATTGAAGGCAATCCCTAATCAAAACTATGATGGCATTGTCGGGGCTGTTGTTGCAGAATCTGAGAAATTTAAAGCGGTCCCTGGAACAGAAAAAGTTATCGAGGGAATTGATGCAATTAATATATGCACGGGTCTTGTTTCTGACGATGTACTGCTTAACAAAGGCAAGGAGGTGTTTGGAAGGGCTTGTCATGGGGCGGGCGACGCTATTAGAATAGGAGAGGGAACCAGTGCTGTTTTACGCGGCAAACAAGTGGCCTATGAAATTATGGAAGATATGGGCAAGCGGTATGAGTATAATGACTATTTGAATATATCCAAAGAATACATTGATTCACAGCAAGAGCCCGTAAAAATTCTCGATGAACCCTATAAACCCTCAAAAGAACGTAGACATGAAAGACCGTTTATAATTCTGGATTGCTTGTATGGATTCGCATGTAATCCATGTGCTTTTGTTTGTCCGTTTGGGGCAATTACAAAGTCATCCACAAGCACTGTTCCACAGATTGATTATGATAAATGCACAGGGTGTATGCAATGTGTTTATCAATGCCCGGGACTGGCAATTTTTGGCTACAACCTCAAAAAGGACTGGTTGTTTTTACCTATAGAAATTGAAGTTGAAGAAAATGCTGAAGTCTTTCTCGTCAATAATAAAGGGGAAAAAGTTGGGGAGGGAGTGATTGAAAAAATAATGCAGAAACCTAATAAAACCCATATTGTACGTGTCAAGTCAAAAAATGTGCATGGCGATGATTTGATGGAAGTAAGAGGATTCATAGAGAAGAGGAAATATCCCCACCCACTCGAGTTTAACCTCAAAAATACAGAACATCAAGATAATCAGTATATTTGTCACTGTGAAGATGTAAAATTGAAAGATATTTTGGATGTAATTGGCAACAGAACATTTATCTCTGTTGATGAAATCAAGCATACCACACGGCTGGGAATGGGTGCTTGCAGAGGAACACGATGTATAAAAAGATTGAAGCAGGTTCTGCCTAAATACAAGAAAACATTAGTTGGTGATGCAACTCCAAGAGGGCCAATGTCCAACCAGATATTAATGGGTGAGATGTATCCCAGGAATGTACATGAGAATGTTCAGCCACTTCTTAATGGAAAATCAATTAAAAAAGTTAAGGTGAAATCCCTTGTAGGCGGCGGCGGCATAGGGGGAAGTGCTTTATTCAGATATTTAGCTGAAGCTGGTCAGGAGCCTGTGCTGATAAATTATGACAGGGGTTCATCGTGGAGAAATATTGCAGGAGGGAGACCAAATTTCAGCTTGCCGGAACTTTCTGAGATTGCAAATAATAACAACAGAATCTTCAAGGAATTACAGGAAGTTGCGAATGTTGATTACAGGCCAATAAGGTATGTTACTTTTGCTCACGATGATGCCATATATAAGACCCTTGAGAAATCAATGGAATGGTCGGATGCCTATATGGTTGAACCAAAGGATTTTGATAAAGAACTGTCACCGCATTTTGACACAAACTTAGATACTTATAAAGCTGCACTTGTTACTAAAAATTGCTGGCAATCAACTCCGGGAAGGGTATTGGATTTGATACGACACCTTGGAATTGAAGCTGGTGGTATTGTAGAGGAAGATTGCAAAGTTCTGGATGTTCAGAAAGAGGGTGACCTATATAAGGTGCTTGTACGCAATCATGCGAATGAATATATTGAGTATCAGACTGAAATGTTTATTAATGCTTTAGGTCCTGAAGGACATCATCATGCTAAAAGAATGGGTATTGAGACAGGTCTGTTTTCAGTAAAACATCAGGCTTTCATTACCCGCAGATTGCCATACATGGGTGTTAATGGGAATCCATTGCCAATGATGATTGACAGAAGGAATTATAAAGGCTTCGTGGCTGTTTATGGTCAGCAACTGGCAGAAACAGGTCAGGTGATAGGTTGTGCATCCCCGGCTATTGAGCCGAATGAAACGGATAAAAACCTTAAGGTAAATTCCCTGGATTTTCTCAATATAGTAACTGAAATTTTCACCAATTGGATTCCCAAATTGACATCTGTTGGTTTTCAGGCTGTATGGAGCGGCTACTATGTTGAGCCGAGAATGATTATTGATCCTGAGCTGGGACTCTTCCTTGGATTACGCGGACAAGGATATATGCTCGGACAATATCTTGCGAAACTCTATGTGGATAAGCTATTAGGAAAGCCAACTCCTGACTATTTTGACAGACTGAGCTTGAGTGGCGACGGATTACTTGAAAAAGCCTTTAAATAGAAAGAAAGTTTCAAGAACTATAATAAAGAAAAGGGTCAATGGATATTTCCATTGACTTCTTTCTTTATGGGGATTTATAGAATGTCTATTTCAAATTTTTATCGGGATACATATTTTTCCACTGCTGTGGCTCTCCTTTGAGCTTTTTATTGAACCAGCTCATTATGGTATGGTGCCATTTCAGCCTTTTGTCATAATCAACAATCCAGTGGTTCTCACCGTCTACAAGCACCATTTCAACATCTTTTCCTAATGTTTTAAGAGCTGCATAGTATTGTTTGCTTTCACCAACCGGCACGTTCGTGTCTTCCGTCCCATGGAGTAAAAGTATGGAATTGCTGAATTTATCAGCATTGAATAATGGACTGCGATTGACATAAAGGTCTTTGTTATTCCACGGATAGCTCTTATAGGATGCTATCCCGCTATAGGTATATCCCCAGTATCCTTCGCCCCAGTAACTGGAAATGGAGCTTATACCGGCATGGGAAACAGCGGTTTTAAAAATGTCTGTTTTGGTTTTCAAAATTCCACACTTTAGTTTCTCCCAGGGTTACATTTTTATATTTTTCTTCTTTCGGCATGTCCAACATTTTGCTTTCCAAACTGTTTAAATTCAGCAAAAACATTTTTTCAGGAGTAGTAATGCTGGTTCCTCTGTATACTGCCAAAGGTTTGTCTACTGCATAATCAACATCTCCGATAACTTCTACATCTGTTTTTATTTGTTTAAATTCTTGATTATCAATGGAATATTTATATAGGTTGATATATTCTTTTTCATTAGCAACTGCGTAAATTTCATTTTCACTTAGCCACTTTGCGGATCCTATAGCCGGTTTAAATTCTTTGGTGATGGTTTCCACATCTCCTGTTTTCATGGTATAAAGATACAGTTGCCCGTCGTAGTTGTTAGGGGTTTTTCCTTTGCTGACGTTAACACCTGTTTTTCCAAAAAGAAGCGGCCCTCCCTGAACAAGGAGTTTATTGCCATCAGGAGAATATTCTACCTGCCCGGAATATTGT
>JAWLEB010000004.1:0-139173 GCA_041686375.1 Bacteroidales bacterium
GCCGACTCACTCATTTTATCACCGCAACTGTTTGATACCTCTACCCTGTAGTCACCCTCGTCAGTGTTTGATACCTCCGGTATCTGGTAGTTGTCATTTTCTGCTCCGCTTATGGTTTCCCAGCTACCACTGGCATTTGTATACCACTGGTAAGTCAGTGTACCCTCTCCATCTGCTGACACACTGAAGGAGGCTTCTTCCCCTTCACATACTGTTTCATCTGCCGGGTGGCTGTTTATTGTGACGGTATCCTGTACTGTAAGGCTTACTGTATCGCTATATTCTTCTCCACAATCTCCTGTCACATATACTCTGTAAAATAATTCATCTGAATTGGAAACAGGATCTATTGATAAAGCGTCTGTCTCTTCACCACTTATATTCGAACCTGAAAGATCACTCCAGCTGGAACCATCAGAACTGTATTGCCAGGTATATTGAAGATTAACCCCTTCCACATCAACATTAAAATTGGCTGCTGTGCCTTCACATGCAACATTATCAACCGGATCGTTAATTATTTGTGTTTGGGTTATTGAATCCACTGAAACATCATCTCCTTGTTGCAAACAACCATTTTCATCTATAGCAAAGGTTTCATAGGTATCCGGGGCTAGATCAGTAAAATAACCATCTTCGTCCCATGCCGTTGGGTCTGGGATAGTATCATCTGTGGCCGTGGAAACCAAACGAAAATCTTTATCCCCTGTACCACCTGAAGCGCTTAATTCTATTTCTCCATCATCATTAAGTGCACAACTTGCTATTACATTCTCTACTGTTATTTCTATCTCAGAGGGTATACTATCGCCGTAAAAGTCTTCATGGAAACGAGTATTTGTCCAGTCTGACTCACATCCCTTTGCATCTTTTACTTTAACTTCCACTAGATCGTTTCTTTTAATGCTCGTCACAACAGACGAATCAGAACCCACTACAGAATCATTAATTTTCCATGTATACTCAACATAAGGTTCTGTACCTCCGCTTGCATAAGCTTTTAATGCAGCATCTTCAGAGTCGTAACAACTTAATGCCTGTATACACTCAATGGAATCAATTACAAGAGGGTCGGGTTCATCAATAGTTCTTGATGTATACACGTAATTGTTCTCATCATTGGCATCTTCTAACTCTAAATGATATGTTTGAGCCGAAAATCCTGTAAAGGCAACACTATCGGAAGATGTATTCATTTCATTTAATATGCTTCCATCCCCATCTTTCACTCTATATATATACTCTCCACTTCCACCGCTGGCAAGCATGTATATAACGCCATCGTTTCCACCATAACACGAAACTGAATCAGTATAAGCTGTTAACTCAACATCCGACTCAGTATCTTTTGTTTTATAGGAAGTGATACGGTTATATGACAAGTACCCCGGTTTAAAATCTCTTGAAACATTACCTCCACTGAGAAATATAGTTGACTGTTGAGAATCAAACGCTAATTTTTCTGATTTTTCAAAATCCCACTTATTCACAATTATTTCTGAAGAGCCCAGGGTTAGTGCTCTTTCCCTGTCACCAGAACCTACAAATTCATCAGATGTAACATTCTGGTCATTTGTGTTCAACTCTCCTTGTTTCAGGTGTATATTTCCCTGAGTTTTCAGTTCCTGTTCAAGTATCCATTCTCCGTTTGCACCATTAAATATAACATCTGAATGGAGTTCAGGAGAAATGTTCAGTGTGTTATCTTTTTGTCCGGACTTTAATTGGATGTCTCCATAGAATTCATTTTGAACTTCTTCTTCAATAACCACTGAACCGTAAATATTTAACTTAGCGTCTGTGACTTTTTTAAAAATAAAAGACCGGCTTTCAATTACCGGTTGATATGAGGTTGTCTTCCATATAAGGTTATTACATTCCGTCTCTCCTTTAATCCTTACATACTGTCCAGCTTTTGAGAAAGAATTTTCATCAAAAATTACATTATCGTGGCGTGTTGGGATAACATGGGCAGGTTCTCCTCCACTTTCGGCAGACCAATGAGACGGATCATCCCATGAACCGCTTCCGTTTATCCAGTAAAGATCCTGGGAATATCCCTTTAAAGAAAAGAAAAGCAATGATAATGAAAGAAGAATTAATAGCTTGGAAAATCTGAATTGTCCGGACATAATCAGATATTTTATAGGTGTTAATAAATGTTAATGCAATGTTAATAAAAATTTACGTTACCACACTTTTTTTGTTACAAATTTTCAGGCAATAAGGCAAAATACCCCCATTTTTTATTCACATACCGAAAATAATTTTTTGTTTAAAAATCAGAAAATTGTTAATATCTCTTTTTATGAATGGAGGGTAATTGTTTACAAAAATACCAAAAGAATCGATTAATTAAAGACTATAGCAAAGTTTCCCTTGCGTTGGAAAATATGTACTTTCTGGTTATGTATCTGACCGGATAATAGGAAGCAAAAAAGCCTATTGCAAGAACTGTAAAGAAAACCAGCAATACATCAGCAAATTGAACGCTAACCGGATAGGAATCTATCATAAATGACCCGGATTCGTTTAACTGTATTAAACCAAAATGCTGTTGCAGCCAACTGACGAAAAAACCAAAAATCACTCCAATTAAAGACCCTACTATAGATATCATCCAGCCTTCTATGAAGAATATTTTTTTAATGGAAGAAATATTAGCTCCAAGACTTCTGAAAATTAACATATCGTTCTTTTTATCAATAATCAGCATTGTTAAAGAACCTATGATATTAAATGAGGCGACAATCAATATAAAAGTCAATATAATATAAATAGAGAGCTTCTCAGATTTCATCACTTGATTCAGCATAGCATGCTGTTCACTTCTGTTTTTCACCTCAAATTTTTCTCCGAGTAGTTCCTTAACCTGTAACTGGACATCACTGACTTTAAAATCTTCTTTTATTTTCAGCTCAACAGCAGTTACTTCATTGTCGTAATCCAGTAGATCTCTGGCAAAGTTTAACGGGACTAAAACATATTCAACATCATACTCTTTCTGTATACTGAAAATACCAGCGGGGTAGAGATATTTTCTGTTAAATGCTTTACTGGGGTTAAACGTAGCTGACTGTCCTCGTTGCGGAACATAAATATTGAGCGGCTCCATGTAACTTACACTTACAGAGAGGAAGTATGCTACTCCCTGTCCAACTATCGCCCTCTCCTTACCCTCTTCATGTAATGCAAAATGACCATTGACAATCATGCTGTCTATTTTGGTCAATTCAGCAAAATTTTCCTCAACTCCTTTAATTCTTCCTATATATTGTTTATCATCATACCTTATCAAAGCATCCTCTTCCATTACTTCGGTAAATACCTCTATTGCATCCAAAGAGCGTAAACTATCAAACCTTGCATTTTCATGGGGATTAAAAACTTTTCCTTCTGTCGGTGTGATTTTCAAATCGGGATCAAAAGTGCTATACGTTGATTTTATCAACTCATCAAAACCATTAAAAACAGAAAGAACCACAACCAGCGCCATCGTTCCTACGGCAACACCAACCACAGAAATTATCGATATAATATTGATTACATTCCGTAATTTACGTGTTAAAAAGTAACGTTTCGCTATAAAAAAAGGAAAATGCACTGCTGGCTGATTTTAAATTATTGGTCGTCTTTTAATAAATTATCTATGTTTTCTATATAATCCAATGAATCATCAATAAAAAAGCGTAATTCAGGAATTTTTCTCACCTGGTGCCTTATTCGGTTCCCCAGTTCATAACGAATCTCATTTCCTTTATCCCTCACCATTTTAAGTGTAGAGTTTTTATCCTGAGCAGGAAAAATACTCAAATATACTTTTGCTATTTGTAAGTCCGGAGAAATCCTAACTACAGTGACGGTTATCATCTTTCCATCAAACATGGTCCGGCTATTCTTCTGGAATATATCGCCCAAATCTTTTTGTATCTGACGGGCAACTTTATTTTGCTTTGTTGATGACATAGTCAATCCTGTCCGTTTTTACCTGCAGGTCAAAGTTAATGCATTTATGTTATTTTACAAGAAACTAATAAAGGAAACAAAACTTAAACCAATATTGCTGTGATTAATCGCTAAAATTTTTCATTTTTGTATTAACTATGTTAAATTAAAAAAAATGCTAAAAATATTTAACAAAGAAAAAAAACAAAAAATAGGCTTAGTCCTTAGCGGAGGAGCTGCAAGAGGTTTTGCCCACGTGGGAATCATCAGGGCCCTTAACGAGCATGGCATCTATCCTGATTTAGTATCCGGCGTAAGTGCAGGAGCCATAGCAGGTGTTTTATATTGCGATGGATATGACCATAAAGAGATGCTTGAAATTATTCAGGATAAAAGCTTATTTAAGTATGTAGGGATTACGATACCAAAAAATGGGCTTTTGTCGGTAGAAAATTTACGTTCTGTGCTGGAAAATTCTTTAAGGGCTAAAACCTTTGAAGAGTTAAAAGTGCCTTTTTATTGTAATGCTACTAACCTGAACAAAGGAATTTCCGAATATTTTCATGAAGGAGACCTGGCTTTAAAAGTGATAGCCTCGGCCAGTATTCCGGTTCTATTCAAACCTGTAATTATAGACGGAAATACCTGCGTCGATGGTGGTGTGGTTGATAATTTCCCTGTAGCACCTATAAAAAATAAAGCAAAATATATCATTGGTGCTCATGTAAACCCAACAGGCGTGGAAAAAGAAGTAAAAGGACTAATAAAAATCGCCGAGCGTAGTTTCCACATATCTGTTAACAGCAGGGTAAAAGAAATGACGGATATTTGTGACCTTTTTTTCCAGCCGGAAAAACTTAAACAATTCGGGCTCCTCAGTGTCTCTGAAGGAAGAAAAATTTACGAACTAGGCTACGAAGAAGCTATGAGAACACTGGAGAAAAAGAATATCAGAAAATTCCAAAGAAGTTAGAGAGAACAATGAATCAGCCCTATCAGATCCAGAGATAAATTTCAGCTGAACATATACTGATTGCTTCATTGTAGGGATCCATTCCTTTTATATCTGCTATGAATCAGTTAATATAAAAATCTTTTTACCTTTGCGTTATCAGTTTAAAACTAATCTTTATGGCTCAAGAATTTTATATTTATAATACGCTCACAAGACAAAAGGAAAAATTTCGGGCGCTGAATCCTCCGCATGTGGGGTTATATGTTTGCGGACCAACCGTTTACGGAGAAGCACATCTGGGTCATGCACGACCTGCCGTTACCTTTGACCTGCTTTACAGATATTTGAAGCATTTAGGTTATAAAGTGCGATATGTTCGAAATATTACAGATGTCGGGCATCTGGAGAATGATGCCGATGATGGCGAAGACAAAATAGCAAAAAAAGCAAAAGTAGAGAAGCTAGAGCCAATGGAAATTGTCGAGTACTACACCCGCAGCTACCATCATACGGTAGACCGGATGAATGTTTTGCGGCCTAATATTGAGCCCCGTGCAACCGGACATATCATCGAACAACAACAACTGGCAAAAAAAATACTGGAAAAAGGCTATGCATACGAAAAAAATGGTAACATCTATTTTGATGTTGAGCGATATAACAAAGAACACAATTACGGGAAGCTTTCAGGAAGAAATATTGAAGAATTAAAGGCAAACACGCGGAATCTGGAAGGACAAGAGGAGAAAAAAAATCCCTTTGACTTTGCACTTTGGAAAAAGGCAACCCCAAAACATATTATGCGCTGGCCCAGTGACTGGGGCGAAGGATTCCCGGGATGGCATATAGAGTGTTCGGCCATGAGCACAAAATACTTAGGAGAAAAATTTGATATTCACGGAGGCGGGATGGATTTGCTTTTTCCACACCACGAATGCGAAATAGCACAATCTACGGCAGCCAATGGAAAAGAATCTGTAAAATACTGGATGCACAACAACATGATCACCATTCAGGGGCAGAAAATGGGAAAATCGCTGGACAATTTCATCACTTTAAATGAATTTTTCTCCGGTAAACATAAACTCCTCGAAAAACCATTCACCCCAATGACCATACGGTTTTTTATACTACAAGCACATTATCGTAGTCCACTCGATTTCTCAAATGAAGCCCTCCAGGCAGCAGAAAAGGGGATGGAAAAGCTTTTTAAAGCAGAAGAAACTCTGGAAACGCTAAAAAGCAGCAATAAATCAAATATTGATGCAGGTGATTTGGAACAAAAATTCTATGAAGCAATAAATGATGATCTGAATACACCCGTACTGTTCTCTCATATCTTTGACATGGTACGTATCATCAATTCAATAAAAGATGAGAAAACAAAAGCCACAAATGAAGATATAAAAAAACTTAAAGGTCTTTATAAAACATTTGTCCATGATATTCTGGGAATTGAGAAGGAAGAGAAAACAAAAGAAGAAAGCAGGCTAACGGAAGAATTGATAGAGCTACTTTTGAATCTCAGACTGGAAGCAAAAAAACGAAAAGATTTTGAGACTGCTGACAAAATCAGAAACGCTCTGACCAAAAAAGGAATTGTAGTAAAAGATACTAAGGATGGTTTTGAGTGGGAAATTAAAAAATAATGTCTGCTGAAAAAAGCAATTCAGTACATCACCATTTCGTTAATAATCAAAAGTGTAGATTATGGCGAGTAAAATAAACAAAAGAGACTTTATCCGTTATCTGGCTGCAGGTGCTGGTGTTTCTTTCTTTGGTTTCGCAGGTAATAGAATTTTCGCGCATTCCAATCCCGGCAAAACTCTCCAGCCCAATGAAAAAGAACTCTGGAAATGGAGCAAAGAAGCTGTCTATTACACAGCTACTCCAAGAGGTCCTAAATGTCAGTTATGCCCCAATGAATGTACTGTAAAAGAAGATGATACAGGTGATTGCAGGACCAGAATAACAAAAGATAATAAACTTTATTCAATAGTTTACGGTAACCCCTGCTCGGTTCATGTAGACCCTATAGAAAAAAAACCACTATACCATTTCAAACCTGAAAGCCGAATCTTCTCAGTAGCAACAGCAGGTTGTAACTTAGCATGCCTAAATTGCCAGAACTGGAACATATCCCAGAAAAGCCCATATGATACAAGAAATTATGACCTCATGCCACAAAAATTGGTTGCCTCGGCTATTAATAAAGATTGTAATTCAATAGCTTACACTTATACGGAACCTATTGTTTTTTACGAATATATGGTTGATTCAGCAAAAATTGCACATCAAAAGGGGGTAAAAAACGTAATGGTTTCCGCAGGATATATAAAAGAAAGACCACTCCGTGAAGTTTGCAAATACATCGATGCAGCAAATATTGACTTAAAAAGCTTTAGTAACGACGTATACATGAGACTGAATGCAGGTAATTTAGACCAAGTCCTTAGCACTTTGAAAATAATGAAAGAGGAAGGAGTTTGGCTGGAAATTACCAACCTCATAGTCCCGGAATGGACAGATGACATGGACATGATAAAAGAAATGTGTGAATGGTTGTATAATAATGGCTTTGAAAATTCCCCACTGCACTTCAGCAGGTTTCAACCCATGTATAAATTGAAACATCTGCATCCCACACCTGTTTCCGTGCTGGAAGAAGCAAGAGAAATAGCCATGTCAGCGGGATTAAATTATGTGTATATTGGAAATGTCCCGGGCACTGAAGCTGCAAATACTTACTGCCCTTCATGTGGAGAAAAAATTATTGGAAGAAGAGGCTATCAGATAACTGAGAATCATATCAATTCCAATAAATGCGAATTCTGCGGTGAGGAAATTGCGGGAGTATGGTAATACCAAACATCGTAACCAAACCGCCTGACTGTTAAAATCGCGTAGGGGTCTTCTATGTAAATCGGGGAACTATGACAAGTATATCAAAATGCCCATCTGAGCTGAAACTTACTGATAATACCGATTAATATTACCAATGCTCCTACTACCAGAGATACATTCATTAATCCAAAGACAGGAATCAAATAAATAGATACTAAAAACGATCCCAACGCTGCTCCGAGTAAATCCAGACTATAAATTTCAGACGCAATAACTGCCGGCTTTAACAATTTTAATTGTGATGAAAGTGAAAAAACCATACCCACCATACTAGCTGCAATGAACATCAGAATTATAATTATAAGATGAGCAAACAAAACCGGAATGTTTAGATTGTTAATGCCCAATAGAAAAGCTGGAATTAATAGTGCATATATTCCCAGAGCAAACTGCAATGTATGAAAATTCCTCGTCAAGATATTTTTAATAAAAATACCTCTGTAAAAAGTACCAAAAGCTAAGCCTGCCATAAAAACCGTTACAATTATCCCCACCATCTGGAAAACCGAACCATACATAATCTGAAAAGCAACCAAAAGAACGATTTCCAAAGATGCTCCGGCAAAACCTGCTACAAACATTCCTTTATTAATAGGAGGCAACAACAAAAGAAAATAAACCAAAATTCCTCCTAAGACTATCATTGGCAGCCAAAAGTTAAATCGAAACTGACTTGTCCACTGTCTCAACTTTAATGAGTATGTAAGTGGTTTAAAATCTTTGTTCACAGCAATATCATCTTCAAGAAGTGTAATAATTTCGTTTCCCCTTTGTTCCAACATATCATCTTGTAAATAGTAGCTGTTGACATATTCATTTTCCAGTCCCAACGAATCCGCCTTGCTTCCAACATCATAAGACAGTTCACCATCAGAAGCCAGAAAATAATTACTATCCCCAGGAATAATCAGGATATTATTAAAAGCAGTCTTTAAAGTATGTGTTAAGGATGAATATAATCTGACAGTTTCATCACTCAAGTAATTGGAAGAACCAGAGATATTAAAACTTATAACAGCATTTTCATTCAGAATTTCTTTTAATTCGCTATAAAATTCTTCAGTGTAAAACCGGTTTAGTTGAATGTTATTTGGTTCAGGAAGTCCAATCAAAACGACATCATAATTTTCATGGGAATTTTCAACATATTCACGTGCATCCTTATTAATTACCCGTACCTTTTTATCATCATATACATTTGAATAATCATCCAAAATATCTATTAACCATGGATTAATTTCTACATAATCTATTCTCTCAATATCAAACTTCATGATCTCTTCAATCAGCCCTGGAACTCCTGCTGAAAGCAAAAGCACTTTCTGTGGATTATTATACTGCAACATGGCAAAATGTGCCGTCTCCTCATTAAGCACAGGCTGATGCGAAGAAAATAACATCACATTGTTTTCATAAAAATTCACCTGGTTCCCTGTTTCGGTTACAGCAATATTTCCATAAGGTGTTGATGTATAATTTCTAATATCCTCTCCTTCATATAAAATATTTTCAGGAATTAAATGCTGATTAAAATAAAAGTTTACAACTAAAACTCCGGCCAGTAACAGAGACAAGCCCAAAGCAAATTTTTTTTTTGTTAATCGAAAAGTGATGAATATTAACAGCACAAGGCTTAATACGGCAAGAAGAAACAATGAGGGAAAAGTTTCCAGGAACCAGATAAGAACAAGATTAAACAAGACCCCTCCAGCAATACTCCCTGTTGCTTCCCATGAATAGGTCTTGTCGATTAAATTTGATCCTGCATGTAACGATACCACCTGACCCAGAAATGTAAAAATCAAACCGGCAATTACGCAAAATGGAAAAAGAATGATTAATGAACTAACAAATATTTCAGTTATGTTAATCATTGAACCGGGAAGAAAGAAAATATCTCTGAGAGCATACATCATAAAGACCAGAATCAATGGCAATAAAGAAAGAATGGTAAGCAACAGAAAAGCCAAATTTTCTTTTGACCGTTTTCTGGTAAAATATTTCCCCAGATAAGCCCCCAGCCCATTTAATATCATCCAATTGGCCAAAATCATTCCAATGACCAACTCATTGCCGTAGAAAAAACTGAGAAATTCTCGGAGCAGTATGATTTGTGTAGCAATGGTCAGGAAGCCAAGAAGCAAAACTGACATTGTATACTCTTTCCGCATTATCCTGGGGTTTATGTCATTATATCAGATTAGACAGTATGGTTTTATACCTTAATTATGTTCCTCTTCAAACACTATTGCTCTGTAAGTATACAACTCAGTATCTTTTTCCTTCCAGGCGTCCCATGATAAACCCGCTTTATCTTTGCACAGGTGACCAAGAAATTTTTCTTTAGACCATCCTGTACTATGAGCTACCTGTGGTAAAAATGTGCCCGCGAATGGGCCCTTTTTAATATACACACCATGTTCCCCCAGCTTAATTTCATCTGGGGAGGAGACTTTTTCCATTGGTGTTAATACAGAAATTTCAATCTCGATATCTTCCACTTCATCCTCTTTCACTTGAGGAAAGCGAGCATCCTGTGTCGATGAGGCAATTGTCATATCCTGAACGATCTTATATAAGGGTTTATCCGCTTCAAAACGACCTATACAGCCCCGAAGTTTACCTTGTTTATTCAGAGTAATGAAAGCACCTACCTTCTGTTTTAAAGTTTCTGTAAGCTTGTTTTCATCAACATCAGGGACTTTCCCTTTCCGGATATAATTTTCTAAAGTCTCCCTTGCAATTTTCAGTAATTGTTGTTTTTCTTCTGGTTTAAGTTGAAAACTCATATCTTTTACTCCTTTTTGATTTCTATAAAAAACAATTGACCAATAACCAACTACACGGTCTTTCGTTCCTCCCTTATCTCCGGAATTTCTATATAAAACCTTTTCGGTCTCCACATCATCCAGCTCCGATGTCATATAAAGCAAAGTAAGAACGCCGGGCCAGCCGCACAAACTTGTTTTCAAATTTTGAATATTTTTCTCAGCATTTTCATCCATTACCTGTGTCAATTGTTTTGGGGAATTTGATACAATAGCATCTGCAGTAGCGTTATCTACACTTACTGCATCATCGTATTGCGGAAAATGGGAAAAATCAGTACTTACTACAAACAAGTTTTTCTCATTAAAATAAGGGCGCAACGCATTAGCGATCTCACCGCAAACTCCCGGGTTCTCAGTCCCTGTAACTATTGGAACAATCTGGATATCTGTATTAAAATAATACTGAATGAAGGGAAGCTGAACTTCAAGACTATGTTCTTGATCATGCGCCTGTTTATTGAATTGAAAAACTTTATTTTCATTAATCAGTTCTTGAGCTAATTGCCGGTTAACTTTTACTTCTCCAAGAGGTGTTTCATAATCTCCAGCAGAATATAAAGAAGCACCATTAAAGCGGGTTCGATGGCTTGGCGCTAATATAAAAATATTATCCATTTTTCTGTCCGGGTCAACTTGTTTAAAAGCCGAAGCGGAAACTACTCCGGAATAAATGTATCCCGCATGAGGAGAGATAATTGCCTGAACAGGTTTCTCCTGTTTTTTTTCCGTAGCATCATCGAACATTTTTTGCAAATTCTGCTCCAGTTCTTCAGCGTCAGCAGGGTAGAATTGTCCTGCCACGGAAGGTTTTCTGTTCTCCTGTTTTTCCTGACTCCAGGCAGTCATTAAAAAACCTATGCAGATAAAGTAAGCAATAAAAGCCTTCCTCATTTTTCAATAATTTAAAGGTTACTTATTTCTGAAAATATTATCTTGTATCTATTCTCTTAACTTTTTAACCTTTGATATAAAGTTTCATTAATTATTAAATGCTAAGATAATAAAACACTTCTCTTTACACAAATAATTGCTACCTGCCCTGGGATAAAACGAAAGAGAGCATTTCAATATTTTCGGGATAAAAAGACCCCGGAACAAGAAAATTATTCTAAATTAGCACCTGTTATTAACTGTTTATCACATGAATACAATAAGAAAAAATTTTAAGGATGCCCGCTTAATGCTGGATGAATTTATATCTCATGAAGCCAATTGGCAAGCCATAGAGAAGGCGGGGAATATTATGACAAACGCAGTACACGAAGGGAATAAACTCATTGCATGCGGAAATGGTGGTTCTATGAGTGATGCCATGCACTTTGCCGAAGAGCTTACGGGCAAATTCAGGAATCACAGAAAGCCCGTTCCAGCAATGGCAATATCAGATCCTACACATATATCCTGCACATCAAACGATTATGGATATGAGTATGTTTTTTCAAGATATGTTGAAGCTTTTGGCAAAGCAGGCGATGTTTTACTGGCAATAAGCACCAGCGGTAATTCAGTAAATGTTATCAAAGCTTGTGAGGTGGCAAGAAAACGAGAAATGAAAATTATAGGATTAACCGGGAAGGATGGGGGGATGCTAAAAGACAATTGCGATGTGGAAATTCGTTCTCCATGGTCAGAATATGCAGACAGGACGCAAGAAATTCATATTAAAATCATACACTCGCTGATTCATTTTATTGAATTGAACTTGGAGTTAAAGGAATAATTTTATACTTTCAACTCCTCAAATTATAAAATCAACAACATGCTGGTAAAAACATTTGGCAGTGCCGTTCAGGGCATAAATGCCACTACTATTACTATAGAAGTCAACGTTTCACAGGGTGTCAATTTCTATCTCGTTGGTTTGCCGGACAATGCCGTGAAAGAAAGCCAACAGCGGATAGATTCAGCACTAAGAACAAACGGATACCATATTCCCGGGAAAAAAATTGTTATAAATATGGCACCAGCCGATATTCGTAAAGAGGGTTCTTCTTATGACCTACCGTTAGCTGTTGGAATCCTTGCCGCAGATCAGCAGATAAATGCCACCGAGCTGGACAATTACCTTATCATGGGCGAGTTGTCACTTGATGGTGGTTTGCAACCCATTAAGGGAGTTCTGCCTATTGCTATTCAAGCCAGGAAGGAAGGATTTAAGGGCATTATTTTACCAAAGGCAAATGCTAATGAAGCCGCTGTTGTTGATGGACTGGATGTTTACGGTGTAGTAAATATAATTGAGGTGATTGATTTTTTCAATGGAAAAACCGAAATGGAAAAAACCTTTGTTAACACGCGTGAAGAATTTTTTGCCAATATCAATAACTATGAAATAGACTTTAGCGATGTAAAAGGGCAGGAAAATGTTAAGCGTGCCCTTGAAATTGCAGCAGCAGGAAGCCATAACCTGGTAATGATAGGTCCTCCCGGAGGCGGCAAGACAATGCTGGCCAAACGACTTCCTACCATTACACCTCCCCTGAATCTTCATGAAGCTCTGGAAACAACCAAAATACATTCGGTAGCAGGTAAAACTGACGCTGAAACTTCGTTAATGACCAAGCGGCCATTTCGCTCCCCTCACCACACCAGCTCAGATGTAGCGTTGGTCGGTGGTGGCGGATTTCCTCAGCCCGGCGAAATTTCTCTCGCCCACAATGGCGTATTGTTTCTCGATGAATTGCCTGAATTTCCGAGAACCGTCCTGGAAGTGATGCGGCAACCTCTGGAAGACAGGATTATAACAATATCACGTGCCAAATTTACGGTTGAATATCCTGCTAACTTCATGTTGGTTGCTTCTATGAATCCCTGTCCCTGCGGTTACTATAATCACCCTGAAAAAGAATGTGTTTGCTCACCGGGTAATATTCAGCGTTATATGAACAAAATCTCCGGACCACTACTTGACAGAATCGATATTCATATTGAAGTTGTACCGGTTTCTTATGACGAGCTCTCAGATACAACACCTGGAGAAAGCAGCGCTAAAATCAGAGAACGTGTGATGAATGCTCGGGAAAAACAATACAACCGATACCATGATTATGAAGCGATATACTCTAATGCTCAAATGAGCAGCCGAATGATAAGAGAATATTGCCAGATTGATGAAGCTGGTAAAAATTTGTTAAAGAAAGCCATGGAGAAACTAGGGCTCTCGGCAAGAGCTTATGACAGAATTCTTAAAGTATCCAGAACTATCGCCGATCTCGAAAAAAGTGAGAATATTCAGGCACACCACCTTGCAGAAGCAATTCAATATCGAAGCCTTGACAGGGAAAACTGGGGCTCTTAAAATCCTGAAAAGTATAGAATATCGTTTTTGTTGATACATCCTGCCGTTTATCTTGTTAATTCATGAAACACTTCCTCGAGGCTTTTACCTTTCTTCTGCATGGAAAGGACTGTCAAATCGTTTTTTACTGCAAACTGAAAAATGTTCTGCCTTATATCAGTGTCACTGATACCTTCGATTAACCAATTGTGATTATTTATTTTCTTAAGCTGATTAACGCCATCAATGGCTTTAAGCATTTCTATCGCCACAGGCTTGTCAAATTCCACATGAATCGTCTGTTTATTCTCCTCTAATCTTGAGTAAACTTCTCCTACCTTATCATCCGCTACAATCTGTCCGTTGTTAATGATGAGAATCCGGTCGCAAATTGCTTCAACTTCCTGCATAAGATGCGTCGACAACATCACCGTTTTTTCTTGTCCCAGCTCTGAGATTAAGTTTCGTATTTCTATGATCTGGTTGGGATCAAGACCAGAAGTCGGCTCATCAAGAATCAGTACATCCGGGTTATGAATAATTGCCTGTGCTAAACCGACACGCTGCCTGTAGCCTTTGGATAAATTGCCAATTTGCTTTTTTTGTTCACTACCCAACCCCGTAGCGCTTATAATATCCCTAATCAATTTTCGCCTGTTCTTATTTATCTTATAGAGTCCTGCAACATATTCCAGATATTCCGTAACATACATTTGCGGGTATAAAGGATTATGCTCAGGCAGATATCCAATATTCTTCCTGATTTCATAAGCATATTCAATAACATTTTTTCCTAAAACCCATGCATTACCGGATGTAGGCAATATGTATCCTGTGAGAATTTTCATGGCAGTGGTTTTCCCCGCACCATTAGGCCCGACAAAACCCACTATTTCCCCGGGATTAACTTCAAAATTCACATTATCCAGCGCCTTTTGCTGAGCATATTGCTTTGATAAGTCCTGAACTTTAATAGACATATGTTAAATTTTATTTACTCAAAATTATGAAATAATGTTGATATTTAAAATCTTATCATATCTATAAATAAAACAAACAGATATCATCACTGTTATATTTTCTTAACGTAAAAACAGATACCAGGTAGCATTCTGGGTACTATCAAATAATATAATGGAAAAAACAGGAGGATATCCATTTCTAATCAGAGCTTATTAAATACAATCAACAAATAATAAGATTTGTATAGAAACTATAATCTGATTAAATTAGCATGAAAATCGTTCGGTTATAATAGTGCTTAATAAAATTATTTCGACAGAAAAATTGTTTTTTTATCATGGGGAAGTGCTCCTTTTTTGGCAATAAATTGTTTTCGCAGGATCAATATTTGACAAATAAATAATAAAAAATAATCATATGAAGTCAAGCCTATGTATAAAACATGAGGGTTTTATGGGATGCAGAATTAACTTACGTTGACTTTTGTAGCAATAAGTCTCAAAGCAGGAAACTAATAATCTAAATTTATCCAAATGCATAAATAAAAAAGATATAATATGAAAGGGAAAGTATTAGTAACTCATAGAATACCAGCAGAAGGACTTTATGAACTTGACAAAGATTTTGAAATTACTGTTCCGGATAAAAAACATTTTTCTTATGAAGAATTAGAAGAGATAATTCCGGAGTATGATGCTCTGATTCCTGTATTCGGGTTTGAAGTTGACAATAATTTAATGAAAAAAGGGGAAAGATTAAAAATAATCGCCAATTATGGTGTTGGCTATAATAACATAAATGTACAAGCCGCATCAGACAAAGGTATTTCGGTTACCAATACCCCAGAATCCGTCATTGAACCAACGGCAGAATTAACCTTGGCCCTGCTTCTTTCCTTAGTTAGGAGGGTTTCAGAATTAGACACAAAATTAAAAAACAAAGAGCCCATAGAATGGGATGTTATGTCTAACCTTGGACACACTCTGGAAAACAAAACCCTGGGTATTATAGGAATGGGAAACATAGGTAAATCTGTGGCACTAAAAGCTCATACGTTTGGGATGAATATAACATACTATACCCGCACACCCTTGAGTTATACAGACGAGAAAACTTATTTTGCGAAATATTTATCTTTTGTAAATCTTATTGAAAATGCCGATGTCATCTCCTTGCATATACCGCTTAGAGAAGATACAAGGCACCTGTTGGATGAGGAACAATTTAGGAGAATGAAAAAAGGAGTATTTATAGTCAATACAGCTCGAGGTGCAGTAATCAATGAAAAAATGCTTGTTAAATATTTGCAGAACAATCACTTAGGTGGGGCAGGATTGGATGTATTTGAGTTTGAGCCTGAAATAAGACCTGAATTACTTGAGATGAAGAATGTAGTATTATGCCCGCATATAGGCTCTGCAAATTACGAAACAAGAAAAACAATAGCGGAAGAAGCAGCAAAAAACATTGCTGCATACTTTCGGGATGAAACACCACCCAATATTGTAAACAAGAAGGCACTCTCCAAATAATCCGGTAACATTTTATGAATTCAAATAAATATTGTGAAAGCCTGACCCACCCTAAGCGCCTGAAAACACCAGTTGTATATGTGGGTAATATACCTATGGGAGAGGGACACCCCATTCGTATACAGTCAATGACCAATACAAATACAAATGACACAGAGGCAACTGCAAAGCAAATTATAAAGTTGGAAAAAGCAGGAGCAGACTATGCACGAATGACCACCCGTACAATTAAAGAAGCGAAGAATATAAAAAACATCAGGGAGCTATTAGCTAAACATAATTGCTACATTCCCCTGATTGCCGATGTACATTTCAATCCTAAAATTGCTGAAACAGCAGCAAAAATGGTCGATAAAGTAAGAATCAACCCTGGGAATTATGCCCATAACAATACCACAAAGGAAGATTTCGAAGAAATAAAGCAAAACTTTATAAAGCTCATTGAGATTTGCAAAGAATATGGGACTGCAATTCGTATTGGAGTCAATCATGGTTCATTATCCCGGAGAATACTGGATGCACATGGAGATACTCCGGAAGGGATGGTCGTTTCCGCGATGGAATTTTTACAAGTTTGCCGGGAGGAAAATTTTCATCAGATAGTTGTCTCTCTAAAATCCAGTAACACCCAGATAATGGTAAAAGCCAACCGCCTTTTGGTCAACAGGATGCTATATTATAATATGCTTTATCCCTTGCACTTGGGGGTTACTGAAGCAGGAGAAGGAGAAGACGGGAGGATAAAGTCGGCAGTTGGAATTGCTTCCTTGCTAAATGATGGAATAGGAGATACCATACGGGTTTCTTTAACTGAAGCTCCCGAAAGGGAAATCCCATATGCGCAAAAGCTTATCGGATACAGTAAAACAAAAACTAACGAGCAATCTATCCCAGCAATAGAGAAAATCCCCATAAATCCTTTTTCTCTTTCAAGCTTAAAAGAAAATGACTTCTTTTCATTTTTAAAAACCTCTTATCCTGTAGTTTTTCATTGGGAATCCCAAAGGATTCAGAAAAAATTTGACCAAATAGAAAATATAAATGCTGATATAGTCTTAAAAACCGAAAAAAGAAAACATAATCAGGTAGTTGGTAAAGTTCCGGTAATTCTCAACGAACAAGAATGGAAGAATTATCAGGAAGATAGCGTATATCCCTATTTCTATTCGATAAGCAATTTCTCAAAAAGCAAGAAAAAATCCGGGAAACTTAATTTTATTTTTGCAGAATTAGATGAGATGGATGATATTCCCCTCCTGAAAAATAAAGAAAATGTAGTTATTATTCTCCAGTCTTTTTCCGATAATGCACATGCAGAGCAACGAAGATTTATTGCAGAACTACTACGCGCAAAAATTACAGCTCCAGTGATACTTCAGCTACCTTACAATGAAAACAATCTTGAAAGCCTGCAATTAAAAGCAGCATCTGATGCCGGCGCTTTATTTCTGGACGGACTGGCACAGGGTATTCTAATAGAAAACAAAGGAGAACTCCCACCTCAGGAAGTTATCAATACATCATTCGGTATTCTACAAGCTACACGTGTACGTCTTTCTAAAACAGAATTCATATCTTGCCCTGGTTGCGGTCGCACTCAGTTTGACCTTGAAAAAACCGTAAAGAAAATTAAAAAAAAGCTTAACTACCTGAAAGGACTGAAAATAGCTGTTATGGGGTGCATCGTAAATGGCCCTGGAGAAATGGCAGATGCTGACTATGGCTATATTGGAGCAGGGAAGGGAAAAATATCCCTGTACAAAAAAGATGAGCTAATCACAAAAAATATTCCTGAAGAAAATGCGATAGATGAACTAGAAAAGTTAATTACCAGCTACGAGCAAATAGAAAAAAAATAATTTTAACTTTTTTTTGTCTCCCACACAAATGAAATTTGGTTGACTATCATTGAAAATTCATTGGAAATGAATGAAAGTGAATAGAATTTTAATGAAGGATCATGAAAAAATGCTGCAAAACCCTCTGTAATAAAACATGCTGGCGGACTAATATTTTTTTGTGTTGTCGGTTTCAGTAAAGTTTAATATCGGGGGACTAAAACGCGTCCCTTTCATTCCGCAGAAAACGCATACAGCTTTCTGTTCATGTAATAATTACAGATAACAGCTCAAAAATACCCTCTTCAAATCCTTTCATTGGAAATAATTTTAATAAATTTACGCTGCGAAACAGATACTATTACAGGTCTGTAAATTAAACAGTTAAAAACTATCAAAAAATAATTAAGGAGGTTCTATGTCATTAAATAAACTGAACAATACACTTACACAAGAGGTTAAAAACCTCGAAGAAAGCGGTCGCGCTAAAGGTGAAGAAAAAGTGATAACAAAAGTTATCCCGCCTAAAAAAGGGAAAGGGCCGCGTTATCTTCTGGAAGGACACGGAAATAAAGAATATATCCGTATGAATTCCAACTCTTACCTTGGACTGAGCTTACGTAAGGATATGATTAAAGCAGAGGAAAAAGGGGCAAAAAAATTTGGAGTTGGCCCTGGTGCTGTACGTTTTATCAATGGCACCTTTAAAGCCCATACAGAGCTGGAAAACATATTAGCCCGTTTTCATTCACGGGAAGCCGGAATGATATTCAGCTCAGCCTATGCTACAAGTCTGGGTGTCATTTTCCCGCTGACAAGTAAAGAGACTGTATTAATCAGTGATGAGCTGAACCATAACTGCATAATAAATGCCATCCGTCTGGGCAAGCCTATGGGAAAAGAAATATATTCCCACAACAATATGGAAGAACTGGAGAAAGCATTAGAAAAACATGCTGGTAAAGCCAAAAGAGCACTGGTCATTACCGACGGAATCTTCAGTATGCGCGGAGACCATGCCCCTCTGGATAAGCTTGTGGAAATATGCGAAAAACATAATGACAAATACGAAGAAGGTATTATTTCTATCGTTGACGACTCCCATGGTATAGGTGCATTAGGAAAAACAGGCCGGGGAACGGAAGAGTATGTAAACACTAAAGTGGATGTCCTTATCGGCACGTTAGGCAAAGCTTTTGGTGTAAACGGCGGTTATGTGGTATCTTCACCCGAGGTCATAAAATATCTCAGGGAAACTGCTCCTACTTATGTTTATTCTAACCCTATAACTGTCTCTGAATCTGAAGCAGCCATTAAAGCAATTGAAATTACAGACTCTGACGAGGGAAGAAAAATACTTAGCCACCTGAATGAAATGACCAAACGTTTTGAAAACGGGCTCAAAGAAGTGGGATACGAAACCATTGAAGGTGATCATCCTGTTGTACCTCTGATGGTTAGAGACTCCCAAAAGACAAGCAAAATGGTAAAACACCTTAACGATAACGGCATTCTGGCAACCGGTTTAAATTATCCGGTAGTACCCCAAGGTGATGAAGAAATAAGGTTCCAGATCAATGCTTCACACACTAAAGCAGATATTGATATTGTACTAAATGTTTTGAAAAGGTACGAATAACACAATTATTCACAACAAATTTTTAAGGAAAAGGGATGCAGGCAACTGTATCCCTTTTTTCATATTAATCACAGTTGCAAATTACTATCCGTGTAATTCATATTATCCGCAACATAAACGTTCCTTAAAATTCTAAAATCGAACGCTTCATTCTAAATTCCGATTGCTTATCTTTGCAAAAAAACACAAAACAATATGGCTCATTCAGAAGTACGCGTAAGATTTGCCCCAAGCCCGACGGGGCCACTGCACATGGGCGGAGTAAGGACAGCTTTGTTTAATTATTTGTTTGCCAGGAAATACAACGGAACGTTCATCCTCAGAATTGAGGATACCGATAAGATTAGATACATGCCCGGAGCTGAGGAGTATATCATTAATTCGCTAAAATGGTGCGGTCTGGAATTCGACGAAGGAATAGAACAAGGCGGTGAATACGGACCTTATCGCCAATCCGAAAGAAAAGAACTCTATAAAAAATATGCCAATCATCTTGTTGAAGCAGGAAAAGCATACTTTGCATTCGATACAGCAGAAGAACTGGACGCTATGCGGGAGCGACTGAAGGAGCAGAAGAGCGACATACAGCAATATAATGCAGTAACAAGAAAAGAAATGAAAAATTCCCTTACACTGGGGAAAGAAAAAACCAGGCAGTTAATAGACGAAGGTGTTCCTTATGTCATCCGTTTCAAAATGTCAGAAGAACAATATATTGGTGTAATAGACCGAATCAGGGGAGAGGTGGAAGTCAACACCAATCAACTGGACGATAAGATACTTTTTAAATCTGATGGCTTACCCACTTACCATCTGGCAAACGTAGTGGATGATCATGAGATGAAAGTAACTCATGTTATACGTGGTGAAGAATGGCTGCCTTCCCTTCCTCTTCACTTCATGCTGTATGAAGCTTTCGGATGGAAAGACGAGATGCCGGAATTTGCCCATCTGCCACTTATCCTGAAACCAAGCGGAAAAGGCAAACTCAGTAAGCGTGACGGTCAGAAACATGGTTTCCCGGTATTCCCAATGGAATGGGAAGACCCTGAAACCAATGAAACATTTCCGGGATATAAAGAATCAGGCTATCTGCCCGAGGCTTTCATCAATATACTGGCCTTCCTGGGATGGAATCCGGGTACAGATAAAGAATTATACACCATGGATGAACTAATAGAGGAATTCGACCTCGACAAAGTGGGCAAGTCAGGTTCAAAATTCGACCCTGACAAGGCAAAATGGTACAACCACAAATACCTGATGGCAAAATCAGATAAAGAATTGGCAGAAATGTTTATCCCCTTGTTAGAAGAAATGGGTATTTCTGCCTCTGTGGATTTTGTAGAAAAAGTATGCAGCCTTGTAAAAGAACGCATCAACTTTATCCATGATCTTTGGGATCAGTCTTGGTTCTTTTTTAAGGCACCGGATGAATACGACCAAAAAATGGTGAAGAAAAAATGGAAGGAGCATACTCCTGACCTGCTTAATGAGCTAAAAGAAAAATTGCAGAAATTAAATGAATTTACCCCGGAAAACATCAAAAGTACAGCAAAACAACTCACCGAAGATAAAGATCTGGGAATGGGTCAGGTGATGTTTCCTTTCCGCCTGACACTTGTAGGTGCAGGAATGGGACCGGACGTAGCAGAAATTGCAGTGATGATAGGAAAAGATGAAACCGTGAGAAGGATTGAGAAGGCTGTAGAAGAGATAGGTTGATTTTTAGAGTTGGCAGTGGCAGAATGAAGGAGAAAGTTGCAGTAGGAGCAGATTGAGAATTGAGTAAGAAGTATGTTAATTGAGTGTTGATACATTCTATTCAAATAAAGAAAAGCAGACAAATTTTCTATAATTTCATACTATATCTCATTTAAAAAGTATAAAAAAATAAAAATAGCCACCTGAATTTAGATACCAGGTGACTACCTATTGAAAATTTTATTTTTTCAACTGTTTATCGAAAAAAGCTTTTGAGCGTTTAAAAGCTTCAAACCAATGTTCATGCATGATAAACCCATGCACTTCATCAGGAAAAACCAGTTGTTCAATTTCCACATCCCTTTTTCTCAATTTCTCTACAAGGTCTACTGTTTCCGAAAAAGGAACATTTCGGTCGTCATCCCCATGTATGACAAGGACGGGAGAACGCCAATCATCAATCGAAGCCATGGGTGAAGCACGAAATGCAGTCTCTGCTTGGTCTTTATATTTTAAAGGATCATACTCAGAAGAAAAATGTTTGATAACTACATTCCAGTCATGTACGCCATGAATATCAACCCCCGCTTTGAAAAGATGAGAAGCTCTGGCCAATCCAAGTGCGGTTAAATATCCACCATACGAACCACCCCATAAACCAATATTATCGGCTTTCACATCATTCCTGTTTTGCAAATAGTTGCCAGCTCCCAATACATCGTAAAATTCACTCGCTCCTGCTGCACCAAAATTTTCCGCTTCCCTGAATTTCATTCCATAACCAATACCACTTCTAAAGTTAACAGATAAAACGATGTATCCGTTATTGGCAAGGTATTGATTAAAGGAGTAACAATTATGGTAATAATTACTATTATGGAATCCAAGCATCATTTGTCTGCGGGATCCGCCATGAAAAAACAACACAGCCGGATATTTTTTATTTTCATCATAATTCTTGGGTAAAAAGAGTTGCCCATGGATTCTCATGCCATCAGCAGCTGGAAATATTACCTGGCGGGGTGGCGTTATCTTTTCGGAAGGGAAATTATCTAACTTATCAGCAGTTGCCAACACTTGTCTTTCACCGTTCGGAGACATGACTTCCACGTGTGCAGGAACCGTACCTGTTGATGCAGCAAAAACAATATGATCATTTTTCAGAACCATTGGGCCCCATTCAAGTCCATCGCCTTTTGTTAACATTCCCGGATTGCTCTTTTCAACATTCACTTTCCAGATGTGGCGTCGATCAATATCATCCAGGTTAGAAGCATAAAAAACTTCCTCTTTGTCGGGTGAAAGGGAAGGAAAAAATACTTCATGTTGCCCGGGGGTGAGATGTGTAACATTACCATCTTCTACAGAGACACTGTACAATTGACTCCACCCATTCTTCTCCCAGGGAAAAATTAACACATCATTGGCACCCCATAACAGTTGTTTCTCAGCATATATTTCATGAAATATACTTCCTTGTCCGCTGTTCGCTTTCCAAACCTGTCGATCCTCACCAGTAGTAAAATCGTGTATCCATATCGACCAGGGCAGACCTTCCCGCAGAGGTGTAAAATAAGGAACAATTTGAGTTTGGCGAGGTTTTCTGATATACGCAATTTGATTTCCATCCTCAGACCAAACAGGTTCATCATCCATGTCTACCGATGGATTAATGTAGTTGATAGATTCATTTTCAATATCATAAATCCCTATATAGCTGTGATCACTTCTATAGCTTACAAAAGCAAGTTTTTCCCCGTCCGGAGACCATTCCAATTTTCCTGCTCCTCCTCTAATCTGAAACAGTTGTTTTGCTTCTGGCTGTTCAGTTTCCAGATTAATAGAAAATACACGCTCTCCTTTGCTAAAAACACATATATTCTCTGTAGGTGAGGCAACCGGTGAGCTTCCATCGGCAAGCTTCTTAGTTTGATCTTCAGAAATAGAAACCATGTGAATCTCCTGTATACCTCCATCCGGATTATGTGTAGGATTTGGATATTCGCCTGACTGATTAGCTGAGCCACCCAGAACATATAGCAAATTTTCCCCGTCTGCGGTAAACTCCAGATCACCTATACCCCTGCCTTTATCTTTTGTATAATGAGTAAGTTTACGAGCTTTAAAACCAGGTGCTTCAACAAACCATATATTGCGAACTCCCTCATCGTTCATAACCCAGGCAAACTTTTCATAGTCCGGCGAGACCACTCCATCTAAAGGAACCGGAGCACTGAGAATTTCTTTCAGAGAGAAGGGACTGTTGTTTTGTGCGATACCGTCGGTTAAACCGATCGAAATCAAAAAAGGAATTAGGACAATAAATTTAATCTTTTTCATAATCATTGTTTTAGATTGAGCGAAAGCTGAAATATATAAAAAAAACTCGCTAGCAAATGGATACAGGAACCCTCTGCCTTATATCTTAAAAAATTATTTCTGTTTTTGCTGTTTATTCTGCTTAGCAATTTTTGCCCAGGTGTCTTTCAACGTAACGGTACGGTTAAAAATTAACTTTTCCCCGGGCTTCCAGTATCGATCCACACAAAAGTAACCTTTACGTTCAAACTGAAACTTATCCTCCGATTTGGCATCTTTCACGAAAGGTTCAGCCATGGCATTTTCAATAACATGTAAAGAATCCGGATTAATGTTGGATATAAAATCTTTTCCTTCCTCTTTAACCTTTAATGGATTCTCAGACATAAACAAACGGTCATATTGTCTTACCTCCACAGGTATGGCATGTTTCACAGAAACCCAGTGCAAGGTACCCTTCACTTTACGTCCATCAGGAGATGCCCCCCCTCTGGATTCAGGATCGTATTTACACCTGATTTCAGTGATTTCGCCAAATTCATCTTTAACAACTCCTTCACAAGTAATAAAATAAGCGTAACGTAATCTCACTTCTCTGCCAGGAGCCAGGCGGAAAAATTTCTTCGGTGGATCTTCCATAAAATCATCACGCTCAATATAAATCTCTTTGGAAAAAGGAACTTTCCTGGTTCCCATAATCTCCTCTTCCGGATTGTTAACTGCCTCCAGCTCTTCTTCCTTTTCATCCGGATAATTGGTGATAACCACTTTAACAGGATTCAAAACCGTCATAATCCTCTGTGCCCGTTTGTTCAGATCTTCTCTTATAGTGTTTTCCAGCAGGGCAACATCAATCACATTATCGCGTTTGGCAATCCCTACTTTTTCAGAGAATTCTCGTATAGACTCCGGAGTATATCCACGTCGCCTAAATCCTGAAATAGTAGGCATTCTAGGGTCATCCCAACCATCAACATATCCTTCTTTTACCAGTTCCAGTAATTTGCGCTTACTCATTACTGTATAGCTCAGATTTAACCTCGCAAATTCTATCTGGCGAGGCCGTTGCTCATCAGGTTCGGCAATATGATCTAAGAGCCAATCGTAAAGAGGTCTGTGAATTTCAAATTCTAAGGTGCATAAACTATGCGTAATACCTTCAATAAAATCAGACTGTCCGTGAGCAAAGTCATACATTGGATAAATACACCACTTATCACCCGTTCTTGGATGAGCCTGGTGCCGTATCCTATAAATAATAGGATCACGCAGGTGCATATTCGGGGAGCTCATATCAATCTTCGCTCTGAGCTGATAACGCCCCTCCTCAAATTCACCATTACGCATGCGCTGGAACAGATCTAAATTCTCTTCTACGGATCGGTCCCGGTATGGACTCTTTTTGCCTGGCTCTGTTGGTGTTCCTCTATTCGTTTTAATCTCTTCAGGGCTTAACTCACAAACATAAGCCTTCCCTTTTTTAATAAGCTTTACAGCAAATTCATATAGCTTCTCAAAATAATCGGAAGCATAAAACTCACGGTCTTCCCAGTCAAAACCCAGCCAATGCACATCTTCTTTAATAGAATCAATGTATTTTTGTTCCTCCTTAAGAGGATTGGTGTCATCAAAACGCAGGTTGGTTTTTCCATTGTATCTCTCCGCCACTCCAAAATTCAAGCAAATAGATTTAGCATGACCAATATGTAAAAAACCATTGGGTTCGGGAGGAAAACGTGTATGAATCCGTCCATTATTTTTCCCTTTTCTAAGGTCTTCTTCTATAATTTGCTCAATAAAGTTCTTTGACCGGGTATTTTCATCTTTTTTATTTTCTGTGCTTCCCAAATTTTCTGTCATATTTTTTAAATTTAATAAATTCGCAGGTTTGTTCTATTTATTTACCATATGGACCTGTCATCATTAAAGATCCTAAATAACAAAATTATCTTTACAATCAAAACAAAAGTATCTATATTTGCAGACCCAATAGATACAAAAATATTTTAAATCTTTGAATTTTATCATTTAAAAGCTTCTAAATAATTTTTTATGGGACTAATACAACTTGAAAACATGGAGTTTTATGCTTACCATGGGCATTTCAAAGAAGAACAAATTGTAGGGAACCGGTTTCTGGTAAATCTTACCATACAAACCAATATGGATAAAGCTGGTGAATCAGATACTCTAAAAGATGCTCTTAACTATCAAACTGCTTATGAAATCATAAAGGAAGAGATGAAAAAAAAGTCACATCTCCTGGAAAACATCGCTAAACGGATCCTTGATGCATTGTATAATAATTTTGACTCTATAGAAAAAACAAGTATTAAAGTATCCAAGATGAATCCACCTATTGGAGGAAAAATGAAAAGTATAAGCGTAGTTATGGAAAGGTGAAACGTATAAGCAGAAATAAGAAACATTTCCTGTAAAACAATAATTAACAGACATAAAAGGTTTATTTAAATAACCGGACTTGAATGTTCGGTTATTTTTTTGTACCTTTTAAAACGTTAAATATTAGGAAACTATGATAGAGGAATATAAATTTGGTAAAATGGTTGTTGATGGAGAGACTTATGAAAAGGATCTCATTATAGCAAAAGATAAAGTTTTCGCCAATTGGTGGAGAGAGAAAGGCCACCAATTACAGCTGAAAGATATTCGTCAGGTTTTGGAAGACAAAAAACCTGAAGCCCTGATAGTAGGGAAAGGAAAATTTGGAATGATGAAAATATCAGATGATCTAAAAAAATATCTCCAAAAGAACAACATCGAATTATACGAAAAAGAGTCAGGTAAAGCCACGCAGGAATTTAACAAAAAATATAATGCAGGTAAAAATGTTGTTGGTGCTTTTCATTTAACATGTTAATTATCTATATTTACTTTCATTGTTGTATTTAAGCCTCGAATCCAAATTGCATGAAAAAATTTATCTTACTCACAGTCTTTATTGGTTTGGCGCTCACAAGCTATTCACAGCGATTTCATGGAGGAATTCACGGAGGTTTCATCGCAAGCCAGTTGGATGGAGATAATTTAGGTGGTTATAACAAAGCGGGTTTAAGAGGAGGTGGATGGGTTAATACGAAAATCTCCAGTCTTCTGACCTTACAGATGGAATTGGAATACATTCAAAAAGGCAGCAAAATTTCCGAAAGCGAATTATTAGCCGGGGGTTACTATCACAGTCTTTTGAGCTATATTCAACTACCGATTCTTGCAAGAATTCAAGCCACAGAAAACATAACAGGTGAGGGTGGAATAGCAGGAGGCTACCTTTTCGAAGGCCTTGAAGATAAAGACGGAACAACATTTATGGATGCTGATCCTCCATTTGATGAGTACGAACTGTCTTTGCTTATTGGGTTAAATTATCATTTCAATGAAAACTTAACAGGGAATATCCGGTTTAACTATTCAGCCTTACCAATACGTGAACATCCCGGAGGACAAGTCTATTGGCTGGATCGTGGACAATATAATAATGTTTTGTCCTTTGGAATATATTACGAGTTTGTTTATTAAATATTTCACGCCAGAACAAAATCAATCTGTTTCTTTTCTAAGTCTGTTCTAACCAGTTTTACTCTTAAAGGGTCTCCAAGTTGATATTTTTTTCCATGATTATGACCAATAATACTATAATCATTTTCATTGTAGATATAAAAATCATCATCAAGGTCTCGAATATGGACTAGTCCTTCGCATTTGGTATCAGATAATTCAACAAACAATCCCCATTCCATAACTCCTGAGATAATACCATCAAATTCCTCTCCCAGT
Organism: Bacteroidales bacterium; assembly: GCA_041686375.1. Lineage (GTDB taxonomy): Bacteria > Bacteroidota > Bacteroidia > Bacteroidales > UBA12077 > JAGXLC01. The sequence continues at coordinate 27,703 of JAWLEB010000004.1, forward strand.
TTATCCTTCAAAAATTCAACCTGTTTATATTTTATAGACGCCCGTTCAGCATCAACCGCCAGCTTTTCCCTATCTGAAGAATGCTGGCACATTTTTTCATAAAGTTTTGAATTTGCAGAAGACCCTCCTTCAAGATATTGGTCAAGCAATCGATGTACCATCATGTCAGGATAACGCCTGATAGGAGATGTAAAATGCGTATAAAAATCGAAAGCTAATCCATAATGACCTATGTTTTTGATTGAATATTCCGCCTTAGCCATACTTCGCACGGCAAGTGTCTCAATAACATTTTGTTCTTTCTTTCCTTCAACCTCATCCAGCAGTCTGTTAATTGAACTTGTAATAGCCTTGTCCGATTTTGTATTTATCACATAACCAAATTTTTCCACAAATTGAGCAAATACCTCCAACTTCGAAGCATCAGGCCGATCATGCACCCGGTATACAAAAGTTTTGGGTTTCTTCTTTTCCGGGACATCTCCTATAAAAGCCGCTACTTTTCTATTCGCAAGTAACATAAACTCCTCAATAAGCTCATTTGTCTCTCCATGCTCTTTAAAAAACACCCCTGTTGGTGCACCCTGTTCATCCAGCATAAATTTCACCTCTACCCGTTCGAAGGCAATCGAACCCTGATCAAACCTTTCTTTTCGAAGTTTTTTTGCCAAATCATTCAAGATGGACAATTCGGTATACAAAATTCCTTTTTGGTTGTCCAGGACTTCCTGGGCTTCTTCATAACTAAACCGCTTATCTGAATTAATAACCGTCCTTCCAAACCACTCCTTATGAATCTTTGCATTATCATCTATATGAAAAACGGCCGAAAAGCATAATTTATCTTCATTAGGACGTAAGGAACAAACTCCATTAGAAAGCTTTTCAGGCAGCATAGGCACAACTCTGTCGACAAGATACACGGTGGTAGCCCTCTCCAGGGCTTCTTTATCCAGAATTGTATCTGGTCTGACATAATGGGTAACGTCCGCGATATGTATTCCCACTTCCCATAATCCTTTATTTAATTTACGAATTGAAAGTGCATCATCAAAATCTTTTGCATCAGCGGGGTCAATAGTAAATGTAGAAACTTTTCTAAAATCGCGTCTTCTGCTGTATTCTTCCTCAGAAATTTTTTCGGGAATGTTATCAGCTGCTTCTTCAACCGATTGAGGAAATTTATAAGGCAGATCATACTCTGTTAAGATGGCATGCATTTCCGTCTCATTATCGCCACTATCTCCCAGCACCTCAACAATTTCTCCAAAAGGATTCTTTACCTCAGGCGGCCAGTCCTTGATTCGGGCTATTGCTTTCTGACCGTTTTTAGCCCCTTTGAGTTTTTTTATGGGAATGAAAATATCATAAGGAACATTTCTGTTAACAGTAATCAAAAAAGCAAAATTAGTCGATACCGAAATCTTCCCAACAAATTGGGTCTTTGCCCGTTTTAATACTTGAATCACTTCTCCCTGTAAACGTTTATCTTTACGGTAAGCATAAAGATTAACCAGTACCTCATCTCCAGGAAGTGCCTGATGTAAGTTCCGGTTAGAAATATAAATATCCTCCTGTATATCATCAGAAATAAGGTAACCATTACCATCAGCTGTCATCTCAATTTTTCCCTTAATCTGTCCTGATTTAACCTTTAACTGGTATTTGCCCTTTTTGACCTCAACAAGCATCTCATCGCTTGTCAAACGATCAAGAACATCAATAATTTGCTGTTGCTTTTGTTTGTTCTTTATATTAAGCTGACTGGCAACTTGTTTATGATTAAAAGATTTTGTAGGATTTCGCTCCAAAAATTCTAATACCATCTCTCTCAATCGCTTAAGACTTACCGCTTTTGACGTTTTTTTCTTCTTCGACATAAATATTTTTTTCAATTTCGATTATAAAAGTTAATTTATCGGTTTTTCCATAGTTACAAAACCATAAAATCCAGGTTTATATTTTGTAAAACAAGATAGAAAAATTAATTCAAAACACAGAACGTTTAACAAACCAGGTGGAAGTTACACATTAAAAGTTATTGTTATTAACAAGTTATTAACAATAACCTACATAATAAATTCCTGTTTATCAACAATATGAAACCCGAACAAATATAAAAAAGTGACAAAAGTCATATTTTGACTTGGAATTTATTTAGTATACTCTTACATTTATTCCACCAACAATTTACTAAACCCTAAAACTATTTTTATTATGAAATTTTTGAAAACCTTTGGCATTCTGGTTGTAGCCTTTGTTTTGGTCCTATCTGGATGCCAAGAAGAAGAAAACTTATCAACCAATGATCTGGAACAACAAAAGGAATATACAAATCTGACTGATTACCAGACAGGTGATATTATTCCTGGTCAATACATCGTTATATTGGATGGGGAAAAAACAAAAAAAGCAAACTGGAAAAATCTGGATTACAAGGCCAAACGATCCTTGATGAAAGAGGAAGCCAAGAGTATCCTTCAAAGAAATTCTATCTCTGAAAGAGAATTTGAGCACGTTTATAGCAGTATGGTTCAGGGATTCTCCACTGAGTTGACAGAAGAAGAAGTTACGAAACTGGAAAATGCCGAAGAAGTTAGGTACATAGAAAAAGACCGTTATGTTATTTTAGGTCCCCCACCGGGAGTGGGACCTCCTGACAATGGAGATGAAGAAGACGAAGAAGAAACAAGTAATCAGACAACCCCATGGGGCATACAACGCGTAAATGGAGGAGTTGATGGATCAAATAAAATCGCATGGATTATTGACACAGGAATTGACCTTGATCACCCTGACTTGAATGTAGATCAGAACAGAAGTTATTCTGTATTTACAAGAGGACGTGATAAGGATCCAGATGACAACAACGGTCACGGATCTCATGTTGCAGGAACCATAGCAGCAGTAGATAACGATGAAGGTGTCATAGGTGTTGCAGCTGGAGCAACAGTGGTCGCTGTAAAAGCACTGGATGCCCAGGGCAGCGGAGATTATTCCGGAATAATTGAAGCCGTGGATTATGTTGGTGCAAATGGCGAAGACGGTGATGTTGCAAACATGAGCCTTGGCGGACCCACTTCAGATGCGTTGGACGAGACAGTATTAAACGCTTCGCAAAATGGTATAATATTTTCCATTGCTGCAGGAAACGATGGTGAAGATGCCAACAACTATTCGCCAGCAAATGTAAATGGAGAATATGTCTACACTATTTCTGCCATGGATGATGGGGACTACTGGGCTACATTCTCCAATTATGGCAATCCACCTATAGATTATTGTGCACCAGGTGTGAACATTGAATCTACCTGGAAAGATGGAGAATACAATACAATCAGCGGAACTTCAATGGCAGCACCCCATGCAGCAGGTGTATTGTTGTTAGGCAATGCTTCTACAGACGGAAATGTTTCTGGCGATCCTGATGGAGATCCAGATCCAATAATCGTTCATTAAACAAAAAAATACAATCCTAAAATAATTAAATCATAAAGGGAGGCCATTAGTCATGACTCCCTTTATGATTTTGCCCGGTAAACACTATCATGTCTTTTACTGACTGTGGTATTGAGACAAATTCATAGTTTAACACCTTTCTGATTTTATCAGTGGTAAAATAAACTTTATTATGTGCCGAAGCATGCATTTCCTTTGTAATTAATGCTTTTCCACCGCTTAATTTTCTCCTTAACCCATCAAGTCTCCAGGCTGTACCTGTAAGCTTTTTATTTAAAGGTTTATACGGTGGTTTCACTCCATATTCTTTGCTTATGAAAGTTAAGATTTCCTTATATGAGTAATTCCCTTCTGACAATATAAATCGCTCATTAAAACGTGCTCTCTTGTACAAATCCCAGGTAGCCATACAAACATCTCTAACATCAACAAAACCAGTTATCCCGGAAGGATAGTATTTTAGTCCTTTCTTTACCCGGGATAATATCCTACCAAAACCATCCATTGGCAAACCGGGACCTAAAACCACCGAAGGACTCACTATCAAGGCATTTAACCCTTCTTCAATTCCCCTCCAGACCTCCAGCTCACTTTTAAATTTACTCTCTCCATACGCAGAGTTGCGAATAGGATTATTGCCAAAAGCCTCCTCTGTAATATAGCCACCTTGTTTTTCAGGATCAAGAGCTGCCACAGAACTTACATAAATGAAATGTGGAATACCTTTTTCAAGTGCCAAATCAACCATATTGGCAGTACCTTGAATATTAGCTTCCAGCATCTTATATTTATCTGACGGATCAAATGAAACCATAGCTGCCAGATGTATAATGAGATCAACATTATTCAAATCATTATAAAGAGGATATAGGTTATCAATATTCCCCTCGACCCAGTTTATTTTATTTAAATAGCTATCATAATCGGTCGTATACCAACTAAAAACTTTTTTTACATAATCTAAATTACTTCCTGATCTGCGTAGGGCAATGACTTCTTTACCTTCCTCCAAAAGATGGAAAAGAAAATGAGCCCCTATAAAACCGGTACCACCTGTAACAAAAATCATAATACAACATTAAAATATCACGCACATGATTACTATCATATACAACAGAATTAAAAACTTATGGTTTATTGAAAAAAATAAATGTAAAATAATTCCTAAATTAGCACAATAATTCTGACTCAAATAAAGGTTTAAAGATAAGATATTTCAAAGGATTGTCAAATTAAGTTAATAAGAACCAAAAAACGAATCAATATGTTTTCAGGAATTGTAGAAGAAGCAGCGCCGGTTGTCAATTTGGAAAAAGAAGGAAGCAATCTGCACATCACAATGCAATGTTCATTTGCAGATGAATTAAAAATCGACCAAAGCGTTTCACACAACGGTGTTTGTCTTACCGTTGTTGACGTTAATAAGGAAAAAAAAGAATTCACCGTAACAGCTATTCAGGAAACCCTTGATAAGTCGAACCTAGGATTACTTAAAAAAGGCTCCAAAGTTAACCTGGAACGCAGCATGAAAGCAGACAGTTTTCTGGATGGTCATATAGTGCAGGGACACGTCGATCAAACAGCTAAATGCACGGAAGTCCGCGAAGCCGATGGTAGCTGGTATTTCAGATTTGAATTTGACCCAACACAAGAAGATTATATTACAGTTGAAAAAGGATCTGTGTCCGTAAATGGCGTTAGCCTTACAGTTGTAAACTCAAGGGATAATTCTTTCGAGGTGGCTATCATTCCATACACCTATGATATCACGAATTTTCATCAAATTAAACCGGGAACAATAGTTAACCTTGAATTTGATGTTATTGGTAAGTATGTTGCAAAAATTGTTAAGCAGCAACTGGATAAGGAATAAGCACGAAAATTACAGAAAGGAAAGCTAGCTGAATATGAAGAACACCACACCGCGAAAAACGGCAGTCTACGTGTCTTTTATCTCATCAATTATAGCAACTGTGATAATGCTATTATTATATGTTCTCAATGGTGGAGATGATATATTTCTTGCAATTATATTCGGTTTTTTGCTGATTTTCATTGCTGTTTATATCGTGGTGTATTATATGTTGAACCGGTTTATTTTCGAAAAAATAAATCCTATTTACAAGACGATACACAATAAGAATATCCCTGAAAAGGAGTTGAGAAAAGACATGGAAGAAAGGGACATTATCAAAGAGGTAAATTATGAGGTAATGGACTGGGCAAAAAATAAAACCAAAGAGATTGCACAGCTAAAACATATGGCCAAGTACCGTAAAGAATTTTTAGGAAATGTGTCTCATGAGCTAAAAACACCGATCTTTACCATTCAGGGATATGTGCTCACTTTACTGGATGGTGCAATCGAAGATCCTGACTTCAATAGAAAATATCTGCAAAAAACCGAAAAAAGCATTAACCGGCTGATCTCCATTGTTGAAGATTTGGAGGAAATTACTAAACTGGAAGCTGGTGAACTGAAACTAGAATATGAAACGTTTGACATCGTGGAACTTTTCAGGGAAATCATGGAATCTCATGAGCTTAAAGCCAATAAAAAAGGAACGACCCTTACTTTTGACTCAAAATACGATAAGCAAATCTTGGTTCAGGCCGATAAAGAAAAAATATATCAGGCGGCTTCAAATTTATTAGTCAACTCAATCAATTACGGAAAGGAAAACGGTAAGACTGAAGTGTCCTTCTTGGACATGGGAGATAACATTCTGATTGAGATTGCCGATGACGGAATAGGAATTTCTGAAAAAGAGATTCCAAGAATATTTGAACGTTTTTACAGGGTAGACAAAAGCCGCTCAAGAGAGCAAGGGGGTACAGGTCTCGGTTTAGCAATTGTCAAACACATAATCGAAGGACATAATCAAACCATCAATGTGCGAAGTTCACTAAACAAAGGGACATCCTTTGCCTTCACGCTTAGCAAAGCAAAGAAAAAAAGTGTGTCATTTTAGGATGTCAGTTCTGTCAATTTGTCTTAACCCAAATAATGCAGGTTAATAATCCCCATAATTAAAGTTATAGAACTTTTCAATATTACTGCGCTTCACTTCTTCCACCTGCACGTTCATTCGTATATCCTGTTCAGGTTTATCTTTGTCATTCGTAGGCTTTGCAGCAACAGAGTCAACCACGGACAATCCACTCATCACCTGCCCAAAGACAGTATATTCTCCATTCAGATGAGGCGCTCCATTGTGGTTTTCTACAATATAGAATTGTGTTCCACTTGAGCGTCTTTCCGGATTGGCATTATCTCCTTCCCTCGCTGCACCAACAGCACCGTATATATGCTTGTAATCCTCGTTGATCTCCGCGGGGATAGTCTCCGGTATTATATTCTCATCATAATCGCGCTCCTTATTTGAGGTTGTTTGGTCACCGGTTTGTATCATAAAATTATCAATAACACGGTGAAAAATAATATTATCATAAACTCCGGCCTTTGCCAGCTTTATAAAATTATTCTTATGTTCAGGAGCGTCATCGAAAAGAATCATTTTAATATCACCGTATTCGGTTTCAATGGTTATCAGATAATCATGTATTGAGTCTGGTAATGGTTCTGTTGCGTTACTGGCAAAAGGCAATACTAGCAACGTGATTAATAGTAATGTAATTTTCTTCATAATACAAAGCGTTATAGATTTAATAATTTCAATTTTTTCTCCCATAATCATTCCGATAATGGTTGCTGATAAAAATGATGCCAGCGTTCCACATATCGAAGCTCTCATCCCATTTCTGGGGAAAAGTCACGTTTATTAGGCGCTAAACCTATCAGTATCAACAATCCCTCACCTACTAGCGACCAGCCAATTGCTTTACGGTTGGTACTGAATAACCAGGCCAGCGTACTAAGAACAAACATTCCCAATAACCCACACACTAAACTCATGGAAGTAAAGTCGCCATTCTTTCCACTATCTGGTAAGATGTTTGATTTGGACACCTCCTCAGTTTCATGTTTTTCCCTAGTATCGGATTCTTCCATTGCCTTAGCATAGGTTTCCGAAACAGCTACAGTTGTATCATAAATTTTTACACCCGGGGTATCATAAACATTTTCAGAGGATGGTGAACCGGAACTATTATGCGAAATTATAAAACCTGTGGAAATTATCAGAAGGGAAAATACAATCAAGAGTTTCTTTACCATAATATAGCCACAATATTAAGATAATCACTATTTTTCTCTTCGGTTTATTTCGTCGCGAATAATAGAAGCCTTTTCATACTCTTCATTATTAACTGCTTCTTCCAATAATTCCTGTAATTCTTCTATACTCATGTGCTTATATTGCTCGGAGGCTTCTTTCTTATTTTGTTTTCCTTTTCCTTTTGGTATATCTTCTGTTTCTCCCTCTTCCTTCTCCAAATCAATTACGATACCTGACTTGGAAAGTATTTCTTCTGTTGTATATATCGGGCATTTAAAACGAAGTGCCAGGGCAATCGCATCAGAAGTCCTGGCATCTATACTTATATCCTCACCACCATTATTGCAAATGAGTTTCGCATAGAACACTCCCTCTTCCAGCTTATAAATGATAACTTCTTTCAAACTAATTTTATATGTAACGGCAAAGTTATGGAATAAATCATGTGTCAAAGGTCGTGGAGGTTTCAAGCCTTCAAGCTGAATGGCTATTGATTGTGCTTCAAAACCGCCAATGATTATTGGTATTCTCCTTTCGCCTTTTTCTTCAGTCAAAACAAGAGCATAAGCTCCTGTTTGTGTTTGACTGTAAGAAATGCCAAGTACGTTGAGTTTAATTTTATTCATAAGTATCCTGCCAATACTTTTCTTGAATTACACTAAATGCAAATGTAATCAATTCATGTAAATTTTAATTTAATTTAGAGATTTTATTTTAAACCACAAATAAGTATTGTTTTTGTTTATTAAATAATTTAATATATTAGATTTTCCGTTTTTTTCGTGGTTACAAAATAGCCTACTATGATAATTTTCGAATTAACATGTTATATGATAAGTTTTGTGTATGTACTTCTGATAATTCAATATTGGATCGGTTGGCACAAAACTGAATCCTTACAGCCCAAAAACAGACACTCAGTAAAAAATGATGTTTTTCTTTCCGTAATTGTACCTTTCAGAAATGAAGAAAATAATATCCAATCGTTAATCAATTGTTTATCCCTGCAAGATTATCCTGAAAACCTGTATGAAATCATTTTAATTGATGATCATTCCCAAGACAAAACGATGGAAATAATTACCAACCAAACCCAAATAAAAGACAACCTAAAAATCATAAAAAACCAAAATGGAGAACAGGGGAAAAAAGCGGCACTTATCAATGGTATTCATAAAGCCCGGGGTGAAATAATTGTGCAAACAGATGCCGATTGCACAATGATGTCCAGTTGGTTGTCAACAATTGCATCATTTTATAAAACCCATGAGCCCGAAATGATTTTGGCACCTGTGATTGTAAAAAGTAATCACAAAGCTCTTCAGTCATTTCAGGAATTTGAAAATGCAGCGTTAATAACTTCTACTTGTGGCTCTGCATTCTATAACAGACCTATTCTGGCAAACGGCGCTAACCTGATTTATAAAAAAGAAGTGATTAATACAAGCCGGAACCCGTTTAGAAAAGAAATTCCTTCAGGTGATGATATGTTTCTTGTATTAACCCTTGCCAGAAAAAGAAACCATCGGATTAAATTTCTTAAATCAGCAGAAGCTCCTGTTTATACCAATGCCTGTAAAACTTTAAATCAATTGAAACACCAAAAGAAAAGATGGCTGCAAAAAGGGAAATATTATAAGGACAAAAATATTACCCTAAATGGTGGAATAATAATATCAGCAAATCTTGCTGTTCTGGTTGCATTGCTATTTTCTTTAATAACGTCAGATTGGCTGTTATTCCTGGTTATATTTGCAGCTAAGGCCGCAGCAGACTCATTAGTTATCCTCTCATCAATGCTTTTTTTTAAAAGAACATTATCTTTACATCTTTTTTTATTGGCACATATTGTTTATCCTATTTACGCTGTATCCCTGATGCTTTTTGCATTCACAGGAAAATTTAAATGGAAAGAAAGGGTTTATAAAAAGAACATAAAACCAACATGATTAGGTTATTCAGAAAATCGCCCCATAATTATCAGACGCCTGGTAAAATTGCCTGGAAGCGTTTTGAAAAAAACAAATTTGCCTTGCTCGGCATGATCTTTTTATTACTTATGTTCACATTGGCGCTTCTTGGATATTTAATTACACCAGATTCGACCCCATCAGCCAACAATCAATTTCTGGAACTTACAACAAAGAAACCCGGTTTTACCACGAAAATGTTAAAAATTAGAAAAAATACAGAAGATGAAAGGAAGAGCTGGATAGCAACAATGCTGTCAGGCAAAAGAGAGAATTATAATTACATCCCGGTCTCGGCTATTGAATTTAAAGATTCGGTTCTAGTTGTCCAGGAATACTTAGAAAGGGAAAAAGAAGAATTTGTACAGACATTTAACCCGGTAGATGTAGTTTACGCGATTAGCCTCGACTACCCTGTAAAATTTGAAAATGAAGCATTCGCTTTTACAGACATAAAGAATAATGTCCAATCGGTTTCTTATGAAAAAATAAAAGATACCATAAGATCTAGCCATTTTGTTGAAAAGACCTTTCCACTTGGAACCGATCTTTTCGGTAGAGATTTATTATCTCGCTTAATAATAGGTGCAAGGATTTCTTTATCCGTAGGTTTTATAGCAGTTTTTATTTCATTGCTGATTGGTATAACACTTGGCTCCATAGCCGGATATTTTAGAGGCTGGCTTGATGACATCATCATGTGGTTAATTAATGTGGTTTGGTCGGTGCCAACTTTATTAATGGTAATAGCCATAACGCTCGTAATCGGTAAAGGGTTCTGGCAAATCTTTCTTGCCGTAGGTCTCACCATGTGGGTAGAAGTTGCACGTGTTGTCAGAGGCCAAATTATTTCCATAAGAGAAAAGGAATACGTGGAAGCAGCGAGGGCATTGGGTTTTCCCTCAGGTAGAATCATCCTCCGTCATATTCTCCCTAATGTAATGAATCCTGTGATTATCATATCTGCAGCAAATTTTGCCTCTGCAATTCTCATTGAAGCAGGCTTAAGCTTTCTTGGCATTGGGGTTCAGCCTCCTATGCCTTCCTGGGGTACCATGATTAAGGAACACTATGGCTATATCCTTATTGATAAGGGTTATTTGGCAATATTACCAGGCATTGCCATTATGCTAACTGTACTTTCTTTTACCCTTATCGGTAATGGACTGAGAGATGCATTGGATACAAAATAATGATCCAACACAAACTTTATTGTATCATATAAAAAATATTGTTCATCAAAACCATATGAACAAAATTTTGTTACCCTGTCATAATAGTAAAAACATAAAATCAGAAAGTAATCTATCAGCATCTAATACAAACTGTAAACAAACTTAAAGAAAAAGTAAAAGAGCATATCTGTTATCAAAATTTATTGAAAAATACAGAGATGATATGACTCTATCAGAACATTCAGAATCACATCCTGAAAAATCTCAACATATGGGCAATAAAAACAACAATAATCTAAGTAAGGAAGATTATGTGGAATTAACTATCCGGGAGGATATTAAATACAACGAAAAACATTCCTGTTTTAAAGACAAAAAATTTTAAATAAACTTCTTGAATACTACTAATCATGTGAAGGCTATGAGACTTGTGGCTTGTTGGTTTAAAAAAACAATACAGATAGAACCAACAAATTAGATGCTTCTGCTTTTTAGCACAAGATATGAAATCCCGGAAAAAAGAATAAAATACCCTACAGCTATTAACATAATCATTGGCTGAGAAATGCTGTCATCGGCAATTTGAGTTCCTTGTAATCCCTGAGTCATATTCTGAGCCTGATGAACTCTGTCCCCTATTAAATCTGGCAATGGTGTTAAATTGGAAATGATTTTTACAGGAAAAAAGTTCTCGAGTGAAGGGAAAAGCCATTTTCTTAAAATAACTTCCCCGGGAAAAAGATAGAGAAAAAATACAATAATGGAAAGAGCATTGCTCCTGAAAATAACTGCAATAAGCAAACCAAAACTCATATAGGATACTGCTTGAATAAAATAAACAAAGACAATACCTGAACTTGCCAAAATATCTTTAAGACTTGGCTCCGGGGTACTTATAAAGCCTGAAACTAGTGAAGAAACTATAACTAATAAGAGGGCATAAAAAGCAATATAAAATAATGTAATAATTTTACCGGTTAACAATTCCCCTATAGTCAGGCCATTAATAAAATGCTGTCTGAAAGTTTTATATCTAAATTCATTACTGACAATAACAATAATCAACACAGATAGAAGAATATTAAACCAACTGGCAATCCAGGAAAAAAATCCCCAAACATTTGGAAATTCATATAACTGTCCTATAGAAAAGCTTCCCGTACTAAAATTAACTCTGGATATACCTAACACCACAAGGACAAAGAACAACAAATGAAGCGCAATAACTGTTCTGAATGTATTTGAATTAAATGTTTTTATGGACTCAATTGAAAATAATTTTTGCATAATTCACTATTTAATTAATTCCAGGAATTCTTTTTCCAATGTATTTTTTCTGACCTCAAGTTTACTCAAAACCACTTTTTTACTAAAGGTCATTCTGTTTAGGTCTGATGCATTATACTTACTATCTAACAATACTTTGATATCACCCCATTTCTCTTGTTCATATTTTTTAACCATTGGTGAATCAGCTAAAACTGATATCAACTTTTCTTTTTCGTCACTATTGATATAATAAATTTCTGATGCTCCTAAAATATCCTCTACGGTTCCTTCCCGTATTAATTCTCCTGCCTTTAAAATTCCAACGTGGGAGCATACTTTCTCTACTTCATCGAGAATATGACTGGCTAAAATTACAGTTACCTCCTGCTCTGATTGCTGTTTGATAATCTCTCTCAAGTCGGAGAAACCTTCCGGGTCAAGACTTTTTGTCGGTTCATCCAGAACAAGAACATCCGGGTCTCCTAGTAATGCAGCAGCCAGTCCAAGCCGCTTTTTTAAACCAGAAGACAAATTTGCAAACCTGGAGTATTTCCTTTTCAATAAATTAGTCAAGCCCAGAACCTTATTGATATCACTTTCGGGAACATTTCTAATTTTCGCCACTATTTTTAGATTATCCTTCAATGTAAGATATGGATAAAAATTTGATTCTTCAATCAAACTGCCGATTCTGAGACGTGACTGACATGAAGGGGGTTCTCCGAACCAATAATAATTCCCGGAACCAGGCTTAAGAACACCAAGAGCAATACTCAGGGTTGTGGTTTTACCACTGCCATTTGGCCCGAGTAATCCATAAACACTCCCCTTTTGAACCTGAAGACTCAAATTATGTAAAGCTCGTAAATTACCATACTTCTTGGTCAGATTATTGATCTGCAAAACCTTATCACTATTCATAAAACTTACATTTAAAAAGGGTTGCATCAATTGCAACCCTAAAGGTAATGATTTTAACGAAACAGAATGAAAAAATTAATTTCCATATTCAGAGAAAAATTTAATACGCATTAATCTCACATCTTCCTCAGAATAATCCTCTTCTCCGAGTTCCTCAAGCGCTTCATTCAAAGATTCGGATTCTGCCTCTTCCATAAAATACTCATATATATCTTCCTGTTTATCTTCATCAACAACCTGATTAATATAATAATCGAGGTTTAGTTTAGTTCCTGATTGAACAATAGACTCAATTTCTTTCAGCAATTCACTCATCTCAATGCCTTTTGCTGATGCAATATCTTCAAGTGGCAGTTGCCGGTCAATACTTTGGATAATAGAAACCTTAAGCCCTGATTTATTCACAATTGATTTCACTACCATATCCTGAGGGCGAATAATGTCTTTTTCAGTTACGTAATCATTAATAAGGTTAATAAATTTTTCACCATATTTTTTGGCCTTACCCATTCCAACACCTGCAATATTTTGCAATTCTTCAATTGTAACAGGGTACTGAATCGCCATATCTTCAAGCGAAAAATCCTGAAATATTACAAAAGGTGGCAAGTTATTCTCTTTAGATACCTTTTTTCTTAAATCTTTGAGTATGCTCAGCAGTTCATCATCAACGGTGTTCGATCGTTTTTGAAATCCGCCGTTATCACTTTCTTCATCTTTAGCCTCATAGTCATGATCTTTGCTAATCATAACACTATAAGGATTTTGTATGAATTCCCGCCCTTTATCGCTAAGCATCAAAAGTCCATAGTTTTCAATATCTTTTAAAAGAAAACCTTTCACCAAAGCTCTTCTGATCACAGTATTCCAAAAGCTGATATCAAAATTCTTTCCAAGACCAAACACATCCAATTTATGGTGTTTATATGCTTTAACATTGTTTGTCGCTTTTCCAGCCAATACATTGGAAACATGATCATGTTTGAACTTCTCTTTAACAGCCTCAACTGTTTGGAGAGTTTTCACGAGATAATCCTGTGCTTCAAATTCTTCCTTGGGATGCAGACAGTTGTCACAATTCTGGCAATTTTCTTCAGTATATTCTTCTCCGAAATAGTGAAGCAACTGTTTTCTTCGACACACAGAAGATTCAGCATAAGCAGTTGTTTCTAACAAAAGCTGTTTACCGATTTCCTGCTCATTAATAGGTTTTCCCTGCATAAACTTCTCCAGCTTCTGAATATCTTTATAGCTGTAGAAGACAATACATTTCCCTTCTCCACCATCCCTGCCTGCTCTACCGGTTTCCTGGTAATAAGCCTCAAGGCTTTTTGGAATATTATAATGAATAACAAAACGAATATCCGGTTTGTCAATTCCCATTCCGAATGCAATTGTAGCAACAATGACATCAATCTCTTCCATCAGAAACCTATCCTGGGTACTTGAACGGGTTGCGGAATCCATGCCTGCGTGATATGGTAATGCTTTTATACCATTAACTTTTAGCGTTTCCGCAAGTTCTTCCACCTTTTTACGGCTAAGACAATATACTATTCCGGATTTTCCGGGGTTATTCTTTATAAATTTGATTATTTCCTTAGTTGCATTAGTTTTAGGTCGGACTTCATAATAAAGATTTGCTCTGTTAAAAGAGGATTTAAAAATCTGGGCGTCCTGTATTTCCAGATTTTTCTGAATATCACTTTGCACCTTAGGTGTGGCTGTCGCTGTTAGGGCAATGATTGGTGCTCTGCCAATCTTGTTAACCATGGGTCTTATTCTACGGTACTCCGGACGGAAATCATGTCCCCACTCAGAAATACAATGTGCTTCATCAATTGCATAAAAAGCAATTTTCGCCTGCTTTAAAAAATCAATATTATCTTCTTTGGTTAATGATTCCGGTGCTACATATAATAATTGCGTGCTACCAGACAAAACGTCCTCCTTAACTTTCTGCATCTGTGCCTTAGAAAGAGAAGAATTTAAGAAGTGGGCAACACCTTCTTCCGAACTAAATCCACGCATCAAGTCAACCTGATTCTTCATCAGGGCAATTAATGGCGAAATAATCACCGCTGTCCCCTCCATCATAAGTGACGGGAGCTGGTAACACAAAGATTTACCTCCCCCAGTGGGCATCACTACAAAAGTATCATTCCCCGATAATAAATTCCGGATAATAACCTCCTGGTTTCCCTTAAATCTGTCAAAACCAAAATACTTCTTCAAATAATCCCGTAAGGAAACGTCTGCTCCTACACTCATTTTTCCTGTTTTAAAAAATTATAAACACTTTATTTTAATTAATTTTGTAAACGTATAAAACTTATGATTTGTTACGTTAATATAACTTTATAACATACAAAGAAATATAATAATTAAAGTTACGATATTTATTATTGATAAGACGAATTTATTATTTATTTTTTCAAGAATTTGATAAAAATCATAAATAACATAGCAAATTTTTTAAAGCCTCAATGATAGTAAAAAAAAATTAATGTATGAAACCTGATATAAAACAGTTAGCCAAATCCACTATTATTCATGAATCAGAATCCATAGGCAAATTAGCTGACTACATTGATGACGATTTTGTCAAAGTTGTCGAATTAATCTATCAATCCAGTGGGAGGGTAATCATCACAGGGATTGGGAAAAGTGCAAATATAGCAAATAAGATAGTAGCTACATTAAACTCCACCGGCACACCTGCTATTTTCATGCATGCAGCAGATGCTATACACGGTGATTTGGGTATAATCCAAAACGATGATATAATCATTTGTATTTCAAAAAGCGGTAACACTCCAGAGATTAAGGTGTTAATACCTTTAATAAAATACAGGAAAAATAAATTAATAGGAATGGTCTCCAGTACCAATTCGTTTCTGGCACAAAATGCAGATTATGTACTTCGCGCTACAGTTAATAAGGAAGCGTGTCCGCATAATCTGGCTCCTACATCAAGCACAACAGCTCAACTCGTCCTTGGAGATGCACTGGCAGTTACTCTGCTAGAATACAGAGGCTTTTCAAAGGAAGATTTTGCGAAAGTTCATCCTGGAGGCGCATTGGGGAAAAAACTATATCTTACTGTTGACGAATTATATAAACAAAACGATATACCTAAAGTTAATGTTAATGACCCATTAAAAGATGTAATAGTGGAAATTTCATCAAAAAGGCTTGGGGCAACTGCTGTATTAAATGGCACAAATAAGGTTGTTGGAATAATTACTGACGGAGATTTACGCAGAATGCTGGAAAAATATCAGAACGTAAATAATTTAATTGCACAAGACATTATGACAGCAAACCCTAAGGTCATCGCTAGAAATGAGTTAGCCATCAATGCTTTTAATATGATGGAAGACAATAATATTACTCAACTCATAGTTACAGATAAAGAAAAATATTTAGGGATGGTTCATCTGCATGATATTCTGAAAGAAGGCATAGTTTAAATGAAGAAAAAACAACAAGAACTTACTTTTCTGGAGCATCTTGAAGAATTAAGATGGCATATATTGCGTGCGATCTTAGCTATTATGTTTATTGCAGTTGTTGTATTCATTTTGAGAAATTTCATCTTCAATGAGATTATTCTTGCACCTAAAAACCCTGAATTTTTTACAAATAATTTCTTATGCCGCCTTGGGGAGAAGCTTAACAGCAGCAATATTTGTATCAACTCAGATCCCATTGAAATAATAAATATTCGAATGTCCGGACAGCTCACAATACATATCGTCATCTCAGTTGTATTAGGATTAATACTTGCTTTCCCTTATATTTTCTGGGAATTTTGGAACTTTATAAGACCAGCTTTATATGACAGGGAAATTAAACACAGCAGGGGTGCAGTATTATTTAGTTCACTTCTTTTTATCATGGGGGTAGCTTTCGGATATTTTATTATTGTACCTTTATCCATTCATTTTTTGGGAACATACCAGGTAAGCGATCAGGTTGTTAATCAGATCAATCTCAAATCTTACATAGGAACAATTGCATCGGTTGTCTTAGCAGCAGGGGCTATTTTTGAGCTACCTGTACTGATATATTTTTTAAGCAAAGCGGGACTGGTAACACCTTCCTTCCTAATCAAATACAGAAAACATTCTATTGTGCTGATATTTATTCTTGCTGCCACCATTACTCCACCCGATGTATTTAGCCTGGTTATGGTAACATTTCCATTAGTTATATTATATGAAGTGGGAATTACAATTTCGAAACGCATAGAAAAGAAAAAGGCTAAAGAAGAATTAGCTGGTTAATACAATTGCAAAGAAAATACATAACTTATATGACAGACAATACAAAAGCGAAACTCTCAACAAAAGATCTTGTAAAACGATATAAGTCAAGAACTGTAGTGAAAGATGTCTCAATTGAACTCTTACAGGGAGAAATCGTAGGTCTTTTAGGGCCGAACGGAGCAGGGAAAACAACAACGTTTTACATGATAGTAGGCCTTATTCGTCCCAATAACGGGAATATATATCTAAACGATAAACTCATAACCAAAGAACCCGTATATAAGAGAGCACGTAAGGGTATAGGATATCTGGCCCAGGAAGCCTCTGTCTTCAGAAAGCTGAGCGTAGAAAATAATATTAAAGCTGTATTAGAGATGTCGAACTATACAAAACAAGAACAACGGGAAAGAACAGAGGAGCTCATCAAAGAATTCGGACTTGAAAAAGTGCGAAAAAGTCTTGGTATTCAACTATCAGGAGGCGAGAGACGAAGGACTGAAATCGCAAGAGCGCTAGCTCTGAAACCAAGCTTCATGTTACTTGATGAGCCTTTTGCAGGGGTAGACCCCATTGCCGTGGAAGACATCCAGGAAATCGTCACAAAGCTTAAAGAAAAAAATATAGGAATACTCATAACAGACCATAATGTTCATGAAACTTTATCCATAACCAACCGAGCTTATTTGCTGTTTGAAGGTTCTATTCTTAAAACAGGGACATCACAGGAGCTCTCAGAAGATGAACAGGTCAGACGTGTGTACCTTGGAAAAAACTTCGAACTCAGAAATTTTTGACATTTTATACAGATAAAGCAGAATCGTCCTATCAATCCACATAATATCAGCATAACATTATTAAAGATTCAAAATAAGACTGTAAGACTTGTTGAACTTGAAAATAAGAATTAATCTTAGCTCTGTAAAATAAAAATGGATTCTATTCCTATCCAACTGGATTTTTTAAATACAAAAAGTTTTTATTTTAAAAATTTACCTATATTTGCACCACAATTTTTTGCGGATGTGGCGAAATTGGTAGACGCGCTAGACTTAGGATCTAGTGCCTCCGGGCATGGGGGTTCGAGTCCCTCCATCCGCACAAATGTCTGGCCGCTATGTTAACCTTTAGAAAGGTTATAGCGGTTTTTTTGAATTTTATAAAAATGAACATAAAAGAGAAGAATAATGGATATTACAAGAGAAAACAAAGATGAACAGAATGCTGTATTAAAAGTACAGGTAAAACCAGAAGATTACCAGGAAAATGTAGATGCAGTAATAAAAGATTATAAGAAAAAAGCCAAAATGGATGGCTTCAGACAAGGAAAAGTACCTGAAGGACTAATCCGCAAAATGTACGGAAGAGCTATCAAAATTGATGAAATAAATAAAGTCGTAAGCCAGAAATTAAACGAATATATAAAGTCAGAAGAACTGAAAATTTTAGGGGAACCTTTGCCAAGTGAGGAAGATAAAGAAAAAGCAATCAACTGGGATTACGACAAGGAATTCGAATTTGCTTTTGATATAGGACTAGCGCCCGAAGTTGAAGTTAAAATTTCAAAACATGACAAAGTTCCATATTACAAGATTACAATAACCGAAGACCTTATTGAAGAACAAAAGGAAAATTATAAATCCCGTATGGGTGAATTCAAAGACGTTGAGCAAGTAACCGATAAAGAAGAGTTGCTTAAGGCAGATTTAACGGAATTGGACGAGAACGGAAATGTTAAGGAAGAAGGCATATTCAAAGAAAATGTATCATTATCTCTGTCAGTCATAAAAGAGGAAGAAATAAAGAAACAATTTGAAGATGCAAAACCAGAGGCAGAGATTGAAATTGACCTAAAGAAGGCTTATCCCAATGAAACGGAGCTTTCTTCATTACTTGAAGTAAATAAAGAAGAACTGTCCAATATTTCAGACAAATTCAGAATCTTCATCAATGAAATAAAGAAATTTGAAAAAGCAGAAATCAATCAGGAATTCTTTGATAAATTATATGGTGAAGGTAATGTAACTTCTGAGGAAGAGTTTAATGAAAAAATCAAAGAAGATCTTCAGGAACAGTTTAAACCGGAAAGTGAAAGAAAATTACATATAGACATCAAAGAACACTTTGTAAGAAAAATCAATCCAAAACTACCCTCAAAGTTTCTGAAGAGATGGCTGAAGGCTACACAACAAAACGAAAATTTAACTGAAGATCAAATAGACAATGAATTTCCTCACTTTGAAGAAGATGTAAAATGGGACTTGATTAAAAATCAAATTATCGAAAATAACGAAATCAAAGTAGAAGAACAGGAAGTGCTTGACCTTGCAAAAAGATTAACCCAGCAGCAATTTCAACAATACGGGATGATGAATTTCCCGGAAGAACAACTGGAACAGTATGCAAAACAATTGCTGAGCAATGAAGAGCAGAAAAGGAAAATACATGATCAAAAGTATGAAGAAAAAGTAATTGAACATATTAAAGAAAATATCAAACTCAACGAAAAGGAGGTAACCCTCGAAGAATTCAAAAAGCAGGTAGAGGGAGACCAAAATAAACAATCCAGCTAATTCGTTGTCTTAACATTAATTAAAAAGGGAAAAAATGGACTCAAGTAAAGAATTCAAAAAATATGCAACCAAACACTTAGGAATAAGTAGTATGGCTCTTGACCAGTACAGTTCGGTCTATAACAACTATATCTCTCCGACCATCATTGAAGAAAGGCAACTCAATGTTGCTCAAATGGATGTTTTCTCCCGGCTTATGATGGACAGGATTATTTTCCTGGGAGTTCCGATTAATGACCATGTTGCTAACATTATCCAGGCTCAGTTATTATTTTTAGAATCGGCCGATCCGGCGAAGGATATACAAATATATCTCAATAGCCCTGGTGGCGCCGTTCATTCAGGATTAGGAATTTACGACACCATGCAATATATCACACCTGATGTTGCAACAATTTGTACAGGAATGGCTGCCTCTATGGGAGCAGTTCTGCTGGCAGCAGGTACACCAGGTAAACGCTCTGCATTACCGCATTCGCGTGTCATGATTCACCAACCAATGGGAGGAGCCGAAGGTGCGGCAGCAGATATTGAAATTACGGCAAGAGAGATTTTGAAGTTAAAAAAAGAACTATACAATATCATTGCAAAACACAGCGGGAACACATACAAAAAAATTGAAAAAGATTCAGACAGAGACTACTGGATGACCGCGGAAGAAGCAAAAAAATACGGAATGGTCGACGAAGTATTGGAAAGGAAGACTGAATTAAAAGAACAAAAAGAAGAATAAAACTTTTTAATAATAAACACATAAAATAAAACCTGCATGGATATTGTAGCAGGTTTTATTTTTTAATCAGAAAATTAATAAGTAACTTAGTACGTTCAATTTAGTGAAAAAGAATAGAAAAGAGATTATGGAAAAGTGTTCATTTTGTGGAAGAGATAAGAAAGACACAAATTTATTGATTGCAGGAATTTCAGGACATATTTGCGATCGATGTATCGAACAGGCTCATAACATAGTTCAGGAAGAGGTCAAGAAAAAAAGTGATTTCAACATAGATGATGTTGAATTACTCAAACCTATTGAAATAAATAAATTTCTTAATCAATATGTTATAGGACAGGAAGAAGCGAAAAAGACCCTGTCTGTTGCTGTGTACAATCATTACAAAAGGTTAATGTACAATGAAAATGGCAAACAGGACGATATAGAAATTGAAAAATCCAATATTATTTTAGTTGGCGAAACAGGAACTGGGAAAACTCTACTTGCCCGAACGATAGCAAGAATGCTGCAAGTTCCTTTTACAATTGTTGATGCCACTGTACTTACTGAAGCCGGCTATGTTGGTGAAGATATAGAGAGCATTCTGTCAAGACTGTTACAAGTTGCTGATTATAATGTAGAAGCGGCGGAACGAGGTATCGTTTTTATTGATGAAATCGATAAGATAGCACGTAAAGGAGACAACCCATCAATAACAAGAGATGTATCCGGAGAAGGTGTACAACAGGGATTGCTAAAACTTCTGGAAGGTTCTGCAATAAATGTTCCTCCTCAAGGGGGACGTAAACATCCTGACCAAAAAATGATACAGGTAAATACAAACAATATCCTGTTTATTTGTGGCGGTGCTTTCGATGGTATTGAAAAAAAAATAGGACAAAGACTCAACACCCAAGTTGTGGGTTATTCTGCAAGCAAACAAAAAGAAAAAATTGATCGTAATAATCTTCTGCAGTATATTGCCCCACAAGATTTGAAAGCTTACGGTTTAATACCGGAAATTATAGGAAGATTGCCGGTGCTTACTTATCTCAATCAGCTTGATAAAGAAGCATTAAGAGCAATTCTAACAGAGCCCAAAAACTCTATTGTTAAACAATATGAAAAGCTTTTTGAACTGGATGGTATTCAACTGAAATTTCAGGATGAAGTACTGGATTATATTGTTGATAAAGCCATAGAGTTTAAGCTGGGAGCACGTGGCCTAAGATCAATTTGCGAAGCAGTCATGAGAGACGTAATGTACGAAACGCCCTCAAAAAAGGAAAATGAAATAGAGGTAACGCTCAATTTTGCGAAAGATAAGCTGGGAAAAGTCAATATGCACAGATTAAAAGTGGCATAAAAAGATAAAACTATACTAAAACCAAAGGAGATAAGACCGCTTCTGATAAAGTTTTCCAAAAGTACGTCAGCTATGGTATTATAGCAGCAATTATAATGTTTCTTCTATAATTAGGGTTTTTACATTTAGGCGTGTAGTTTTTTAAAAAAGGTAGTCATCAATGCTAAAAGTTAAGAGGTGTGCCACAATTCTTACTTCATTTACATAACCAATTCCAAAAATTAGCAGGTCAAAATTTTTCCACAAAGGATAGCATAACAACTGCTAGCCCTTCTTTGCCATCTTCAAATTCCACAAAAAGGTGGTAGGCTCCCGTTTTTTGACATTTAAAATCAAATGAATCATGAATTTCTCCCGTTGAAACAACATAATTCGAACCAATTAATTTATTGCTATCGTATACTTTTACAACAGCTTCACCGGCATAATCCTTTGAACTGCATATTGTGAAACGATAATGTGTGTTTTTTCTAAGTACAATCGAATTTTTTTGCTGAGGAGGATCTTCTCCTGCAGGGGCGGAACTTAGCTTAATATTAAAGTCTTTTAAATATTTAACATCATCATCCATCTGTTTGCAAATATCCACTAATTCCTCGCCCGTTTGTGCTTTGGATTCCGAAATAGTAAAAAAAGAAAATAGTGCCGTCAGTATGATCAAAATATAGAAATTCTTCATATTATGGATTGATTAATGTATTTCTCACTTGTATGGTTTCATCAATGATGTCTTTCAATAATTCATCAGAGATATCCACTGTACTTTTAGTATTTTGGACAATAACCAGCTTCCCGTCGACAACTTCGCTTGTTGATTCACCCTGTTCTATATTGATTTTTACTTTTCTAAAGTGTTCATAAAGGTCATGATAGCCTTCTATCAATTTAGCAAAATCCGGATTATTCTCAAAATTTTCCAGTAGAATCATCAGGTCGCTTATCATAATCTTTTGTTCTCCAATAGACTCTCTAAGTTCCGGATCCGGTTCGGATTGATATACTTTACAACTTAGGTATAATCCTTCCAGCCAAACACCTGCAATCATTAAAGAGCTCAGATGGCTTCTGTTATTTTCCCTGAGATAGTCATCCATCTGGTTGAAATTGCGTTGTGAAAGATATATCAGGGAATCAATATTCTCATTGTTGGAGGCTAATCTCTTTAGGGTCTGGAAATTAAAAAATTGTCCCACCCTTATTTTATTGGCTAATTTTCTAATTGAAGTAAGATAATCAATTGCAATGGATGTTTTGGAGTACATATTCAGGTAGCCAAGATCAGCTCCAAAAAATCCAAGAGCAATAGCTTGTTTCAGATTTGTATCGTATTTATCAATATTGTCTGTAGTCGCAAGATATTCTTTTGAAAAAGGAACATTCAATTTTTTAATTAAGGCAGCAGTTTCTATGGGAGAAGAAATATTATCTGTAATATTTTTCATCGCTTCATCCGAGACTTCGCGTAAGCCCTTATTCATGACAGAATCCGGAACATCAAAATCGTCTCCGTACTCATTCTGGTTGGACTTTCTGCATGCCGAAAAGACAAGGGTAATGAACAACAGACTAAGAATAAATTTTCTATTCATATTTACTCCGAAGTGATTTATACAAAAATAAAATTATAAATCGTAAATTTAAAAAATTATTATTTATTAAGAAATTTTAATTTTCTAATATCTATTTTCTGTGGCAAATTAAGCAATCTGTAAAGCACCTGATAGTAAAGCGTTATATATAATATTATTGCCATAAGAATAATTATTCCAAGGTTAAACCCGAAAGTTCCGAAAAAATACCCCATAAAGTGTTTTCGGGGCGCATAAAAATGTGAGCGAAAATTAAAATAACCATCAACTGTTGGCTCCTTATATATAGGGTCAACATGTTGAATCAGTCTATTCTTGTCCCTTATTATTTTATTTTTTTCGTAAACTTTTTTCACATTATCTTCTATGCTTTCATTGGAATAATCCTCCTTCAGTTTACGATATTTTTTCCTATTTTGCTTAAGCATATAACTTTTCATGTTGTTCAACTGGGTATTTGCCTTATTGAACTGATCAGAATAAAAACTGTCGATAATACCAAGATAGTTTTGGGCTTCATTCATAACAGCCTCATTGATATCTTTAATATTAATTTGTTCCAAGTATTCAAAATTGTGTCCTGTATTGTCTGCTTCAATTCTAATCTCATTTCGCACCAATGCAAGGTCTTGTTTTAGTTGTTCTCCTATCTCCGGGTCATCAGCTTGATTAATATTTGTTTTGATATCTTTCAGTATTTTCTCTAATTCAGGAATAAAATATACTTGTTTATAATTGGCCTCACTTTCCTTCTTTTCAAGGTTATAGAAGCGTTTCCTGTATTCATTATTTTTAAATTGATTAACCATCAAAGCTTCATAAGACCATTTTGTAGGCATTATTTCTGCTATTAATGGTACCTTTTCCACACTGCTTATTGAACGGTTTAGTTTGTCAAAAGGAAACATAGCACCGCTCAAAATCATCATTGGAATCATAAGAAGCGGAATAATGATGTATATTGTAACAGCCGAGTTAAATGAGGCAGAAATGTTTAAGCCTAACAAATTAGCACATACTGCAGTAATAAATAAAGCAAGCCAGTATGGGAACATCATCCCCTTTATTTCCAAAATGTTGTTGGCAACCATAATAAACAGAAATGACTGTATGCCTGAAATTCCAATTAAAATTAATATTTTGGAAACAAGATAGCTTGATTTACTTAAATTGAGAAACTGCTCACGTTTTAAAATTTTCCGGTCTCTGAATATTTCTTCGGCACTTACAGTAAGGCCTAAAAACAAGGCAACAATCAATGCCATGAATATAAATATAGGAATGTTTTCATTGACCCTGAAAATATATTCATTTGAGGTGGGATCTGGTATATATCTAATGATATATGATAGAATAAATCCCAGAACCGGAGCCTCAAGCATTGTAAGAGCAACGTATTGTTTATTGCTGATTTTTGAAAGGAAGTCTCGTATTGTGTATATTTTTAGCTGGCTAAACCAGTTGGGTATTTTTGTTGTGGACGGTGGAGATTCGTTTACCTCTTTGACATTTTTCATTTCCTCCAGCGGAACATTTTCATGCAGTTTTTCTTCCCATTTTTTGGGTGGTACCTTCCTCTGCTCAGTGTATTGTCCATATTCGTCAACCACTTTGGCTTCCATAATGTTGAAAATAAGCTCCGGGTTTACGTTACCACATGTCGGGCATTCACCCACTTCGCTGTTTATTTGAGCATCCAGCTTTTTAAAGTACATTACTCCTTCTACCGGGTTACCGTAATATACCATATATCCACCTTCGTCAAGGATAATCATGTTGTCAAACATTTTGTATATTTCTGAGGAAGGCTGGTGGATAACAACAAAGATTAGCTTTCCTTTCAGGGTAAGTTCTCTCAGGAGGTCCATTACATTTTCAGAGTCTCGTGAAGAAAGCCCGGAAGTTGGTTCATCTACGAAGAGGATTGCTGGTTCTCGTATTAGCTCTAGTGCTATATTCAGGCGTTTTCTTTGTCCTCCGCTTATAAGTTTATTCAGGGGACTACCTACTTTCAGGTCTTTTATCTCTCCAAGGCCAAGGTTGTTCAACGTTTTGTTAACGAGAGCTGTTATTTCATCCTCTGATTTATCTTTGAAGCATAATTTAGCGTTGTAATAAAGATTTTGAAATACTGTTAGCTCTTCAATCAACAAATCATCCTGAGGAATATATCCTATGACTCCTTTAATTTTTTCGTTTTCTTCATGAATGTTTATGCCGTTGATTTTTACCTTCCCGTCGGTTGGTTTGCTGTTTCCTACCAGCACATTCATAAGGGTGGTTTTTCCTGCGCCACTTGCACCCATGATACCCACAAGCTTACCCTGAGATTCTGCAAAATTGATGTTTCGAAGTCCTATAGTTCCGTTTAGAAATTGGTAGCCTATATCTTCAGCAACAAAAGATAATTTCAGGGAAGTACTATCAGCAAGGTAGTGGGCAACAACATCGCTGTAGTAAACGGGTTTGCCTTTGGGTAATTTTATTGAGCCGCCTTGGGCAAAAAGATATATCCGTTTGTTGTTAAGCGGCAATCCGTTAAGATAAATTTCTTCATCACCTGTATACCTGAGGAAATAAAGGTCAACACTTTTTACATGGAGTACGAAAATATTCCCGTCAAGCGCTTCAGATTTAATATGTTTACATTTCTCATATTGCTCCTCTTTATCATTGATTATTAGAATATTGGAGTCATCAATTTCAGAAATTTCATTATTTATAACAAACTTTTCGATGCTGGAATATTCTTCGAGACTTATTTTAAACACTTCGGCGACTGTGTTAATAATCGCCATTCTTTGTTCCGTGAATTTACGATCGGCATTTACCAGTTCAAACAGCCTCACCAGCACAATAACCTTTTGTTTCTGTGTTAATGTCTTATTAATTTTTTTACACAGGCCGAGAATTCTTACAGAATCTTTAACTGATGTAAGTTTTCTTTTTTGGGATTTATCTTCGAGGTTATTGGGGCCGGTATAACCTGCCTTTTTATCAAACAAGGCAATGTATTCCTGAATAGCCTCATCATTCAACTGTTGTGTAAGAAAGTTCAGAACATATTCCCTTTCATTCGATTCTACACCATCATCTTGTTTTGCGATAATCGCAAAAAGTTGCATTAAGGCTTTTAAAATCTCTTCACTCATAGGCTAACCGGACAACATCAATTTACACCACTATAAAACGTAACTAACTTGTTCAAACGGAATATCTACTATGTCTGCATACTCTTCTCCGGCTTCTTCCATGTCTTCATCATCTTCCGGAAAATACCATTTGATAAGAACGTCGTTTCCATCTTCATATAATTCCTCCAACTTCATAAGTATATCCAGAAGGAGCTTAGAAGAAGCTGTATTGAAATATACAAGTTTGAATGAGAAAACAGTTTTTGAATTTGGGTTTTCTGCATATTCATCGAGCCAGTTAAGGATAGGTTCATAGAATGTTGTTACATCCTCCGGTAATGACCTTCCGGAAATTTCAAATATTTCATTGTCTTTGTCTAAAATAACGCTGGGAGTATCGTCTGTTCCTTTTATTTTTATTACTTCCATAATTCAAATTTTTATTAAATGTTTCTAGAAATAGATGAAGAAAGAAGAAAAAATGAGCTTGTTTCATCAATTGGCAAAAAATGGTATTCCAGTTTGTTGCCTGTTTTTCTTGCGATATCAATAAAGCCTAAGCCTGCACCACCTTTGGCAGACAGCCTGCCCTCTCTCATTTGTTTTTTGTACAAATCTTTTAAGCCGTCTTTGTCAAGGCTGTTTATTTCCTCAAGCATTTCGGTTAATTCTTCGATCTTTCGATTCTCTATTACATTACCCGTGGTTACATGATAGTCCAGTTTCCCTTTACTAACCATAAAAATTCCCCTGCCAGCAAAGAGATAATCGTCAGAACCAAATGTATCGGCATGTTTACTGATGTTTTGTAAACATTCGACCATGACATGGAAGACCTTCTTCTGAACAGTATTGGATTCTTCTTCTTTGGCCATATTAGACTCTGTTAGAGAAGTAAACGCTTTTGTAATTTGGTGAGTTATTTCTCCTTCATAAACCAGAGTTATTTCATGAGCCTTCATTGATCGGTAGAAGTCATATACGAATTCAAGAAAGCCTTTCACATTGTGTTTATCCATAACATAAGTGTAGTTTAGTTAAACAAAGTAAATATATTAAAATTCTATGCCAATTAGCAATACGTCGTCTATTTGTTTATTGTTTTTTTTCCATTTTTTGTATTCGGATGAAAACAGAGCCGAAAATTGTTGCATAGAAAAACTTTTATTTTCTACGATATTTTCACGAATTCGTTTGGGTGTATACTTTCTTTTATGGGGTCCGCCTATCTGGTCTGGCAATCCATCCGTAAAAAAGAAAATTTTGTCTCCTTTCTTATATTTTATAACATGATTAACAAAGTCTTTTTCTGGTTTTTTCCGGTGGGGTATTCCTCCTATTGCTTTTCTGTTTCCTTTGTATTGTTCAAGGTTGCCATCACTTAAATAATATAAAGGCCTGTGTGCCCCAGCATAATGTAATTCCTTTTTCTTTTTATCGATCCGGCAGAGAGCAATATCCATACCATCTCTTGCTTCTGCATCAAAACGTTCTTGTTTGAGCGTAGCACGTACCCCGAAATGCAACTTGTCAAGTACCTCGGCGGGGGTATAATTTTTATTATGATCGACAATATTGTTAAGCTGAAAGTAGCCAATGAATGAAAGTAGCGCTCCGGGTACTCCATGTCCTGTACAGTCTACAGCAGCTATGAAAATGATGTCTTCTTTTTTGAGAAACCATGGGAAATCTCCGCTTACGACATCCCTGGGCTCATAGAAAATGAAAGATTTTGGCAAATATTCCTGTACAATATTATTATTAGGCAGAATAGAAGATTGAATCCTTTGGGCATAATTGATACTTTCAGTGATTTTTTTGTTTTTATCCTGAATTTCCATTTCAATTCTTTTCGCCTCTGTGATATCATGGCCAACAAAAAGAATGGTTTCCAGCTCATTTTCATTGAATTCCGGGATTCCTTTGAAATCCATTATTCGTTCACCCAGTTTTGCCGTGGGAATATTTAATTCTTGGTTTATTTGTTCGCTGTTCTTTTTTATGACTTCAATTGATTCATTGAAAAAGTTGACTAACGTTTCTTCCAATTCAAGATCTCGAATTCTTCGGTTTAATAGTTCTTTGGGTTCCAATCCTAAATATGGATGAGATACAGGATTGGCATAGAAAAACTGGCCCCGGGTATTTAAACGAATGATGAGGTCGGGGCTATTTTCAGAAAGGGACTGCATTTTACTTTTCATTCTTTCTTCTTTCTCAGCTCTCTTCCTTTCTGTTATGTCCCGTGAATTTAAAATGATTCCATTAATAGCAGGATCTCCAAGCATGTTTCTACCCGTTGTTTCTAGATATATTTTTTTACCGTCTTTCTTAATATATGTGTATTGAAGCGTTTGAGACTTATTAGGATTTTTCAGCAGTTCCTTAAACATGTCTCTCAGGGCAGTT
The DNA here is from genome assembly GCA_041686375.1 of Bacteroidales bacterium. Taxonomy (GTDB): domain Bacteria; phylum Bacteroidota; class Bacteroidia; order Bacteroidales; family UBA12077; genus JAGXLC01. The sequence continues at coordinate 56,729 of JAWLEB010000004.1, forward strand.
TCACCTTTTGCAGTTAATCTGTCCATATCTTTTCCGCTCATCATCTCTTCCTGGGTATAACCAAGAATGTTTTTCACATTTGGACTCTGATATTTTAGATTGAGATCTTTATCATATATAGAGATAACCTCTGATGCGTTTTCCAGCAGTGCTTGTAGCCGCTTTTGGGCATTTTCAACTTCTTTAATTTGGGTTTCAAGTTTTTTATTTGACTTTTCAAGCTCTTCCTGGGTTGCCCGCATTTCTTCAGCATTTTGCCTTAGCTCTTCCTCGTTTTCCTTCAGTTCTTCTGTCATCTGTTGCGATTCCTTTAGCAACTGTTCGGTCTTTTGGTTCATGCGCAGATTATAGATAGTCCGGGCAATGATTTCAGCCAATTCACGCACGAATTGTATGGTAAGCTGAGGGAATTCTTCTTTAACGTCAGCAAATTCTATTACGCCCTGAAGTTTTTCTTCAGCAATGAGAGGAACTATCAAAAGGCTCCGGGGTTTTTTATCGCCTAATATGCCGGAAGTTATGGTTGCATAATTCTCCGGAATTTCAGTTCTGTAAATATAATCCCTCTCATAGGCACACTCTCCGATAAGACCCTGACCAATTTTGAATTCCTGGTTTATATATCTTCTGCGATTATAAGCATAGGTGGCGTAATTCACCAATTTATTCTCTTCTTCTTCGTACAAATATAAAGCTCCCTGGATGGTATCAATATATTCAATAAGCCTGACAATGACATCGTAGGCTAAAATGTCCAGGGAATTATGTTTTCTCAGAATATCAGCTATAAGATCCTTCCCTTCAGCAATCCAGTTTCGTTCCTTTTCCTTCCTGTTGTTTTCAACAATATTATTGCGCATCTTGATTAACGACTTGCCTAAAACATCATTTTCATCTTTTATCTCAAGGTCTGCATCATAAAATCCTTCCCCTATTTTTTTTGCAAATGATGCGTTGCGGTCAATATCCAGGTCTCTTTGGTTTATTATATCTTCAAATATTTCCCTTTCTGCTTGCCTTTTGCGGTAATATATGTAAATAATTATCCCTACAAGAATAGGTATTGCGTCTATGTACCAGTGTGCCGGATTATTCAAATGTATCTGGGCAATTGATGAAAAAGAAATTGGAATATTGGATATAAAAATATCAATAATCCACGCCGATAAGGGAGCAATAAGAGAAAGAGCTACTCCCAGAATGATGTCGTTTTTCGTTATGACTATGGCATTTTTTTCTTTGCTCATATATAGATATCTAAGTTATTATGGTTGCTAACTCATTACCAATTACGTTGGATAGTTCATTAAAAATATTTTCAGTTTTTTTGTCAAAATTCTTAAACGATGCCAGTTCAATCAAAGCAATTGTTCTTTCCTGTTGAATAATAGGTATTAACAATAAACTTTCCGGGGAATCACTTCCCAGCCCTGATAATATTGTCGTATAATTTTCAGGAATTTTTGTAATGTTCATTACTCGTTGATTCTTAGCTGTCTGACCTGTAAGTGAAACTCCAAGCTCAAAGTCTTTGGGTTCTTCAGCGCCGTAGTATGCATATTTACCGCAAATTGTAAAGCTATCACTTTCATTTTTTCGAATATAAAAAAGACCTTGTACAATATCGTATTCATTTGCAATGTTTCTAAGTATTTGTTCACAAAAGTCTTCTGAATTTTCAGTTTCAGCAGGCAGAAGTTTTTGTTCTATTGCCTCCAGATTGTAGTCGTTGTCCTGGTCATCCCTTACCTTGTCTGCCACTGGTTGTTTTTCTTCAGTTTCATAGATTTCTTTTAGGTCGGATTTTTCCGTATAATCTTCTTTATAGGCTTTTTCAGTAGTGAGGTTAATAATCTGAACAAAATTGATTACAGCCAAGAGGATAATTAAAACAGATAACAGATATATTGTGCTCAGAGGTATATTAACGTTTTCATACTCAACTGACAAGTTTCTTGCATTTGCCATTAAGATTACTGCACTTATTATGAGTAGGAAAAATGATATGACTCCTGTAATTTTATGTATTTTCCTTCTATAACTCATTTACGGTTTATTTAATATTTAACAAGTAATCAATAATCTCACCTGATGAAAAAATATGGTCTGCTTCAGTAAGTTTAAGAGCAGCATCGGTCATTGTAGAAACTTCACATTCTTTGGGATTTTGAACTATTACTGTCCCTCCGTGATCTTTCAGCTTCTTTAGTCCATATGCCCCGTCCCTGTTTGCCCCTGATAAAATTATTCCCAGGAGATTCTTGCTATATGTTTGTGCTGCCGTTTCAAAAGAGACATCTATTGAAGGACGTGAATGATTAACGGGTTCTTCGGTTGACAAAGCTATTTTCTTATTCAGTTCAATGTACATATGATAATTGGATGGGGCAAGGTAGGCTTTGCCAGGCTTTATAGAATCTTTATCAAAAGGTTCTATGACAGGTATATTAGACTTTATAGAAAGCGCTTCTACAAAACCTGAACGTACATGTTTCAACCTATGCAGGTTAAGCAAAACGGGTAAAGGGTAGTTTTTGGGTAAAGTTTGTAGGATTTTCGTAATTACTCTAAAACTACCAGCTGATCCGCCTATTATAACAGCCTTATACATCTATGAAACTTTTTTCTTATATATATTTTCGTTTTTATCGACTAAGATATAATCTTTATCGGAATTCCAATAATCGATTTTCTCATTCAAACCTACAACCAAATGACCGCCAGGAATTAAACAAGTATTGAACGTCTTAAGTAACCGTTCCTCTAAAATTTGGTTATAGTAGAGCATTTGATTTCTACAAATAATTAATTTGATGCCCTTTGGGTATTCCTCAAATATCGTATTTTGTTTTGTGTATTTTACGTTTTGCAGCAATGAAATATCAAAATAGGCCCGTTCATTTTTTACGGTATAATATGGTTTAAGTTCTTTTTCTCTAAAGACCCGCTTAAAATTTGCTTCGTTAACTTCAAGTTTATTATAATCAAAATAACCTTCCTTTACTTTATTGATGTGTATCTGACTGAGACTGCTTACAAATATTTGAACCTTATCCAAAAAATTGAGTTCATTTAATAAAATTAAAAGAGTGTATAGCTCTTCGCCTGAATTAACTTCCGGGAACCAAATTTTATAGTTTTGTACATTACTTAATATTTTAGGGAAGAACTCATCTTTCAGGTACCTCCATAATGACGGATCTCTGAACATTTCTGTTGTTTCGATACATATCTCTTTCAAAAAGATTTCAAAAAAATCCTTGTCATTGGTTATCCGGAAAATGAAGTCATCGGCATTTTTAAGGTTGTACTTATTGATAATGAATTCTAACCTTCGTTTAAAAAAAGTCAAGGCATAATTCTTAAAATTATAATCATATTGTTCTTTAAGGGTATTGATGATGTTTCTGGTATCGACAATTCCGATTTCACTTCTGTTATTCATACGCCTTATTTTACCTCAAGTGTTAATATTTTTTCCTGTAAAAATGCCCCCGTTTATCAAATTTATTGGCTATTTCACCCAGCATACTTTCATGAATGCCAAATAGTAAATAGCCATTGGTATACAAATGTTCATGAAAAAACTTAAAAATTTTAGATTGCAATTCATATTTAAAGTAGATAATGACATTTCTGCAGATTATCAAATCAAATTTTGCAAAATATAAATTTTCTCCTTTAACAAGGTCATGCTTCCTGAAAATAGGTTTTTCCTTTAAAAAGTCATGGATTTCCAGAGTATCTGTAAGTTTGTTGATTTTAAAGTATTTTGCATAAGGGACATCATTATATTCTTCATAGTTGAAAGGATTTTCTTTGACGACCTTATCAAAATTATCCAGGTATCCTATGTTAAATCTGTATTTATAAGTTCCTTTTTTTGCCTGTTCCAGGGCTTCTTCATTCAGGTCTGTAGCAAATATTTTTGCTTTATCATACATATCCAATTCATGCAGGAGAATTAACATTGAATACACTTCCTGTCCTGTTGAGCAACCTGCATGCCATATATTGATATTTTTGTTGTTCTTAAATCGGGGGAGTATACGGAATCTTAAATCCTGCCATATCTGGGGATCTCGAAATAATTCTGTGGTATTCACAGTAATAGCTTTCACTGAATTTTCCAAAAAATTTCTGTTCTTTTTTAATTGAATAATAGCTGTTGCAATATCCATTCTATTATCATCAAGCACCTTCTGAATCCTCCTTTTTAGTGACTTTTCAGAGTATTCACTAAAGTCATACTCTGAATGATTTTTGATGGTAGAGACAAAAAAATAAACCTCCTTATCCGATAAAGCCATGCAACTCCGTTAAATTAGTAGATTTAATATATTAGTTTATTACGTTTTTTTTGCGCTTTGGTTTAGAAAAAAAATCGTTACAACTTTGTGAAGGATACAATAAAAAAGGCTTTAAAATTATAAAAAATCTTCCGATCAAGGATTGTTTTATCTAATTTACAAATTCTGGCAAAGATGGATTACTTGTGAAAAAATTGACATTTTTTCATTAAAAATCTTTTGTCATTTTTAATGAAATTTATTTTTAGAATATTCTCTTTATAAAACACATATCATGCGCAAAGATAAACCTACGTTAGCAATATATGGAATTCAGGACATAGATGATAAACCTTATCCTTCATGGGTTCATGATCATAATATCACTTTAGCTGAAAATGAAGAAATAATAAAATTTTGTCAACTAGAACGGATTACCAGAAAAAAATATGATCACCGAATGCCTGACTTTCTTTATGATCTTCTTAAGGACGAACGGTTGCTTTCTCATGACGACTATGATGTTGTTTTTGTGGATAATGTTATTGGTCGATCATTTATCAACACAAGGGGCAATCTTCGTTTTGAAGCTCCTTTAACAGAAAAGCCCCTGCTTTATCCTGAAAGCGGGCGCCTCTTCTGGCTGGATAATCATCGAAATGGATATGTAGTGAATCACGAGCTGGCGCATGTTTTCAGTAATATGCCATTTTATGGAGAGTTTAAAAATAACAGCCTGCATGTACATTTTGACGGAGGGGCACGAAGCAGCAATTTTTCTGCATGGTTATTCAAGGATGGAAGTATGCATTTGATAGAATACAACTGGGACTTAAAGTTACTATCTTCTTTTTTTAACTCCAATGCATTGACTTTTTCTATAATCGGCGCCACAAAGAAAGACCAAAATGGTATGGCGGGGAAATTTATGGGTTTTTCAGCATATGGTTCTTATGACGAAAGAATTGAAGAATGGTTACGGAGAAACAATTATTTTGAAAATATATGGGGCAATAAAACACATTTTTTTACAAAGGTGAAGAATGACTGGAGTATTAATCTCAGTAACTTTGACTTGAACAATGAATTTATACGCAATGTTGCAGCTACTTTCCAGCATATTTTTGAGAAGGAATTGATAGCAAAGCTGAACACATTAAAAACCCGAACAGGAGCTGATTCGTTATATTACACCGGCGGTTCAGCTCTTAACATTAAAGCAAATGGAAAAATATTATCCAGTGGACTGTTCGATGAGCTGTATATTCCTCCTTGTACAAATGATTCTGGTCTATCCTTAGGTGCGGCTACATTTATAGAATGGTTAAAACATGGAAAAGTTAAAAAACACTCGCCCTATTTGAATAATTGGTCTCTGGGAAATAACATAACAGAATATACTGTAGAAAATTTGGAACAAATCATTGAGTTACTTGCCAGTGAAGAGATTATTGGTGTGTGTAATGGTTTTGGAGAAGCCGGTCCCAGAGCATTGGGCAACAGAAGTATTATAGCCAGGGCAGATTCGCATGAGCTGGCACAGTTTGTAAGTCAGAAACTAAAGAATAGAGAATGGTACAGGCCGGTGGCTCCTGTTATACTTGAAAAAAATCTGGAATATTTTGTAGGAAACCCTGTATATTCAGAACTCAGTAAATATATGCTTCTCGATTTTCCTGTCAGGCAAAGCAAAATTCAGGAAATGGCAGGATGTGTCCATGTTGATGGCACCTCGAGGATACAAACCATAAAGAACCGGCATGATATCCCTTTTATGCATGACCTTTTGACTCTTTTAGAGGAAAGAAAAGGAATTAAAGCCCTACTAAATACTTCATTTAATACAAGAGGAAAATCCATAGTACATAATGAAAAAGATGCTATTGAAGATGCTAAAATAATGGGACTGAATTATTTAATACTTAATGGGCGATTGATAACATTGTGACTTATCTATTTGAACAAAAGGCTTTGGTTACTGTTGAAAACATTAGAAATTAAAACAAGTTGATTATGAATTATTATGCAAGTAAAACCGTAGAAGGAGACTTTGACGAAGTTATTGATAGAGTGACCAATGAATTGAAAGAAGAAGGTTTTGGTGTATTATCCGATATTGATGTTCAGGCTACAATGAAGAAAAAACTGGATGTGGATTTTAGGAAATACCGTATTTTGGGCGCATGTAACCCTCCCAATGCTTTAAAAGCTTTGACAGCTGAATCTAATATAGGTTTGCTACTGCCCTGTAATATGGTAGTACAAGAAACAGATGATGGAAAAATTGATGTATCGGCAATTAACGCTGAGGCTTCTCTTGATATAGTGGGCAATCCACAACTCGAAGAAGTCGCTTCATTTATTAGATCTAAACTGGAAAAAGTAATAAACAATCTATAGTTATGGCTTTGTATTTAAAGCTTCTTTTAATGGCCATCGTTTTAGTGGCGATTGTCATGGGTGTTTATGGATTAAAGTTTCTATATGACAAAGGAGCTTCATTCAATGTAAATTCCGATCCTGAAAAATATAAAAAAATCAAGAATGAGGGAATGTATAGTGTTTATAAAGAAGATGAAGAAGATGAATCACCCATGAGAAATAATAGTTAATACCAAAAAAACGAGCTTTGAAAGAAGAGTATAAGTTACATATTAAAAATATGGTCTGTCCAAGATGTATCATGGCGGTTAAAGATATTCTTGACAAAATGAACATTTCTTATATTGAGGTTCGATTGGGAGAGGTAATTCTTTCAGAACCTAAAATTAATTTCGATATAAAGGGACTCAAGCAGAATCTGGAATCTATAGGATTTGAGATTGTGGAGGACAAACAGGTACAGTACGTTGAAAGAATAAAAAACATCATTATTGAGTTAATCAGAAATCCTGAAAAAAATAAAAATCCGTATAATTACTCTCATGTCCTGGCTAATCAAATAGGAAGGGATTATCATTACCTGAGTAAAATTTTTTCAGAAAAAGAAGGTATAACGATCGAAAAATTTCTCATTCATCAGCGGGTGGAATACGCTAAAGAGTTGCTCATCTATGATGAATATAACATGAGTGAGATAGCACATAAATTGAATTATAGCAGTATTTCACATCTATCCAATCAGTTTAAACAGGTTACGGGTTTTTCTCCTACGCAGTTTAAAAGATTGCAGCATAAAGACCGAAAAACACTGGATGATATTTAAATTATAATACGTATAAATAACATCAAATTTATATTCATGGGAAAAATATCCATAATACATCTTTTTATTAAATGGTTTACCCTTTTCACTATCAGCCTTTTCTTTCTTCAATGCAATTCGCAGGGACATCCGGATAAGAGTCAGACTAACAGTATTAATGCAGAATTTAAAGCTGATATTGATATTGAGCTTACAGCTACTACCCAGAATATGCAGCTTTTGCAGGGACAGAAAACCGAAGTATTCACTTATGAATCCAGGTTAATAAAAGGTGAAGATGATAACCTTGATGAGTTGGATGATACCTACCTCGGTCCCATAATATATGTTAAACCTGGGCAGAAAATACGCGTCCGTTTTAAAAATCAGTTACCGAGGGAGAGCATTATCCACTGGCACGGTTTGCATATTTCCCCTGAGATGGATGGACATCCTATTTATGCTGTAGATGAAGGAGGGGAATATATTTATGAATTTCAGGTTAATAACCGGCCCGGAACCTATTGGTTTCACCCTCATCCGCATCAAATAACCGGACCACAAGTGTATTATGGCCTTGCCGGAATGTTTATCGTTGAAGGAGATGAGCCGGAATTACCTTCCGGTAAGTTTGATATACCATTGATTTTACAAGACAGAACATTTGATACGGATAACCAACTGGTCTATCTTGAAAATAGTCGTATGAACCGAATGGAGGGATTCCTGGGGAACAGGATGCTTGTTAACGGCAAGGTAAACCGTCAATTGGATGTAAAAAGAAGACCCTATCGTTTTCGTGTCCTTAATGGCTCAAATTCAAGGATATATAAACTGGCATGGAGCGATGGGAATGAATTAGTGGCTATCGGAACGGATGGAGGGTTACTGGAACAACCTGTTGAAAAAGACTATATTATGCTTGCTCCCGGTGAACGAGTTGATATATGGAAAGATTTTTCCGGATATAATAAAAACACGGAATTGCAGTTAAAAAGCCTTTCTTTTGATGCCGGTACTTCTATGAATATGGGAGGAATGATGGGTAACAGGATGCAGCGCAGTCAAAGTGTCGATAATGGCTCCGAAATGGATTTGTTTACTTTTAATGTAACTTCCGGGAGAGGTCCACAAAAAAAAATACCCTCCACTCTTTCTGACCTGGAAAGAATTGATACCGATAATGCGGTTAATGTCTCTGCTCCCAGAGAGTTTTACTTTTCTTTCGAACGCATGAACTGGGTAATTAACGGGAAAACTTTTGATATGACAGAGGTAGCTGATTGGGAGAAAGTAAAACTGAATACAACTGAAATATGGGAGTTTATTAATGGCAATGACGGAAGAGGTATGGGTATGATGAATAATATGATGCAGATGCCTCACCCAGTGCATATACATGGATTGCAATTTCAGGTTATTGACCGGGACATTTCCGGGGTGAGCCCTTCTGCATGGGAAACTGTTAAAGATGGCTTTCTGGATAAAGGCTGGCAGGATACTTTTTTGCTTTTACCGGGAATGAAAGTTAAGGTCATTATGCGTTTTGAAGACTTTACAGGAACATACATCTACCATTGCCACAACCTGGAACATGAAGACATGGGCATGATGAGAAATTATGAAGTTGTAGAGTAATTAATTATTTATTTGGGTTTTCAGCTTAACAAACTGGTAAAAAGGCGTTAACAATATGACAAAAATATAATGTATGGATTTGGAGATATGGGCTTTGGAATGGGATGGAGCTGGATTATCGGCCTCATTGTGTTAGCTTTTATTATTTGGCTTATAGTCAGAACAACCAGACAAAACACAGCAGTTCCCAGAACCTATGACAAGTCACCGATGGATATCCTGTAGATAAAGCATGAGAGTTTTATGGATTTTAGAATTAACAAAAGTTGAATACCGCAGAAATAAATATCAGAATGTCAGGCGAATAATCAAACGTAAACCAGATTACATATATTCGAATTGTAAAATACTTCTTCCCATCGCTATATATGAATTTCTATAATTTATCATCTGTTCATATTCATTGTAGTGAATCTCAAATTGATTATTTATAATCCCCTGCGCTGTACACATCAAAATAAATTTATTTAACGGATTTCAGATGATTTTGGAGGCGCTTGTTTAGAGATTTTTCGGTTGCACCACGCAACGGGTTTTTCTGGGAGCAAGATGCTGTACATTTTACCTGACTTTACTTCGTTTAAGGGCAGAAATAATTAAAATTATGTAAAAACTTGTTACATATTTTGCAAATCTTGTGGAAGTAAAATTTCGTTATAATGATTAATAAAAGTTAATTAGCATGAAGTTTATGGTCCAACATACAATTATTGTTCTGATACTTTTTTTCGCAACTAATATTGAGGCTTTTTCCGAAGAGATGTATACCCATGTGAAACCATCAGAAAATGTTTGTGAATGCTGGACAAGAGTCATTTATACTGATATAGAGAGAGAAAGAAATGATTGTACTTCTTGTTTTTGTATTAGCCCATTGGGCAAAAAAATGGAATTTTCCCAGAAAACTACTTTGCCTGAGTTTAATGTTCCGGTAACCGAAATAGAAAAAAGTAATAGAGAACCTTCAGGAAAGGCTGCTTCCTTTCTAACATTTTCATTAATACCGGTTCATATTACCAAAATATCCTTCCCCTTCTTACAAGTTGTTCTGGCATGAAATGTTTACGATAAGATATCTTTTAACTCACAAAAAGGAGTGGCTATTGTTTTATCGTAACTCTTACTTCTTTTACAGAAAGGGCTGCTTACAGCGGAAAAGTTTGTACTTATTTATACAAATAAAAATAGATGCATGAAAAATACTTCATGGTCAGTCTATTGCTTCACTTAAAAACTATACTCATGCAAGAATTTGATCTTTTCTCATACATATTGGATCATAAACCATCTTCTGGCGAAAGGGCAAAAATCAGAAACCTGTTGGAAGATTTACCCGGAATCGGGGAGGTCTATTTTTTGGAAGAAGAAATCAAAATAGAGTATTCATCTTTCAAAATTGCCAAAGAATATATTGAAGAAATTCTGGGAAACAATGGTCTCCAAAAAAGCAGGCCCAAAAAGAAAGGTATCTTCCAACGATTTATTACTAAGTTGATCAAAACAAATGAAGATGAATTTGGTAATAAAAAGCTGAATTGCTGCGATTAAATTTAGACATGTAATAATCTATAAAACGGAAATATGATGAAATTAATTAAAGCATATATCAGAAAACGAAAATTGGAAGAAGTTTACAGAGCGCTTCAAGACAGAGGCTACAAAAGCATGACTATGATTGAAGCTGAAGGGACAGGGACTTTCTCTGATCATGAACGTGAGCATATAAGCGATAAATATACGTTTGTAGAAGCCTATATGGTGATCAAACTGGAGATTCTTATACCTGAGAACGATATTACACATATCGTTCAGATTATTCGAAAAAATGCCAGAACTGGTTATAATGGTGATGGGATGATCATAGTAACTGGAGTTGAAGAGGTTCATAAAATCCGTACGAATGAAACCCTCATCTACTAACGTAGACAATATCCGATGTATAAAACATTAGGGTTCCATGGGAGGGAGAATCAAAAAATGTTGACTTTAATATCACTAAGTCTCAGAGCATAAAACTAATAATCTAACTTTATCCAAATAAAACCAAGGTTGATGCTATTTAGGTTTTATTAAAGTCTGTTATGATGGGTTTCGTTTTTTACTCTAAATTCTGTAAATCTTTTCAAAAATTTTGAAAAACAGAAACTTTATTTTCCAGTTTTATTCTTTGAAATTAATAATATATATACAGATTATGAGTACACTAAAATTCAAAACCAATTTAAAATGTGCAGGCTGCATGTATGCTATAAAACCTTTTATGGAAGAATTAAAAGGTGTTGAAAAATGGGATGTTGATCTTAATGATTCTGATAAAACCGTAAATGTAAAAACATCCTCGACAAGTGCAGAAGAGATAATAGAAGCTATACAAAGAGCCGGCTATAAGGCTAAATTAAAATAATATTTGGAGGAATCCTTGTATGAAGAAGCGATTTAAAGTAGATGGAATGCATTGTGCGTCCTGTGCAGTAAGTGTTGAAACAATGCTGGGAGCTATGGAAGGAGTGAATACAGCAAGTGTGAATTTTGCGGATGAATCTGTATATGTGGAGTATGATGAAGATACTATTGCTCCGGCCAACATGAAAGAGGCCGTAAGGAAGATTGGTTATGAATTGCTCTTGGAGAGGAAAACGGATTTAAAGGAAGAACAAGCAGAGGAAGAAACAAAGCTAAAAAAATCACGCAATAAGGCTTTCCTTGCCATAGCTTTGAGTTTACCTGTTTTGGTTATTTCTATGTTTGTATCGGAATTTCCCTTTCGTAACTGGATTTTATTAGGATTCACTCTTCCGGTGATATTGTGGTTTGGACGGGAGTTTTTTCAGATTGCATGGAAGCAGGCAAAAAATTTTGCAGCCAATATGGATACTTTGGTAGCTCTGGGTACAGGAGCTGCTTTTCTTTTTAGTTTATTTAATACCCTTTTTCCTGAATATTTGTTGTCAAGAGGTATAACACCTCACGTGTATTACGAAGCCACGGCTGTAATTATATCTTTGGTATTACTGGGCAGATACTTTGAAACACGGGCAAAAAGCCGAACATCTGATTCTATTAAAAAACTGATGGGTATGCAGGTAAAAACAGCCAAGGTGATACGAGAGGGAGAAGAGGTTGAATTGCCAGTGGGTGAAGTTGAGGTTGATGACATAATTCAGATTCGCCCTGGAGAAAAGATACCAGTGGATGGAGAAATTATTGAAGGCTATTCCTCTGTTGATGAAAGTATGATAACTGGCGAGTCTGTCCCTGTGGAGAAAACAAAGGGGAGTAAAGTCATTGGTGCAACTCTCAATAAAAGCGGAAGTTTTCAGATAAAAGCTGAGAAAGTGGGATCGGATACCATGCTTTCTCAAATTATTGAGATGGTTAGACAGGCCCAGGGAAGTAAAGCCCCTGTCCAAAAACTGGCAGATAAAATTGCAGGTATTTTTGTACCAACTGTTATGGTAATTGCACTGGCAAGCGCTGCTCTATGGTATCTTGTTGGCCCTTCGCCTCAATTTACCTATGCTTTTATCACTTTAGTTACCATACTGATTGTCGCTTGTCCGTGTGCACTTGGACTGGCCACTCCAACAGCCTTAATGGTTGGAATTGGTAAAGGGGCTGAAAATGGCATTCTGATCAAAGATGCAAGTATACTGGAAAAAGTCAATAAAATAGATGCTATTGTTGTAGATAAAACCGGAACGATTACCACCGGTGAGCCTGCTGTAAAAAGCATGGTGTGGATGGATGGAGAAAAAAGTTCAGAACTGCTTGATGTTGTGTATTCAGTGGAGTCTAAGTCTGAACATCCCCTGGCCGAAGCGATTACAGATTATTTATCCGGGAAAGCACATAACGGATATAATATTGAAGAATTTCAATCGCTTACCGGGCAGGGCGTCAAGGCAGCTTACAAAGGTGAAGATCTTTTTATTGGAAACCGTTCATTGCTTGAGGAAAATGGCGTGAGTGTTCCCGAAATGCCACAAGATGAAAATATAAAGGAAGAAACCGCTGTTTTTACCCGTGTTTACGTTGTACAAAAAAAGCAGGTTAAGCTGGTGTTTAATATTGAAGATATGATAAAACCGACTTCTCTGAATGCCATTAAAGAGCTAAAAGAATCGGGGATTCAGGTGTATATGCTCACAGGTGACAATAAGAATGTTGCAGAGCACATTGCACGGAAAGCAAATATCGAGGAGTTTCGTGCAGAGGTGATGCCGCAGGATAAACTTGATTTTGTGAAAAAACTGCAATCTGAGGGTCATAAAGTGGCTATGGTAGGAGATGGGATTAATGATTCTCCTGCTCTTGCTCAGGCTGATATAGGTATAGCGATGGGAAAAGGTACTGATGTTGCTATGGAAAGTGCAGAAGTTACACTGGTCAAAGGCGATCTTGAAAAAATCAAATCAGCTATTGATCTCTCGAAAGATACATTGAAAACCATTAAACAAAACCTTTTCTGGGCCTTTATTTATAATATTATTGCGATACCAATTGCAGCAGGTGTCTTATACCCTGTGAATGGCTTCCTCCTGAATCCCATGATAGCAGGTGGTGCTATGTCGTTTAGCTCAGTATCGGTTGTAATGAATAGTTTGCGCCTGAAAAGAAAAACTTTGAAATAGAGGAAAGCTATAAAAAAAATGAATATCGAGAAGAACAGTTCAATATGACAAATGAACTGTTTGGATTAAATATAAGTGTTTAAATAATTATTAATCAATAAAAATCAATGTGTTATGAAAAAAGTAATTTTAAGTACCGGATTATTGCTGACTTTTGTGCTGACTTTTTCTTTCCAGACAAATGCTCAGTGTGAATCTTCTGAAAATAAGAAGATTAGTGGCGAGAAAATAGCAGAAGTAGCCGACAAGGATTTAAAGAAAACATCTTTTGAAGTTGATGGAAAATGCGAAATGTGTGAGAACAGAATAGAACAAGCTGCTAAAGATGTTAAAGGTGTAAAAAAGGCAGACTGGGATCAGGAATCCCATATGTTGACCATTCATCATAAGAAAGATAAGGTTGACTTAGATGACGTTCATGGAGCCATCGCCAAAGCTGGACATGATACCTCAGAGAAAAAAGCCGAGGACGAAACTTATGCCTCCTTACCAAGCTGTTGTAAGTATAGAGAAGATTAGTTTTAGATTAGTTCCAAAAGTACTTCACTTTTATGCAGATTATTCTCTTCTTTGTTTTTAACAAGAAGTACTTTTGGGACTTTTGTTTCTTAAATTAGGAAAAACATCAAATTCAAGGATAAATTTTTATTTTTATATAATAAAATCTATCTTTCGAGGGTTAAAGAGTAATATAAAGCTGCCAGTATATGAACAAGAATAATGTTTTAAGTGCCTCGGGTACAATCACTAAGAAGGAGCTTGTACATTCTGTAAAAGTTAAGTCATCTATTGACAGTTTGGTCCTTGAATCGGTAGATCCCTTCCCTGATGTAGATAGCCGATATAAAAAGAAATATAAGGTTCCAAAATATTATTACATTGGAATTACACCACACCACCTTGATCAGGATATACTGATTTCGGCCAGAAATGCTGAACGCCATATTGATGAAGAATTACATTCCGCTATTGGTGAAATCAAAGTCAATGGAGAAACCCATCGGGTAATCCGTTTGAAAAATATTTCGGGTAAATTATTAGAAAAAGTCCTTACAGCATATAAGGATTACGGACTGGAGATTCAAACCTTTAATGAAAACATAAATAATTCTGCCATTATTTGTACTAGAAAGTTTTTCTACCTTGAAGAGATTGAGCAAGGTTTTTTCCTTGATTTGGATGAGGAAGAAAAAGGATATTTGGAGGTTCCTCGTAAATTGAGCTGGGAGGAATTTGAAAGAATAACTGAAAAAGTTAAGTCAGAATGTAAACATCCAGCTTTTGACGGTGCTATTGGGGTAATTTCAAAACACGGGGTAAATCAACATGTAATCCGAATATACCACCCTAATCTGGATAAGGAAAAAATTCTCGAGATAGGCAAAAATTATATCAAGAATTTATTTCTATGATGACCAATGATGTTGAGTTTGAACCTCACAAATGGGAAGAAGAGGTTTTTAACATCAGAAACAACAGGCATTTTGAAAGATTAGCCAGAAAAATATTTCTTTATCAATATCACTACAATTCTGTTTATCAGGATTACTGTAAATATTTAGATGTAAGACCTGTAAAAGATATTCGTCTTAATGATATTCCTTTCCTTCCAATTCATTTTTTCAAGACACATGAAGTTATCACAGGTAAAAAAACATATGAATTATATTTTGAAAGCAGTGGTACAACAGGCATGTACCGTAGCAGGCATTATGTTAAAAAGTCCAGCTTATATGAAATGAGCTATAGAAGAGGGTTCCATCAGTTTTATGGGAATCCCGTTGATTATTGTATTCTTGCTTTGTTGCCTTACTACTCAGAGAATGAACATTCTTCTTTAATTTCTATGGTCAACGGTTTAATTAATCAATCGGGGTGTTCTGAAAGTGGATTTTATCTTGATGATTTAAGCAAGATGGCAGATAAGCTTCGCCGGCTTAAGCGTATGGGAAAACGGATTATGTTGTTTGGGGTTAGCTTTGCACTGCTGGATTTAGCTGAGAATTACCCAATGGATCTTGAAAATGCAATTGTCATGGAGACAGGAGGGATGAAAGGACAAAGGAAGGAGCTTGTCAGAGAAGAACTACATGAGCAGTTAAAGACTGGTTTGGGTGTTAACACAATTCACTCTGAATATGGCATGGCAGAGTTATTGTCACAGTCCTATTCAAAAGGGAATGGGAAATTTCAGGCACCTCCATGGCAGAAAGTCTTAATCCGTGATGCTTATGATCCTTTGGATGTGCAAAATTCTGGTTCTGGTATCATTAATGGGGGAATAAACATGATTGACCTGGCTAATATTTATTCTTGCTCTTTTATTGAAACAAAGGATATTGGAAGTCTCCATCCTGACGGGACATTTGAAGTATTAGGCAGATTTGATTACAGCGATGTCAGAGGCTGTAATTTAATGATAATGTAAGTGTTTTTCATATTAAATAAAACCGGCTTGAACAAGAGGCTCAAGCCGGACTATATCCGAATAATTTTATCTTTCCTGATTACACTTTAAATAACCTTTATTCTATATCCAGCTTATTGGCTATCTCGTCAGGTATCGCATCTTTGTGTACCATGATAGCGATGGTGTTTAATTCAGCATATGGTTCTGACATATAAAGAAATCCATCATATTCATTGCTGTCTTCTCCCCAAGAATTTTTAGTGACAAAATAGGACTTCCCGTTTTTGTCTTTTCCTATACCCGTTAGATGCATAAGATGGTCATCTGTCGTTGTAAAATTGTTAAATAATTTTTGCCTGTATTCCTGGTCTATATCTTTTTCCTTAACAGGTTTATTTTTGAAATCAGCTTCTTCGTCTTCAGGTACAACAGCTATGCCATCGCCATGCGAAAAGCCTTCACTGCTTACATCGCCATCCCAAACCACTGAGTATCCATTTTCAATTGAATAATACATGACATCCATGAATTCATCAAGGGGAAGATTATAATACAGGTCATGTGACCAATTATCCGGAACTTCTAAAACGAAAGATTCATAAAAAGGCTGGTGGTTATAAGAAGTGATTTCAACATAATCATCCGGATTTATTTCCAGAAATTCGGCAAAAGACTTTGGCGTAAATGTTTTGCCCTGATATTCAAACTCCTCTGGTGTTTTACCCAGATAAGAGTCTAATACAGACTGGTATGCATCTTCCCATACCGGAGAGGGATTACTCCTTCTGTTTTCAACCAGCGGCTCCAGAAAACCTTTCAAAACTGAAACCAGTTCGGAATGCTGATGAGTATCTCCCCCATACTTAATTCCGGGATATACTTCTTCAGGTACTATACCATGTTGTTTGAATTCATAAATAGCATCATGAGCCTGCCCCCCCTGACCAAAATTGTTTTTGCCGTGAAAACGGACGTAGTGGTCTGCTTTCTTTTGATAAGTATTATGAACCAGGAACATTTCGGAAAGGTCATATTCCTCTTTTCCCATACGTAGCAATTCTGCTTCAAGAAAAGATACTGTGGTGAAACACCAACAAGTACCAGTTCTGTCTTGACTTTTTACTGACGAGGTCTCTAATCTGTATTCGTCCGTAAATTCATACTCATTTTCTGCTTCTTGCGCTTTTACAATAAAAGCCGTTAATGTGATAAATAAAACACTAATTGACAGGATTCTGATTTGTTTCTTCATTTGTTTTGGATTTATAATTATACACTGTTATACCTCCTGATACTATAAATTTCATAATCTCTGAAGGAGAACCTTCTATTTTCTTGATATGTTCGCATGGCACGATAAATAATTCACCGGAAAAATTATAAGAATGGGGGAAATAAACAGCAGCTTTCTCTCCTTCTATCCCGATATTAGTAACGTCTTCCTGTGTCAGAAAGCCTAATTTTTCAAGGTTAGATATGGTATTGACTTGAACGAGTACAGGCTGTGTAAATTTCTTCTTTTCTCCAACGAAACCTGAAAAAAGATCTTTTAAAGATGAGTAAATTATCTTGAGGAATGGAGTCTTACTGATAAGTTTGCCTATAGTGGCTTTTACAGGGCGTGCGATTATTGTTTGCCCCAGAAATCCCAGTAAAGTTACAATAATAAGGATTGCAACCAGCCCTACACCCGGAATATTCATATTAAAGATTTGTTTAAAATAGGGTTGTAAGAGCCCGTCAGTAAATTTAAGCAGATTATATAATATTATCAGGGTAAGCCCTAACGGTGCTAAATACAGCAAGCCCTGCAAAAAATATTTTACTAATCTCTTCATGGGTATCTACGAATTTTTATTGGACAATTTGAATATTAAATGGATTAATGCTCCCTACATAGTAATATTTTGTGCTTTAGTAAACAAGTCAGGTTAAAAGATTTGGCTGAAATGCATCCTCAATATGATGGATTTCCTGTTCCTTTTTATTGTATATAAGAACAACATCAAAGCGAACATCCATGTTGATCTTACTGCTCATAACATACGCATCTGCGGCTTCAATTAAGAAACGCTGTTTCCTTTTGGTTATCATATCATTGGGCGATTCAAATTGCTCTGAATTACGGGTTTTTACTTCCACAATGACTAGTCTGTCTCTATCTTTCATTATAATATCAATCTCTTTTTTCTTGTAACGCCAGTTCCTTTCCAATAATTCATAATTTTTTTTCATTAAATAATTTACAGCCGTTTCTTCTCCTTTGTTTCCTATATTCTTTCTTTCCATATCAGCATTGTTTAGATTTGATTTTTTATACATGCTACTTTGTCTGTAAATGTTGGGGTTCGTAAATGCAATAATTCAGGTTAAAAAAGCTTTCTGAATTGAACAGGAACTGTTTTTTACTGTTTACGAAGACAAGTTATATAATTTTATTGGTTAAAGATATGGATTTTTTCAGGAATATAATATTAATCTTTATACTGATAGTTACAGCAGATTTTAGCAGTAATGCGGAGAAAGATAATTTTGAAGGGTATGTTTCTTTAGAAAAAAGAACATGTTTTGATACGTTGCATATCCATTATTATATTAAGAACAATAAAGTCAGAATAAACCATTACAACAGTGGAAATTTGATTAAGTCATTACTTGCAGAACTGAAAGAAGACAGTGTAATTGCTATAGATCCTGAAAGAAAAATGTATAAAAGATTAGATTTAGAAAAAGAACGAAGTTATTCGGATGATAAAGAAAATTTAATAATTATCAAAACAGGAAATCACAAAACCATAAAAGGAACTAAATGCTACCAGTGGCGGGTAAAAGACAGGGAACGAAATAGTGAAATAGCTTATTGGGTTGCCTCAGAGGATTTTGATTTTATGCACAAACTAATTGGTTTATTGAGTCAAACAGATAAAATATACCACTATTTTTCACTTATACCCAACCATAAGGAATTTTTTCCTTTTGTCTCTGTCGAAAGAACATTAGTAAGAAAGGAGAAACAGCGGATTATTTTAACACAGATAGAGAGAAAAGATATTGATGACGACTTGTTTGAAATACTTTCCTCATATATTGAATTCAAGCATTAAAACTCATGCGAATTTTATTCCTGCTTTCCGGTACTATAGAAACAGTATCCCCCATTATCAGTGGTGAGTTGTTTTTTGTATGACCTCCAGGAAAATTGAAGAGAACAGGATAGTTGTATGAAGCTGTGACATTCTGGATAATCTCATAAGCATTTTGCCCGAATGGTGTTTCGTTATCATGCATCTCAGTCATTCCCCCAACGAGCAAAGCCCGCAGATTTGATAATTTCCCCCCTTTCTTAAGATTCATCATCATCCTGTCAATATGATATAAATATTCATCTACATCTTCAATAAAAAGAATAGAGTCACTGGTATCAATGTCGTATGATGTCCCTCTCAGACTGTAAAGCACAGAAAGATTGCCTCCTGTAAGCTTCCCCTGTATCTCGTGTAAAACGGTTTTATATGGTTCAGTTTGCCATGTTATTCCCGGAGTTTTACCAAATAAAATATCTTTTAACATTTGGGTAGTTTGGCTTTTTCTCGTTTCCCTGTTAATGTTATATGGCATGGGAGCATGCAGTGTTTTTATTTCCAGTTTTTGAGTAATATAAGAATGCAGAACGGTAATGTCGCTGAAACCCACAAGCCACTTTGGATTATCACAGAAATCATCAAAAGAAAGATATTCCATAACCCGAATGGTTCCATAACCTCCTCTAGCACAAAATATGGCTTTTATTTCAGGGTTGTCCATCATCTTTTGCAAGTCAGAAGCACGCTCCGTTTCTGTGCCTGCAAACTGGTTGTGTTTTTTGTATAGGTTATCACCTGGATGGACATTTAACCCCCATGATTTATACAGTTCAATAGCTTCTTTTAATTCGGCCGGGCTGAGGCTTCTTGCCGGAGCCACTATACCAACAGTATCATTCTCATTTAAATGAGGAGGTGTAATCATATCAGTATAGTTTTGTGAACTTGCCGAATGAAAAAATAAAAAATAATCATATTAAACATCTATAAAAACGAACTATTATAAAATATTTTTCTTAACTATATTTGTCGGGTAAAGTTATATATTTCAAATTTCAGGAAAAATAATGTTATGCAATATACAAAAAGATACTTGATTACAGCAGCGCTTCCATATGCTAATGGGCCTTTGCACATTGGCCATATTGCAGGCGCCTATCTTCCTGCGGATATATACGTTAGATATTTAAGATTAAAGGGTAAGGAAGTTGCTTTTATATGTGGTTCAGATGAACATGGTGTGCCTATCACATTACGCGCTCGTAAAGAAGGAATTTCACCACAGGAGATTGTTGACAGGTTTCATCAAATTAACAAGGAAGGATTTGAACGTTTGGGCATTGAGTTTGATATGTATCATCGTACTTCTGATCCTTTACATCATAAAACAGCCTCGGATTTTTTTCTGAAACTCCATGAGAAAAGGGAATTCATCGAAAAAGAAGAAGAACAATTTTACGATGCGAAGGAAGGTCAGTATCTGGCCGACCGATATATTACAGGAACCTGTCCGAAGTGTAATTATGAGAATGCCTATGGCGACCAATGTGAGCAATGTGGAGCCAGTTTGAGCCCAAAAGAATTAATTAATCCAAAGTCCATGCTTTCTGGTAATGAGCCCGTACGAAGGAAAACCAAACATTGGTATTTACCCTTGGATAAATACCAAAAAGAATGGCTGGAAGAATGGATTGACAGTCATAAAGAGGACTGGAAATCGAATGTTTATGGACAATGCAAGTCATGGCTAACACAAGGACTTCAACCACGTGCTGTTACCCGAGATTTAGAGTGGGGTATTCCGGTTCCTTTGAAAGACGGAGAGGGAAAAGTATTGTATGTATGGTTCGATGCCCCAATTGGATATATATCTGCAACGAAGGCATGGGCAGAAGAAAAAGGAAAAGACTGGGAATTGTTTTGGAAGGACGAAGATACGCGTTTAATTCACTTCATCGGAAAAGACAATATTGTTTTCCATTGTTTAATATTCCCATCTATGTTGAAGGCACATGGTGAGTATATCTTGCCTGATAATGTTCCTGCCAACGAGTTTTTAAACCTTGAGGGGCAAAAGCTTTCTACCTCAAGAAACTGGGCCGTATGGGTGAATGAGTTTGTTGACGATTTCCCCGGTAAAGTGGATGTCCTCCGTTATACATTGAGTGCCAACTTTCCCGAGCAAAAGGACAATGATTTTACCTGGAAAGATTTTCAGGCGAAAAATAATAATGAGTTGGTGGCTGTCATGGGCAATTTTGTTAATCGTGCATTGGTACTTACCAAAAAATATTTTAATAAAAAAGTTCCTGAATGTGGCGATTTAACAGACTATGACAGGGAAATACTGGCTAAGGCGGTGCAGATTAAAAATGACCTGGAGAATCGAATTGAAAACTTTAAATTCCGGGAGGCAGTTAAAATTTCTATGGATATGGGGCGGTTAGGAAATAAATATCTGGCGGATACTGAGCCGTGGAGCTTGTATAATAAAGATCCGGAGCGTGTCAAAACTATTATGAATATATCTTTGCAGATTACGGCGAGTTTGTCCATTATCATAGAACCTTTTCTGCCATTCACTGCAGAAAAATTGCGTGATTTTTTGAATATAGAACGACTAAATTGGAATTTGGCTGGTAAATCTGAAATCTTAAAGCCCGGGCATGAAGTGAAGAAACCCAAACATCTTTTTCAAAAAATTGAAAACAAGGAGGTTGAGAAACAAGTGGAAAAACTTAAAGAGGCAAGAAAGAAGAAGGAGCAGGAAGAAAAAGGACTGGAACCTGCCAAAGAAGATGTCAGTTTTGATGATTTTACTAAGCTGGATATCCGGGCAGGAAAAGTCATGGAAGCCGAAAAAGTACCCAAAACAAAAAAATTGTTGAAATTGAAGGTAGATACAGGCATTGATCAACGTACTGTTGTTTCGGGAATAGCAGAATACTTTAAGCCTGAAGACATTACAGGTAAACAGGTTAGTATAGTGGTGAATCTTGCTCCAAAGAAAATAAAAGGGATAGAATCTCACGGTATGATATTGATGGCTGAAGATAAGGAAGGAAAATTTGTTTTTGTGGCTCCGGAGAAAGATATAGAGGCTGGATCAATAATAAAATAGGAAAACAAAAGGGGAGTTCAGGTGAAGAATGCTAAAACAATTCTTGATACCGGTTAGTGCTGGAGACATAAAATAATGAGTCAAGTCCAAAAGGGGCAAAGTCCCGAAATGTATAAACACAGGGTACTGCGAAACCCTGTGTATTTATCGTGGTGATCCGAAATATCTGCCATACTTCACCTCCGGCCCGTTCATGGGCTTCAAATCAATAACGGAGGTCAGGAATTTCTCTAAACACAAAAAAATAAGCAGGTATCATGTATCTTTTCAACATATTAATCTGTTGAAATAAAGCCTGTTAAAGCGTTTATGTATATAGGAGGTTAAAAGTACTTTGTTACATGGTGCAATTTTTAACATGTTATAAATCACATTATAAATTTTTGATTTATATTATATTCGCATCAGGAAACTGGAATAAAAACTAATTAAAACATTCAATATGAAGAAAATACTTGTCATTGGAGCTGCAGGTCAAATTGGAACTGACCTTACTATTGAATTACGGAGCCTGTTTGGTTCAGAAAGTGTTATTGCTACAGATATTAAAATGGCATCTGAAGAAATAATGGAGGGGGGGGCTTTTGAGAATCTGGATGCAATGAACAAGAAGCGTATAGCAGAAATTATTGAAGAATATAATATTACCGAAATTTATCACCTCGCTGCTATTCTTTCCGGAAATGCTGAAAAAAATCCTAAATGGGCATGGGATTTAAATATGAATAGTCTTTTTAATGTGCTTGATGTTGCAAGAGAGAAGTCCATTGATAAGATTTTCTGGCCAAGTTCAATGGGAGCATTTGGTCCGAGCACACCAGAATGGGATACACCACAGGTTACTGTAATGGAGCCTAATACAGTTTATGGTATTAGCAAGTTAGCCGGTGAGCGCTGGGTGGAATATTATTATGACAAGTATGGCCTGGATATTCGTAGTCTTCGTTATCCTGGTTTAATCAGTTGGAAGACAGAAGCAGGAGGTGGTACTACGGATTATGCGGTGGAGATTTTTTATGAAGCAATCAAGTGTGGAAAATATGAATGCTTCCTCTCGGAAGACATCGCCCTGCCGATGATGTATATGGATGATGCTGTTAAAGCTACCATACAAATTATGGAAGCTCCTGCTGAAAATATAAAAGTACGCTCAAGTTATAACCTGGGCGGAATTAGCTTTACCCCAAAAGAATTGGTTGAAGAAATCAAAAAATATATTCCGGAGCTGGAAGTAGTATATAAACCGGATTTTCGGCAGAAAATAGCCGAATCATGGCCGCGAAGAATCAGTGATAAAGCTGCTCAAAAAGACTGGGGTTGGAAAGATGAATTCGACCTGGAAAAAATGACGAAAGTTATGGTGGCAAACATCAGAAAGAAACTGGGTAAGTAAAGTTTATGAAAAATACAGGGTAGAGTTTTGACCTTTCTGCTGATTTTAGAAATGGAGTAATATGTTTTTATATTTTTTTGTGAGTTTATTTTTTGTGCGGGAATATATGCAGAATGTGAATACGCGATTGCTAATCAAAAAAGAACCACCGAATTCAGGGCGGTTCTTTTAGAGGCTATTATTTTTTAAAGATTTTTATTCCTGAGAGTAGGGTTTATTTAATGTATGGCCAACTTTTTATCCAGTTTTTCTTTGAGTTCTCTGTTGGATTTACAAGCGGCAAATATGTTATTTAATTTTATCTTATGATTAAGTTAAGCAATTATTTTTCTATGATTTTACCTATGCTCTATTGGTGATATATATCATTTCTCTATCTTAATTTCCAAAGACATTCTGCATTATCTGCTCTGTTGCTCCCGCATTTTGCCCAATATATTTACCTGCCACTTTGCCTGCCTTGCTTAAAAATTCAGGATTATTCATAAACCGGTTAAATATTGATTCCAACGAGTGATAATCATGGATTGAAAAACCGCCTCCAACGTCAATTAAATCATTTGCTTCCTTAAATTTTTTATAGTTTGGCCCAAATACCACGGGGATATTCCATGTTGCAGCTTCTGCCAGGTTATGTATACCTTTGCCAAATCCTCCGCCTATATAAGCAAAATCACCATATCGGTACAAAGAAGCCAACAGTCCTATACAATCAATAATTAAAACATCTGTACCGGAAACATTTTCTCCCTCAGCTTTTGAATACCTGATAACTTTATAGTCTTTAAGGTTGTAGATTATTCGTTCAATATTATTTTCTTCTACTTTATGAGGGGCTACAATCATTTTAAAAAAGGTTTCATGCTGCCGGTAATAATTTAAAAGCAAGTCTTCATCTTTTTTCCATGTGCTCCCTGCTACAAGCAACGGATGTTGTCCTTTAAATTTTTTCACCACCGGAATCGATTTTGCTTCCTCTGCTAATTGCACAACCCTGTCAAGCCTTGTATCACCTGACAATAATACCCTCTTGAATCCATAGCTGGATAATAATTTGTACGATGCAGTTTCCTGTACAAAAATCCATTGAAACCAGCCAAGCATTTTTCGAAACGGTTTACCGTACCATTGGAAAAAATACTGGCTTTTGCGGAAAATTCCGGAAATAAGGTATGTTTCAATACCCTTTCTGTGTAACTCCCGCAAAAGAAAATACCAAAATTCATATTTTATAAAAAATACTTTATCCGGTTTAACAATTTCTAAAAATTTTCTTGCATTGTGGGGTGTATCAAGAGGTAAATACGTTACATAGTCTGCATATAAATAATTTTTCCGAATTTCATAACCCGACGGGGAAAAGAAGGTTAGTAAAATTTTATACTCAGGATATTGGGTTTTTATTTTTTCTATTAAAGGTCGTCCTTGTTCAAACTCTCCTAAAGAGGAACAGTGGATCCATATTAGCAGGGAGGAACGGTCAATACGATATAAAGATTCCCACAAAAATTCTCTGCCCTTTATAAATTTTGAAGCTTTCGGATTAAAAAACGATGCTACATTTGCAGCTATCTTAAACAGAAAAATGCCGAGTCTATATAAAAAAATCATTAGCGTTTTTCACAAAAATAAAATAAATCCACCGGTCAAAAAATTTATAAACAAACTTATTCACTGATATCCATAAATATTTAATAAACAATCGTTTACTTACTCTAAACAATTGTTAATTTTTTTGGATCCTATAGAGAAAGCCTATAAAATCTCAATTTTTTCTTGGATTATTAAAATATTTTATACTTTTATGGTACCAAAGATGTATTTTCTTGGTACCCCTATAACCTTAAAGCTAGTTCTAAGGCCTTCAGTAAATGTCTGGAGGTCTTGATTTTTGGCACAATATTAACCTGCAGTTTCTACGGGCAATTGGGAGAAACCATATAGCCAACATAAGGTGATAAGCAAAAAGCGGCTATATAAAAAACAATTTCCTGCACCCTTACGATACAGGAATTTTTCCTCACTGTCTTCATAACGATTTTGATTATACCAGGCTACTTCTGAAATAGTCTCAGCTCCACTGAAAATTTAATCCCATGGTGATGCGTTATTTTTT
The DNA here is from genome assembly GCA_041686375.1 of Bacteroidales bacterium. GTDB lineage: Bacteria > Bacteroidota > Bacteroidia > Bacteroidales > UBA12077 > JAGXLC01. Next base: position 82,594 of record JAWLEB010000004.1, read on the forward strand.
ATATTGAAAAGACCGGATAATATTTCTTGCAAAAGCCTTATCCTGGTTTCTTAAAACTTAGCATTATCAAGCAATTTGTCTAATATCTCAATATTACCTAATTGAGTTTTTTTTTCATTTCCATACAATAGTTGGTTTTTAATATTTTTGACTTATTATAATCCTTGTAATAAGTAAATTTTAAGTCTTAACCCTCACCTGTCATGAAAATAGAATATTAACGCATCACTGGTAATTGTTTGTTATTAAAATAAACTGTATTAGTAGTAAAGGTAGAAAGTTTCAGAATTATTCCTTAGGAATGCCATTCATCGCAATATTTATAATTTTTTGACGTAATTAATTATATGAATTCTATTTTGTAATTTTGCATAAACATGTATCTGGGAAATATGAAAAGAGAAGATTACGAAAAATCGCGCATATTTAAGGAATACTCAGCTAAGCCGCATAGAAAAAAAGAAGAACAGGTGAATTTTGCTGTCCGATTTGCCGACAACGCCAAGCATTCACTGGATGAGTTTTTAGAAGGCATGGGAGAAGAGTATGACGAAACAATTGAAATGGCAAAATTCTTCTATAAATATCTGGAAAACAAACTTCATCTCAAGGAAAGAAAAACCCCTCCAACTAAAGAGGAAGTGAAAGATGCCATAGAACAATTAAAAGACATGGGTAGAGTTGGTGTATTTGCTTCTGTTTCTATATTACCAGGAGGAGGTTTATCCTTGCTTGGACTGGAAATTTTAGCCCGGAAATTAGGGGTAAAAAATTTCTCGTTTATTCCCTCTGCCTTCCGTAAACGTTTGTATAAAAACTCCAATAATAATTCAGCAAAGAATTAATAAGTGTTTTCACAAACTTACCTACTGTTGACCCCAACCAATTAATTAAAGCGGCCTATATCCCGGATTAATCATAAGAATAACTGAGTCGTATCTGGTTTTTCTCTATAAATCAGCAATGAAGATTTTTAGACTTTTAAACAATTCTGAATGTAATAAACTGCAATACAGTGTGTCTAATAGGGGTGTAAGAAACAGAATTGTTAAACAATTAAATAAATCAAATGATATGACTAAAGTATTCAAACTGATTGTGCTAATCTCATTCTTCCTCTTATTTTTTAGTAGTTTACATGCCCAGCAAGGAAAAAAGCCGGAACGAGAAGGTAAAGGTAATATTGAAGGAAATGTAAAAGTTAAAGAAACCGAGGAACCATTGGAATATGCCAATATCGTTCTTTACAAACAGGCAGATTCTTCTATTGTAACTGGGACAGTATCCAGTGCAGACGGGCAATTTAATCTCTCAGATGTACCTTTTGGAAAATATTACATGGAAGTTGATTTCATTGGTTTTTATTCCAATACTATTCCCGGATTAAACATTACCCCCAGGTTACAGAATGAAGAGGTGGGAACAGTCTACTTAGAAGAAGCTTCACAGGAAATTGAGGGAGTTCAGGTAAGTGCCGACCGAATGAAAGTAGAATATAAAGTTGATAAAAAGGTAATAAATGTAGAAAAAGATTTTGGTTCTGAAGGAGGTTCAGCCGTTGATGTTTTAGAAAATGTTCCTTCTGTACAGGTTGATATTGAGGGTAACGTTGAATTGCGGGGAACGGGAAATTTCAGAGTTTTAATAAATGGTAAGCCTTCTGTGTTGGAAGGCAGCGAAGCGCTTCAGCAATTGCCGGCAAACCGCATCAGTAACATTGAAATTATTACTAACCCCTCAGCAAAATATGACCCTGAAGGAACAGGCGGAATTATCAATATTATTATGAAAGAACAAAAAGAACGGGGACTAAACGGACAACTTAAGGCATCCGCTGGAATGGGAGACAAGTATGATGCAAGTGTAAACTTAAATTATCGTACAGGCAAACTTAATTTTTTCACTTCTCTTGATTACCGGGATTTTAATTTTGATATGACAAGAAAATTTGAACAGGAAAACTATTATTCAGAAGATTCCATTTCCTATCTCGACCAAAATATGGACCGAACTATGAATAGAACCGGATATTCTGCAAAAGGCGGTATTGATTACTACGTAACCGATAACAGTACGTTGACATTTTCTGCCCAGACAGGAACATATGGATTTGGAATGGATGCATTTAGTAAAACAGCCCGATCACGCCCTGACTTTTTTCGGCATGAAATTTCAAACAGCGGTTTTGATAGTGATCATAACTATTACAGACTCTCAATGGACTTCCAGAACAACTTTGATGACAACGGTCACCAGCTAAACTCTTCAGCTTTCTACTCTGGCTCTGACAATACAGATGATAACTACTGGGATAATTATTTAACAGATTCTGATTGGGAGACACTTAGCGAAATAGGTATGCGCCAACAAATCAACCAGGAAAGTGAAGAGGATGAACTACAGTTAAAAGTTGACTATACACGTCCGATTGACGAAAGTGAACTCGAAATAGGATATATGGGTACTTACGATATTAGCAATGAGAATTATGTCAGGAAAATTTACGAAAATGAAGAATGGGTAACCGATGAGAGCTCTTATAACTCATATGACTTCTACAGATTTGTACAAGCCATGTACACCACTTACTCGGGAAATGCACTTGGAATAGATTATAAATTGGGTATAAGAGGTGAATACACAAAAAGAGAGTTGGAAAAGGCTAGTAATGAGCAATATTTTATTGACCGTTTTGATGTGTTTCCATCAGCTCATTTTTCAAAGGAAATAGATAGGGGTGAGCAAGTATTCTTAAGCTACAGCCGCCGAATAAGAAGACCACGCAGTTGGTTTCTTGATCCCTTTGAGAGACAAGCAAATGAATATACAATGAGAGTGGGAAATCCGGGACTTGAACCAGAATACACGGGTTCATATGAAATAGGATACAAAAAATCTTTTAATAGCTCTTTTGTATCAGTAGAAGGATATCACAGACGTACCAGCAATAAAATAGAACGTATTCAGAAACTTGGTGAGAATGATAAGGCAATTATGACATCCGAAAATGTTGATGAAGCAACATCCACAGGAGTTGAAGCAACAATCAATTCAAGAATATATAAGTGGTGGAATTTAAATGCCAGTGGAAGTCTTTACCGATATGAGCTTGAAGGTGATGTTTCAACTCAAAATGTATCAACAAACAGCAATAACTGGAACCTCAGATTTAATAATGATTTTAGGTTGCCCTCAGGGACAAGGTTTCAACTTACCGCTATGTATGTAGGTCCTTCTGTGACATCACAGGGAGAAAGGGAAGGTTTTTTCATGACCAATGCTGCTATTAAGCAGTCATTGCTGGATAATAACCTGACTTTAACACTTAGCGGAAGAGATTTGTTCCAATCCAGAAATCGTGAAATGACTTCTAGTGGTCCTGACTTCCAATCTTCTAATTATTTCGAAAGAGAATCACCTATCGTTACTTTCAGTGTGAGCTACTCATTTAATAATTATAAAGAAAAAAGACGGGAACGAGACCAGTCAGGACAAGAATTTGAAGATATGGAAACTTTCTAAGAAAAAAACAGTATAGTTGACAACAGGGCTGTGTCAAAAGAGAAATTCAATAGATTTTCAGCAAGTTTTTGCCCCGATCCGGCAATTGCCAGATGAAGTTACTGAAAATCAAGACTTTCGGCCACTGCCGGATAAGGAGCAAAATCTGATTTTCAGTTTATTTATTATGAGTGACTTTTTATACTGCCCCTGTTGTTATTAATATTAAAGGTTCTTCCTTTTTGAAAATTATTCTGCATATATTTGTATAAAATGAACAACAAACAACTTTATGGGATTAATTATAGAAGCTACTGATGATACACCATTAGTAAAACTTGATGAAACTGGGAGAATCCTAATTGAAGGCCGTTCTTTGCCAGAAAACGTTGCTTTGTTTTATAAACCTATCCTCAAATGGATAGAGGAATATGTCAAAATCCCTGCACAAAAAACAAATGTAAAAATTTTTTTTACTTATTATAACAGCAGCTCATTCAAATGCATTAATGACATTTTATATAAGCTCATAGAAATTTATCCTAAGCATCCAATGAAAATAGAATGGCTTTATGAGGAAGATGATCAATCTATATATGAAACAGGGCTGGAATTTCAGAAGGAACTGGGCGTACCATTTGATATTGTTGAAAAACCCGTTATAGAAGAGAAAAAGGAAAAATTGACAATAAGAAGTAGAAAAAACAATAAAACATATGAAGTTACAAGAGAATATTGGAATCTGATAGTCCGCAACGGACGCGACAAAGATTTTGATATTCTCAGATAAAACATCAACACTCCCATAAAAGAAAATGGAGTTTGCTTCTGCTAAGTTTTTTGCTTCAAGAATCTTACCTTTAAAGAGCAGACAAATGATAGCTGGGTAAAGTTACATTTATATAAAAATTTGGAGATTAAAATATAAAATCAAAGTATTTTCATTATTTTTAATTGCCTTTTTTATTAATCCCTTAAAAATAAAATCAATGACCAAAAACGATAATACATTACAGCTTATTGATCTGTTATCCAATGTATTATCTTATTTGCTTGAACTTAAAAAAAGAGGCAAGTACCAACAAGGTATTGAATTAATTGACGAGACACTTCAAAATTACCTGGAATTTAATAAATCTAAGATCAACGTTCTTTCTGAACAATTTTTAGAAGAAGTGTATCAGAACTCTGATAAACTCACTTATGAAGTTGTAAACCTTATAGGCGATCTTCTGAATGAAAAAGGGGAGCTGTTATATAGTCAGAATAAGTTAAACGAAAGCAAAGAAATATTGGAAAACGCCCTGAGTATTTATTTTTTCTTAAATGATCAACAGGATTTTTATTCCTTTGAACGCATGAATAAAATGGTTATGATCAATAATACGCTTTCCCGAATTGACCTCCAAATCCAGAAATAAGACTTTACTAGAGAGTTAAAGATTATTGCTCCGGCAATTTATATGTTCCATATCAGGCTAACAAGAGCAAGCTAATTGCCATAACACCCATTCCCCCTATCAAACCGTAAATTGAAAGATGGTGCTCACCATACTCTCTGGCAGCGGGCAACAACTCATCAAAAGATATAAAAACCATTATACCTGCCACCGAGGCAAAAAGAATTCCAAAAACAGTGGGATTTAAAAATGGCATGAGAAGCATGTATCCTATAATGGCTCCTACTGGTTCTGCTAAGCCTGATAAAAACGAATACATAAAGGCTTTTTTCTTGTTGTCTGTAGCATAATAAATGGGTACGGAAACTGCAATCCCTTCGGGAATATTATGGATAGCAATAGCAACAGCTATGGCAATACCAATTTCCATATTGTTTAAAGCAGCAGTAAATGTAGCCAGGCCTTCAGGAAAATTATGAATTGCTATAGCCAATGCTGTAAACAGCCCCGTTTTCATCATTTGCGAATCTTTTGCTTTTCCATTCTGCGAATCCAACTCCTCTACCAACCGAACTTCATGAGGGTTTTTTCGCTCTGGGATTAAATAATCAATGATACCGATAAAAATTATCCCTCCAAAAAAGGCAGCTAAAGTTACCCAGTATCCCATGTTATCTCCCAGACCTTCAGAAAGCGATTCTTTTGCTTTAGGGAAAATTTCCATCATGGAAACATAAATCATTACTCCCGCTGAAAATCCCAGAGACAGTGAAAGAAATCGTTTATTGGTGGTTTTGGTAAAAAAGGCAATTATACTCCCGATACCTGTGGATAAACCAGCAAAAAGCGTTAACAAAAATGCAAAGAGTACATTTTCTTCAATCATGTCTGAATGATTTAAAGCCTAAAATACAATTGTTTGATATTATTATGTCTCATCTGATATACTATCTTCGTATCCTTTATCAACAAGCAAATTGTTTTTTTTTGAGGCTTCTACAGCCAGCTTGTCGCAACGTTCATTTTCCTTTACATTCGAATGCCCTTCGACCCATATAATTTCAACATTATGCCTTTGGTAATGTTCAAGGAATTGTTTCCATAGATCGACATTTTTTTTCTTTTTAAATTGTTTCTTCTCCCAGTTAAACACCCAACCTTTATTAACTGCATCTGCTATATATTTTGAATCGGTATACAGTGTTATATTATTTCCGGTGCTTTTCAAGGTTTCAAATGCTTTTATTACTGCAAGCAGCTCCATTCTGTTGTTTGTAGTTTTTCTGAATCCCTCTGATAATTCCTTCCGATGCTTTCCGGACAGCAAGACCACCCCATATCCGCCCGGACCGGGATTTCCTCTTGCAGCTCCGTCAGTGTAAATTGTTATTTTATGCGCCATGTATCAAATATATAAAAAAGAGGCTGCCAGAATAGAACATGGCAACCTCTCTGTCAAAAAATTATTTTTCTTATTCAACAATATCCATTTCTTCGATCAGGTGATCAGCTCCGGCAAATTTATCGATAACAAAAAGAATATATCTAACATCAACACTGATGGTTCGTTGTAATTCAGGCTCAAATTTTATATCGCCACTCATTGCTTCCCAGTTTCCGTCAAAAGCTATACCAGTTAATTCACCTTTATCATTTAACACAGGGCTACCGGAATTTCCACCCGTAATATCATTATTGGAAATGAAACAAATACGCATTTCACCATTTTCACCATAGCGTCCATAATCTTTCTTTTTATAGAGCTCTTTAAGTTTAGCGGGAACTATAAATTCCTCATCATCCGGATCTTCTTTTTCCATAACACCTTTTAGGGTCGTATAATAATCGTAATGTACGGCATCCCTTGGATAGTAATCGTCAATCTTTCCATAGGTCAGTCTCATTGTAAAGTTAGCATCCGGGTAAAAATCCTTGTTTTCTTCCATCTCCCTGAGACCAGCAAGGAAAAGACGTTGACCTTTATTCAATTGCATTTCAAAACTACGGTATTTATTTCCAATTTGCTTTATTTTACCTTGTATGGATTGCATAGCCCCAAAAGCCGGGTCAGCCTCCAGTATCTCTGCCTCGGGATCCTCGAGAAAGTTCTTTACCCTGTCCAAAGAAGTGAACATGGAGTTATTATATATCTCATCTGCATATTTCTCAAAATCGCCATCATATAATTCTTCTATTTTAGAGAAAAGTTCGGGTTGATGTTCTTCTTCAACATTTTTATAGAAAATTTTAAAGAGTGCAGCCATAATACGTTTATCCGTTGGAGCATGATAATCTTCATAAAAATCTTCTAAGCTGGTATTAATATTTTCTACTTCCGCTTCAATGGCCTCGGTACTATCCGGATTTTCACTTAAAGTTTGATACAATCCCATAAACCTTGAACTGAAATTAATAATTTCTGCTCCCTGAAACAATGCCTCAGCCATATAGTTATAAGTGCGGAAGAAAGTCTCCCTGTCTTCGTAAGCCTCTGAAATTAATGTCAATGCTTCTCCATATTTTTCCTCTCTTTTTGGATCTGCATCAACCCAATCTCTGAATTTATCTTCCAGTTTCTTTTTCTCTTGAATAACATTCAACCTTCTTAGCCCTTCATTTTGTCCAATACTGTATTTGTAATAATTTGAACTTCCGGAGAACTTTGAAGCATATTTAATACGTAGCTCTTCGCTGGCATTCATAGCTTCTTTCATAATTTCCAGCTTTTTTTCTCTCACTTTAATCCGGGTAGGATTGACAATTTTCATGGTTTCCTCAACGCCATAGGAGGTCATATACCGGCTGGTTCCGCCAGGATATCCAAGAATCATTGAATAATCATCCTTTTCGACTCCTTTCAGGGAAATTGGAAAATGATGCTTTGGCTCTAAAGGTACATTTTCTTCTGAATATTCGGCGGGTGTACCATCAGGAGCAGAATAAACCCTGAAGATAGCGAAATCGCCTGTATGTCTTGGCCACATCCAGTTATCTGTATCATGGCCGAATTTACCTATTGATTCACGGGGTGCTCCTACCATTCTTACATCCTCATATTTTTCATATATCATCAGGTAAAATTCATTTCCGTTATAAAAACTTTTCACATTTGCATTATAATCATTATCCTCGGTAGCTTTATTTTCTATTTGGACTGCAATCTCATCAATTTTTTGTGCACGTTCTTCTTCGGTCATATCTTCATCCAACTCAGAGGTTACACGCTCTGTAACATCCTCCATTTTGACAAGAAAAGACACGTATAAACCGTCGATTGGAATTTCTTCATCTTTATTCTGTGCCCAGAATCCTTTTTTCAGATAGTTGTTTTCCGTTGAGCTGTGTTCTTGAATAGCACCATAACCACAATGGTGATTTGTAAAAATCAAACCTTGATCTGAAACAATTTCGCCGGTACAGAAACCACCGAAATTAACCACTGCATCTTTTACGCTTGACTGGTTAATACTATAAATATCTTCTGCTGATAATTTAAGACCCATCTCCTGCATCCGATCCATGTTCATTTTCTCTAACATGGTTAACAACCACATGCCTTCATCGGCACGTATTGTCAAAATACTTGATAGCCAAACAGCAATAAATAAGAGAGATACTTTTCTTTTCATATGTACTTTATTTGATTTTATTAAAAAAAATTAAACTTTTAACTTAACGTTAGTTAGAAAGAATTACAGACGAAATTACGCAAATATAATAAAATAAAAAAGTTAGGTTTGCAGAATCATTTTAGCATTTTATCATTATGGAAGGAAAAAAGGATATCAGAGCAGTTACCATGGAGGATTTAAGCGATTATTTTGTCCGGAAAAGGGAAAAAAAATTTCGTGCAAAACAAGTATATGAATGGATATGGAATAAAGGCATTACTTCATTTGATGAAATGACAAACCTTTCAGCTCAGGATAGGGCTGGTCTTGCCAATGATTTCTATTTCAAGGCAATACAGATTCATCAAGAACAAAGAAGTGCAGATGGAACCATTAAGATTTCTTTCCAAACAAATGATGGGCATTTCATTGAAGGGGTACTTATTCCCTCAGGAAACAGAACTACAGCGTGCATATCATCACAAATTGGCTGTACATTAAAATGCACATTCTGCGCAACAGGAACAATTAAGTTTAAACGCAACTTAACTGCTGGTGAAATTTTCGATCAGGTTCAATATTTAAACAAAAGATCACTGCAAAACTATCAAACAAGTTTATCCAATATAGTGTATATGGGCATGGGTGAACCTCTGCTTAACTATAAGGAGGTTATGCAATCTGTATATCATATTACTGATACCAGTGGAATGAATTTTTCCCCCAGAAGAATAACACTTTCTACTGTAGGTTTACCTGATAAAATAAGACAATTAGCGAATGATAATATTAAATTCAATGTTGCCGTTTCTCTGCACTCAGCCATAGAAAAAAAAAGGAGCCAGTTGGTTCCTACAAACAAAAAGCATAATCTGGAGGAACTGAAACAAGCGCTTCAGTATTTCTATGAGCATTCAGGAAAGAGAATTACTTTTGAATATCTTATGCTGGGAGGAGTTAACGATAAGTTAGAAGATGCCAAAGCCCTTGCGGAGTATTGTAAAAATTTTCCGGTAAAAATAAACCTGATAGAATATAATCCTTACACTGGTCTAAATTTTAGTAAATCAAAACCTGAACATCTTAAGAAGTTTCAGGAATTTTTAGAAAAAAAGAATATGATCGTGAAAATACGAAGAAGCCGCGGACAAGATATTGATGCAGCTTGTGGGCAACTTGCCGGAAAAGAAAAGAACAATTAAGAGACTAAAAAACTGTTTTGATTTTGTCCTACTTTGACAAATTAGTTTTATTTATAGCCCCGTCTTTAGGGCGGGGTCTGTGGGAAAGCCTAATTATCTGTTCGATTTTTAGAAATCATAGACCAGGAGGCGCATTTGAATCCCCGCCCAAAAGCACAGGGCTATGCAAAATATCATCTTCAAAATTTGGTAAAGCAAAATTTCTAAAATTATAGTCCTATTTATCTTCTTGTTGCTTTTTTTGTTCTTCTTTTTGTTCTTCCGTTGGTTCCGTGTAGCTGTATGCAATGCCTTCTATTTCATAAGTAGGTACTTCGCCAAACCCACCGGATGCTTCAGTATCTGTTACTAAAACAAATTCTGCACCCATATTTGCTGCACGCCTTTTTATCCGGATCTTGGCATTTCGTTCTGCTGATTTAGGTGTTCGTGTATTAGTGCCTGAATTGCCGTGTACTTCTCCAACTTCATGGAGATTTTTTACATCACTCTCATCTTCTGTCAGAATTACATTTCGCCAATCAATAGACTCCACATCCATTACAAGAGGATCATTAAAGTGCTCTTTTCGCCCCGATGCAAATATAATTTTATGAAGATTTTTCGTTTTAATATATTGCATCTCGTCATCTCCAGGCTCTTTATAAGCTACACTTGTATATCTGACGCCTTTTATATCCACAAGTATTTTTTCCTGCCCCAAAAGATACATGGTATCAAGTTCAGTTTTTTCCTGGGAATATACTGAAACAGCCGATAAAATAATTATTAAGAAAAATACTCCCTTTTTCATTATACGAATCATATTAATAGTTTAATAGGGATAAAAACAAAAAACATACCACAGTAAGACTTTTATGTTTGAGATAAACATCTATCTTTTTTACCAGATACAAAATTATTCAATTAAATTAAGTTACCCAAAAGTAAGTAACGAATCTTCTTAGTAAATAAGTACAAAAAAATTAATAACTTATTCATTCGTATTCAATAAATAAAAAAATAATTAACAAATTCTGTTTTGCTTGTTGAAAAACAAATTCCACAGCAATTATTCTTTTCTTTATTTTTACAAAAAATTTAGACATATGGTGGACAATTATTCTGAAGAGACTATCAGGACATTAGAGTGGAAAGAACACATAAGAAAGCGTCCCGGTATGTATATCGGAAAACTGGGCGACGGTTCCTCTCAGGATGATGGTATCTATGTATTGATGAAAGAGGTGATTGACAATTCCATTGATGAATATATGATGGGATTCGGTAAAAAAATAGAAGTAGAGGTAAAAGACAAAAAAGTCAGCGTAAGAGACTACGGAAGAGGAGTTCCATTGGGTAAAATTAAAGAAGTTGCTTCTAAGATGAATACAGGGGCAAAATATGACTCTAAGGTATTTAAAAAGTCGGTTGGTTTAAACGGGGTTGGAATAAAAGCCGTAAATGCTTTGTCCCAATACTTCAGAATAGAAGCATTTAGAGAACAGCAAACTACAGGCGTGGAGTTTGAGAAAGGCGAAATGATTCAGGAGTATGACACCCATCCTACTGAAGAAAAAAACGGGACCCTGGTTACATTTTCTCCTGATAATGATCTTTTTGGTGACTACCATTTTATTGAGGAGTATATTGAAAATATGCTTAAAAACTATGCATCCCTCAATGCAGGCCTAACTATAGTTTTCAATGGCAATCCGCTTCGTTCGAAAAATGGACTAAAAGACTTGCTGGAAGATAAAATGAGCTCGGAAGGATTATATCCCATTATCCATCTTAAAGGTGAAGATATTGAAATTGCCATGACCCACGGAAATCAATATGGAGAAGAGTACTATAGTTTTGTGAATGGCCAGCATACTAATCAGGGAGGGACACACCTGACTACTTTCAAAGAGGCATTGGTGAAAACACTTCGGGATTTCTACAGAAAAGATTATGAAGCTTCTGACATTCGTACTTCTATAATTGCTGCTATAAGTTTAAAAATTGAAGAACCGGTTTTTGAATCTCAGACAAAAACCAAGCTTGGCTCTAAAGAAATGGAACCTGGCGGACGTTCAATAAGGAATTTTATTGTCGAGTTTGTAAAAACCAAGCTGGACAACTTTCTGCACATGAATCAAGAGACAGCTGATATTTTGCTGAAGAAAATTGTTGCATCGGAAAAAGAACGCAAGGAAATTAATGGTATCAAAAAGATTGCTAAAAAAAGAGCCAAAAAAGCTAACCTACACAACAGAAAACTCAGAGACTCTAGAGTACATTTAAACAGCAGTCATGAAAAAAGAATGGACTCAACCATTTTTATCACTGAAGGTGACTCTGCAAGTGGTTCAATTACCAAAGCGAGAGATGTAAATACTCAGGCAGTTTTCAGCCTTAAAGGTAAACCGCTTAATACTTATGGACTTACAAAAAAAATCGTATATGAAAACGAAGAGTTTAATCTACTTCAGGCCGCATTGAACATTGAGGAAGGCATTGAAAACCTTCGTTATAACAATATTGTAATTGCTACAGATGCTGATGTAGATGGCATGCATATACGGTTGTTACTGATTACGTTTTTTCTTCAGTTTTTCCCCGATTTGATAAAAAATGGTCATCTCTATATTTTACAGACACCATTATTCAGAGTCAGAAATAAAAAACAAACCTTCTATTGCTATAATGAAGGAGAAAAACAACAAGCAATCAAAAAAATAGGAAAAAATGCTGAAGTAACCCGTTTTAAAGGTCTGGGTGAAATATCGCCTGAAGAATTCAAGCGTTTTATTCGGGAAGATATTCGTCTTGAGCCGGTAAGACTGCATAAGGATGACATCATAAAACAGTTACTTTCCTTTTATATGGGGAAAAATTCGCCAGAAAGACAAGATTTTATTGTTGAAAACCTCAGAGTGGAGGAACAATTGGAAGAAGCATAAAAATTGGATATGGAAATGGAAGAAAGAGAAAATAAACAGCCAGAGGAACAAAAAGATAACCAGAACATAGAATATGACAGCAATGGGGAACCACTCCATCGAATAACCCATTTATCCGGAATGTACAAGGATTGGTTTTTGGATTATGCTTCATACGTAATCCTTGAAAGAGCGGTTCCTCACCTCAATGATGGTTTAAAACCCGTACAGCGCAGGATTCTTCATACAATGAGAAAGATGGACGACGGCCGTTTTATTAAAGTCGCCAATATTATTGGGTACACCATGCAATTTCACCCGCATGGAGATGCCTCTATTGGTGAAGCGCTAATTCAACTTGGTCAGAAAAACCTGTTGGTTGAAACACAGGGAAACTGGGGAAATACAATGACCGGTGATAGTTCGGCAGCACCGCGTTATATTGAGGCACGATTATCCAAATTTGCCCACGACGTTGTTTTTAATCCGAAAACTACAAAATGGAAAACATCATATGACGGCAGAAACCAGGAACCAATAACCCTGCCGGTTAAATTTCCTTTATTACTTGCTCAAGGTGTGGAGGGTATTGCGGTTGGACTGGCATCCAAAATTTTACCTCATAATTTTAATGAATTAATAGACAGCGCGATTGCTTATCTCCAGGGAAAAGCGTTTAAGTTATATCCGGATTTTCCAACTGGCGGAATTGCTGATTTTTCTAGATACAACGATGGCAAACGCGGAGGACAGGTAAAAGTAAGGGCGAAAATCGAAAAATATGACAAAGGAACCCTGGCTATAACGGAAATACCCTACGGAAAAACAACAAATTCGCTCATCGATTCAATACTCAAGGCAAACGATAAAGGAAAAATTAAAGTCAAAAAGATTGATGATAACACGGCTGAAAATGTCGAAATTCTAATTCACCTAGCCAACGGAATTTCCCTGGATAAAACCATTGATGCACTCTATGCCTTCACCGACTGTGAAATTTCTATCTCACCAAATGCCTGTGTAATAGAAGAATACAGACCACGTTTTCTCGGTGTTGATAAGATGCTGAAAATATCCACTGAAAAAACGCGTGATTTGCTAAAACAGGAACTGGAAATAAAGCTTGCCGAGTTGAAAGAAGCCTGGCATATGTCATCCCTTGAAAAAATCTTTATTGAAAATAAAATCTATAATCACATAGAAGATTGTGAAACATGGGAAGAGATAATTGAAACCATTGACAAAAAGTTAGATCCGTTTAAGAATTTGTTGATACAGGAAGTAACAAGAGAAGAGATCATTAAACTCACCGAAATTAAAATTAAAAGGATCTCCAAATACGATTCTAAAAAGGCTGACGAGTATATCCGAAGCATCGAAGATGAAATAGAAGAGGTAAAGAGAAAACTGGATAACCTCACAAATTATACCATTGAATACTTTAAGAATATTAAGAAAAAATACGGAAAAGGCAGAGAACGAAAAACTGAAATCAGAAATCTGGAATCAATAGAAGCCACAAAGGTAGTTGTAGCTAATGAGAAGCTTTATGTGAACAGAAAAGAAGGCTTTATAGGGACAGGTTTAAAGAAAGATGAATATGTCTGTGACTGCTCTGATATTGATGAAATAATTGTTTTCAGGAAAAACGGAAAATACATTATCACTAAAGCTGATGATAAAGTATTTGTCGGTAAAGATATTGAGCACTTGAGGGTATTCAAAAGGAATGATGAACGTACCATATACAATCTTTTATACAGGGATGGACTCAATGGAAAAATTATGATGAAGCGATGTCCTATCTCAGGAATTACAAGAGACCGGGAATATGATCTCACCAAAGGAACACCCGGCTCGAAAATTCTGTATTTAAGCGCTAATCCCAATGGTGAGGCAGAAACTCTGAAGGTTTATCTGCATCCCAAACCACGTTTGAAAAAACGTATCTTAGAACTTGATTTTAGTGAGTTGGCAATAAAAGGCAGAAATGCACAAGGAAATATCTTTACACCACATGCCGTACACAAAGTAGTAGTGAAAGAGAAAGGAACATCAACTCTGGGTGGCAAACACATATGGTTTGACCATGAAATACTGAGATTGACCACAGAAGAAAAAGGTCAATATCTGGGCGAATTTTTCAATGGTGATAAGATATTAGTCGTAACAAATGACGGTACTTATAAATTCACCAGTTTCGATTTGATGAATCATTATGACGATAACATCAAGCTTATTGAGAAATTTGATGAAGACAAAGTATATACAGCTATTTTTCGCGATGGTGAAACCGGATATTATTACACCAAACGATTCCGTTTTGAATATGGCATTAAAGAAATGAGTTTTATTGGCGAGCATAAGAATTCAAAACTCATTCATCTCTTAGCAGATAAATATCCTCGGATAAAACTGCAATTTGGAGGTAAAAACAAAAAGCGTGAGGATAAAGAAATTACCCTTAGTGAATTTATTAAAGAAAAGAGTGTAAAGGCAAAAGGAAAAAGATTGACAGACGGAGAGCTCAAGAAAATTCATATACTGGAGCCTTTACCCGACCCGGAGGAGGAAAAGGAAGAAGATAAGGAAGATGAAAAATCCCAGATGAGCCTGAATTTTTAAATATAATTCACTGGAAAAGAGATTAATATGACAGTCTTTTTAATTGGTTTTATGGGCAGTGGCAAAACCACTGTGGGGAGAAAACTGGCATCAAAACTCAACATGCAATCCGTTGACCTTGATGATAAAATTGAAGAGGAAACCGGAATGACAATAGAACAGATATTCAATACCAAAGGAGAGGAATATTTCAGAGACATTGAAAACAAATGTTTAAAAAAGGTTATAAAACAAAAGAATCTTATTCTGTCAACAGGAGGTGGAACTCCTTGTTATATGGACAATATGCGATTTATGAACCAGCAGGGAGTTACCGTTTATATCAAAATGAATTCATATGAATTATACTCAAGATTGATATATAGCAAGACAAACAGGCCGTTACTAAAAAATAAAGAGAAAGCAGAGATGAAGCAATTCATACAAAATAAGCTAACTGAGAGGAAACCTTACTATGAAAAGGCTCAGTTGATTGTAAAGGGGTTAAACATAAATGTAGGTGAATTAGCAGAGCAAATTAAAAAGAAAATGCAATAAATTGACGTTTAATTAGTATGCAAAGTAGCAACACTGAATATTATTAAGACAATTAAGAAAAATTGTTGATAAAAAGAAAAAAGAAAAATCAAACAAGGCCAGTTGAAGCAATTTTCAACGTAATCAGCAAATTATCAGTATATAAAGAACAGGGTTGAAAACTTGAGTTAAATGTTAATAAAAGGAAATATTTTGTCTTTGATGAGATGTTTGCAATTCATAACTTGCATTAGCGTATCCCGACATCAATCATTTTCTAAAACATTAGCTATAAAAAAATAATATAAATATGTACGTAAAAGGAAAAGCAACAGACGAAGAAAAACAGGATGGTAAGGCAGAAAATCAGAAGGTTAAGACTTATACTTTCGATGAAGCCTTTAAAAGTTCACTGGAATATTTTAAAGGTGATGAACTGGCTGCACGAGTATGGGCAAACAAATATGCGCTAAAGGATTCATACGGGAATCTGTTCGAAAAAAATCCGGATGATATGCACCGTCGACTGGCAAGAGAAATAGCCAGAATAGAAAACAAATATCCAAGTCCACTTAAAGAAGAAGAGGTCTATCAACTTTTAAAAGATTTTCGGTATATTGTTCCACAAGGTGGTCCTATGGCAGGAATTGGCAACGAGTATCAGATCGCCTCTCTTTCCAACTGTTTTGTGATAGGTAACGAAGGTCCTTCTGACTCCTATGGTGGAATAATGAAAATTGATCAGGAACAGGTGCAATTAATGAAAAGAAGAGGTGGAGTAGGGCATGACCTGTCGCATATTAGACCATCAGGCAGCCCCGTATTGAATAGTGCATTGACTTCTACTGGCGTTGTTCCTTTTATGGAAAGATTTTCTAATTCAACAAGAGAAGTGGCACAAGATGGCCGACGGGGTGCACTTATGCTCACAATCTCAATAAAACACCCTGATGCAGAACATTTCATAGATGCAAAAATGGATTCTGGTAAAGTAACAGGGGCAAACGTCTCCGTAAAAATTGACCACGAATTTATGGATGCTGTAGTAAACAATAAGCCCTATCAGCAAGAATTTCCTGTATACTCCGATAATCCGACGTTTAAGCAAACCATAGACGCAAGAAAGTTATGGGACAAAATTGTACATAATGCATGGAAATCTGCTGAACCTGGTGTTTTATTCTGGGATACTGTTATTAATGAATCTGTCGCTGATTGTTATGCTGATGAAGGATTCCGCACTATTGCAACCAATCCGTGTGGGGAGATTCCCCTTTGCCCGTATGATAGCTGCCGCCTACTGGCCATTAACCTCTATAGCTATGTTGAAAATCCCTTTACGGAGAAAGCCCGCTTTAATTTCGATAAATTCAAAAAACACCTTGGTTATGCCCAACGTATCATGGATGATATAATTGATATAGAAGTTGAAAAGGTCGATGCCATAATTAAAAAAATAGAAAACGACCCGGAAGACTTTGAATTAAAAAGGGTAGAATATAGCCTCTGGCAAAATATCAGGAAAAAAGCCATGCAAGGACGACGAACAGGTGTTGGAATTACTGCTGAAGGAGATATGCTCGCCGGATTGGGGCTAAGGTATGGTAGCGAAAATGCTATTGACTTTTCAGAAGAGATACATAAAACCATAGCTATTGAAGCTTATCGTTCATCCGTAGATATGGCAAAGGACAGAGGTCCTTTCGAAATATTTGATGCAGAAAAAGAAAATGACAATCCTCTTATTAATCGGATTAAAAATGAAGACCCGGAAATTTATGAAAATATGAGGAAATACGGACGAAGAAATATTTCTTTGTTAACCATTGCTCCAACAGGAACAACGAGTCTGATGACACAGACAACATCAGGAATTGAACCTGTGTTTATGCCAGTATACAAAAGACGCAGAAAAGTAAATCCTAATGACTCCAATGCAAATATTACGTATGTTGATGAAATTGGCGATTCATGGGAAGAATATAATGTATTTCATCACAAATTCATGGATTGGCTTACAATGAATGGTTATGAACCGGAAGAGGTAAAAAAATATGATGATGATACAATCGATGAAATCATAAAAAAGTCCCCCTACTATAAAGCTACTTCCAGTGATGTAGATTGGGTCAGCAAAGTAAAAATGCAGGGAAGAATACAAAAATGGGTAGACCATTCTATAAGTGTTACCATTAATCTCCCGGAAAAGGCTACTGAAGAATTGGTAGGAGAATTGTATGTTACTGCATGGGAAAGTGGCTGTAAAGGAGTAACTGTTTACAGAGAAAATTCTCGTTCAGGGGTGCTAATCTCCAATAATAAAAAGAAAGGCAGTGATGAGTCCATTAAACGACCCAAAGTACTGGATGCTGAAGTTATACGGTTTAAAAATGAGGAGGAAGATTGGATAGCCTTTGTAGGAATTAAAGATGGAAGGCCATACGAAATATTTACAGGACTGGCCGATGAAGAAGTGTTACCAATACCCAAATCGGTGAAAAAAGGAAAAATTATAAAAGTTAAGAAAGAACCCGGCACGAGCCGTTATGATTTTCAATATACTGATAAATTTGGATATGAAAATACATTAGGCGGTATATCCCATATGTTCAACACAGAATTCTGGAATTATGCCAAATTAATATCCGGTGTGCTTCGCCATGGTATGCCATTGCCTGATGTTGTGAATCTTGTCTCATCACTCAGCTTGAATACAGAAACCATCAATACATGGAAAAAAGGTGTAGAAAGAGCCCTTAAACGCTATATTCCCGATGGAACAAAGGCACGAAAAGGAACCAGATGTGATAGTTGTGGAGAAGAAAATCTGATTTACCAGGAAGGCTGCCTTATCTGTCAAAGCTGCGGCTATTCAAAATGTGGATGATGCGTAGATTATAAAAATGTATTAATTAAAGCGCCTGCAGATATTTATTGCAGGCGCTTTAATTTGTTATGACGCTTAAGCGTAATCCTAATTTCTGTTTTTAGGTGGAAGTACATATATTAAACTTATTATTAACATAACTGGTTATTCCTGAAATTTTTGAATATTCTTTTCTTTTTCTAATTTTACTCCGAATTTGCTTTTGCATTTGTTATAAGTACCAATAGAGCATTAATACTGAAAGTTTAATCTGATGGATTTCCTGAGCCAAACACATGTCGTCTTTTTTATCATTATTGCCGCTGGTATTGCCCTTGGCAGGATAAAAGTAAAGGGTATATCGCTTGATATTTCAGCGGTGATATTTGTTGCTTTGATTTTTGGACACTATGGATTTCATGTACCGGCAATTTTTCAAAAGATTGGACTTATTCTTTTTATGTTTTCCGTGGGTATTCAGGCAGGCCCCGGGTTTTTTGACTCGTTTAAAAAAACAGGGAAAATTTTGATTTCGCTTGCCTTTTTAATCATTATAATTGCGAGCCTGCTAACTGTACTATTGTCATACATTTGGGATATTCATTCTCGCCTGGCTGTTGGACTATTTACCGGAGCCCTGACAAGTACTTCAGGTTTGGCGGCTGCGATTGAGAGCACACAGTCTTCGATGTCTTCCATAGGCTTTGGTATTGCATATCCTTTTGGTGTGATTGGGGTTATTCTTTTTGCCCGATTGTCTCCAAAGATTTTTAAAGTGAATATCAAAGAGGAAGAAGAGAAGTATCAGAGAGAAATTCAATCTGACCATCCTGACTTGATAACAAAGAATTACCTTGTTGAAAACCCCAGAATTTTTGGTAACACTTTGAACGATCTGCATCTCCGATCCATGACAAATACGAATATTTCCCGGGTCATCAAGGATGGAGAAGTATTGCAGGCTGATGGTTCAACTGTTTTGCATAAAGGTGATATTTTAAGGGCTGTTGGTACTGCTGAAGATCTGAACCAGCTAAAATATATTATTGGTAAAGAAATAGAGGTAGAAATCCCGCTAAAAAGCAGGCTGGTAGTCAGAAAATTTCTGGTAACCAATAAATATGTTATTAATAAATCTTTAAAAGAATTGGGATTATTGGTACAGTATAATGCTACAGCAACAGGGATACGAAGAAGTGGAATTGATATTATACCAAGGGCTAATAGCAAATTGAGGTTTGGAGATAAAATTGCTGTAACCCTGCCCGAAGATAATGTGAAGGAGCTTGGGAAGCTTTTTGGAGATAGCCGCAAAAAGATGGATGAATTGAACTTTTTGCCTATTGCCCTGGGAATACTGATAGGAATTATATTAGGTGAACTAACCATTCCTTTGGCTGGTGGAATTGAGTTTAAACTGGGATTGACTGGCGGTGTTTTGATTTCTGCTCTTGTATTAAGTAAGATCGGAAAAACAGGAAATATTGTCTGGAATGTTTCAGGGACCACCAATCAGTTTTTACGTAAACTGGGTTTGGTATTTTTCCTGGCAGCCGTTGGAACCAGCGCCGGAGAGCATTTGGTTGCAACAATCCAGGAAAGCGGTATTAAATTCTTAATTTCAGGCCTTATAATTACCTTGGTTCCTATGATTCTTTCTATAAGCATCGGGTTTTATTTTTTTAAAATTAATTTTTTAACACTGATAGGGGCTTTAACAGGAAGTATGACCAGCACCCCTGCGCTTAGTGCTGTTGAACCAATGACAGACAGCAATGCTCCACAAGTAGCTTATGCTACGGTGTATCCTTTTGCTCTTGTACTTTTGATAATCGCCAGTCAATTGTTAGGGAAATTATAGTAAGTAGCTTTTTAATTTGTCTGTAATATATGGAATGGCTTTTGAAAACTGCCGATATTTTTTTTCTGGTTTTTCATACCGTCCTTACCCTTTTTAATTTTTTAGGATGGATATGGAAGAAAACCAGGAAAATAAACCTGATTACTTTAAGTCTGACAGGGGCTTCCTGGTTTATTCTTGGTTTGTTCTATGGTATTGGCTATTGTCCCTTAACGGACTGGCATTTTCAGGTTTTGCATGAGCTTGGGCATTATGATCTTCCTTCTTCGTATATTCAATACCTGGTGGAGCGGCTTATTGGATTGAAAGTACAGGCTGACATAGTTGATTTGGCAACAGCTGTGGGTTTTTTCATTGCACTCGTGCTTTCCATTGTTTTTAATCTTAGAGACAGAAAAAGAAAAGGCATCCGTTGAAATATTGTTGGATGCCTCTTGCAGAATTGTTTTATGAGTTAGAGCCTCTTATGTAAACTATAAATTTTCTTCGATAAAGTTGGTCATTTTTGTAAATAGATGTACGGACGTATTTCCTCCATGTATTCCATGATTTTTATCCGGATAGAACTGCTGATCAAACTGTTTATTGGCCTGTACCAGTTTTTCTGAAAGTTCAATGGAATTCTGAAAATGAACATTATCATCACCGGTGCCATGGACTAACAGAAATGCTCCCTTCATTTTGTCCACATGATTAATGGGAGAATTGTCATCATATCCTTCAGCATTGTCCTGTGGCAATCCCATGTATCGTTCAGTATAAATGGTGTCATAATACCTCCAGTTGGTAACCGGGGCCACAGAAATTGCCATGGAAAACACATCATTGCCCTGGAAAAGGCAGTTGGCAGCCATAAATCCTCCATAACTCCAGCCGTAAATTCCTGTCCTGTCTTCATCAATATATGGCAAGTCACCTAGGTATTGAGCAGCTTCTATCTGGTCAACTGTTTCGTATTTCCCTAATTCACCGTAGGTCATTTTCTTGAATTTTTCTCCTCTGGCTCCTGTTCCGCGGCCATCCACAACTGCTACCACATATCCTTTTTGGGTGAGCATTGTAAACCATGCATGGTATCTGTCCCATCGTTCAGTAACTTGTTGAGAACCCGGACCACTGTATTGAAACATGAACAACGGATACTCCTTATCCGGGTCAAAATCGTTTGGTTTCATTATATATCCATTCAAGTCCCACTTGCTGGAAGGGGTTTTTATTTTCATAAACTCCTTTTCTACAAATCCATATTCTTCTGCTTTTTCCTTGAGTTCATCATTATTTTCCAGCATTCTTATTTCTTCACCTTCTTCATTATGTAATGTTATTTCAGTAGGCGTATTGGCATCGGAGTGATAATTGATGAAATATTTAAATCCATTGCTAAAATCAACACGATTCCATCCCTTTTTTTCTGTGATTTGTGTTTTATTTTTTCCATCTAATCCAATCGAATAGGTATGACGTTGCAGGGGAGACACTTCAGTAGAACTGTAGTATACTTGCTGTTCATCTTCGTCCACTCCCAGTATGTCTGTGACACTCCAGTCACCTCCTGTTATTTGATTTTGTAAATTGCCTTCTGTGTCATAAAGATAAAGATGGTTGTGCCCGCTTTTTTCACTGTATAGGATAAAATGTTCTCCGTCATCTAAAAAGACAGGATAGTTGTCATTGATTTCGGAAATGTAGTGTTCATTTTTTTCATCATAAATTACTTCTGTTTTTCCGTTGGTTGCGTCAGCAAATAGTATTTCAACATGATTTTGCAGCCTGTTCATTCGAATCATGCTAAGTGTGTTGTTGTCTTTTGTCCATTTGATGCGGGGAATATATTGGTCAGTTTCTTCGCCCGTATTCATTTCTTTTGTGGTTTCCTTTCCCAATTCGTACACAAAAATATCTACAATGGCGTTCTTTTCTCCTGCTTTGGGATATTTAAAAGTATAGTCCTCAGGATAAAGCTGATTTTTAAACATATTCATGTGAAATTCTTTAACCCTGCTTTCGTCAAATTTATAGAACGCGATTTTGTCGCTGTTAGGTGACCAGTGGAAACCCTGGGTAAAAGCAAATTCTTCTTCATATACCCAGTCTGTAGTTCCATTAATAATGTGGTTGTGTTTCCCGTCATCTGTTACTTGAATTTCTGCTCCGGATTCAAGATCTTTATAGAATAGATTATTTTTTCTTACAAAGCCAATTTTTGATGCATCAGGAGAAAAGGTGGCCAGCCTTTGAGCTCCGTTTTCGCTGAGTTGCTCTAAGGTTTCTTGCTCTCTGTCATACACATAGTATTGCGCTGTAAAGGAATGACGATATATTTGATTGCGATCGGTAGCTATCAGGAGCTTGCTTTCATCATCGCTGAAAACATAAGTGAAAAAACCGGAGATATCGTCATGGTTTTCAGCATTGAACAATGTATCTTTCACTTCACCTGTTTTGTAGTTAAATTTTACCAGGTGCTTTCCGTTTTCTATTGTTGTGTAATGAACTCCATCTTTCATAGAGCGTAGTCCGTGAACTGATTTGGCATTGAAGATTCCATCTTTATAGATGTCTTCTAAGGTAATCTGCTTATCATTCTGGCTGAATCCTGTCAGTACCAGGGAAAATATAAGCATGAACAGCATGTAAACTTGATGTACCCTTTTCATAAGCGTTAGATTGATTTGATTATTTGAATTTATGAATTAACTTTTGCTTTTGAGCTTTAAATTTAACAGATATTCCTAAATTTGCGAAAAAACTACACTAAAAAATTGAGAGATAATATTATTAGAGCGTTAAAAAAACTATACTTTCATTACTTCGGCGAAAAACCGGATTATATTGATCTATTGCCTTATGGCGGCTCAAACAGGAATTATTATAGAGTTGTCAGTCAGCGGTTTAGCGCTATTGGGGTTTATAATTCTGACAAGGAGGAAAATGAGACTTTTCTGTATATGACAAATTTTTTTTTAGCTGAAAATATACCAGTTCCTGTTGTTTATTTGACAAACCTTGATGAGAATGTTATGCTGCTGAAAGATTTGGGTGATCAGACATTATTTTCGGTTATTACTGGGATGGATGATGTGCATGATAAAGAAGAGCTTTTAAAAAGCATGTTTAAGAAAGTAGTTAGCGAACTGGCACGTATCCAGGTTGTTGCTGGCAAGAAGTTTGATTTTTCCAAATGTTATGCGGGCAGTGAGTTTGATAAGTCTGCAGTATTTTTTGACTTGGAATATTTCAGAAGGGAATTTCTGGATCAGGTAAAGTTGAATTACCCGAAAATTGAACTGAAAAAAGATTTTCAAAAATTGGCTGATTTTGTGGATAGTGCAGACAAAATTTTTTTTATGTATCGAGATTTTCAGTCAAGAAATATCATGATCTATCAGGATAAGTATTATTTTATTGACTACCAGGGAGGCAGAAAGGGACCAATGCAGTATGATCTGGCATCGCTATTATTTCAGGCACGGGCAGGGATTCCGGAAAAAGTAAGAGAAGAAATTCTCGAGTATTATGTTCAGATAATAAGAATGTTTACGCCAACATTGCGGGAGGAATTTTTGTGTCACTATTATACCATTGCTCTTGTCAGGGTACTACAGACTTTGGGAGCTTATGGTTTGAGGGGCCTGAAAGAACAGAAAAGTCATTTCATCCGGAGTATTCCTTTTGCTTTGAATAATTTGAACACACTCTCAGAAAAGGTTGATATGCTTTCCGATCTCCCACACTTGGATAAGGTGATTAATATTTTGAAACATACTAAACTTAATAATTATGGAATCCAGCAATAAACTTAAGGTGTTTGTGAATAGTTTCTCGTATAAAAGAGGGATGCCTTATGATCCTGAAGGCAATGGAGGTGGTTTTGTTTTTGATTGCAGAGGGCTGGAAAACCCGGGGAGATATGTAAGATATGCATTTCTAACCGGGAAAGACCAGGAAGTAATTGATTTTATGGAAAAAAATTCAAGGAGCCATGAGTTTCTGAAATATATACTTGCAATTGTTGAGGTTAATATTTCAAACTATATGACTAGAAACTTTAGTAATTTGATGATTAACTTTGGATGTACAGGCGGACAACATCGTTCAGTTTATTGTGCAGAACAGCTTGCAGCAGCCCTGAAGGAAAAATATGATGAAAAGATTATTGTGGAATGCAACCATCTGGATTTAACACAATTTTAGAAAGAAATAAAAGGTAAGCAGATGAAGGCAATGATTTTTGCGGCGGGTATCGGAAGCAGGCTTAGACCTGTCACTTATGAGAAGCCAAAAGCAATGGTAAAGGTGGGCGGTAAAACTATGCTGGAACATGCACTTGAACATCTGAGTGGATATGGATGTAAAGATATCATTATTAATCTGCATCACTTTCCTGAACAAATCAAAAACTTCGTGGAAGAGAATATCAATACGGATGTAAATATCATCTTCTCCGAAGAAAAAGATTTGCTGGATACAGGCGGTGGATTGAAAAAGGCTTCATGGTTTTTTGATGATGAACCCTTTCTTGTTTACAATGTCGATATCCTAAGTAATTTGAATCTTAATGCCCTGATAAATTTTCATAATATCCACTATGGATTAGCCTCTGTTGTGGTTCGTCGCCGGAATTCTTCAAGATATCTGTTGATTGATAATGATGATAAACTAACAGGATGGGAAGACACCCGGAAAAAGTCTAAAAAAATGATATTGAAGGCAGACAGCTATGAGCGTTATGCATTCAGTGGAATACATGTCTTAAGTCCTGAGATTATACCTTTATTTCCTCATAAAGATAAGTTTTCAATCATTGATTTTTACCTGGAAGTTATCAAAAGCCATTCTGTTTATGCCTTTCTCGATGATGATTCATATTGGTTTGATATTGGAGATTTGGAAAAGCTCAAAAAGGCCAATGAATTTATGGGTCGGAGAGAATAGATTAATCTGAAGTTAATTTATATTTATAACAAGTATATTTTTTCCAGATATTTCAGCCTTAACCAGCCTGGTATTAAGGCGCAGTATAAAAAGGAGTCTCCTAAGGCTCGCACTATTGGAGAAAGAGGCAGGACGTTGCCTCAAAACAGCCCTACTTTTTTTTGTAAAAAATTTTTCCTGTGAGCAGGAAACTGGCAAAAACAAAAGCAGCAAAAACCATGCTGCTGGCTGCAAGCTGCATGCCTCCGGAGATGACATGTCCGCTGGTACAACCTTTTGCCAATTTTGCACCAAATAATAGCAAGAAACCTCCTGAAAATGACCAGATTAACCTTCTTATTAGGGAGCTGCCTTTAAATCTGGCCCAGTTTTCATAAACCACCTGAAATTTAAACTCTTTCCTTAGCAAGGAAATCACAAGTCCTGATATAAATGCTCCCAGTATAAAATTCATATGCCAGTCTCCCTGGCTAATCGATTGTAAAGTAAAATGATTGTTTTGGGTATTGCCCGTCAATGTATTGCCAAATTTGGAATAAAATGATGAAACGCCTATAACCCTGTCTGTTATGGAAGAAGCGAATACAAAGCACGCTAATATGGCGATTCCCAGACCGGTATAAAACCATTTCATATCTTTCTTCTTTTCAATCTTATTGAGCCAGAAAGAGACTGCCACAAAAAAGGCACCGATTATAATTACCAGTGCATAAAATAAGACAGAATAGCTGCCAATAGCAGAAAACAGGGAAATCTTACCAAGGTTCGTTTTAAATATTTGATTAATACCCGGACTGATGATTGTATGGATGAAACCACCTAAAAATCCGCCTAAAATTCCAAATAACGCATCCAGTGAACCTTGACCAAATGATATGGGCAAGGTTCCGGGACAATATCCAAGGACAGCCATTCCTATACCGAAAATTATCCCTCCAAAGATAACATGTTCAACCATAAACGGTTTGATATGGTAGGATGCAAGTCCTAAGCCTGTTTCAATGCTTATGAGAATTGCCCCTATACCTATGGCAGTGGCGATTGTTTTTGCTACAGTAAAATCTTCCAGAATTGCCATACCTGAGATGGTATTGTATTTATTCAGTTTGGCATATTGCAACAGGATACCAAATAAAAAGCCCATTATCAAAATTGTCCAGGTCATAGTTTTTGAATTTTAATTATTGTTTATTTGTCAAATGCTTCTCCGTCGGAGGAGCTATTGCTACCATAGGGATAGAAGTTACCATCATAAATAATCCTCTTCTTTTATAATAGTAATGATTATTTTATCATGTACATTTCATTTTTGAACTTAGAGATAAAACGTTATCCCCGTATTTGTCAATACAGGGATAGGCCATTGCTGCTATAACACAAGCATTCAGTTTCTTAAAAACTAATTGGTCTTATATTTGAATTTCACCGTTGAAAGTTCCTCGTTTGCTCTGATTATCTTCTGTGCTAGTCCGGCTTTAAAATTATCCATTGTGTTCATAACTTTTTCATCGCTGAGCGCCAGGATCTGTGTAGCCAGAATTCCTGCATTTCTTGCAGCGTCAAGACCAACGGTTGCTACGGGAATACCCGGAGGCATTTGTAGGATGGATAAAATAGAATCCCACCCGTCTATCGAAATAGATGCCTTGATGGGTACACCAATAACCGGCAACGGAGTAAGTGAAGCTATGACACCGGGTAGGTGTGCAGCACCGCCGGCGCCTGCTATAATAACCTTAATGCCCCGAGAACGGGCATTTTTGGCAAAATCCATAGCTTTGTCCGGGGTTCGGTGGGCGGATAAAGCATTCAGTTCAAACGGAATTTTAAATTCATCCAAAATTTTTGCAGCGTTCTCCATCACTGATAAATCAGAGGTGCTGCCCATTATTATACTTACTTTTGGCTCCATACTGTGTTTTTGTTTTTTATGTTTTAAAAATATATCCTTAATTTGCAATTTGGATCAAAATTAAAATAAAAATTGTTACATGGAAAGAATTAAGTTAAAAGACAAAGAATTTGAGCTTTCGATCCCCGAAAATAAGATTCAATCGGCTATAAAGCAGATAGCAGACCAAATGCATAAAGATCTGGCAGAAGAAAGTATGCCCTTATTTTTGGGCATTTTGAATGGTGCATTCATGTTTTTGTCTGATCTGTTTAAAGAAATCTCAATAGATTGTGAGGTTTCTTTTGTTAAATTAGCGTCTTACCAGGGAACAAACTCCACCGGAGATGTGAAGCAACTGATCGGTCTGAATGAAAACCTTAGCGGCAGGAATGTGATTATAGTAGAGGATATTGTTGATACAGGCCTTACCATTAACAAACTGATTAAGCAAGTAAAGAGTTATGACCCGAAAACATTAAGGGTTGCTACACTGTTATTTAAGCCAGAGGCTTGTCAGGAAAAGGTTAATCTGGATTATGTTGGAATGCGTATACCCAATGAATTTATTGTTGGCTATGGCCTTGACTATGATGGATTAGGCAGAAATTTCAAAGATATCTATAAAGCAGTTTAGTAATAAAAATAACGAAGAATAGTATGGCTCAGTCGAATTTTGTGGATTATGTTAAGATATATCTTCGTTCCGGTAAAGGAGGAGCCGGTTCTGTCCATTTCCGAAGGGAAAAGTTTGTGCCTAAAGGGGGACCCGACGGGGGTGATGGCGGAAGAGGCGGCCATATCATACTAAAAGGAAATAAGCAATTATGGACGCTCTTACATTTGAAATATAACAAGCATATTTTTGCAGAAAACGGAGAACAGGGGGGTGGCTCCAGAAGTACTGGTACAAGCGGGAATGACAGAATTGTAGAAGTACCGTTGGGAACTGTTGCCAAAGAGGCTGAGTCAGGAAAGAAAAAATTTGAAATTACAGAAGATGGAGAAGAAAAGATACTCATACCTGGAGGCACAGGAGGTTTAGGAAATGCAAACTTTAAAACATCTACGAATCAAACTCCGCGCTTTGCTCAACCAGGGGGAGCCGGGAATGAAGGGTGGTACATTCTGGAGTTGAAATTGCTTGCAGATGTTGGACTCGTGGGGTATCCCAATGCAGGTAAGTCTACTTTTCTATCTGTAATGTCAGCAGCAAAACCCAAAATTGCGGATTATCCTTTCACCACAATGGAACCAAATCTCGGAATGGTGAATTACAGAGATATGAAATCATTTGTTATTGCTGATATCCCCGGTATTATAGAAAACGCGCACAAAGGCAAGGGTTTGGGACTCAGGTTTCTCAGACATATTGAAAGAAATGTACTGCTGCTTTTTATGATTCCTGCTGATAGCCAGAATATACAATCAGAATACAAAACTTTACTGAATGAACTTAAACAATACAATCCTGAGTTGCTGGATAAGAGGCGAATTCTTGCTATTACAAAATCGGATATGTTAGACAAAGAACTGATGGAGCTAATTGAAAAGGATTTGCCGGGAATACCTCATATTTTCATATCTTCAGTCACGCAATACGGTTTGAACAAAATTAAAGATGTCATTTGGGAAGAGCTTCAAAAATAATCAATTATTATGTTAGACATTATCATTGAACTGGATACGAAATTATTTTTGTTTTTGAACGGCCTTAATTCCTCTTTCTGGGATACGGTGATGTGGTGGATAAGTGATAAGGAATTCTGGTATCCTTTCTATGGCATTTTAATATTAGTTATGGCATGGAAATATAAATGGAATGCTGTTGTGACCATATTGTTTATCGCTTTGACTATAACTCTTGCAGATCAGATTTCTGTGAAAGGTTTTAAGGAAGTTTTTGAAAGGTTTAGGCCTTCTCATAATCCTAGTCTGGAAGGAATGATACATCATGTGAAAGGTTACAAAGGAGGGAAATTCGGTTTTGTTTCTTCTCATGCTGCAAATACTTTTGCTTTTGCCGCTTTTACATCGCAGTTGTTCAAAAACAGGTATTTTAGCTGGTTTATTTTTTGTTGGGCAGCAATAGTTTCCTATAGCCGTATTTATCTGGGTGTTCACTATCCCCTGGATATTTTAGGTGGAGCATTGCTCGGTTTTCTACTTGGATGGTTCGTATTCAGACTTTACTTATTGACCGGGAATCGTTATCTTAGGCAAACATTCCAGGGATAATTTTGTTTTCATTTGAACGAAGTTATTTAGTTGGATGTTGGATATTTTTTAGAACAGTGAGAAAACGACAAGTTTAAAATTTTTTAAAAAAACAATGTATGCTCTGTATAAAAAATTCAGATACCAATCCCTATTTTAATCTTGCTGCTGAAGAATATGCCTTAAAAAACTTCAGTGATGAGATGTTTATGTTATGGCGAAACAAACCCTCTATTATTGTGGGCATACATCAGAATACGCTTGCTGAAATCAATTTTGATTATGTAAAACAGAACAATATTGACGTGATAAGAAGATTATCGGGAGGAGGCGCGGTGTTTCATGATCTTGGTAATCTGAATTTTACCTTTATAAAAAATTTGAACAGAAACATCAGCAAAGTTGATTTCAGCACATTCACAAAACCAATAATTGATGTTTTACGTTCTATGGGACTTGATGCCAACTTTGAAGGAAGGAACGATATTGTTATTGACGGCAAAAAAATTTCTGGTAATGCTCAACATGTGGGCAGTAACAGGATGATTCATCACGGAACCCTGCTGTTTTCGTCTGTGATGACTGATCTTTCCAATGCGTTGAAGATCAATCCGCTTAAATTTAAAGATAAAGCTGTGAAATCTGCTAAGAGCAGAGTAACGAATATTGAGGACCATCTTCAGGATAAAATGGATGTTCTGGAATTCAGAGACCGTATTATGGACTATATTATTCTGGCGAATAAGGATGCTGAGCTTTATGAATATACAGAAGAAGACAGGGCAAATATCCATCAGCTTGTTGAAGAAAAATACGGCACGTGGGATTGGAACTTCGGTTCTTCTCCTAAATATAATTTTGAGAAACTGATAAAAACCTCCGGTGGAAATATCGAGTTCCATATCAATGTTGATAAAGGAGTTATGAAAGATATTAAAATTTACGGAGATTTTTTTAATACACTGAATACCAAAAATGTGGAGGAATTATTGAAAGGAACTCCCCATGAGGAAGGGAAAATAAAAGAAAAACTGGATAGTATATATTTTAACAAATACTTCCACAAGGTCAAGAAGAAGGAGTTTCTCTCAGGGTTTTTTAGTTAAATATTTCCGGCGAAAAAAGAAAGATTTATACTATCATGTATTGATTTTAGGGTAAACTGTTTTGAAAATCACTATAGCGTTCCGTAAAATTATCACCCGGCGGAGAGCCAATATTCTTCCATACCTCATCAATAGCTTCAATTCTGTTTCCGGGATTCGGATGCGTGCTGAGAAATTCCGGTGGGCTTGTACTGTTACTTTCTTTATATAATTTCTCGAAAAATCCAGCCACCCCTTTGGGGTATAAGTCTGTGTCTGCTGAATATTTCACCGCATATTCATCAGCTTCGTATTCATGATCGCGGCTAAATTTAAGGTTTCCTAAACCTAATGCCAGATCTGCTGCTATTTCTGCCCACGCTTCCGGATCTTCCCCAAGAATTAGTCCCAACAGAAACTGAAATCCATAAACTTTCGTCATTTGATTAGTAGAATGGCGGCGATCGGTATGAGCCATTTCATGTGCCATAACTCCGCCAAACTGAGCCTCGTTATCAAGGTATTTAATGAGGCCTGTATAAAAATACATATATCCGCCCGGTACGGCAAAGGCATTCAAAACATCATCATCCTTAATAATTCTTACTTCCCAAATAAAATCATCAACATGATTCAATTCTTTGGATTGAAGCAGATCATCTCGTATTCTTTCAAGATGTGTATATGCATCGGAATACTGAGATTCAGAAAGTACATTATATTCACCACTACTCATAATTTCATGGTCAAAATCAGCTCCAAATTGTTTGTCCTGCTGAAGTGTAAAAATATTAATTCCATCATTCTCACTACATGAACTGAGTAGAAGTAACAAAATTACTGAAAAACTTACGCTTATTCTGTTCATTTGAATATCGTTGTATTATGTTATTATTTTGAAAAATAAATCCGCCTTTACCGTGTTTGGCAACAGATGGATCCGCATTCTATTCATCGTTTTTTGTCTACGTTACTGGATGAGGTTTTCATTTGGATAAAGTTAGATTATTAGTTTCATGCTCTGAGACTTATTGCTACAAAAGTCAACGTAGGTTCATTCTGCATCCCATGGAACCCTCATGCTTTATATATAGGTTTTTGTGTATTTTTGTGCCCTTTTGTGTGTTCTGCTTGACTTGATATTGCTTTATATTTCTTCATTTGAAAGATAGTAAAAAGAAAGGAAAAATAACCGTCTGGTCCAAAATTCAAAAGAAAATTGACATCTACAAATCTCTCAAATCCAGTAATGGATCTTTGAATTTGTCAGGGTTGTTGATTACATCGGCAAAATAACGTGCAACAATTGCCGGCTCTTCTAGGTTTCCTTCTTTTTTTAACTGAATAAACCTGTCCAGCTCGGGGAAATTTTCCGGTTCTACCTCCCTTATTTCATCCTGCATTTCAGTGTCTACTATGCCCGGAGCTATGGAAAATACTTTAACAGGATTATCTTCGTTTTCTTTTTGCTCGTCTATAATCACACGGGCATACATTTCCAGTCCTGCTTTCGTGGAACAATATGTACTCCATGATTGAATCGTATGTCGTGCTGCACCTGAGCTTACATTAACAATTATTTTTTCTGCAGGATTATCTTTATAAGTATGAATGAATTTATTGGTGAGTATTGCAGGGCTAATTAAATTTATATTATATGATTGAATAATTTTGTCTGTTTCAAGATTGCCTACCTGCGTTACATGACCCAGCATTCCTGCATTATTAACTAAAACAATCTTTTCAGCATCATTGTGCTGCTTAAACTGAAAATTTTTTGTTTGCTCTAAATCATTGAAATCAATTGTTATATGCTCATATTGATTTTTTTCAATTGTGGAATGCCTTGACATTCCGTACACATAATTGTCTTTACTTTTAAAAAGCTCCTCGGCAATTGCTTTACCGATTCCTCTGCTGGTACCGGTTACATAAAAATAGTTCATAATCTTTGAATTATTTTTTTATAGCTTTAAATTAAGAACAATAAATTGTTTTTACAAGTATTTAATGTTTGGTGTTGAAAAAAAATATATATAAATTATTGAGATATAGAAAACTATTTTATAATTTATCCCCCAATAAAACTTAAACCTATGGAATTAAAAGAAGCAATAAAGAAAAGAGCGAGTATTCGAACTTTTAAAGATACCGCGATACCAGCAGAAGACCTGAAAGAATTGGTTAAGATGGGAGGGCAGGCGCCAAGTGTCAACAATTACCAGCCATGGACATTCTATGCCATTACAAACAATAAGTTAATGGGGAAGATGGCAGATAAAATAAAAGAGAAAATAGAAGAAATTCCTGAAAATGAATCTAAAGCTTCGGGTAATATAAAATCCCAGGTGGAATGGTTTTCCACTTTTTTTGAATCCGCTCCGACGGTTATTGCCTTAGCCATGGATGAATATGAATCAATTCTGGAGAAAGGGGTGAAAATATCACATAACGATATTAATGCTATGCGTAATTATCCCGATATTCAAAGTGCCGGAGCTGCTATCCAGAATATTTTACTGGCGGCAGTGGATATGGGCTATGGAGCCTGCTGGATGAGTGCACCTATGATTGCAAAAGAAGATTTGGAAGAGATTATTGGCGTCAAAGAAAATGCCCACTTGATTGCTTTTGTTGCTCTGGGTGTACCGGCACAAGATGTAAAACCTAAGGAAAAGAAACCACTGGACGAAATTTTTAAACTAATTGAATAGTATCTTTATCAAATGAAAAACCACTGCTAAAATGATAAAAAGTAGTATAATTTACATAGCATCAGCTATAGTGATAATTTTGTCTGCCTGTGCCAAAAAAGATCCTGTTCAACAGGCCAATGAAACTATTAAAGTAAAAGATCTCGAAAAGTATGTAAAAACCTTGGGTTCTGATGATTTTCTTGGGCGAAAACCCTTCACGGAAGGAGAAAAAATTACCATTGATTATCTCAGCGAAGAATTTGAAAAAATGGGCCTTGAGCCGGCAAATAACGGACGTTACTTGCAAAAAGTTCCTATGGTTGAAGTTTCTGTGCATCCGGATGAGAAAATGATTTTTAATACCCCTGGGAAAAATGTTTCGCTAAGCTATAGAGATGAATTTGTGGCTACGACCCGCTGGCTTACTGATGAAAAAATTACACTTGACAACTCTGATGTTGTTTTTGCCGGTTTTGGTATCAATTCTCCTGAATATGATTGGAATGATTATGAAGATATTGATGTAAGAGGAAAAACCGTCATTGTTTTTGTAAATGATCCGGGTTATGGAACAAATAACGAAGAGCTGTTCAACGCCAATGCGATGACCTACTATGGTAGATGGACATATAAATATGAAGAAGCGGCAAGGCAAGGTGCCGAGGCTATACTTATTATTCATGAGACCGGGCCGGCAGGATATCCTTTCAGTGTATCACGAAACGGAGCGGTGGTTCCAAAGCTATATCTCAAACCGGATGACAATTATCAGTCGAGGTGTCCCGTAGAAGGATGGTTAACCAATGAGGCGGCAGATGAATTGTTTTCCACACTTGGTTATGAACTGGAAGATTTGAAAGAGCAAGCCCGCAATCATGATTTTACACCGGTTGATCTGAATGCTTCATTGTCTTTCTCGATGAAAAGCCAACATACTTTCAACGATTCCTATAATGTTATGGGTTACATTCCCGGGACGGAGAGAGCCGATGAAGTTATTATCTATTCTGCTCACTGGGATCATTTTGGAGTTGACTCCTCTCTGGAAGACGACTCTATCTATAATGGCGCTGTAGATAATGGTACATCACTGGCATGGATGATGGAAATAGCAGACGCTTTTACTTCTCTTGATGAAAAACCGAAGCGCTCAGTTATGTTTTTTGCTCCAACTGCCGAAGAGCAAGGGTTGATCGGTTCAAAGCATTATGTTAACAGCCCTGTTTTTCCGCTTCATAATACAGTGGCAAACATTAATAATGATCTCATGTTACCTTACGGAAGATATAAGGATATTATGGTAACCGGCCACGGGCAATCGGAACTGGATGATTTATTGGAAGAATTGGCAGAAGACTATGACCGGTATGTATATCCAGACCCTAACCCTCATACAGGCATGTATTATCGTTCCGACCATTTTGCTTTTGCAAAAAAAGGTGTGCCTGCATTATTTGCCAGGGGGAATTGTGACTCCAGGGAGCACGGTAAAGAATGGGCTAAAGAAAAAGAAAAGTTCTGGCTTGAAAACAGATATCACAAACCCAGTGATGAATACAATCCTGACACGTGGGATTTAAGCGGGATAAGAGATGACGCCCGGATCATGTTTCATTTGGGTTATAAACTGGCTAATGATACCATCTTCCCTGCCTGGGAGGAAGGCTCCGAGTTTAAATCGCTGAGAGAAAAAATGATTGAAAATCAACAATAATTATATGTTTAAATCTTTAGCTGGCTTCTTATTTTTGTTTTTATTTCTGGTTTCATTAGAGTCATATTCTCAGGGATTAACAGCTTTTTTGAATTTCAGGGAGCAGTTTATTGTATTTGATAAGAGAAATTTCAGACAGCTTGAACATCTTCCGGTTCGTTCATTTAAAACGGGGAAATGGGGTGTAGCCTATATAAAGCATAATGGCACACTAATGGTTTATACCAACGGTCAGGAAATTGAACTCTCCAATGTGGTGTCTGATTATGTGATTACAGAGTCGCTGTTGGTATATCATTACAATAAGCATATGTTTGTTTTCGATGACATGGAAAAAAACAAACTTTCCATGGATGCTGACTATTTCAAAGTCGATAATGAAGTGGTGGCTTTTTATGACCAAATGGATAAAATCTTCAAACTTTACGATAAGGGCGAAATTTATGAAATTGAAGATGCGCTTTCCAATGATCCGGTGAGTGATTTTCAGGTTGGAGATAATATTTTGGCTTACAAAAGTCCGAATGGTTATCTGAATATTTTTTATAATGGAAATAAGGAGCGTTTGATGTTAACACAGGGGCGCCCCAGCTATAAAACAGATAAGAATATTGTAGCCTATTATGATGTAAACGAGTCTTCTTTTAATGTTTATGATAAAGGAACCATCCATCAATTGAATTACTTTAAACCAGATTCTTATGAAGTTGCTGATAACCGTGTTGTTTATGTTGATGATACAGGTGATTTTATCGTTTATGAAAATAATGAAAGTAATATAATATCGACTATGACTCCGGATGAATACTATGTGGAAGATAGCCTGATTGTATACAAGGAGCAAGGCTACCTGAAATGTTACTATGATAAGGAAGTTTACACACTGGAAAATTTTTTTCCTGAGCAGATGAAATTACACTTCAATACATTAGCCTATGTCGATCAGCAAAATCATTTTAAGGTTTTTCACAAAGGAGAAAAGAAAACGCTTTCCTTTGAGCCACCCAGATTTTTTGATACCAAATGGGGGGTAGTGTGGTTTATGGTTGGTGTGAGCACCAATAAGGTATTCTATAACGGAAAAGTTTATGAATAGTTTCCCGGTTATTTTACTTCACTGGATTTTTTAAAATGGCTTGAACCCTATAATTTTTCTCACGTCTTTAAGGGTCTTTGATGCACTTTCTCTAGCTTTTTCTGTTCCCTTTTTGGAAACTTTCCGGAGGTATTCATCGTCGGCGTAAATTGATTTAAAGCGTTCCCTTATAGGTTCTGTGAAGTTTATTATATCCTGTGCCAGTTGCTTTTTCATGTCTCCGTACCGAATTTTGCATGTATTGTATTGTTCTTTGAAATACCCGACTGTCTCTTTTGAGGAGACAGCATCCATGATGGTGAAGATATTTTTAATGGGTTCAGACATTTCCTGGTTAGGCTCGGTAGGCCCTGCGTCAGTTACTGCTCTCATTACTTTTTTTTGTATTGATTTTGGCTCTTCAACCAGGTAAATGCCATTGCCCTCTGTTTTGCCCATTTTGCCAGAACCGTCGAGTCCCGGGATTTTAATCAAAGCTTCTCCGAAATTATATGGCTTAGGCTCGGGAAAGTATTCGGTTTTGTACATTGTATTGAATCTCCGGACAAATTTTCTGGTCATTTCTAAGTTTTGTTCCTGATCCTTGCCAACGGGAACTTTAGATGCGTGGTGAATAATAATGTCAGCAGCCATTAATACAGGATAAGTCAGTAGTCCGGCGTTTACATTATTTGGCTGAGTTCTTACTTTATCTTTGAAAGAAGTGGTTCTTTGCAACTCACCGACATAGGCATTCATGTTGAGTAAAAGGTATAACTCTGGAATTTCGGGAATTTCGCTCTGTATATATAAAGTAGCTGCCTCCGGATCTATTCCTGCCGCCAGATATTCAGAAAGAACATGCCTTACACTACCGTGAAGATCTTCTGGTGTAGGATAGGTGGTTAATGAATGGTAATCGGCTATAAAAAAGTAACATTCATGCTCATGTTGCATCTTGACAAAACTGTTCAGTGCGCCGAAATAATTTCCCAGATGCAGGTTGCCGGTTGATCTTATGCCGCTGACTACTTTTTCCATAATTCAATTATTGTTTTGGTTGTTTTTAGACCCTGGCTGAAATTCACATTTTTTGTAATGGCTTGCCAGCCGCGAAAATTATCTTATCATGCTTCAAAAAATGATCTTTACAAGGTCAGTGCAAAAATATAAAATGTAATCCAAATAAATTATTTATAACTTGTTTTGAGTAATAAAACATTATTATTTTTGTTCGTATTAAAAGAAAATTCTAGTAGTAATATTAATGTAATTTTAAGTATTATGCTCACTTTGATAAAAATATTTTTCTTTTTTATACTTATTGTTTTTGTTGTTGGTTTTATTTCACGATATCTTTTAGGTAGATATTTTAAAAATATCAGAGATAATATGAACAAACAATACAGGGAAAGTCACCAAAGGAGCAAACGTGAAGGGGATGTAAGTATCAACTGGACTAGCAAAAAGAATAAAAAGCACTTTAAAAAAGATGAAGGGGAATATATTGATTATGAAGAGCTGGATGAGTGATTTTTGTTCGCGCTCCGGGTTTCTTGTTTCACGTGGAGCTTATTAGAAGGGGATGACCATGTTGTTTTTTCCAGGCTTAGAGTTATTAATCTGTATAGAGCAAATATTAATAAAGGCGATTCTATTTCCAGGAATCGCCTTTATTTTTCAGTCAGGGACTTAATCTGTTTTAGGTGAAAATGATTTGCGCATTTTCACCTGCTGCCTTATCGTAGAATTCACCTACTGTAAGAATATCTGAAACATGTTCGCTCAGGTTTTCTTTCTTGAGCTTAAACATATCAAATGCAAGCTGACATGCATATATCTCTCCACCTCCTGCTGTAATCATATCAAGAAATTCATCTACAGGGGGGACATCCAGCTCGTCCATCTGTTTTTTCATCATTTTCGATACCATGGGCTGTATACCAGGTATTAAGCCTAATAGTTTTGGCATTCTCCATCCGTTTGGCATTCTTAGAGCAGGATTACCTACTGTTGCTGTCTGGAGCTTGTTCATCCTTTTCTTGATAATGGCATCCATGCCAAAGAATGTAAAAAAGAGTTTTACTTCTTTACCTTCCATAACCGCACCATTTGCAAGAACCAATGCTGCATAAACATCTTCAAGATTGCCTTTGGCGCATATTATGGATACTTTATCTATGTTTGCTTTTTCTTTTTTTTCCATTTTGTTAAATTTTTATTATACACAAGAAGTTGGTTTGGGAATTCCGGCAATTCTGGAACTCTTTTTTAAAGGTCCGCCCGGAAATAGTTTGTACAATTCTTTAATATCTGTTATGCCTGATTTCCCAACTTTCCTGATTGTCAGGCTTGCGCCGGCTTCATATTGCTCTCTGAGATATTTAATCACTTCAAAGTGTTTATCTGTTAATTCTATGCCTTCTTCTTTGGCAATTTCTTTTGCGATATCTTCATTCCATTGCTTGTAGTCTTCTAGATATCCTTCTTCGTCTACATTTACTGTTTGTCCCGCTATTGTTTTTTGTGCCATAATTGTAAATTTTAAGATTTATAAATTATTGATTTGTTGATTTTTGTTGTTGATTTTCCTGGTTTAGTTTTTTGATAAATGTCATAAGGAAACCCATTGTTTTTTTCATCTCTTTTGAATTCATTGTTCTCATGGTTTTCCAAAGACTGTATTCTTCAACCTTCTCGCCATCCATTTGCTGATACACATCTGCTGCGTTGTTCATAGTTTTTAACATATCCGTATTGGATAGTTTTTTTAGCGTATCTGCTATATATGGTATATTGTCCGCAATTTTACGCAAGTCTTCAGGCGAGATGTGTGTAATTAGTTTATCAGTTATATTTCCTGCTTCTTTTAAAAATTCGAAATATCCTTTTTCTTCAAATTCATGCAGCTTGTGGATCATATCCACACCTACTTCATTGACGATAGGACTTGCGTCTTTCATCAGGTCATTGATGCTTTCAAACATTGCAATTACTTCAGTAAAGTTTTTGATATTTTTCAGAAATTTGAATATCAATTGTTTGATGTCATCAATATCCAGCTCAATTCCCTGGTTATCCAGTTCTTTCACTGTGGAGTCCCAGGCATCTTTTGTTATAATAGATGTATCAGCAACCAGGTCATCAATCATTTCTCTTTTGAGGCGTTGTTGATTGACATGTTCCAGTACCAGGTCTAATTTCCTGTTGATATCATCTATTTGTGTTTGTATATTTTGATTGTTTTCAGCCATAAGTGTGTCTTTTATCTTTATAATTTTTTTCCGGCCATAGTCATTTCAGACTCAATAGGCATTTCTTTTCCTTTCAATAGAATATGCCAGTATATCCAACGGAACAATACTTTTCCGTAGTGGTTCATCTTTGTATTTTTTAGCAGACCAAACGGCCCGATTCCCGGTAATGGGAATGTTCCCGGGAGAGGCTCAGTATCATAGTTAAAATCGATAATGGATCCTTTGCCAAATCCTGTTTCGATGTAGCAATTGGAGTGTCCGTCGAATTTTGCTCTTAATGCTCTGCCTTCCATTGCGCTAAGCAGGTTATCAAAAACCACATCTGATGCAAAGTGGACAACTGATCCGGCTTTTGAGGTAGGAATGTCTGATGCATCGCCCAGAACAAAAATATTTTCATAATTTTTTGAGCGCAATGTGTATTTATCGGTGGGTATGAAA
This sequence comes from Bacteroidales bacterium, assembly GCA_041686375.1. Taxonomy (GTDB): domain Bacteria; phylum Bacteroidota; class Bacteroidia; order Bacteroidales; family UBA12077; genus JAGXLC01. The sequence goes on from JAWLEB010000004.1 coordinate 122,393, forward strand.
TTCAGGTCATCTCCCATGCCGCTACGTTCTGCCATTTCGCTGCCTTTATTTGTAGGAATAATTGACAGGACGTCAAAAGGGATTTCCTTCTCATCATAAGACCTGATAACTTTTTTTTCATTATCCACTGATTCAAGATAAAAGTCAGGGATAACATTTATGTTTTTTTCCTTAAGCAGTTCTCCCAGCTTTTTTGATGCTTTAGGTTTGGTAAATGCGCCCGGTAATGGGGTTACAAAGCTGATGTTCACCTTATCACGTATTCCGATTTCCGTGAAATATGCATCCGCCAGGAATGAAAACTCGAGTGGTGCAACAGGGCACTTAATGGGTTGTTCCGCTATATTGACCACAAGGTTTCCACCTTCCCAGTCGCGGAAGAACTCTCTAAGTGCTAATGCACCATCCAATGTATAAAAATCAAATATCTGTTTTCTCCACAATTCACCATTCAAACCGGGTGTGTCATTAATGTCGATGTTTGTACCTGTTGCAATGATTAAGAAATCATAGTTCAGTACCTGCCCTCCTTCAAGAAGTACACGGTTGTTTTCCGGTTCGACCTTATCTATGCTTTTAAACAGTAATTTTACTCCTGAAGGTATAAAATCTGCCTTTGGTTTTATAACATCATCTTTGTTATAAATGCCGAACGGAATGAATAACAATCCGGGCTGATAATAATGCGTTTTGTCTTTATCTACGATTGTGATTTCCCATTCGTTCTTGTCTAACGTTTTGCGGAGTTTATTGGCCATAATTGTTCCGCCTGTACCCGCACCTAAAATGACAACTTTTTTCATATTTTTGTGGTTTTGATGTATTTTTAATCTGTTATTTTATTAACATTAAGATTTTAAACAAAGATAAGTATATCTAAATATTTAGATACATTATTAAAACTAATAAATATCATAAATGATAAATATCATAAATGTGGCTGAATGGTAAAATGTTTATGTTTATCAGAAAAAGAGAGCTTTAAGGATAGAAGACAGGGTTTGGTTTTTGTGCGAAGAAAATAATACAGGTTAAGAAATATAAATCTCAGACTATAAAGGTATATAATCTAAATGATTAATAATGAAAGAAGAGATAAGGCAGACGAGTTGTGAGAATTGTGTGTACCGTTCATGGGCTTTTGAGAAGCTTACAAATGAGCAATTGAAGGAAATAGATAACAGCCGGAAGGAATATTTTTATGGAAAGGGTGAAGTTGTTTATCGAGAAGGAGATAAAGTAGAAAAATTTTTGTATCTGCAGAAGGGACTTGTTAAGCTTTTGAAAACCGAGAAAAATGAAAAAGAGCACATTATCAGTATTGCCAAGCCTCTCGATTTTATAGGTTTGTTAAGTATCTTTTCAACGCAACAGTATATCTATACCATTACCACCGTTGAAGATTCAATTATTTGCGAAGTAGATTTGTCTTTGATTAAAAAGCTTATTAAAGAAAACGGTGATTTTGCACTGGATTTTATTGAAAAAATGAGCAAAGTTTTCGATGATGTGATTCATACTCGTTTAAGCATCAGTACAAAACAATTGCGGGGTCGTATTGCCTATATCCTGTTGTTTTTTGCAGAGCATATATACGGGCATAATGAATACGAACTTCCGGTGAGCCGGAAAGAAATTGCCCAATTAATTGATATGAGCACAGAAAATGTTATCCGCATATTGTCTGAATTCAGGAAAGACAATATCATAACCATTGAAGGTAAGAACATTACAATTCATGATACTGAACGTTTAAGAAGAATATATGAACTTGGTTAGCTTTTCCCTGCTTTTCTGAAGTCCCTGACCGTTTTAGCCAGAGTAGTTGCAAACACAAAGCTGTTGAGTTCTTCGTTATCTGCATTCAGGATTTCTTCTTTTGTTCCTTCCCACCACTTTTGTCCTTCATGGATAAAAATAATTTTTTCTCCGATTTCCATAACTGAATTCATATCGTGGGTATTAATAATCGTGGTCGTATTATAATCTTTTGTGATGCTTTTGATTAATTTATCTATCCGTATTGCAGATTGTGGGTCTAATCCCGATATTGGCTCATCAAAAAACAGGTATTTGGGGTTCAGAGCAATTGCCCGGGCAATGGCAACTCTTTTTTGCATCCCGCCACTTATTTCGGCAGGGTAAAGGTGGTTGGCATTTTTTATGTTTACCCGCTCAAGACACTCGTTAACCCTGTTTAATTTTTCATTTTCCGTCATATTTGTAAACATTTCAAGAGGGTATTTTACATTTTCCTCTACAGTAGCAGAATCGAATAGTGCGCCTCCCTGGAATACCATACCGATATTTTTTCGGATTTCTTTTTTCTTTTTGAAATTCAGCTCATTAAAGATAATGTCGTCATAGTATATTCGTCCGTCCTCCACATCCAGTAAACCGACTATTGATTTTAGGAGTACAGTTTTTCCTGAGCCGCTTTGCCCGATTATCAGGTTAGTTGTCCGTTCCTCGAATTCTACTGAAATATCATTCAGGATTTCAACGTTATTAAATGATTTGTATAGGTGTTCAACTTTAATCATGTCAGCAGCAATTGAGTTAAAATGTAATTAAATATGAGGACAATAATACTGCTGTCTACAACAGCGCGAGTGCTCATTTTTCCTACTTGCAGTGCACCTCCGTAGGCATAATATCCCCGGTATGCCGAAACGGATGTTATGAGAAATCCGAAAATAGCTGCTTTAATCAGAGTATAAGTTACATAATACGGAATAAAAGCATACTGAATACCATAGAGATATTCCTCTGAGCTTATGACTCCTGTTAATATTCCTCCCAGCCATCCGCCGAACAGACCTATAAATATACTCATGATTGTAAGGAATGGCAGAAAAAATACAGCGGCAATAATTTTAGGCATGATGAGGTAGCTTGCTGAATTCACTCCCATAATTTCCAGGGCATCTATCTGTTCTGTTATTCTCATTGTTCCCAGCTCGGAGGCAATATTAGAGCCAATTTTGCCGGCCAGAATTAAAGCTACTATTGTAGATGAAAATTCGAGAAGCAGTATATCCCTTACAGTAAGTCCTATCAGGTAGGTCGGATATAAGGGGCTGTCAGTATTATAAGACGTTTGTATTGTGATGACCATACCTATAAAGATTGAGATAATAGCTACAATCCCCATTGAGTTTATGCCGAGAAATTCTATTTCCTTCAAAGTTTGCCGGTAGTACATCCTCTGTTTTTCAGGCGGAACAAAAACCCGTCCCATTAAAATCATATATCTTCCTATATGAACTAAAAGTTCTTTTATGGGCTTGATCATTTGTCGGAATATTTAGAGATGAGCTCTTCTTTTAATTTGGGAACTCCTGTGCTTGCTTTTTCTCTTATGGTTATTATTTTATCCTGACGACCGGTAATTGCCGAACCCGGATCTACTATATAAACAGGAATATTCTGCGGGGCATAATCTACCAGCCCTGCCGCAGGGTATACCTGCAGGGAAGTTCCTATAACTGCATAGATTTCTGCTGTTTGTGATATTTGTACAGCATCCCTGATCGCAGGTACCGCTTCGCCAAACCACACAACATGAGGACGTAACTGATACCCTTTTTCACATTTATCACCCAGATTGAGTTCTGCTCCTTCGATATTGTAAACTAAACCAGGGTCGCCTGTACTTCTTGCTTTTCGTATCTCTCCATGAAGATGTAAAACTTTGCTGCTTCCAGCTCTTTCGTGCAGGTCATCAACATTTTGGGTGATAATTTGAACATCGAAATAGTTTTCCAGCTCTACCAATGCTTTGTGTCCCTCATTTGGTTTTGCTTCTAACAATTGCTTTCTGCGCTCATTGTAAAACCTGAGCACAAGCTCCGGATCCCGCTCCCATGCTTCAGGGCTTGCAACCTCTGTAACGTCGTATTGTTCCCATAGACCGCCCATATCACGGAAAGTTTTAAGTCCGCTTTCCGCACTTATACCTGAACCCGTAAGGACAACCAGTTTTTTCATTGCACTGTGGTTTTAGGTTTCTGCAAATTTAATGATTTTTGAATACTATCCTGAATTATCCAAGTATCATGTTTGGGATAGATGAGAAATATGGAGATCCAAAAACCGGACATTTTACCAATGGGCTTTTACAGCAAATCATAGTGGGTAATTGATATTGCTATAAAGTAGACTCAAAATTAAATTTTATCGGGTTCTTCGATGGTAAATTTACTCTCCTTGTCTCCTGTATTTATAGTTGTTGCCGGTTCAAACAAAAGCAGCTGAGCCTCATGATCGGCAATAGCTCTGTGTTTTACGCCACGTGGAATAATAACAAACTCACCTTCTCTAAGCTCCAGAGTTTTATCTTCCAGCTCCATTTTCATGTTTCCCTTCCAGACAAGGAACATCTCGTCTTCGTATTGGTGCTTATGCCATATAAATTTTCCCAATACCTTGACAAGCTTGACATGCTGGTCGTTTAATTCACCTATTATTTTAGGATCCCAGTAATCTTTTACTTTCTGAAATTTATTGTATACATTGATTTTTTCCATAATAACTATAATTTTTGTTGCCGTAATTATATAATGTGCAAGTCACAGCGACTATTTTTTTACTTTTGTGCAAATCCAATTTAATAATTATATTAATTCATATCAAGTGGAGTTTATCCTTTTCTTAAAATTTAGTACTTTTATATTTTAAAATGAATAACAGAAAATTAACCATCACCATTTAATGTAATATTTCTTAAAAATAGATAGATGAAAAAATTATTGTTTTTTTTGATATTTCTTGGACATAATTGCTTTGCTGGGAATTTTGACACCGACACTTCTGAACTCCAATCCTATTTTGATGGTTTGATAACGGCACATCTGGATAATAATAATATTGCAGGGGCAACGGTATCCTTTGTTCAGGGCGACAGTTTGCTTTTCTCCAAAGGCTATGGATATGCTGATGTTGCTGATGACAGTCCTGTAAGTCCTGATAAAACCCTTTTTCGCATAGGGTCAGTCTCTAAGCTTTTTGTCTGGACAGCCATTATGCAACTTTATGAAGAAGGACGGTTGGAGCTGGATACAGACGTTAATAATTATTTATCAGAATTTAGTGTTCCAGGGAACTATGAAGAACCTATAACTTTGAAAGATATCATGACCCATTCTGCGGGTTTTGAAGAGTATATTCTGGGTTTGTTTGCAAAGGATACTTCGGCAATGAAACCATTAGGAGAAATACTTGGCGAGCAAATGCCACATCGTGTCCGCCCTCCCGGAATTTTTTCATCCTATTCAAATCATGCTACAGCTATTGCTGCTTCTGTTGTTGAGGAAGTTTCTGGTATGGCATTTAATGAATATGTAGAAGCAAATATTCTTGAACCGCTTGGTATGAAGAATACAACATTCAGGCAACCTGTCCCGGAGAATATTGAAGGAAACTTATCAAAGGGTTATAATTCTGAAGATGGAGAGTTGAAAGAGAAATATTTTGAATATGTTCCGCTATATCCTGTTGGTGGCGCATCATCTACGGGTGAGGATATGGCTGTTTTTATGCTTGCTTTTTTGCATGGTGGTGCTTACAACGGCGGTAGAATTTTGGATTCTGCCACTGTATCTTTGATGCAAAGCCCGGCTTTTCAGCATTCTGAAAATGTTAACCCCATGTGCTACGGATTGATGGATATGAGTTATAATAATGTGAAAGTTTTAGGCCATGGGGGTGATACATTTTGGTTTCATAGCCTGTTTGCTTTTATACCGGAAGAGCAAATAGGATTCTTTGTTTCTTTTAACAGTCAGGGAGGGGGCGGCACCTATTCCATGATCCTCGAAGAATTTATGGATGAATATTTTCCTATAGAACCGGAAGAACCTGAATATACTATGACAGAAGATAACCTTTCGCGTTTCGAAGGAGATTACAGGGCAAACAGGTATCCACATCATCGTATAACTAAGTTAATGGCACTTGATGGAGACACAAAGATTTCTGCCACTGAGGATGGAAGCCTCAAAGTAAAAGCAGACAAGACCTCATATTATTCTCCGGCAGGATCATTAACTTTTGTAAACAAGAAGAATTCCAAAATTATAGAATTTAAAGAGGATGAAGAGGGAGAAATAACCCACATGTTCAGAGGACAACAACCTATAGTAGCCTATGAAAAGGTGGCTTTATCGGGGAAAACGAGTTTTCACAGGAATATTTTCATTTTTTCATTGGTAGTTTACATTATCACCCTGTTGTATTGGCCGCTTGCTTATTTTATTCGAAAAGAGTATAATAAACCGATTAGCAGTCATTTACCATTCAGGTACAAATTTACGGGGTGGCTGGCTTCATTCCTGTTTGTAGCCTTTTTGGTGATTTTTAGCGGTGTGATGAGCGATTCAAACCAGATAGTTTTTGGTGTACCATATGCAGCTAAAGTGGCTCTTTCTTTTTCACTGGCAGGAACAATTGCTACTGTTCTAATTGTATTTTTTAACTATAAAATATGGGCGTCCAATAAATATAGCAGGTGGGGTAAAATTCATTATACAGCATTAATGGTAGCTTTGCTTTTATCGATATGGCAACTCAGTTACTGGAATTTGATAGGATTTCAGTATTGAGATTAAGCGGATTTATTCGTATAAAGTTAGATTATTAGTTTCATGCTCTGAGACTTATTGCTACAAAAGTCAACGTAAGTTACTTCTGCAACCCATGGAACCATCATGGTGTATGCATAGGCTTTTGTCTACGTTATTGGATGAGGGTTTCATTGTATAATTTTAAAATTGATAATATGAATGAAAAGATGAAAAAGCTAATTGATGAGTCGATACAATTGGAGCATAATATGGCTGAGTTGTATGAACGATTTGCCAAATTATATCCTGAAGATAAGATTTTTTGGAGAGAATTGGTTTTGGAAGAGAAAAACCATGCAGCTATTTTACGTGCCGGGAAAGAGAGTTTTCTTGATACTGATTTTTTCCCTGAGTCAATGCTGGCAGGGACATATGAGGAAGTTCATAAAGTAAATCAGCAGCTTAACAGATTGATTAAATCCTTTGAAAACAGACCAATGAAAAAGGAATCTACATTTAATATAGCCTATAAGCTTGAAAAATCAGCAGGGGAAATTCATTTTCAGGAATATATGGATAAAAAGCCAGCGGTTGAAATAGATAGGGTTTTCCAGCAGCTTAACAGGGATGATAAAGACCATGCGGAGAGAATTCTGAACTATATGGAGCAGAATGATATTCCCCACACTGACGAAATGCTTCCTGAATAAATAATCGGGTAAATATAGACTTCTAACTTCTGTGTTTACCCGCATTATCATATCCCAAACAACCTATTTATTATCTTTTACAATTTTTATTTTTTTTCATATCTAAGCTTTCATCTCTGCCACCTCTTCTGTTATATCTTGTAATTGTTTATTTGCTATGTTATGTCAAGCATGACAATAGGAGTTATTGCTCCATCGAGTTCGAATTCAGATTTTTCAACTTCCTGTGCTTCAAATTCATGGCTGTCGTAAGATGGATTAAGCTGAATTCTTGTGTTTTCTCCTACATTAAAGATGTTGTTCCATCGCACTGACCATGTGAATGTACCTCGGTCAAACTCCCTGTTATTTAGTTCGCCTTTAATCCTGTAGTCATAAAAATTTCCAACCAGGTCAGATTCCCACCATTCTGTTTGTTGGGTTGCAAGCCTTAATTCAGTTCCTAACCGATATTCAGTTCCTACATTTTCAAAGGTAGTCAGCATTATGTTATCTCTCCAAACACTTCTTACTCGCTTAATTTCATTTTCAGAGATATGATAGTATAATTCCGCCGATACAGAATGCTTTTCATTAAACTCTTTTTGATATCCTAATTCATAAGAGTCGATATATTCAGGTAGAAGGTTCGGATTCTCTCTTCTGACATTATAATTATCCGACCATGTGATGAACGGTTCCAGGACCCATCCTCTTGGTCTGCGTATCTGGCGTGTGTAACTTGCCATAACCTGGTTACCTTCAGGACAGTTATACGATAAGTGAAGCGTTGGCAAGAAATCCCATCTGTCGATGTTAAGTTGTCCTTGATTTTTCATATCAATATCTCTGTAAGTATATTCACTACGCATACTCGCCTGATATCCCCATAAAATTTGGATCCGGTAATTAAGAAACTGTTTTGATTTTGTCCTACTTTAACAAATTAGTTTTATTTATATCCCCGTCCTTTAGGGCGGGGTCTGTGGTAAAGCCTAATTATCTGTTCGATTTCTAAAAATTTGTATTTGTTTTTACTCTCTGCATACCTTGAAGTTTTCAGGTAGAGAAAGGTTCAATGAAACTGGCTTCTTTATAATTTATACTTTATCTTTATGTTTTATTTTAGAACCTGTAAATTTATTAGTTTTATGGCAAGGCACATTAAAGAAAATCCACATTCCGGAGCCATTTATGGTTTAGGCTTTATCGGGGCAGCAATTTATTTTATATCTCAGGCTACCAGTTTATGGCTGGGTGTTCTTGGCCTTTTTAAGGCTATTGTTTGGCCTGCATTTCTTGTATACGAGGCTTTGAAAGCCTTGGCCGTTTGAGGAAACGTAAGCACAAGATCTGATGTAAGGTAAAGTTGTTGTAAAATTTACACGCTTTTATCTGTTTTTAATCTCTGATAATTTAATAATGTCGGGTTTGGAATCTTATTTATCAGGCATTAAATACACTCCCGACGATGTGTTCGAGGTCTGTTGCCATTGACTTTCCGTTTTTATTTTTATGTTGCATGGGCGGGTGAATGTAAACATAGACTTCACCTTTTCTAACTGCATTGTCTTTTTCGAGTAGTTTATGGGTATTCATGATGGTAACAGGCACTATCTTAATATTTTTCCCGGCCATAATCTGAATACTTCCTGTCTTAAATTTTCCTACTCTATTGTCTTTACTCCGGGTTCCTTCCGGAAATATTACCAGGGGTCTTCCTTTTTCTACCTTATCAATGCGTTTCCTGGTTTTTTGTAGTGATGATGATGGTTTTTTTCTGTCTATCAGAACACAACCCAGAGCCCGCATCCATAAATTAAGTAACGGAATTTTGTCCAGCTCCTTTTTAGCAACAAATCCAACCTGTTTGGGGATTACTGCATAAATAACAGGTATGTCAAGGTAACTCTGATGATTACTCACAAAACACACATTGTCTTCTTGTGGTACATTTTCATATCCATTAACATAGATTTTGATTCCTGCTACTGCAAGGATATGCCCTGCCCAGATTTTTGTACATCTCATCACAAACAGGGATGAATATTTGATTGAAAAGATTCTTAACAGGTAATACAGAATAAAAATTACCAGGGAGAGAATCATCAGCACCCAAAAATAGATTCCTAGTATGATATTACGAAGCATGAATTATTGTATTTAATGAATTCGTCATAAATTTGGTGTAAAATTGAGAACATATTTGTCCAAAATTACAATAAAATTAAGTGACAAGCATGATAAAGATTAATAACCTTAAGGTTGGGTATGGCGATACAACGGTTTTGAAAGATTTTAGTGTTAATATAAGTAAAGGAGAGAATGTTGTTTTTACGGGAGAGTCAGGAGCAGGCAAAACTACTTTGCTGAATTCCCTTATGGGATTTGTCCCATTTCAACAGGGAAGCATCGAAATTGATGGCCAGCAGCTTAGCAAGGATACTATTCAGCTGATTAGGCGCAAGATGGCCTATCTTCCCCAGGAATTAAATATGCCTTATGAAAAGGTAGAATCAGTGATTTTTGAGCCTTTTACGTTCAAACAAAATAAGAAATTTACCCCGGAAAGGGATAAGGTGAAAGAGACTCTCTCTCAATTGGGTCTGCAGCAAAACGTACTCCAAAAAGATACCGATTCATTGTCTGGCGGACAAAAGCAGCGTATACTGCTTGCTTCTGTGTTTTTACTGCAAAAACCACTGGTTATCCTTGATGAGCCAACCACCGGTCTTGATGAAAGAAACATCAGAAAAATTGTGGATTGGATTACTAAACAAAAGCATGTAACAATTTTGGCAACCTCGCATAATCAAACGTGGATAGAACATTCTGATAAACAATATAACATTGAAAATCATGGATAAAACTTTAGATATATCTTATTTTAACTTGTTTTTGGGATTTCTTCTGATAATCATTCCTGTAATAGTGTTTTATGTATACCGCACAGGTTTGGTCAAAGACAGCCTGGTGGCAATTGGCAGGATGACTCTCCAGCTCATTCTTGTTGGTTTTTACCTGGAAATACTCTTCGAATACAACAATGCATGGATCAATTCTGCGTGGTGGATTATCATGATATTTGTAGCAGCTTTCACCATTATTAGAAGAGCTTCGCTAAAAAGAAGGTTTTTTCTTGTTCCATTGCTAATCTCTCTTTCAGTAAGCTTGTTTCTTGTTGACCTCTACTTTATTGGGGTTATCATAAGACTGGATTTTCTTTTTGAATCACGTTATTTTATCCCAATCAGTGGCATTCTGCTTGGCAATTGCCTGAGAACAAATATTTTAGGATTGAATACATTTTATATGAAACTGAGTAAAGAGAAAAATCTTCATCGTTTTTATCTCGCCAATGGCGCCACACGGAATGAAGCATTAAGACCATTTATGAGAGCAGCTTTAAGAACTGCTTTTAATCCTCTCATTGCAACCATTGCAATTATGGGTTTAATCTCCCTCCCGGGAATGATGACAGGTCAGATCCTCGGGGGAGCATCCCCGAATATTGCCATCAAATACCAGATAATGCTGATGTTGACCATTTTTGTTTCCACCATTCTTACAGTGGTCATGACAATACTATTAACCAACAGGTTCGTTTTTGATGAGTACGGCAACCTTAAAGGTGATGTGATTAAAGAAAACCACAGTAGTTAAAAATTTAACACAAAGCATAAGTAATTTATTGATATTCATCTATTTATAAATTAAACATTTGACAGTTAATCATAACCGACCTAAAAATTCTATCTTTGCAAAAAATCTTTTATATCTAAAACAGAAAATTATGCTGATGGAATTTAGCGAACAAGAGAGACAAAGAAGACAAGCACTTGAAGAACTCAGAAAGTTAAACATTGATCCTTATCCTGCTGAAGGGTATGAGATTAATACGAATACAAGAAAGATATTAGAAAATTATGATCCGGAGAAAGAAAATTTCCAGGATGTTCGTCTTGCAGGAAGAATTATGAACCGCCGGATTATGGGCAGTGCTTCATTCGCTGAACTTCAGGACGAAAAAGGTAGTATTCAAATTTATCTGAAACGCGATAATATATGTCCGGATGAGGACAAAACAATGTATAACCAGGTTTTCAAAAAGCTGCTGGATATTGGAGATATTATAGGTGTAGAAGGGAATGTATTTAAAACCAAGGTAGGAGAAACTTCCGTTAATGTTACAAAATTTAAGGTATTGAGTAAATCTCTCCGTCCGCTTCCTATTGTCAAAGAGAAAGACGGGAAAATATATGATGCTTTTAAAGACCCGGAACAACGATACAGACAGCGATACCTGGATTTAATTGTAAATAAGGACAGTCGCGAGCGTTTTATGCAAAGAACCCGGCTGGTGAATTCTATGCGTGAATATATGAATAACCGGGGTTATCTTGAAGTGGAAACCCCTATTCTGCAGCCTATTTATGGTGGCGCAGCAGCCAGGCCTTTTAAAACTTATCACAATAAACTGGACCAGACCCTTTATCTGAGGATTGCAAATGAGTTATATCTTAAGCGATTGATTGTCGGAGGTTTTGAGGGTGTTTTTGAATTCGCAAAAGATTTTCGCAATGAGGGCATGGACAGGTTCCACAATCCTGAATTCACCCAGATGGAATTGTATGTGGCCTATAAAGACTATAACTGGATGATGGAGACCGTAGAGGAAATGATAGAAAAGATTGCCCTGGATATGCACGGAACCACCCGGCTGAAGGTTGGAGAAAATATGGTAGACTTCAAAAGGCCATGGAAACGTTATACCATGTTTGAAGCGATTGAAGAATATACCGGCGTTGACATATCGGAAATGGACGAAAAACAGTTGTTTGAGACGGCCAGAAAACTGGATGTGGAAATTGACGAGACAATGGGCAAAGGGAAGCTTATTGACGAAATCTTTGGCGAAAAATGTGAACCCCAATTGATACAACCTACTTTCATTACTGATTATCCTGTGGAAATGTCACCACTGGCAAAAATGCACAGGTCAAAAGAGGGACTTGTAGAGCGTTTTGAAGCTATCGTAAATGGTAAAGAAATATGTAACGCATATTCTGAGCTTAACGACCCGTTAGACCAGAGAAACAGGCTTAAGGAGCAGCTTGTGCTCGGTAAACGGGGGGATGAGGAGGCTATGATGATGGATGAAGATTTTCTGAAAGCCATTGAATTTGGCATGCCGCCTACAGCAGGACTGGGAGTCGGTATTGATCGCCTTACCATGATAATGACAAATGCGCATTCCATACAGGATATTTTATTTTTCCCACAAATGCGTCCTGAACAAAAGATGCAGAATGACCCGGATGAGAAATTTCAGGAGTTGGGAATCCCTGAAGAATGGGTTTCGGTGGTGAAAAAATCAGGATACCCCACAGTTGATAAGTTATTAGAGGTAAAACCAGGTAAATTGCATAATCAACTTTGTGGTATCAATAAAAAGCATAAGCTGGGACTTGAAAATCCTTCCCTGGAGGAGGTAACAGAATGGCTCATGGAGAAAAATTAGCATTATGCCACAAAAAACGAAAATAGGAGTTCTTGGAGGCGGTAGCTGGGCAACAGCTTTGGTGAAGATACTTCAGGATAACAATGAAAACGTGAATTGGTATTTACGTGACACAGATAATATTAAGCATCTGAAAAAATACGGACATAATAAAAATTATCTGAGTTCCATTTCTATTAATAATAACAGAGTTGACTATTATAATGATATCAACACTATAGTTGGAGACTCTGATATTTTGGTTGTTGTGATCCCGGCAGCTTTCGTAAAAGATGCATTTAAAGGTCTGAAAGAGCAATTAGCTGATAAGGTAGTAATTTCTGCGGTAAAGGGGATTATTCCGGATGATAATCTTATAATCGGAGATTATTTTGTAAATTACTGGAATATTGATCTGGATAAATTTGTGGTAATCAGTGGCCCCTGTCATGCTGAGGAGGTAGCTCTTGAACGGCTATCTTACCTTACCGTGGCATCAAAAAATCAGAAATTAGCATCAATGCTGGCGAAAAAAATGCATACTCACTATTTAAATACAAATGTTACAGATGATATTTATGGAACCGAATATTCCGCCGTATTGAAGAATGTGTTTGCTATGGCTGCCGGTATATGCCACGGGTTGGGCTACGGAGATAATTTTCTTGCTGTGCTTATTGCCAACGGAATGCAGGAAATAAAAAGGTTTGTAGAAGCTACACATCCTATTTCCAGAGACCTGAATCATTCGGTGTATCTCGGCGACCTGTTGGTAACTGCTTATTCTCAATTCAGCAGAAACAGAACATTTGGCAATATGATAGGAAAAGGATATTCTGTACGATCGGCTCAGTTAGAGATGAATATGATAGCGGAAGGATACTATGCTACCAAAAGCATCATAGAAATTAATGAATATTATAAGGCTGACATTCCAATTACAAAAGCTGTTTATAATATTTTGTATGAAAAAATTTCGCCTGCTATAGAGATTAAACTGCTGTCCAAAAAACTTAAATAAAATAGCTATGTCACAAATTACCCTTAACCTTGATAATGCTGCATCTTTTATTGATACTGACCTGTCAGATAAATATGCAGGAAAAACCCGCGATATCCTTCAGAAAATGGAGAAAAACAGTGATAAAGCTGATGAATTTTTAGGCTGGATTGATCTACCTGAAAAAATTGATAATGAAATTCTCGACAAGATCGAAAATACTGCCCGGCAGTTTAAAGAAAACTATGAAGCCGTGGTTCTTGTTGGAATAGGAGGTTCATATCTGGGCGCTAGGGCAGTCATACATGCCCTTTCACCAATTTTTAAAAATGCGTATACGGATAATCCTGAGGTATATTATGCTGGTCAAAATCTCGATGAAGACTATCATTATGAATTACTGGAAGAGCTGCAGGATAAAGATTACGGGGTAGTTGTGATTTCAAAATCCGGGACAACTACTGAACCGGGAATTGCCTTCCGCCTGTTGAAGCAGGACCTGGAAAGAAAAATGGGAAAGGAAGAAGCCGCAAAAAGAATTATCGCGATCACCGATGCGAAAAAAGGAGCATTAAGAAAACTTGCTGATGAAGAGGGTTATACGAGTTTTAGTATACCGGATAATATTGGAGGAAGATATTCAGTCTTGACTTCAGTTGGATTAGTTCCGATAGCCCTTGCAGGACACAATTTTCGTGATATGATTGAGGGAGCAGAGAATATGCGAAAAGTAACCACTTCTGAAGTGCCTTTTGGAGAAAATATGGCGTCCCAATATGCGGCCATTCGTAATGAGCTTTATGCCCGGGGGAAAGTAATTGAACTGTTTGGTACTTATTCAACCAGATTTCATTATATCCAGGAGTGGTGGCGACAACTTTTCGGCGAAAGTGAAGGGAAAGACGGAAAAGGAATATTCCCATCCTCTGTGGAGTTTACGACTGATCTGCACTCTATGGGTCAGTATATACAGGAAGGGCATAAGATGATCTTTGAGACTATACTTTCCTTGTATTCAACGGATCAAATTTTGGCTGTTCCATCAAGAGATGATGATACTGACCAGTTAAATTACCTGGCAGAAAAACCCGTTCATGAGATTAACATTATGGCAGAATCCGGAACCCGTCTTGCCCATGTGGATGGTGGTGTGCCCAATATAACACTCGGAATACCAAGAATAACAGCGTATAATCTCGGACAGTTACTGTATTTCTTTGAAAAAGCCTGCGCCATAAGCGGAAATTTACTGGGGGTGAATCCTTTTGATCAACCCGGAGTGGAAGCATACAAAAAGAATATGTTTGCCCTGCTGCAAAAGCCCGGCTTTGAAACAGTAAGTGAAAACCTCCTGAAGCGTGTCAATCCTCATGACCAAAAGGAAAGACTTTTTTAAGCTTGCTGATGCCTGATTCCAGAAGTGGGTAGTAACATACGCCGGATAGAACGACTTGATGACAATCGAGTGACTACTGCGGCATCTTAGCCTGCATGTCTTCATTGCTCATTCCGTTTTTAGCATAATTCCTGCTCCAAAACGGCCACATTGTATTCCTAACCTGCGTGCTGAGAAAAATTGTATGTAGTTTGTATAGGTGCATATTGCTGCGGTTTCTATATGGTTTGCCGGAACTCCCTTCCCTTCCAGTTGTATGCGGTTGGCTTTCCATAAATCCAGGTAAGCTTTCCCGCTCCCTTTTTCACGTAGCAGATACTTTGCGTTATCTCCGAATTGTTTGTGAACAGCTTCTATAACATTTGTGCCTACTTCATAGACCTCCGGCCCGATAGACGGCCCAATGCCCGCAAGGATATCGACGGGGTTGCTGTTGAACTCCTCCATAAACCGGTCTATCATTTTACCGGTAATGTTCTGCACTGTTCCTCTCCATCCGGCATGAGCCACTCCAATAGCTTTAACGGCAGGGTCGAAAAAAATTACAGGGACGCAATCGGCAGTTAGTACTGACAGGTATAGACCAGGCTTCTGAGTGAGCAGCCCGTCTGTTTCTCTTATCTTACCCTGTATATTTTCTGTGTCGCTTATGAGATATATATTGCTGCTGTGTATCTGCTGCGGAAATACAAGATTATTGTCAGTTATCCCCAGCGCAGTTGCAAGCCTGTTGCGGTTTTCATCCACAGACTCCTGCACGTCTCCCGATGTGTAGCCCAGGTTTAGCGTGGCATAATTGCCCGCACTAACACCCCCTTCTCTCGATGACACATAATGAGAGATTTCTTCATGTTGCAGCAGATGTTCAAAACGCCAAAGGGGAATATTCTTTTCGGTATGTTGAATCATATTGAATGATTTTAGCCTTTTTCAATCCCCGCTAAGATAAAAATATTGTGGGTATTTTAACATCTTTCACCGGAAGTGCACGTATTAAAGTTTTGCGGGATTAACAAACCAATGCAGGGACATCTGGCAGCGTTTTTGGAACATTCCACCCGGGAAACATTAAAACCGGGTGATCCGGATACCGTTTTGTCATACCCTCTTTAAAAACAGTTCGCACCTCACGTGCAATAATTTTTGCATCCATTGGGTTCATAATATTGAAAGGTTCATTTTAGATATCGGAAGATTTTTTTATCTTTGCATTCCGATTAAAGGGTCGCGTGGCCGAGGGGCTTAGGCACCGGTCTGCAAAACCGGTTACGGCGGTTCGAATCCGCCCGCGACCTCATCCTAAAAAGGCAACTTCTCGTATTTTTGAAAGTTGTCTTTTTTTATTTACTATAGAGGTAAGAATTGAGGTCAAATATCTGAAAAACTCTTTCTAATATAAAAGACAAAAACTTTCCTGAAATCATAAAACTCTTCAACAAAAAAATTTATATTTATATAACAAGAATAAAAACAATTGTGGTTATACCCCGCTATATAAAATGTAAACAGCAATTGTTTTTATGCTCATGTTGCAGGCAATCTGTAGAAGAGAACATCGTTTCAGTTTCAGCCATTTTTTGTAAATTAGTGACAAAATAAAAAGGATGATTAACAATCAGAAAATATTAATTGA